>NZ_NHOA01000147.1 GCF_002727125.1 Halorubrum persicum
AGACGTCGAGCGCGCGGGCGTTCGAGTGCTCCCGGCGACCGGGGCGCTGCGTGGCGATCACGCCGGCGAGGTCGGCCACGTCGCCCCACGAGCGCTCCAGCGTCCCGTCCTCCAGGCGGTCGGCGAACTTGTGTCGCAGCTGGCGAACGAGGGTGCGAACCCGCACCACCGCCCGCGCGTCGGTCTCGGTGTCGAGCAGCGCCGGTTCGTCCGCGGCCTTCGTCTCCGGGAGGCCGCAGTCGGCGTACGCCTCGATCACCTCGCCGAGGAGCGAGGCGACCGACGCCGGATCCGGTGCCGGGGCTCCGTCGATCCACTCGGCGAACCGCCGGAACCGGTCGTCGACGCCGTCCGCCGCGTCGACCCGCTCGATCCACTCCGCGATCGGTCGCGAACCGTCCGGGAGGGCCTCCCGAGCCCGGTGTACCGCCTCGGGTTCGATCGGCCATGCCGGGTCCGGGGGCGGCGAGCGGTCCGATGCCGCGGCGGGCGTCGACTCGCCCGCCCCCGCCGGCGACCACCGGAGTTCGAGCGGACGCAGGAACGTCTCACGGTCCACGGCGTCTCCGGCCAGCGCCTCGCACACCGACTCGACGAGGGCGTACGGGCGGGTTCGCGTCACGCGAAGCTGCGTCCAGAACACTGGGGCGATCCCGTACTGGAGCGCCGCCCGGAACAGGGGCGCCTCGTACGGGTCGAGGTCGCGGACCGCGACGGCGACGTCTCGGATCGGAACGCCCCGATCTCGGAGTGCGGCCGCCACCGCCATCGCGCTGCGCGCCTCGTCTCGGCGCGTCGGGGACGCGAGTTCGACCGCCGGAACGTCGGGCGGGCGGATCGGCGCCGAGAGCGCGAGCCGGTCGGCGCCCGTCATTCGAACGCCTCCGTTCCGGGGTCGGCGACGGCGAGGAGGTCGGGAACCCGCCGCCGGAGGTACTCCCCGGTCCCCTCGCGAAAGTGGACGTCGACCTCGACGGACGTGGCGGCCAGCAGCCCGTGGACGAGGTCCGTGTGGGGCGCCGACAGACTGCTGAGCCCGAGGAGCGTGAGCCGGTCGACGTTCGGAAACGCCTCTTCCCACGCCGACCCGTTCGTCGCCGTGATCGTCCGCGTCGCGCGGCGCAGGAGCGCCGTCTCCGAGACCGCCTTCGCGGTCAGCTCTCGGAGCTCGCGTTCGATGCCGACCCCGGCGTCGAGGAGCGCCGTCGACTCGTCGTCGATCGGCCCGGCGAGTTCGCCGGCCGTCTCCGTCCACGCCGCGATCCGCTCCGGGTGAAAGTTAGTGGTCGCTTCGACCGCGGTGCGGATCTGCTCGAGGCGTCGCGGGTCGTGGGACTGCACGCCCGTCGGCAGCGAGCGGTCGGTCGAGCCGTCACCCGCCGGGGGGTCGTTGATCGACCGGATCAGCGAGAGGCGGTCCACGCGGTCGACGGCGGCGGTCGGCCGCTCCGCCCTCTCCAACACGCGGAGACAGATCCCGACCGGATCCTCGAAGCGAAACGCGTCCTTGGGCAGCCGCGCCTCGCGAAGCCGACGCTGGACGTTCCGCTGGTGGAGTTCGACCGGGGAGACGACGAGTTCGGTCGGTCGCGGGCGAGCGCGGGCGCGATCGAGCAGCTTCCCTTCGTCGCCGACGTGAAGCGTCAGCCGGTCCGGGATCCCGTCGTCGCGTGTGCGCGTTCCTTCCATTGATCGGGGGCGACAGTTGGTTGGTCCGGGCTACAGCGTCCACCCCGGAACCGTTGTCGATCGCGGACGCTGTCGGTGGGTACGCTGTCGGTGGGTACGCCGTCGGTGGGTACGCCGTCGGGCGGGGACCGCTCAGATCGATATCGAACCGGGGCGTCGCGAAACGCTAGCGCTCGCCGACGACCACTGCGACCACATCCGCGGGAGCATCGTCGACCCCGAGCGGGTGGGGCAGCCCAGCACCGGCATCATCCGCGCCGGGAGCGCGACCGCGACGACGACGCCGAGTCCGGCTCAGACCGTGCCGGCAGGACGATCCGCACGACCGTCCCCTCCGGATCGTTCTCGTCGAACTCGATCGTTCCGTCGGACCCCCTGATAGTCCAGTAGAGAATCCACAGTCCGAGACCCCGCGTGTGTGCGAGAGCCGTCTCCTCGGGGAGCGCGATGGCCTCTCGGTCCGGCGCGGGTATCCCCGTCCCCGTGTCGCTGATTTCCAGTTCCACCGTCTCATCGGGGAGTGCCTCGACCGTGATGTCGACCGACACGTCGGCGGGGTTGTGCTCGACGGCGTTCACCAGCGCCTCCTGAATCGCGAGCGGGAGCGCGGTGTGCGCGATTACCCGACACTCCTCCGGGAGCGTCGAACTGAACGTCGCGCTCGGGTACTCCTGGCGCAGCCGGCGGAGCTGGTCGTCGACGATCGACGCCAGATCGTGTTCGGTCTCGTCGCTGGTGTCCCATATCGACACGATCTTTCTGGTCCGGTCCGTGGTGTCGAGGAGCGCCTCCAAGTGGTCGCGGATCACCCTGAGATCGTCGTCGACGGTTTCCCCGTCGACCGTGCGCTCGACGTTTTCGAGGTGTCCGAGCGCGATCGAGAGCTCGTTTCGGAGGTTGTGCCGCAGGACGCGCTGGTTGATCTTGAGGAGCTTGGTAAGTTCTTGCGTCTCGGTGAGTCGCTCGTTGGATTCCACCGCGTAGAGGCTTCCCCGGGCCCCGACCGCTGCCCCGAGCGAAGCGGCGAAGGCGAGGAGAAAAGATAACTCCCGGTTCACCCCGTCGATCGACCACGTCAACCAGACCAGAAACGCGAGCGCCGCGAACGCGACCGACAGGAGGATCGTCAACAGGAGCGCTCTCCACCGCCCCTCGATGGAGACCGGCCGTTCCGGGAGCTCGTTCCCCGTGTACAAGACGATGGTTGCCAGCCCCACGATCATGAGAACCTCGAGGGCGGTTTCCAACCCCCCCGCTTCCAGTCGAGAGTGGGCGATTCCGATCCCGAAACAGATCCAGCCGAGCACGTAGAAGCCGTGTCGCGGCCGGAGCGTTTCGGTGGAGAACGACATCGATATGCGTACGATCCCACGGGTACCCCCTTTGTTGTTGGGCCCGTAATCGGTCGACTGGCGACGTGTTTTTATACGTCCGGTGAGGGTGATACGGCAACACGATGCCACGCGAACAGTACCAAACGAAACTGGAGGGGCTCCGCGACGACGTGCTCTACATGAGCGAACTCGTCGCCGAGCGGCTCCGGATGGGTCTCGACGCCCTGGAGCGGCAGGACGCCGAACTGGGCGAGAAAGTCATCACCGGCGACGCGGAGATCAACGACCACTACCTCGAACTGGAAGGGAAGTGTACGGACCTCATCGCGCTCCAGCAGCCGGTGGCGGGCGATCTGCGTTTCATCGCCGCCTCGTTCAAGATCATCACCGACCTCGAACGGATCGCCGACCTCGCGACGAACCTCGGGGAGTACGCCAAAGAGGCCGACCGGGAGGTGTTCCCCGACGTCGACGTGCAGCGTATCGGCGACGACACGCTGGCGATGCTCGACGACGCGATGGCCGCCTACGCCGACTCGGACCCCGAGCGGTGCTTCGCGGTCGCCGAGGCCGACAACGAGGTCGACGCCGCCTGCGAGGCCGCGAGCGAACTCGTCGTGCGCGACCTGATCGAGCGCGACGAGCTCCGCGACGAGGAAGACGTGGAGGGGACGATGCAGAACGTCTCGCGGCTCCTCCTCACGATCCGCGACCTCGAACGCGTCGGCGATCACGCGGTCAACATCGCGGCGCGCTCGCTGTACATGATCGAGAACGACGACGAACTGCTGTACTGACCGGCGTGACCACCTACACCACGGAGATCGACGTTCGCTTCCGCGACATCGACGCGATGGGCCACGTCAACAACGCCGTGTACGCGACGTACCTCGAGCAGGCGCGGACCACCTACTTCCGCGACGTGCTCGACGCCGACCTTTCGTCGATTGCGACGGTGTTGGCGTCGCTGTCGATCGACTTCCGGCGCCCGGTCGAACTGACCGACGGGACCGTCGCCGTCGAGATCGCGATCGACGAGCTCGGCACCTCCAGCGTAACGATGGCCCACGACATCCGTACCGGCGGCGAAGTCGTCGCCGAGGCGGAGGCGACGCTCGTGAGCCTCGATCCGGACTCCGGGAAGCCCGCGCCGATCCCCGACGAGCACCGGTCGGCGATCGAGTCGTACCACGGGGTCTGACGGGCGGACAGCTGTCTGCGCGTCCGGCGTCCTCCCGCCCGGCGTCGTTCCCCCGCGCCCCCTCGCTCGGCGGACGCACACCGGAGCCACCTACCTTCTTGCCGTCGCGCGCCGATCGATCGGGTATGTCCGTTCGACTGTACGCTCTCGACGGGTGTCCGTGGTGTGAGAAGGCCGCCGAGGCGTTAGACGACGCCGGCGTCGCGTACGAGACCGAGTGGGTCGACGCGCTCCACTCCGACCGCAACGGGGTGAAGCGAGTCAGCGGTCAGCGCGGCGTTCCCGTCCTCGTCGACGAGGAACGCGGGGTGACGATGGCGGAGAGCGCGAACATCGTGGAGTACGTCGAGAAGAGCCTCGCATGACCATCTACACCGGACGCGGCGACGAAGGCGACACCGACCTCCGGGACATGAGCCGGGTGTCGAAGGCCAGCCCCCGGATCGAGGCGTACGGAACGGTCGACGAGGCGAACGCGCTGATCGGGACCGTCCGTCCGACCGGCCACGACGACCTCGACGACCTCCTCGAAACCGTCCAGAACCACCTCCACGTCGTGCAGGCGGATCTGGCGAACCCGGATCCGGACCCCGACGACCCCGCGGTCGAACCGGGACACGTCGAGACGCTGGAGGAACACATCGACGCGCTCGACGAGGAGTTGGAGCCGCTGCGCTCGTTCATCCTCCCCGGCGGCGGCGAGGCGGGTGCCCGGCTGCACCACGTCCGGACGGTGACCCGGCGGGCGGAGCGACGGGTCGTCGAACTGGCGCGGTCGGAGCCGATCAACGAGGCGGTCGTCACCTACCTCAACCGGCTCTCGGACCTGCTGTTCACGCTCGGCCGCGTCGCGAACGCGCGGGACGGAGAGCCCGAAGAGGCACCCTCGTACTGACGCTCCTTACCGGTTTTCGTCGCTGTTGCCGTGCGGAGCCGACGGCTTCGACCCGACAGCGGCGGCGAGATTACCCCCAATCTGTCCCCGGCAGATAGCCACAAAGAATATATCCGTCGCATACCAAAGGACAGATATGAGCAAACACTTCGAAGACGCACGGTACTACCTCGGTCGAGCGGCTGAGCACGCGAAAGCGGGCGTGAAAGAGGAGTTAGAGCCGGTCGAGGAACGAGTGAAGAGTCTCGTTGGCATCGAAGCGGAGGAGGAGGCGCCGGAGCCCTCGCGGCTCGACCGGCTGCAGGCCGACCTGAAGCAGCTGGAGGAGCGCGCGGAGGGCGAGGCCCGCGAGGCGGTGGCGTCGGCGCGCGAACGCGTCGCCGAGTACCGGGGCCACGACGCCGCGAAGACGGAGTAGGCGCCGGCCACGGTCGTCCGTCGATCCCGCGGGAGTACCGGAGCGGACGACGGGTCCACGAAGCCCCGGTGTGCGTACGCGTCGATCGTCGCGCGGTTGGGCCGCCCGGCGAAGCGCCTTCGCCGTAAGGTAACTCTTAAGTCCGGAGGTCGGATACGTCAAATCGCGCGGGTTGGTGGTCTAGCCAGGTTATGACGGCTCCTTCACACGGAGCAGGTCGGCGGTTCGAATCCGCCCCTAGCGGTGCGCAATCCGCCGATCCTGAAGGACACGAAATCGGCGCGTAACCCTGGCACGCACCCCGAACTGGTATTCGCAGCGCTCACCCGCCGTTTGAATCCGTGCGTGAACCGGGCGATCCTGTCCAGCACCCCAGGCACGTCCCCCGAATCAACTGAAGGAATCATAAAACTACGGGTCGATCCGCAATCCGAACGGATTAAGAGAACCCACACATAATCCGGAAGCACAGGGCTGCTGGTCTAGTCCGGTTATGACGGCTCCTTCACACGGAGCAGGTCCCAAGTTCAAATCTTGGGCAGCCCACTTTTACAATTTCTACAATCAGTAGCGATCGGTACGCTCCTCTATGCACAAAGAGGTCGACCGCGAGGACGTTCCCAGATCCGCTATAGCCTTCCTTTTGCTCATTTCCATCCAAGCCGACGCCTAAAGCGTTACACGTCCGTGTGCCGTCGGGTCCGAGTTTCGAGTCCGCAAGGGAGAGACACAGCGACGTGTACAGCGACGAAAGACCGGCAATCAGCGTACGAGTACACGTCAAGTCGCGGGCCACGCGTCAGGAGAGGAGCGATAACTCACCGGATAGAGTCCAACAAGCCCGACACCGTCGTCGGTAGCTAATACAATCCTAAACACTACGACCAGCGCTTCAGGCGAACCAAATAGCAACAGCGACGAGGTCGCTACCTCGACCGAATCTAACCCGGTTCGAATTCCAGCGAGAAACATTTTCAAATTGGTACTTGACTAAGAATATCGGTTGACTACAAGGGTTTTTACGTATATCAGGATTAAATATAGATGTAATGGTTCTAGAACCCATCCACCCGGGAGAATTCTGGGTCGAACCAGAAGACCGAGCAATCGAAACACAGCTCCGCGCGACCGGCAAACTCGTCGGGTACGGACCCAACCGGCGAAAGCGGGTCGAGTTCCATCCGGACGACGGAACGATCGCTACGTGGAATTCAACCTCTTTCAGCAAAATTCTAGACGAGCTCGCCGACAAGTACCGCGACGACGTACCAACGAACGATCAGATCATCCTCGCACGCGTCGAGTGGCTCGCCGACGCCGAAGAGTACACCGTACAAGAAATCGCCGCCGATGAAATGCAAAAGACCCTCTCGTGAAGCCGTGCGGCGACTGAGCCTCGCCCCCTGATTTTCGCTGTAGTTGCCATCCGGCTGCAGTTCATAAGGTTGAATACCATCTATTACCGGCCCCATTAACGGAAAACACGACCGGGTATTTCGACGCCGAAATACTGGCGAAAAAGCCTGAAAACCCTCGAAAATGTATTTCGCCGCGGTACAAGCTCCAAACGAAACCCCGGGGGGCGGTGAAAGATGCAGGTGGGCGTGTAAAAAATAAACACAATGTCGGAAACAATCCCAGACCCCGTCGCCGCCGCTGTGACACCGAACCGCACCGAAGCCGCGACAGTAATACGAGCACTCCGAAACGTAGGCATCGAATGGATCGAAGACCGACACGTCGAGATCATCCACAGCCACATCGACAACGGAAGCCAAGCATCGATGCTATACCCTCGCGCCGACCCCGACGCCGTGTCCGTCGGTGTTGTGAACCTGCGCGCCGCCGCTGACCCGGGAGAGAGCGCTGCAGCACTCGCCGAATACGACACGTGTAACGCGCTCGTCGTTGCCCGGTTAGACGACCTCGCACTTGATGCGCTTGGGGAAATCGGTGAGAATGGCGTGTCGATCCACGCGTGCAAGGATCGAGTTACACTCCACGCGACGGACGCCGGGCTCACAGACGCCGCTCACGCCGCGCTCAACGCGCTCACAAGTACCGACATCGACTCGGCCGACCTTCTCGATGGGTACCCGTGGCGCGGGGGCCGTCCGCCCCTTGGGACGACGAGCCGGCACGGTGAGCTGAAGCCTGGCGAGAACTATCGCAAAGTCTGCAAAGTACTGCAGCGCGTCGAAGACGACGACTACCTAGACAAGTCCGAAGCTGCCGAGCGACTCAACTGTACCCGATCGACAATTGACGCGGCACTCCGACGCGGCGAGCTATATGGACTCGATTGATACCGGTGAGGTGTCCATCGTCCTCTTAGAAACGGTGGACAGGTTACAGCTCTTCTGCGCACCGATATTATACGGTAGCGGCGATTGTCCACGCTGTCCGCGGAAACAAAGCGGTTACTACCCTGACTTTACACCTCTCAAGGATACCCTTTGGATGCTAACCTAAGGGTAATGCAAGGGTACCCTTTACTGACCTCTCGAATAGACTGGACACGGTGGACACCGTGGACGCCCCCTGTGAAACGGTGATAGCGGACGTGTACTTCTTGAAAATCCGTCCACCGGTGTCAAGGGGTACGGTGGACACTCGATCCGAGGTGTTCGCTGCGTGGCGGATTATCACTCGACACTATTTTCGGTTCGGTAGTATCTCCGATTACGATACAGTCGTACTGATACAGGTTCTTTATATACTTTTTACACAGCTTCTGAGAGTTACGCATAACTATTTTTCGCCGTGTAGAAACCCTTTACCGGCAGTTAAAGATATTCAATTCTGTGAAGGTTTTATAAGTTAGAAGTAAAAAGTATATTGTAAGCGCGACCGGTCACACCTCTCGCCCCGCTCCGAGACACGGACTCGCCGCTGCGTAGTTGTAGTCCGGAATCAAGTGCCGAGCGACCGGGCGGAGCCCGGCCGGCTCGCGTGGACCACCTATCAAGGTGACCCACATGACGGAAGATGTACGCGCCCCTGATAAATCCGGGGGCCCCGACACAGACGCGGCGAAGAACCAGCGAACCAACACGACCGGTAGCGACTCCCCCGCACCCACCGGGACGGGAGACGAAGCCATCGATGCAATCGTATCCCGGTACATCGACGACACCAGCGAGCGGAACGAGCACGGCATCCCGGACTCGTGGCGCGACGGTACCGTGAGCGATATACCCGGCGGAACTGGCGGTATCCCGGACGCGAACGGAGTCGTACTCCGACGCGCGGAACACATGTACTCACGTCACTGTGACGTGGTGGTAGGTGTGGAGAGCGGCGTGCCGGTTACGGTCGTGCGGCAAGTGGTCGACGGACTTCCGCACGGGTCGCAAGACGCGGGTATATCAACGGTCAAGGTTATTATCGACGATGACCCGTCGAATCTACACGACGTGCACCGGTCCCTGGAGCCCGATACTCTCGGGAGTAACACGGATGAGGTACTCGGTGTCACTGACGACGGTGACATCGTCGCCGTCGACCCGCCGGAGACGGAGACTGGTGGCGAGGACCGGGCCGGTGACGGTATCGACGCCGACACGCTCGAAGACCTTGCCGGCGGTGAGGACGTGACGCTCGCCGACGGCACCGTCATCGGTGAGAAGACCGACAGTATGATCGACCCGTACGAATGCGGCGCGTGCGGAAAGGCATTCGAGTCGGAGCACGGACTCAAGACCCATTACGGGTCGCAGCACAGTGGTGTCGACGACGAGGAACGCGAGAAGCTGATGAACGGTGACTTTGGACCGGACACGACGGACCCGGACACCGGCGAGTCACTCCCCGGCGACGACGAGTCGGAGACCCTATCGCAACGCTCACGAGAGAAGAACAAAGCCGAGCAGGACGTACCCGAGCTGTGGGGTGAGGCCGAGTGGCGGTACCAGGCGGCATCGATGTCATCGAGCGATATTCGGAAGCCGGACGCGCGGGATGCGGTCGTCACGGCGCTCGAAGCCCAAGACGACTGGCTCAGCATCCGTGAACGGTGCCAGGAAGGGAACACGCACCTTGCACGGTACGACCCGGACGAGAGCGGTTCCGGTGCGTGGACAACCGATAACATCTACACCTACGTACTGGACGAGTCGAAGGACCGGCTCGGGTCCACTATCACCGACACGGAAGCCGCGCACATCATTCTGGAGCTCGCGTCGCGGAACCGCGTGTCAGAAGACGACGTGAACGCTGGCGACGACGACCGGCTGTTAGTCCCGGTGGCGAACGGGACGCTGGACCTGAGCGACGCCGAGTACGATACGGGGACGCACTCGGTGGACCTGGACTCGGTCGAACTCTTAGAACCGGATAAGTCGCGTATGTGGCAATACCGTATCGACACTGAGTACGACCCCGACTCGGCGGACCTGGACGGGCTCGATGAATGGGTCAAAGAGATCACGCACGACCACCGTGACGACGACCGTCGAATGCTGTGGGAGTGGATAGGACACGCGTTACACCCGGAGTACCCGACTGACGGATTCTTAGTGCTTATCGGGGACGGTGGGTCGGGTAAGTCGCAATTCCTCGGTCTCAATCGGAAAATGGTCGGTGAACACAACACGACCGCTCGGTCCATCAAAGACCTGCAGTCAAGGTTCGGGAAGGTGAACGGCGCGCTTAGTAGCGTGGCGAACATCAACACGGAACTCTCCGGCACGAAACAGGCGGGTATCGGACCGCTTAAATCAATGACGGCGAACGAGCCGACGTTCGTCGAGGATTCGAAGGGCGACGACGGGTCCGAGCAGACGAACACGACGACGATGATATTCGCATCGGACAATCCGCCCGCATTCGGACAGTCGAACAGGGCACTCGGACGGAGACTGTACCCGGTTGAATTCCCGATGGAATACTGTGAGAACCCGGACCCGGAGAACCCGTACGAGTTACAGGCACGACCGAAGCACCTCGTCGAGTCGGAACTGCAGGAAGATGAGGCGCGGCAGAAAGCCGCGCTTGTTCGCGCGGTGCAAGGGCTCGTGCGGCTCATGGAAGAGGGGAACCCGACGACGGATCTTGAATGGGAAGAACGCATCGGGCTATACAATTCGTACGCGGACCCGATCGCCGACTTTCGACGGTCGTGTCTGAAGAAGGCACCGGACGCACCAGGTATCCATACAAATGACCTATCGGCCGCGTACGACCGGTTCGCCAAACTCAACGGGCACGAAGGCAAGACGAAGCGGACTCTCGTCGAGCAGCTGCAGAAGCTCGATATACCGATGCGAAAGCAGCGAACACGGACGTACACGCCCGGCGAATCCCGCGACGTTATCTATCAGGGTATCACGTTTACCGAGGACGCCGTGAAGTTCTTCTTGGAAGAGGATGCGCATTGGGATGCCGGGCTGTACAGGGAGTACGTGTCCATCGGCACTATTGAGACGACCGAGCAGGACGGGCTCGATACCGACAGTAGTAGCGATGCGGACGGGTCGGGCGTGGCGGTCGGTGATGCGCTTGATATGCTCCGGGTCCGCGCGGCCGGGTCGGAGCACGGCCGGTCCGCCGGTCCCCGGTCGGCGGTCCTCGATGCGCTCGCCGTCGCCGGTATCGACGAGCCTAAGGATGAGCTTGATGCGCTTAGGCTCGAAGAGGGTGCGGTGTACGTCGAGGACGGTGAGGTGAGATTAACGGACCCGGTTGAGGCTGATAGGGACAGGGATGACAACGGCGACAGCGGCGACAGCAGTTACGAGAGTGACGGTGACGAGGATGACGGCTTGGGCGGCGACGATGGCAGCGGTGATGAGGATAGTAACGTCGGCGGGTGTGACGACACTGGCGGAGAGTTAGGGTCAGGTGATGCGGTGCGCGTCGATACGCCCCGAGAGATAGCTGACTGCGTGTTACGGAGTATCGAGTTCGACCCGCACTATCCGATCGAAAGCACGGTCAGTACGGTTATGGCTACGGTACCGAGATGTGAGTCTCGGGAAGCCGTCGAGGCGGTCATCAGTGAACTTATTGAGCACGGTAGGATTGAGCAGACAGGATCGCATAGGTTCCGTGTCGTCGATTCGACTGCGGTTAATTGGGGCAATGCCTAACGTGAGGTGTTACAGTTATGGGGAGTTACAACGATTTACAATGGCGAACGGACGAGCTCGCTGCGCTCCCGCGCCCGGAGTACGAGTGGAAGTGGGACGCGGTCGTCGATCCGGACGCCGGCGTGTCCTGGGGCCTGGCGCACCGGCTCAAGGATGCCGGATATATCGAGCCGATTGAGGACCGGCCAGGGTACTGGTCGACAACACGTCGATTCGCGGAATGGGTCAGCGATTGGTTTCCTGATGTCGAGCTCGCAGATCACGGTCAGTCGCGGCTCCCGGTTCCGGACGGCGACCGGTGTTCCGACCAGTCACACGGCCGGAAATCCCGGGGTCAATCGATAAGAAATCCTGGGTTCGAGTCGGTGCAGCTCGATCTAAACGGGTCAGATGCAACGGCTGAATTCGAGGCGGTTCGACGACGGGAAGAGCTCGCGGTGGTTGAGGAAGCTCGCCGAGCTGGAGCGGAGAAGGGCCCGCCGAAGTCGATGCGGGCCGAAGACGATGATCGGCAGCTCGGACTTGACGCGTTCGCCGCGGACGGCGACGCGGTAGCTCCGGGGCGGCTCGCAGCGCCGGACGGGGATGTTATCGGGTCGCCGTCGCTCGCGTAATAATTACCAGGCAATCTCTAAGATCATTCGAGTGGTACGATACGTAGGTAGACTAGACTCAGTCGTTTTACGAGCCTACTAATGGGTCTGTGAGTCCGTCGACGATATGACGGACCGAAACCGCAAGCAACTCGGTGAGACTCCCGAGACGGTGCATGTATGGATCTGCCAGATCAAAGGATCAACGCATAAGACCACGGTGTTCTGCGACAGAGAACGCGCCAGGACGTGGGTACGTGCTCGGCTCGGATCCGACGGTCAATGGCGACACGGCGACTGGCGGGACGTGTATGAGCTTGACTCGGAGCCGGATACCGGGATCGTTGAGTTCAGCGTCGTTGAGGACGCCGTCGGTATCGTTGTTGAGGACGGTGGGACTAGTCCCACCGAACATAACGCGTGATGGGTGTGTGCTAGTTACGGGAAATGTCGCTGCGTACGTTCTCACGAGCACCGTCAAATCAGGCTCATCGCCTGCCAGTAGCCAAGAACGTCGGAGATTGACGATCAATTTTCCGAATCTATATTTAAATACATACCATAGTGGTAACTAAGCGCGGAAGTGCCTCAGAAGGCCCCCGGCGTGGCTGCGCCGGGTGCACCGTGCTGCCAAGCATGACAGCAATGAGTCCTACACAACGCCGACATGAAAGAGTATCGCACCGATCAATCGAGGACTGCCCGGTTATTGAACTCTCCGAGCAGGAGTACAAAATCGGCTGGCATATCGCCGCTGCAAGGACGATCTCATACGAGGGTGTGAGCGACGATCCGTTTGGATCCCAGGACCAATTCCAAGCTCATTTGACAGGTGTGTTAGGTGAGATGGCAGTCGCAAAAGCCGCGAGGAGCGAGATGGATGACAAGATCTATGTGCGTGGTGATCCCGGACATGATCTCCTCGTCGCTGAATACACTACTGACGTTAAGACTACCGCTACACACATTCAGCAACCGGATCTGATTGTCCCGACAGATCGGAAGCTGAGCGCCGATTTGTATATCTTGGCGCATCGAATCGCCGGTCGGAAGATACGCTTGGTCGGTTGGGCTGACCACTGCACGATCACCGACTGTGAACCAAAGCGTGAACCGGGGTCTCAGCTGAACTACATCGTCCCGTTCGAGGAGCTACAGCCAATTCCCACCGAGTAACCGACATATCCAGAGGATATGACGACTCAGGTGCAATACCCTCATCAGCGGGAGCAGCACGCGTGGATAGAGTAGTTGAGTTACATTGATTTGCGAGCTTACTTTTGAATCGGTGAGCCTGTCGACGATGATGAGACGCGACATCGCCGCGGAAGACGACGACACCGTGTGTATCTGGGTATGCAAGCTACAAGGCACAAAGTCTGAGCTCGGTGCGAGAGCTGATCGTGAGCTTGCGCAGGCGTGGGTTGAGAGACGCCTCGATGACGACGGGGAATGGCACGAATATGGGCATAAATACGTTTTCCAGCCGAGCGATGGGATTGACTCCGGAATTGTAGAGTTAGTCCCGGTACACGACGCGGTCGGTATGGTCGTCGAGGAGCCGTGAATGGATGGGACGGATCCCGCCGAATCACGACGCTGCGGCCGTATTCGTAGCCGAATACCGGAGCAAGAGGCGAGCAGATGCGCGAGGATTTAGCAGCGCAGCGCGCGCCAAGAGATGGATCGAAGAGCAAACCGAGCAGTCACTACAGTGGGACCAACCCAGAGAATTCGAGTGGCGTGTCACCACAGACTATCTGATGTGCCGGGTTCGACGAATCCCGTTACACGACCCTCTTACTCTCCGGAGACGCTTCGAGGACGCATTCAACGGCAAGTACGATTGAGTGTCGGAAACTTTGTATCCCATTAACGAGACGGGTATTTCAATGAGTGTCACGGTCGACCAACTTCTTGAAGACATCGACGTAAGCGAAATAGAGTCTCTCGCAAACGAATTCGGAAATCTCACAGACTACGATCGGGACCAGATGAACGAAGCCACGGTCAGGCAGCAGTACATCAACCCGCTTCTACGGGCCCTTGGATGGGACACCACATCAGACCAGGTACTCCCAGAACAACGCACACTGGCCGGCGACGCCGACTACGCACTAAGCCTGAACGGCCGCGAACAGTTTTTCATCGAAGCAAAAGCCCCCGGCAGAAACCTTGACGGAACACGGCGAGTCCGCGGTGAAGAACAGTCATTCGCAGTGCAGGCAATCGATTATGCGTGGCACCAGGGATGCGATTGGGCGGTACTCACTAACTTCGAGGAATTCCGGTTATACTTCACTCACATTCCGAAAGACCGCATCGAGGACGGTCTCGTATTCGAACTCTCAGTAGACGAGTACGCGTCTGACGACGGGTTAGAAGAACTCGCGCAGATCTCGAAACCAGCGGTCCAGAACAGGTCGCTTGAAGCGCTTGAACGGAACCGTGAACGCGAAACCGTTACTGACGAGATTCTGAATGTCCTGTCGAAAGCCCGTGTACAACTCACACAGGACGTGCACGGATCGCACCCTGACCTCGATATGGATGAGCTCAGGGACGGTGTGCAGCGGATTCTTGACCGGTTAGTCGTGATGCGCGTCGCTGAAGACCGGTCCGTTATCCCGCGGGATTCACTGTTGAATATGATGGAGTCATGGTCTGACACGACGATTAACCCGGAAGTCCGGACGCTCGTGAAAGACCTGAAAAACGCGTTCCGGGATTTTGACTCAGTCTACAACTCGGAACTCTTCGCTGAGCACGACTGCGAGGACTACGAAATCAGCAACGATGTCCTCGAAGAGATCATCGAGGAACTGTACGACTACAATTTCGCGTACATCGACGCGGACGTTCTCGGGTCAATCTACGAGGATTACCTCGGGCACGCAATCGAGGACAAGGAAGGCGAGGAAGCCCTCGAACTTGTCACGCAAGCCGATGAGCGGCGAGAAGGCGGGATTTATTACACACCAGTTCCGGTCGTCGAATACATCGTTGAATCAACGCTCGGAGACCGGTTAGACCGGATCATGAGTGACGTTTCGGCCGAGTTAGACGGCGATGACCCGGATTTTGAAGCTGCACGCGAGGAATTCGACCGGATTGAGACTATCAAATTCCTTGACGTGACGTGCGGGTCCGGGTCATTCCTGATTAAAGCATACGACCTCATCTTAGACTGCTACGAGGAGTACAAGCAGTTGGTGCAGGATGCGAACGGTTCCGGGGGTGTGACATCGTACTCAGAAGCGCAGACACTCCCGAACGACTACGAGCAACGCATACTGAGAAACAACCTGTTCGGTGTCGACCTGGACTACCAGGCAACGGAAATCGCCACGGTGAACCTGTTGCTGAAAGCCCTACGGAAGGGTGAGAAACTCCCGGCGATCCTCGAAGACAACGTGCGGCGAGGGAACAGCCTGCTGAACGGTGACCCGGAAACCGTTGCTGATGTACTCGGGATTACTGAAGCTGAAGCGCGTGAACTCGGCGCGTTCCCGTGGGAAGACGAATTCGACGACGTATTCGAATCGAATGGTGGCTTCGACGTTATCGCCGGAAATCCACCGTGGGGAGCCGATATTGAAGGCATTAGAACGTGGGTTGAGCACGACGAACACGGGTTCGACTTAGCAACCGGGCAGTACGATTCGTACGAGTTACTGATGGAAGCCGGTGAAGACATTCTGACTGACGACGGGACGCTCGGATTCATTATCCCGGATTCAATCTTCCGTGAGGAACACGAGGAACTCCGAGAATGGCTGGCCGAGCAGCACACCATCGACCAGGCGCACAAGCTCGGAGAAGGTATCTTCGACGACGTGTGGAGCGGGACAGCCATCGTTCAGTACACGACGACGAAGTCGGATGGGTCGAACACGGTCGAGTGTTCAGTGCTACGTAAAGAGGACCGTGAGCGAATGTCCGGAACGGGCGGGTCGGCATTGTCAACGCTCATCGATGAGCGACGGAACACGAAACCGCAGCAACGAATTCTTGACGAGCCGGATTACAACTTCCGACCGTTTGCTAACGAGGACGACTACGAGATTATGGGTATCATGGAAACCGGAACCGTCGATACGTATGATGTCCTTGATGATTCCCGCGGTGATGAGATAGGGAAATCCGGTGAAGTGATGCGGTGCCCGAATTGCTTCGAGTGGGATACGTACCCGCGATCGCGTGCAGCCTCGAAGGGCGGTGGGTATTACCCGAAGACGTGCACGCACTGTGACCACGAGTACGAGTTCGAAGATGCAGCTGAGACGAGAGAGATCATCAAGGACAACCAGCCGAACGACGAATGGAAGAAACTGTATTTCGGTGAGCACGTCACCAGGTACCGGGAGACGGGCCGCGCGTATATCGACGATTCGATTAGTGGGATTGATTTTGAAGACGAATCGTTGTATGAGCCCCCGAAGATACTGCTTAGGAAGACCGGATTCGGGTTCAACGCGTTCATCGACTACTCGGATGCGCGGTGCTTGCAAGTGGTATTCGTGTTCAGACTGAAAGACGATCGTGACAAGCCGTTCGACCAGTATGATATAGAGTACTTCTTAGGGTTGCTGAACTCCCGCGTGATGCTGTATTACTACACGAAGGAACGGTCCGAGATTGAATGGCAGTCGTACCCATACAAGACGCAAGGCCTTGTGATGGGGTTACCGTTCCCAGAGGTAGATTTTGACGATGAGGAACAGGTAGAGCAGTACGAACGGTTCTGTGAGTTAGTCCGGAATGCGTGCCAGGGAACCGGGAAGATTGATTCTCAGGATGATTGGGAGATTGAACGGTTAGCGTATGAGTTCTATGGGATTCCTGAGAATAAACGCAACCGGATTACGAATGAATTAAAGGAGCTACAACGGCTACAGGTGGTTCGAGAGTTATTCCCCGGTGACGAGGATTAATCGATCGGGACTAAGTCTGAGTGACGGAAGTGTACAGGAAGCTGCTTTCCTGTAAGAAGATCTTCAATAGAGTATGAGTAGGCGTTTAGTTCAGTTTCACTCTCTTCCCTGTTGATGTGAACATCAACTATCCGCCCTTTTATCCCGTGAAACTCTGAATCGGGATCCCGCGGATCAAGTCGTGTTTTCACCGTATCTCCCGGTGAATACGGTGAATTTGATGGTTGATGTGGATCGTTCATTTCCGTTCATTCCAGGTTCTAATGACTACAGTGTCAATCTTATCAAATAGTTGTTTCACCACAACAACTAATATATTATTGCTATCATTTGTTGTATGCTCATTACGGGTGGCCCGGGAAGGCCGATTGAACTGAGCGAACGGATCCACGAAGCAATTGGTACTGTTGTATCTCCAAAGGTACGTGCTGGATTCGCTTACGCAACAGAATCTGGGATTGCCAGTCTCTGCGAAGATGAACAAGGGGTTGACTGGCGTGATGAGAGTCAATCCGAGTGGATTGTTGGGATTGATCAAGGAATTACTGAACCAGACGCACTCCGAGAACTAGCCAACCACAGACATGCTGATGTACGTGTTTTAGTTCCTGGTGGGGAAATTAATCGGAGAGCGTTATATACTCGCCCTCGGTTCCATGCGAAGGTTGTGTTTATACAATCAGAGACGAGTGGGGGTGCTTACCTTATCAATTCCTCAGCAAATATGACTGCTTCAGCGTTAGAAGACACTCCGACAAACTATGAAGTAGGGACAATACAGTCAACCGAAACAGGGCTTACTAACGCCGATATACAGAAATTCAACGAGTGGTGGGAGTACGCATGGAACCGAAGTCAGGTAGTGACTGACGAGTTCCTCAGAGATTACGAGGAAGTAAGAGATGATTGGTTTGAGGATAATCCAGAAATTCAGGAGTTTGAATCATCAGAATCGGTTAATCACGCGAGTGAAGCTACATGTCTATACATAGAAACAAGAGCTATGACTGGTGGGTCAAGGAATCAAATAGAATTGAGTGAAGAATTGAGCCCATTTATTGAGGATAGATACGGTGAAATAACGATCGTATATAATGGAACGACTCACACCGGTTGTTCTGTTTCACCGCGAGTGACAGACCCACCGTTCGGCATGAATATCACTCCAGTGTACCTGCCAACAGGATACGATTACACAGACAGTTGTATTCATTTGGAAAAACTTCCGTTCGATACCAATAACGAGCCAAGATATGAGCTTACAGTAGCTGATCCAGGCGACGATATTGTTAATCAGTGGCGTATGAGAGCCAAAACACAAGGTATTAGAGATGAAACCGGTGGGGGACGAGAATACGGATACTACTGACACTAGCTGCGGAACGACGTTGAAATTAGTACCATTTATTGTATCATCGACCGCCTGTACGCAGCCAGGTAGTCGTGTACAGCCTGTAAGCGAATTTCCTGTTTTATTAGTATACTACTGTTAGTCGACCGTGTATGAGAAACACCGAGAATGTTGCCGCGTACGTTCGTGCAAGCACCGACAAACAAGGATCACAACACCAACGCGACGACATCACCTATTGGTGCGGTCAGAACGACATCAACACCAGCAGCATCGATTGGTACGTCGACTTAGCACAATCCGGGAGCGACCCCGGACGAGATCAATTCCGCGAGTTGACCGACGCCGTCGCAGCAGGCGAATACGATCGTGTTGTCGTTTGGGAAATCTCTCGTTTGGCACGACTTGGAAGCATCTATCAAGAATTCTTCGAGACCGCAGCCGACAATCAAACGATAGTCAACATCACCAACGGGTGGACCGACACGGTTCGCCCGGACGGCACGGGTAAACTCATTGCAGACATCAGTGCTGCTGTCGCTGAAGAGGAACGACGGAAGCTCATCAGTCGTGTGAACTCGGGAATCAAACGTGCCCGGCGCGAAGGTAAATGGCTGGGTGAAGTGCCAGTTGGGTTCGAGCGGAACAGTGAGGGATACTTACGACCCCTCATCGATGCAGACCCGGATGAGGACTCCTACTTAGAGATCCGGAATGCCCTCGAAGCCATCGAAGACGATGAGTCCTACAGGCAAGCCGCGATGGGTCTCAACACCACCCGGCAGACACTCTCACGTATCCACCAAGACGAGGACAGACGGCAGTGGTATCTCGATGCAACGGCCGAAGATAAACGGGTTGAGGAAGCGTTAGCAGAGGTACAACACTAATACTGGCGCGGTCGGAATTTCAATCACCCATACCTGTTTTCACTGGGTTACAACTCAACTTACAGCTATGAGGGTGAAAGATGAGATCCAATGCGCTCGACCGCAGAGATTGGGTGGATTTCGTGTACATCGATCGCCGGACCTGGACCGCAGGCTCTGTTGAAATCCTCTTCTTTAGATACATTATCGACTGAAACAGCTGGTCGATGAAAGATGCTTATTGAATCCGGTCACAGAGTACCTGTTCGTTTTGGAATTCTATTTCTCCCGAAAGTACTTATTCTCAACCACTGTGTCCTGAATTAGTGAAAAGACGCTCATTCTTACTCGGATCTACAGGGATTGTAGGTTTATCCGGGTGTCTCGGAATGCAAGGTGGAAATGAAAGTGGGAATATTCGTCCTGAAGGGAACCCTACCGACGCTCCTAATGAGTTCGTCTGTGAAAACAGCGAGTTCAATAGACATCCTAAGCCGTATGATTCAGACAATCTCAAGTGGGGCGACACAGACGAAGAGTCACTCCGTGTAGATGGACTCTCGTTCAATTATGGGGAAACTGCTGAGATTAGCCTACATGCCAACGAACGAGGTACCAGCGACTCATTTAACTTCGAGATATATACCGAGAACGGGTGGCGCGATGTACGGGGAGTAGTAGGCGACAGTAAGATTGGCTATACTGATGAACTTGTCAATGGTGGCTTCACATGGGAGCTCGAATTGACTGAAGAGGGAATCAGCTCCGCAAGTAATGATACAATTCCCTTGGAAGTGTGTCCTGATCTCGTTTCGGGTCGGTATCGATTCGTATTCTGGGGCTTGACCGGAGACGAATCTGTTGCTGTCAGTTTCGACATTGACGTATGAATACACTGTACTGACCGCACCGGGATAGAATCTATCACTTGCTGAGGATTTCAACAGAACCGGTCATTCGCAACTGAACGAGGAGCCGGACTCGGCAGCCGATTATGAAGTACCCAGGAAAAACTCTTGTAAGAGTACTATGTATTCCAGATATGACTTTCAATCAAACTCACGTATCTGATACGCTGACGTGGACGATCTCGATTGAGGAACCAAGTGACGATGCGTCCGTTACCGACCCGGTCCAGTGTGACTTAGAAGTAGATGTCGGAGACAGGAACGCAATAGACTACCCTGCATCAATCAGGATAACTGAGATTAACTTCACTACACTTGATGACGCTGAGGAACTCATCGCATCACCCGACGATCTCCCGGTCCGGTACTCGTTCGAGATTTCGTCAAGCAATGACCGCCCAACAATCACCCTCAGCATTACTGACAGTGGCGACGTATCCGAAACAGCAACGTTCCATCTCAGTCACAGTGAAGCGGTTCACCTAGCAAGTAAGATCCTGAACGGTGAGGAAACAGACGGGATCATAGAATTGATTGAACAGCACTTCACGTCGGTTTCCAGGTCAACCGGGTTCCGTGGCGAGATCGAACATTTCACATCATTCAACGAGTACGTCCAGCTTCTCGATTTCATTTATGGAGCTGAATCAAATCGGTATGCAGACGATGCTCGGACGGTGATGAAGCGAGTGCTGCGACCACACGGCCCGTATACGGCCGAGTCAATCAACGATCTCGAAACCAAGATCGAGCTCTACAGCTCACAACCGCACCTCGGAGACATCTCTACCAAGGATGTTGTTGTGGAACACATCTATGACGTACTATCCCAGAGTAGTAATAAAGAGAACATAACGATAGACTCACTTGATGAGATCTCTACGCGACTAAACCTTAACCACGACTGGTCGAAACTACTGACTGAAACCGAGTTGAGTCTACTATTAGCCGCGTACTACGTTGAGCGTGGACCAGACGGGGTCGAAGCAGTACTTCACCGGCAAGACCCTGACCAGCTCCACGATATAGAGCGGAGTGAATTTCCGGAACACCTTGCAGACACGCTCATCCAGCATGCAGAAGAAACCAAGAAAGAAAATGCGCTTGTTGCATCCCTCTACGAGCACGCAGCCGAGATATATGACGCGATAGGCGCTGATGAGCAAGCAGCAAGAGCAACAACGCAATCACAAATCAACACTGCATTCCAAGCAATAGAAGAGGAAGACCACACTACTGTACGTGAATCCTTCCGGAACGCAGTACGTGAATCAGCAGAATATCCGAACCTAGGCGGGGAGTTCATCTTCACAGCGAATCAGGAAGCCACTGCGATCAAAAAACAATTCCAACACGACGGTGATTTGGAAACAGCACGTGACAACATTGAGTCATTGACAGAGATAATAAATGAACACCCGACAATTCAAATCGAAGGGCTTGACGATGTCAATGAAACCAAGGAATACCTTGAAGAGAAGAAAGAAGCAACCGACACGGACCAATCTGAAGTACCAATCCCTGACGACGAACGAGACGACGCATCCTTAAAAGACGTTGAACGGGAATACACGGAAGTCCGGCGGAAACAACGTGATCAGCAATTCCGAGACAGAGTCATCCAAGTCTACAACGGGACGTGTGCAATATGCGGCTCACAGCGACGAACTCCAGACGGACGACCGGAAGTCGAAGCAGCACACATCCAACCGGCCGGCGACGACGGTCCAGACAAAATCAAAAACGGGATCGCGCTCTGCAAACTCCACCACTGGGCATTCGATAACGGGTGGATTGCCGTCAATGACAACTACTCAATCATCGTCCGGGATGCCCCGCACGTCAATGGGTACGACGGGTTCTCCGAATTGGAAGGCACCGATCTTGTCTTGCCGAGCGACGACGGCCTTCACCCGGAGCAAGAATTCTTCGAGTATCATCGGGAAGCACACGGGTTCGAAGGGTAGATTCAAAATTACTAATCACAACGCAACACCGATAGATTAGAAATGAAGACACTCTCCACATCGGTCGCAGTCAATCGTACACATTACTGAATGCCTTGTTCTAAATGTAGCCACCCGCTTGTATACGACCACGAAGATCAGTATCTCTACTGTCCAAGGGGCTGTGGACTCCCTGTCGCAAACCGAGACGAGATACATAAAATAGTCGAGGACATCCAAGATAACGTATTGAACGCAACGAACATCCTCGTCCTACTCGAAGAATTCAGCGCCCCGCAAATTATCGGGGAACTCGTTCGGCAAGCAAACCACGCAGCATTCAACTTCACGCAAGAAAACCGGCTCGACTACACCGCCTTCGTCTACCCCGCTTTACTGATTCAACGTGTCTACCGAGAAAACGACTTATTTACTGACGAAATCTCGCACGAACCCGGCGGACGCGACGAACTCGCAGACCGCGTTACTGACGTGTTGAACAAAGGTGTCTCTCTCACTGCCACGTTAGAAGAGGTACATCAAGAATTCCGCATCCCGATTGAGATCACACCTGGACACGGTGATTGGAGTTCTTTCTTCGGTAACCACGCGTTCCTCAAATCCGAGTACTGGTTCTGTATGCAGAGGTGTATGCAGAGCACAATCGGCGGATGGGAAAACATCCGTGAGGACTTCCTCGAAACTAGGGAATCAATGCGGAAATTCGACCGCCCTGACCGAGATGACATCGAAACTCCGTACGACTTCGGGAACGTTTGGTTCGACTTGATCACGAGTCTCGGCTTCGCAACCTCACTTGACCCGGATGCACAGAGCATCTTCTCGACGAACTTTCCCGGGACTGTCACAATCTTCGATATGCGTGCACTTTTCGACCGTATCGAAGAGGAGCCACGCGTCCAGCGACAACTACGAGCCGGCGGACAACACGATCTACGACCTGCAGCGATACGAGAACACACGTTCGACGAGTGCGGCGAAGATGTGTTCGGTGATGAGTGGGCGATCGTCAAGGACAAAATCCTGATGAGCTCAGAAAACACGGATGCACACCCCTTATTCTTCAAAATTACTGGAACACAGGAAATGCAGTTCCAGCCCGGCCGCCCAAAACGCGAACAAACTGTCACTCGGATTCTCTACCCTGACCAGCTCGTATTCATCCTGCAATTCCAGTTATTCCCACTACTACACAACCAGTCACCAGACCGTGGGAAACGGTTAATTGATCGGATTAACGGTGAGGAAAGGGCTCCGGAATTCGAACGGCAAGTCCACGAATATCTAGATGACAATGACATCGAATCATATCATAGTTGTACGCTCCCCGGTCCGAATGATCGGGAAATTGATGTGCTGTTTGTCCGAGATGAAATAGTATACTACGGTGAAGTGAAATTCCTACTTCCTGAACTCGAACTCCGGTCACAGGATGGGATTCAAAATGTCGACGAGGAATACGATGAGAAAATTTTCAACGTGGGATCAGACGATGGGATACCGTACCCTGAGAAAGTCAGTGATTGGCGGTCGTTAGAACCGGGGGATAGATTCTATCACACCGGACAAGAACCATACACGGAGATCCCAAGCGAGTGGAGTGAATACGAGACGCAAATGCTGGTTATCTCAAACTTCACGCCATCCTACATCGAAAAACGGGATGTGCGGTTCATTACAGACTTAGAACTCCGTCAGTGGATAGATAATGATCGAGATGTGTTTTACCCGGTACACTGTTTCGAATCCGATCACAAGTAATCTCCACGCATACACCGGGTTGCAGGTGTTCACCGAATTGGATAGGCCAATACAGGCCGTGTTACGGGTGAAGCATCTCATCAATCACATCAGCGCTTCCAGTAATTCCTCATCCGAGTACTTCGGCGGCCCGGCATACGTACTCAGATTCACGGTGAACGTATAATCACACGGAACACCGGAACCCTATGTGAACAATACGTAGCTGGTGAAGTAGATTGAGAGGAGAAAGGCACGTGTGACGTGTAGAGACCGTCATTACTTGTTTGTCAAGACGCCGATGCTGGAACGCTCAGTCTTGAGACAAAGAGCCGATCTATGTATCTCTGTTCGTCTTCTGTGAGACTTCTCGAATTGTTTTGAAAGCAAGGAGTAAGGGTGAAACCCCGAATATGATGTATCCAATAGCAGCAATAACTAGACCGGCCTGGAAGACTAAGTTCGAAGTGAGGACGACAGATCCAATTACCAGAATCCCGGAAAATGTCAAGAGTCCAAGCGCGAGTTCCGCAGCGATGAATTCGTACGTCGATTGCGCATTTGTAATGGTAACCGTTTGGTGCTCCGTGTTTTCCGGCGTCATCTTCACTCCGGATCCTTCTCTCTCCAGATTCGGGATTTGCTTAACAAACGGTCGCATAAACACTTCAGTCAATACGGTCATATAGAGAGCTACAGCGGGGAGACTCAACCCGATGAATTGCAATAATTGGAATCCGAACTCATCAACCAAACCACTCATACTGATCCTTGTTACTTCGCGTCCTTCCCGTCGCCAGGAGAAATCATTTTTCATATGAATTGCGAAAAATGGATAGGCTAACCCGGCAACCACCCCCACCCTGGTTATTTAATAACACTCATCGGGTTTTTGCATATATGCAGTCACCGAATACCGCCCCACAGGAAGTATTCACAACGTGGGCACGTCATTCCGTACCGTGGATGCTGTTATTCTTTGTATTGTTCACTATCACAGGCTACGCGTTGATGCTCTAAAACGGTGGAGACGTGCAGGTACAGGGTGCGTGCGAAGAGGCTCAACTAATTCTACGTCGGCGGCACCCAGACATCCTGTAAAATCTCGTGAGCTTCCGCCATAACACGAGCACGGCGTTCGTTGTTCGCGTTTCGCTCCTCTCGAAGCATCCGCAACACCTGGTCGATCTCGTCTTGACTCTCCTGGGGCGCTGACTGGATCTCTTCAAGTTCCTCAATCGCTACGAGGAAGCACGAATCACGAAGCGTCATTCCGGGTCCCGCACTGTCCGGTTCATCATAGCCAGCAGATCCGGGTTGAGCACTCCCCTCTCGCGTCATGTCGATCGCCTCTGCCAGATGCTCATTGTTCGTAACGTCATCACCGTTGACGTAATCCATATGTCATAGTTGCTATGGAGAGTAGTTAACGCTTGGTGAGAATGAGAACACGGAAGGATAACAGAGGCACTTGACCAGCACTGACACCAAGATCGTATTTGCTACCGTGCTACCGTGCTTGGTTCGTGGTATCAGTGATAAAACCGATAAGTACGGTATTGCCGGTCTTCGATCCTCAACATCAAATAATTCACTTTCACCCAGCTCGCGGAACCATTAAAAACCGTGAATGAGATATGTCCTCTATGAGTGATGATTCGAACGACTCCAACGGTGACGGGCGGGAACTCTCCGAATCACGGGAAGCGCTTAGCGGAGAAATAACAGGGAACGCAGAACGAATCAAAAAATCTGAATCCCGCGACGGCGGAGATAAACCATCAATCGAAGAGGTAGGTTTCGGACACATTCCAACGAAAGTTCAAGAACAAGCTTCGAAAACAAGTGACGCCAACGAAGACTAACACGGGGCTTCTAAATGGTGGTTTTCGACCCGGAATACCTTCTGCTTGCGCTCATACTTATCGTTCCCGGGTTCATCGCAGCATTCATCGGAGTGACTCTCGGAGTCGTCGAGCAACGAATCTCGAATGCGAAATGGGTGATCGTAAGCCTCGTCTCCAGCTTAATTGTCCTCTCCGGGTTTCTTGGAATCGCTCAATCCTTTGGTGACTCAGTCACATCACCAGAAGCAGTCGTTTACGTGTTTTTCACACCAGAGTTCCAAATCACACGAATTCTAATTCTCCTAGCACTCTCGGTTACGCTGGGACTCATTTACGCAGTAGTGCTATCTCGGAACTTCCACGTGTGGGTGCGGGGATTGATTTGGACGGGAACGGACAGGAAAAGGAATCCGTGGCAGCCGTGGGAAGGGGCAATGCAGGATGCTCACTTGGTGCAAGTCATTACACGGGACGATGAGCTTGTAGCGGGGGAATTAGCTGAGTATAGTCGAGCTGGTAGAGATCGGCAACTTGTACTTCGAGATGTTGCTTGGTTCAAGGATAATCAGGATAATCCCCAGAATCCAGAGTCTAAAGCGGTGAAAGAGATGTTTTTTGATGGTGAGATCAAGCAGGTTTCGATACTAATGACTGAAGACGGGGCTGAAAAAATGGCAGCAGAATCGGATCAGGGAGAAGGAGACGATAACGGCGGTTCAGAGGCTGTTGAGTGTAGGGACGAGGAGTAAGATCGGAACCGACGGCCCTGTACTAACCCGGTATCTCACCTACGATGAGGTAAGCGTCACCGGAAACAAAGACCCCCCACTGAGGGATATGACACTCCGGATGATGCCGATAGCGTCGTTGTGTAGCGTTAGAAGCCCGTCGCACCATTCCTGCCAGGTAAGCGGTGATCCGAACGGGCACGCGCACGGATCGGTTCCGTGGGGAGACGAGGATCGGGGTGGGAACCTGCACTGGCGATGTAGTGCAGGAAAATGGAAGTCCTCGATGATCATCTGCTTAATGACTTGCTTGACTGGGAACTCGCGGTTTCCATCACGAAAATCGGTGCCCTGCTTCGTTCCAAGTTGAGAACGTTCTTCGAAATGCGATTCGAACGGAGCGCCGGGGTTAGCAATCTAATTCAGGTTCATTGCGTTTTATCAACGATCCGATCCACAAGAGCGAATAGCATCTATTCGTTGCAGGCTGTGAATTCGGCAGGTTTCTCTGGATGACCATCCTTCGACGCGCCGCCCGGCCCCCCGTCCGATAGCGGTTGCGGCAGCGGTCTATGCAGCACGTGTGCCTTCGAGACCGCAGTTGAGATATTCACGGACAAGTGATCGACGCGGTCTTGATTGTCAACCCTACATATCGAACGCGTCGCGCCTTAATTCGCGCTTTTGCGTCTCTGACCGTACGTCGTAGTGCTTCTCCATCGTATCTGTGGAAGTGTCAACTCGACCAGACAGTAAGGCCGGCTCAGTCCCCCGATCTAACCATGCCGAGATTGACGACCGGCGGATGTCGTGTGGTGCGACCGAGTCGCTACACTGAGAGTACCGGTCCGCAGAACACTCACACGGCTCTGAGAGACCGCCACACGCGGTCAGACTATACACGTGGCGACGAACGGATGTACGGGAGAGACGACCTTCACCGGCGGTCAGCAACGGTGTACGACTGTAGTCGTCGGTACAGTCCGGACGCCGGTCGTCGATCCACGCACGAAGCACGTCACACACCCACCCGTGTAGGTTCACTTCCCGCTCAGATCCGTCTTTGTTCTTCAACGGAGTCCCTTCAGACGGACGGTGCACCAATTTGACCCACCGGTCATCCAAGTGCAAGTCCTTGATGTCGATTGCCCGCACCCCACCGATGCGAAGCGAACACGTCCACAGCAACGACAGGAGCACATGGTCCAGCGAGGCATACTCATATCGTTCTAAGTCGTCGAGAATAGCACCCACACGGTCCGGGTCGATTGATGTGTCCCGTGACCGACCGGCGCGAGTCGGGAGCACGATTGACTCAGGCAAAGCCTCATCACACCACCCCATTCGGTGACAGAACCGAAGGAATAACCGCAGCACGCACAACTGGTTGTACATCGTATTCGAGTTGAGATCTTCGGAGCGATACCGGCGGAAGCGCGATAAGTCGATTGGGGCGATGTCGTCGAGATCGTCAAGACCGCCCGCACCCCCAGCCCATTGTCTAAACTGTTTCAACTGATAGTGGTGATTGCGCAGCGAACTATCTGACAGCTCTATACTACGTTCCGCAAAGTACGCCTCAACGGCATCATCAATCGTTGGCATAAGTGACTCTCCGGCCTGGGGAATGCTGGATAACTCGTCGGTGGTCTCATCGCCGGAACGCCCGCCCGGCGGCCAGTGGCCGCCCGGCAGGAACCGGGGGTGGAAGCGGAGCGCAGCCGGCGTAGCCGGCGAGCACCGAACCGCGAAACCGACCGGAGCGTTGGCCTTCACACGGAGTATGTCGGCGGTTCGACGAGCGAACGTCAGTGAGCGAGTCGAACGCAGCGAGACGAAAGCCCGCGACGGGCCCGATGGGCCCGAGCGGGACCGTCTCGCACGCGGTTCGAATCCGCCCCAACCCACTCAGTTCCTTACTGGTCCTGAGTGACAGCCGTCCGCTGTCTCAGGACTCGATCTGGTAACCGCCGTGGTGGGTCGGCTCGACGTTTAACGCACCGACGTTTCCGCTCCCGCGGGCCGGTGGCGGCATCAAGTGACCGACGGGGTCCGTCTCGCCGTTTTCTCCGTGGCATCCACCTCCCAAACGTTGGGGAATGAGGGGTCGCGGTCGGCCTGCGCTCTCGTGTTCCCTCCCAGACCGCTGAGTAGGTGGTAGACGGTGGGGCTGCAACCGCGACGTGCCCGGACCGATCACGCGTCGCGTTCGAACTCGGGATCGAACAGCCGCGCCGACATCGGCGCCGGGTCGCCCTCGGTGAGGTTGTACGCCGAGAAGTCGGTGACGCCCGCCTCGCGGAGGAGGTCCTCGTCGTAGAAGCTGTTGCCCGTACACGCCGCCGGATCGCGCGCCAGGATCTCGAGCACCGCGTCGGAGACGACCTCCGGGGTGCGCCAGTCGTCTTCGGTCCCGAGCCCGAAGTAGCGAGTCGCGCGGGTGTCGATCGTCGTCACCGGCCAGAACGTGTTACAGCCGACGCCGTCGCCGGCCAGCTCCTCGGCGAGCGAGAGGGTGATGAACGACATGCCGAGCTTCGACCACGCGTACGGCGCCTTCCCCGGCGAGCGGTCGGTCACGACCGGCGGCGAGTTCGACAGCAGCCACGCCTCGTCGAGCCCCGAGAGATGCTCGGCGAACGCGTGCGCGACGAGATGGGTCCCGCGGACGTTCACCTCGGTCAGGAGGTCGAACCGATCGGCCGGCAGATCGGCGACGTTCGCGAGCTGGATGGCGCTCGCGTTGTTGATGACGATGTCGACCGCGCCGAACCGATCGATCGCCTCCTCGACGGCCGCCTCGACGCGGTCCTCGTCGCGGAGGTCGAGCTCGAGCGCGAGCGCCTCGACCCCGCGGTCGCGCACCTCTCGAGCCGTCTGCTCGATCGAGCCGGCGAGCTCGGCGTCGTCGTCGTCGGTCGTCTTCCCGGTGGAAACGATGTTACAGCCGCGGTCGGCGAGCGCGAGCGCGAGCTGTTTGCCGATGCCGCGGGTCGTTCCGGTGATGAATGCCGTCGACCCCGTGAGGTCGGGATCCGCGAGTGTCATACCCCTCGTTCGGCCGACCGCGGCATAACTCTCGGTGTCTGGCGCGCGGGTCGGCGTCGTCGAGGTCGTCAGCAACTACCACAGGCGCCCCGTGTCGTGGCGGTCGATCGGACCGTGTTTGCGCCGCGTCGAAACCCGGAGAAACAGCCCGCCCGCGGGCGCGACCCATGTCGGTGCGCTCCTCGGATCGCTGTCGGATGCGTGTGCGAGCGCTACGCCGTCGAGACGCGCCACGTCGTCGCGCCGGTGTACGACCACTTCTCGATCTCGAGGTCCTGCACCGAGTCCTGCAGCTGGACGATCAGCGCGCCGATCTCCTTGGGGGAGAGCCCGACATCGTCGCTGATGAACTTCGCCTTGAAGTACGTCTCGCCGTCGGCCGCCTCCTCGCGTAGGAAGGACGCGAGGCGATCGGCCTTCGAGGCGGTCGATTCGGCGGCTCGATCGGCGGACTGCTCGGTCGTCTGCGCGGAAGATTGAATAGTGCTCATGGGTGGGTGGAGGAAGCGTCGTCGGAGGGGGTGTTGTGCTCGTGGCCGACCACGACGCAGGCCATGTGGACGGCGATGAGTGCGAGCGCGCTCCACGCGCCCTCGAAGCCCATCACGCCGTACGCCGCGGGGACGTACGCGAGGGGGAGGATGATCGCCGCCCAGAACGCCGCGGCGCGAACGCCCGCGATCGCTTTGGTCCGGCAGGCGGTCGACAGGCTGGACCCGATCCGAATCGGCGCCCGAATCGATGAGGGGGACGTTTGGCTTGACATGGGGAACACCGTCTTCGCTCGACGCATGGAGCGCCGGGGGGATATAAGCGCCAGAGCGTTGTCGCGTCTTCAGCCGGATTAAGGATCGCTGCGGTGATTTTCGGACCGTTCATCGGTTTCTCTGACTGTTTAAAAACAGTTCAAAGAGCGTTAGAATATTTATAACGTCTTCTGAGGACGTTTCTCTAATCGAGGCAAAAAGCGCCACCTGCCGAGGGATGGGCTGTCACTAGCGGCTTTTGGAGGCTCGTTCGTCGCGGTACGGGCCTCGTTCGTCGCGGGCGTCACGGCGCGCGTTCGGATCAGGTTCCCGTCTGTCGGGCGGGATCGGTCGGACGCCGCGATCGTCTCGAAGGCGGGTCGGACGCGCTGCTCGACTACGAGTCGTCCGAGGTCTTCTCTTCGACCTTCTCGTCCACCGTCTCTTCGACCTTCTTGTCGACGGTCTCCTCGACCGTTTCGCCCACCGTCTCCTCGACCGTCTCTTCGACCTTCTCGCCAACCGTCTCCTCGACGGTCTTCTCCACTGTCTCCTCGACCGTCTCCTCGACCTTCTCGCCAACCGTCTCCTCGACTTTGCCGGTCACTTCCTCGCTGACGGTGTCGGTGACCTCGTCGGCGACTTGGCTGACCTCCTTGTTGACGGTCTCGCCGACCGTCTTCTCCACCTCTTTGCTGACGGTCTCGCCCACGCTCTTCTCGACCTCCTTGCTGACCGTGTCGCCGACCGTCTTCTCCACCTCTTTGTTGACGGTCTCGCCCACGCTCTTCTCCACTTCCTTGTTGACGGTCTCGCCCACGCTCTTCTCGACCTCTTTGCCCACCTGATCGGCGACCTCGCGGGTCATCCAGTCGGGGTCGAAGCGGGCCATCTTCCAGACGACGTGGACGACGTAGGAGGCGAACACACCGATCCCGAACGCCACCCCGATGTCGTTCACGTTGAGCGTCGCGATGAGGACGATCGCCAACGCGATCAGCGCGCCGTAGGCGATGTCGGTGATCGCGTCGACGCGGGCGGGGCTCACCATCGCCGATCCGCCTCCGGGACCGCGACGCGTCCGCGAGTCGCTCCGCCACCGATGTCCGCTCGTCGGCTCCACGTGGGAATCATTCGTACCTCCTCTATCCTCGCTGGCGGGCTAAAACTCCCGCTTCTCGACGGCGGTGGGCGCGTGAGCGGGTCGCGCTGCGCGCGGAGCGGGCCCCTTTTGTGGCGGATGGCCGAACGGCGGGTATGGACATCGAGGAGGGCGGTCTCACCGTCTCCGTTCCGGAGGCCCGCGACGGGGCCAGCGAGGGCACCGGCGGCGGGGTCTTCTTCAACCCCACGCAGGAGCTGAACCGCGACATCACCGTCGCGGTGTTGCGCGCGTATCGCGATCGAGAGCCGCGCGCGGCGTCGTACCTCGACGCGATGGCGGCCTCCGGGGTTCGAGGCGTCCGCGCCGCCGCCGAGGGGTACGATGTCACCTGCGCCGACGTCGACCCGGACGCGGTCGAGCTGGCGGGCGACAACCTCGCCGCGAACGGTCTGGACGGGGAGACCGTTCACCGCGACGTCAACGCCCTCCTGTACGAGAACGTCTTCGACGTGGTGGATCTGGACCCCTACGGGACGCCGATCCCCTTCGCCGACGCCGCGCTGGCGAACGCGCGCAATCTCGTCTGCGTCACCGCGACCGACACGGCCCCCCTCTGCGGCGCCCACCTCAACAGCGGGATCCGCAAGTACGGCGCGGTCCCGCGGAACACCGACTACCACCCCGAGATGGGGCTCCGAACGCTGATCTCCGCGCTGGTCCGGACCGCCGCGCGATACGACAAGGCGGCCCGTCCGATCGTTTCACACGTCTCACGCCACTACGCGCGGACCTACCTCGAACTCGAGTCGGGCGCGCAGGCGGCCGACGCCTGCATCGACGAACTCGGGTTCGTTGACCACTGCGAGGACTGCCTCTGGCGCGAGCCGACCCGCGGGCTGATCGCGGACCCCGTCGACGCCTGCCCCGTCTGCGGGAGCGACCGCGTGCTCACCGCCGGACCGCTCTGGCTCGGGCCCGTCGCGGACGCCGACTTCGCCCGCGCGGTGCGCGAGCGCGTCACCGACGACATGGGCGAGGCGAAGCGCGCCCGGAAGCTGCTCGGGACCGTCGCGCGCGAGATCGACACGCCCACGCACTACGACCAGCACCGCCTGTACAAGGAGTGGGGCGAGGCCGCCATCGGGATGGACGAGTTCGTCGAGCGCCTGCGCGGGGCCGGCCACGAGGCGAGCCGCGCGCACTACCGCGGCACGGCGGTCAAGAGCACGGCCTCGATCCCCGAGATGCGGGAGGCGGTCCTCGGCGACGACGGGGCCTGACACCCCGGCTTCGGCCACTCGCTGAACCGGATCCGCTCGTATCCGCCCCGCTTTTGTCGCCGTCGACCGAATCCGAGAGCGTGTCCCGTCACTCGACCACCGCGCTCGGAACTGCCCGCAGCGTCGTCGACACCGCGCTCGACCGCCAGGTAACGTTCCTCGCCGCCGCCATCGCCTACTACGCGTTCGTCTCGCTGATCCCCGCGCTGCTCCTGCTCGTCGTCGTCGCCAGCGCGGTGTTCGGGGAGGCGATCGCCGCCGAGCTCGTCGCCGTAACCGGCGAGTTCCTCACGCCGGCCGGCGAGGAGGCGGTCGGCGCCGCTGTCTCCTCCGCCGGGGGCCGGACGGGCGCGAGCGTTCTCGGGGTGGCGGTGTTGCTCTGGTCGACGCTGAAGGTGTTCCGCGGGCTCGACACGGCCTTCGTGACGCTGTACGGCGTCGAGGGCTCTCCGGACTTCCTCAAGCAGGTCACCGACGCCGCCTCCGTCGTCTTCGGCGTCGGCGTCGGGATCGCCGTGATGGTCGCCGTCGGCGCGTTCGTCGCGGCCGCCGACACGGTCCCGATCGTCGAGACCGCGAGCGTCCTCGCGCTGCCCGCCTTCCTCGCCGTCGTCTTCCTCCCGATGTACTACCTCCTCCCCCAACCCGCGATCGGGATCCGAGAGGCGCTCCCGGGAGCCGTCTTCGCCGCCGTCGGCTGGACGCTGCTGCAGGCCGGCTTTCAGGTGTACGCCGCGAGCGCCGGGCAGTACCAGGTGTACGGCGTGATCGGCGGGATCCTGCTTTTGGTCACGTGGCTGTACCTCGCCGCCGTCGTCGTCGTGATCGGCGGCGTCGTCAACGTCGTCCTCGCGGGGCGGGGCGACAGGATCGCCGCGCGCGACGACGGCGCGGACCGGCAGTTACAACACGACCGCGACCGACCCACGGGTATGAACGGTGAGTCGGACGGCGCGGGCGACGCCGGCGACGAGGAACGCCCGGCGGGGGCGCCAGACGTGGCGGCGCTACAGGAGGAGGTGAGCCGACTGCGGGCGGAGTTCGACGCGTTCGAGGACGACGTCGAGCGACGCACCGTCGACAAGCCGGCCGTCGAGTCGGAGCTGAAGCGGTACGTCCGCTCGCGGATGCGCCGCGGCCACGCCCGCGGCTGGGGGCCGTACCTCGTGCTGTTGTACGGTACGGTGCTGATACTCGGCGCGTTCTCGTTCCTCGACGGGGCGTACGCCATCGCCGCGATGCTCATTCTCGGGCTGTCGACGCTCGGGCTGTACACCCTCTTCATCATCGTGGGGATCGGCCTCAACCTGCTCGAAACGCCGGGGAAAGCGCTCGATTACGCCCGCGATCGGGGCGGCGACTAATTCGGGTGGTCGGCGCATGACCGGACTCGTCAGCGCGGAGCGCGGCATCGGCGAAATCGTCCTGGTCGACGCGCTCCCGGAGTTCGTCGTCGTCGTCTTCGCGGCCGTCACCCACCTCGCGGACCCGTGGTTCCTCTTCGGACTGTTGGCGGTCGGCTACTGGTTCGCGAGCGACCGGTTCGCGGCCGCACCGCGCCGCGCCGGTGCGACCGCGATCGCGGCCGTCACCTGCGCGTACGCCGCCACGGCGCTCGGCAAGGCGTGGTTCGCGGTCGCCCGTCCGCCCGGCGCCGTCGGCCCCGCGGACGTGCCGACGTGGCTCCCGGGGCTGCTGTCGGCGTGGTACGAGGCGCAGGTGCTCTCCGACGGCTTCGGCTTCCCGAGCGGACACGCCACCGGCGGCGCGGCGGCGTACCTCGCGCTGGCGCTCGCGTACGACCGGGCGTGGACCGCGCGGAAGCGCCTCTTCGCGGCCGCCGCCGTCGCCGTCGCCGTCGCGGCCTCGCGGGTCGTCCTCGAGGTGCACTACCTCGTCGACGTGCTCGCGGGGTTGGCCGTCGGCGTGGGCGTCGTGCTCGCCGCGTTGTGGCTCGCGGGCGACTCGCGAGTGCGACGGGACGATGCCGCCGGCCGCGGCGCCAGTCCCGCGCTCGATCCCACGGTGCCATTCCTGCTGGCGGCGGTCGTCTCCCTCGGCGCACTGACCGTCGCCGTCGCTGACGGGCACACCGGCGAGGTGGTCGAGGCGGGGATCGGGATCGCTACCGGCGTCGGCGGCGCGATCGGCTGGCGGTTCGTCGACGGCGACGAGCCCGCAGTCCCGGTCCGGATCGCGATCCCCGCGCTCGCCGTCACCGGCGGACTCTGGGTGGGCGCGTACGCGCTCGCCGGGACGCTCGGGGTCACGCTGGCCGCGACGACCGCCGCCGTCGTCGCCGTCGTCGCGCTCCCGGCGCTGCCGGAGCGGATCGATCGGCTGTCGGCGAGCCGAAGCTGACGGGGTCGCCCGGTGCGACCGGCTCCGCTCCGCCCATAGCCTCTTGTGAGCTCACCCGACGAGCGGGACGCTTCCGATCGACGGAGCACCGAGAAAAACCGCGGTCGCAGAGGGCCGCGCCGAGTCAGTCGTCTTCGATGGCCTGCGCGATGCGCTGGAGCTGGCGGGTGGCGTCGCGGACCTCGTCGCGGAGCTGGCGCACCTCGCGGACGAGCTCCTCGTTACCGGCCTGATCGCCGCGTTCCTCGCCGCGACCGCCGGCGCCGCCCGGACCGCCCGGACCGCCGCCCATCCCCGGCGGGCCGCCCGCGCCGCCCGGACCGCCGCCGCCCATCATGCCGGACATCATCTGTGCGAAGGGGTTGCCGCCGCCGCCACCGCCCATCCCCGGCGGGCCGCCGCCGCCCATCATCTCCTCGGGATCGGGGCGGTCGCCCTCCTCGCGCTCCTGCTCGCGTCGCTCGCGGATCTCCTCGACGCGCTCGCGGAAGGATTTCTCCTCGCCGTCCTCTCCCTCGGCGGCGCTGTCGGCCTGTTCCTCGCCGGTATCGGCGTCGGTGGCGTCGTCGTCTGCCATGGGCCCCGGTTCGGTATCCCCGCCGAAAAGGGTTGTCGTGCTGCCCGCGACGGTGCGTTTATATGCAGGTGACGAGGCGGGGAGCGTCGCCGCGTCCGGCGTCGCCGCGCGAGCGGCCCCGAACCGGCGTCACGCGCGAACCAGCCGGTGGCAGTTCGGACACTCCGCCGTCTTCCCGTCTCGCCCGGCCACCGGAACGCGGTCGCCGCAGTTGGGGCACCGCAGCCGAGTGAGCGCGTATTCGGTGCGCGATCGGACGGCGGATCGATCGGTGTCGTCGGACATACACTATTGGTAACTAATGTCACACAAATAGCTTCTCGACATATTCCTAAAACACGATTTAGGGGGTAGTAGGGTCGGATCGGGCTCCCGCGACTACTCGTGGCCGGAGACGCGGACCGGCTCGTACGGCGCTTCGAGCCAGTCGATGTCGGATTCGGAGAGGTCGATGTCGAGCGCTTCGACGGCGTCTTCGAGGTGTTCGACGCTGGAGGTGCCGACGATGGGCGTGTCGACCCACTCCTTGTGGAACAGCCACGCCAGCGCGATCTGGGCCATCTTCACGCCCTTCTCGTCGGCGAGTTCGGCGACGCGCTCGTTGACCGCCGGCCCGCCGCCCTCGCGGTACGGGTGTTCGTAGAGGTGCTCTTCGGTCTCGCCGCGGAGCGTTGCGTCCACGTCCTCGTCCGGGCGCGCGAGGTAGCCGCGCGCGAGGGGACTCCACGGCATCACGCCGATCCCCTCCGTCTCGCAGAACGGGAGCATCTCGCGCTCCTCCTCGCGGTACGCGAGGTTGTAGTGGTTCTGCATGGTGGCGAACCGCTCGTACCCCTCGCGGTCGCTCGTGTGGAGCGCCTCGGCGAACTGGTGGGCCCACATCGACGAGGCGCCGATATGACGCACCTGGCCGCGCCGCACGGCGTCGTCGAGCGCGGCCAGCGTCTCCTCGATCGGCGTGTCGTAATCCCACCGGTGGATCTGATACAGGTCGATCGTCTCCATCCCGAGCCGGTCGAGGCTGTGCGATAGCTCCTGTTCGATCGCCTTCCGCGAGAGCCCGCCCGAGTTCGGGTTCGACTCGTCCATCTGGAAATACGCCTTCGTGGCGACGACGCTCTCCTCGCGGTGGCCCGCCAGCGCCTCGCCGAGGACGCGCTCCGACTCGCCGTTCGAGTACATGTTGGCGGTGTCGAAGAAGTTCACCCCGAGCTCGAGCGCGCGCTCGATGATCGCCTTCCCCTCCTCCTCGTCGAGGACCCACTCGCGCCAGTCCGGGTCGCCGAAGCTCATGCAGCCGAGACAGATCTTCGAGACCGTCGTCCCGGTGTTCCCGAGCGTCGTGTACTCCATACCGCGAGCAGACGGAGCGGAGGTAAAAAGCTACCCGCGCCGGGAGAGATCGCCGCGAGACGCGCCTATCTGTCTCGGAACGACGCGGTGTACACGAAGAACGCCCCCGTCAGGAGCACGAACGCGAGGAACGTCACGAGCGCGAGCACGTTCGCGACCGGGGCGAGCGGTTCGAGGAACGACTGCCCGGTCGAGTCGAGCACGAGCACGGCGAGGAGGGCGGCGATCAGACCGAGGAGCCAGTTCGTGAGGATCTCGTCCATACCTCTCCCCTCACCGAGGCTGAGTAAAAAGGCGGGGGATGTCACGACCGAGAGGGAATCGCGGCCGCCGCCCGGCTCGTACACACGTCGCCAGCGACCGTCTACCCCGTCGCCAGCGCTCGTTCGTCTCCGTCACTAGCGCTCCTCCGTCACCTGCGCCCGTACACCTACGTTGTCAGCGCCCATACGGAGTCGCATGAGCGACGACGCCGTCCTCTGGCTGCTGGGCGATCAGCTCAACCCCGACCTCGACGCGCTCGCCGACGCCGACGAGGTGCTGCTGATCGAGGCGCACGGCTTCGCCGACCGGAAGCCGTACCACGCCCACAAGCTGACGCTCGTGTTCTCGGCCATGCGGCACTTCCGCGACGCGCTCCGCGACCGCGGTCACGACGTGAGCTACGTGAATGCCGAGTCGTTCGGCGAGGGGGTAGACGGCTTCCTCGCCGACCGACCCGACGCTCACCTCCGGCTCATGCGCCCCGCGAGCCACGGCGCGGGCGACCGCCTGCGCGAGCTCGTCGCCGAGCGCGGCGGGTCGCTGGAGCTGGTGGACAACGAGCTGTTCTGGACGACGCCGGCCGACTGGCGCGAGTGGACCGGCGAGCCGGGCGAGGAGGCGACCCGACCGGTCGTCGGAGAGGACGGGAGCGCCGACAGCCGCTACCGACAGGAGGGGTGGTACCGCCACGTCCGCCGCGAGACGGGAGTGCTGATGGACGGCGACGAGCCGGTCGGCGGCGAGTGGAACTACGACGACCTGAATCAGGAGACGCCGCCGGACGACTGGGAGCCCCCCGAACGACCGCGGTTCGACCCCGACGAGCTCACCCGCGAGACCCACGAGTGGGTCCGCGAGCGGTTCGATACGTGGGGGGCGGAGTCGCTCGACGCGTTCGCGTGGCCGGTCACCCGCGAGGAGGCGCGGGAGGCGCTCGACGCGTTCGTCCGCGACCGGCTCCCGTCGTTCGGGCGGTACGAGGACGCGATGGTCGAGGGGGAGCCGTTCCTCTCGCACTCGCTGCTCTCGCCCGCGATCAACCTCGGGCTCCTGAACCCGCGAGAGCCCGTCCGGGCGGTCGAGGCCGCCTACGAGGAGCGCGGCGTCGAGCCGGGCGCGTACGACTCCGACGAGGGCTCCGCCGCCGGCGGGTCGGCGACGACGCTGGACGCGTTCGGCGGGGGAGATCGAGAAGACGAGCCCGCCGACGCCGGAGACGCCGATCTCCCGCCGGTCCCCCTCAACGCGGCGGAGGGGTTCGTCAGACAGGTGATCGGGTGGCGGGAGTTCACCCGCCACGTCTACCGCGAGGCGATGCCGGAGCTGGCGACGGCCGACCGGCTGGGGCAGTCCCGAGGGCTCCCGCCCGCCTACTGGGACGGCGACACGGACATGCGGTGTCTCTCCGAGGCGGTCGGCCACGTCCGTGAGTACGGCTACGCCCACCACATCGAGCGCCTGATGGTGCTCTCGAACGTCGCGCTCCTCTACGGGACCGACCCGGCGGCGCTGAACGAGTGGTTCCATCTCGGCTTCGTCGACGCCTACCACTGGGTCACCACGCCGAACGTCGTCGCGATGGGGTCGTTCGGCACGGACGTGCTCTCCTCGAAGCCGTACGCCGCCTCCGGGAGCTACGTGAACCGCATGAGCGACTACTGCGCGTCCTGCCCGTACGCCGTCTCGCGGACCACGGGCGAGGGCGCGTGCCCGCTCAACGCGCTCTACTGGGACTTTCTGGCGGAAAACGAGGAGACGCTGCGGGGAACCGGTCGGATGGGACTCATGTACTCACATCTCGACGAGAAGGCGGGAGCCGAACTGGACGCGATCCGTGAGCGGGCGAGCGCGGTCAGAGAACTGGCGGCAGACGGGAAGCTGTGATCCCCTCCGCCTTCGGCGTCCGTGCCGAACTCAGGCGCCGGCGGCGAGCCGCCGCAGCCGGGGGATCGCCTGCTCGTAGCCGAGCGCGACGACGCCGACGTACAGCGCCAGCAGCCCCATCCCCACCGCCCACGCGCCGAGCGCGAGGTCGCCGGCGGTGACGGCGCTGAGCCCGAAGCGCTCCAAGAGGACCCCGATCACCGAGGCGGCGCCGGCGCCGATGACGACGGCGAGGAGTTCGATCAGTTCGACGGCGAACGCGGGTACGTCGACCATACCGGTATGCGACGGTGACGAAATATCACTCTTTCGGGCGCGTGCCGCGCGTGAGTCCGCGAGAATCCGCCGCCGTGAGGCCCCGAGCGGCTACTTGAGCCCGAAGGCCCGCATCGTCGAGTCGGCGATCCCCTTCGCGATCAGCGCGAGTCCGGCCAGCAGGATCGTGACGCCCGCCCCGACGACCGGATCGTGGACGGTCAAGACGCCGACCGCGACGAGGACGATCACGACGCCGGCGATGCCTTCGGATCCGAGTGTGTCGCGCATACGCTCCGGTCGCCGCGTCGAGAATTAAAAAGGGCGCTTCCGCGCGGAGAGCGGCCCTTTTATTTCCGGGAGCGCGTATCACCGCGTACGCATGAGCAACGGAGACGGCGGCGGTCGAAACGACCTCCGGATGCCCGACGACGACGAGGTGTTCGCGGAGGTCGTCGAGATGCTCGGCGCGAACCGGGTCAGGGTGCGCTGTGCGGACGGGAAAGAGCGGACCGCGCGGATTCCCGGTCGGATGCAAAAGCGCGTCTGGATCCGGGAGGACGACATCGTCCTCGTCGAGCCGTGGGACTGGCAAGACGAGAAGGGCGACATCTCGTGGCGCTACGAGAAGAGCGAGGCCGAACAGCTCCGCGAGGAAGGCCACCTGCAGTGAGCCGGGCGGGGTTCGCCCCGCGCGATTTTTAAGTCCGAACGGTCCCGAGCGAACGTATGCTCCGGCTCGCGATGACGACGGATGCCGAGACGTTCGAGCGCGTGCGCGGGCCGCTCGCCGACCGCGGCGTCGCGGTCGACCACGTGCAGGCCAAAGAGCGGTCGCTCCGCGTCTCCGCGGGAGCCGATCGCGAGGAGGCGGCGGGCGGCGACGGCGAGTTCGCCGACTTCGACGCCGGCTTCGTCTATCCCTCGCGGCTCATGGAGGGCGCCGTGGTCGACACGCGACTGTCGGTCCCGTGGGTGAACGGCCGCGAAGCGGTCCTCACCTCCCGGAACAAGGCGGGCGTGCTCGCCGCGCTCGACGACGCCGGGCTCCCGACTCCGCGAACGACGCTGGTGTCGAACCCCGTCGACGAGGCGGTCGTCACCGAGGCGGTCGAGCCGTTCTCCTACCCCGTCGTCGTCAAGCCGAACTCCGCGACCCGCGGGGTCGGCGTCGCGACCGCGAGCGACCTCGACTCGCTTCTGGGCGTCGTCGACTACCTGAACCTCGTCCACGACTACCGCGCGACCGGCGACAAGTCGTACCTGATCCAAGAGTTCCTCCCGGACGCGCGCGACTACCGAGCCATGGTCGTCGACGGCGCGTACGTCGGCGCGGTCGAGCGGCGACTCCCCGCCGACGCGGTCGAGGAGGGGCGGTGGAAACACAACGTCCACCGCGGCGCCGCGGCCACCGGCGTCGGGCTCTCCGACCGCGCACGCGATCTGGCCGAGCGGACGGCCGAGACGCTCGATATCGACTACCTCGGCGTCGACCTCTTGGAGACCGACGGGCGACTGGTCGTCAACGAGACGAACGCGCGGCCGACCGTCGACGCGGCCACGAAGTACGAGCCGGGGTTCTACGACCGGCTCGCGGGGTTGATCGAGCGGACCGCGGCGGCAGGAGAGTGAGAAAATCCGGGCGTGAACCGGGGACCGAACGCGAAGTCGGAAGCCGACTGCCGGCTACTCTAGGTCGATCGAGGCGGAGTCGTCGTCGCGGTCGAACACGACCTCCAACACGCCGTTGTTGAACGTCGCGTCCGCCGAGTGCTCGTCGACCGGGGCGGGGAGGTCGACGGTCTCGTCGTACTCCCGCCGGTCGGACGCCGCGGAGATGGTGAGCGCCTCCCCGTCGCACTGCAGGGAGAGCTCCTCTTTCGAGACGGCCGGGAGGTCGGCGACGAGTCGCACGCCGTCTTCGGTCGTGTACGCGTCCACGTGCGTCGCCGAGCCGAAGCCGGCGTCCTCGTCTCCGGGGTTCCCGTTGGCCATCTCGTTCATCATCCGTTCGATCTCCTCGAAGAAGTCGCCGAACGGATCGTCACGGTCGTCTCTGTCCATGTCTCACGTGACGGCGGTGATCCCGATAAGCCTTCTGTCCACGACCGTCTTCGCCGGCGCTCGGGGTCGTGCGGGCGGTACGCGGTGTGTTCAGCGCTCACTTCTCGCCGGCTCGGTCTCCCGGTCGGCCCGTCGAACCCCGCGAGCGGCGAGCCCCGGAAGAGAACCGACCGTCCGTAACAAAATCGAACGATAGTGACCGTCACGCGCCGACTCGGTCGGTTTTAAGTATCTGGGCTTACCTTTTTCGAACATGAGTAAATCATATCTCGCCGCGGCCGACGACGTGAGCGACGACGAAGTCGTCCGGGTGGGCCTCAACGGCTTCGGTCGGATCGGGCGGAACGTGTTCCGGGCGGTGCTCGAATCGCCGCGGATCGAGCTCGTCGGGATTAACGACGTGATGGACTTCGACGACATGGCGTACCTCGCGAAGTACGACACCGTCATGGGCCGGCTCGACGGCGTCGAGCGCGACGGCGACGCGCTGACGATCGGCGGCACCTCGGTCGACCTGTACAACGTGCAGGACCCCGCCGACCTCCCGTGGGACGAGCTCGACGTGGAGGTCGCGTTGGAGTGTACGGGCGTCTTCCGCACCCGCGAGGACGCGAGCGCGCACATCGACGGCGGCGCCGACACCGTGATCATCTCGGCGCCCCCGAAGGGAGAGAAGGAGGTCAAACAGCTCGTCTACGGTGTCAACCACGACGAGTACGACGGCGACGACGTGATCTCGAACGCCTCCTGTACGACCAACTCCATCACGCCGGTCGCGAAGGTGCTCGACAACGAGTTCGGTATCGACGCCGGCACGCTCACCACCGTCCACGCGTACACCGGCTCCCAGAGCCTGATCGACGGGCCGAAGGCGAAGACCCGCCGCGGCCGCGCGGCCGCCGAGAACATCGTGCCGACCTCGACGGGCGCCGCGGGCGCCGCACAGCAGGTCCTCCCGCAGCTGGAGGGGAAGATCGACGGGATGGCGATGCGCGTGCCGGTCCCGTCCGGCTCGCTCACCGAGTTCGTCGTCAGCCTCGACGAGACCGTCACCGAGGAGGACGTGAACGCCGCCTTCCGCGAGGCCGCCGACTCCGGCCCGCTCGCGGGCGTGCTCGGCTACACCGACGACGAGGTCGTCTCCAGCGACATCGTCGGGCTCCCCTTCTCCAGCTACGTCGACCTGCAGTCGACGAACGTCATCGCTGGCGGGAAGCTCCTGAAGATCCTCACCTGGTACGACAACGAGTACGGCTTCTCGAACCGGATGCTCGACATGGCCGCGTACGTCCACGACGAGGCGTGAGCGGCTGATCGCGGCCGGACGAGCGAACGCCCCGGCACCCCGGCGGCAACGTTCCCCCGGAGAACCACCGCTTAAATATTTCATCGACGACTGTTCACTCATGTCCACGTTCGACACCATCGACAGCCTCCCGGCAGACTCGCGCGTCCTCGTTCGACTCGACCTCAACTCCCCCATCGAGGACGGAGAACCGCAGGACAACCGCCGGTTCGAGCGCCACGCCGAGACGGTCCGCGAGCTCGCCGACGCCGGCCACCGCGTCGTCCTGCTGGCCCATCAGGGCCGCCCGGGCCGGGACGACTTCACGTCGCTCGCCGGGCACGCCGACATCCTCGCGGACCACGTCGGCCGCGAGGTCGCCTTCGTCGCGGACACCTACGGCGACGAGGCGCTGGCGGCGATCGACGCGCTCGGCGCGGGCGAGGTGCTCCTGTTGGAGAACGCCCGGATGTGCGACGACGAGCTCCCAGAGGAGTCGCCCGAGGCGAAGGCCGAGACGGAGTTCGTGACGACGCTCGCCCCGCGGTTCGACGCGTACGTCAACGACGCCTACTCGGCAGCCCACCGGAAGCACGCCTCGCTTGTCGGCTTCCCGCTCGCGCTCCCCTCGTACGCGGGCCGCGTGATGGAGACGGAGTACGAGGCCAACACCGCCATCGCGACCCGCGAGTTCGACGGCCCGGTGACGATGGTCGTCGGCGGGACGAAGGCGACCGACGTGATCGGCGTGATGGACGCCTTAGACGACCGGGTCGACCGCTTCCTGCTCGGGGGCGTCGCCGGCGAGCTCTTCTTGCGCGCCGCGGGGCACCCGGTCGGCCACGATGTAGGAGAGATGGACCTGTTCGACGAGCAGTGGGACGAGAACCGCGAGCTGATCGAGTCGGTGCTCGACGAGCGCGGCGACGAGATCCGGCTCGCGACCGACCTCGCGTACGAGGGGCCCGACGGCGACCGCGCGGAGGTCGCCGTCGACGACATCGACGAGAAGACGGAGGGGTACCTCGACGTCGGGTCGGAGACGGTGGCGGCCTACGAGCCGCCGATCCGCGAGTCCGACGCGGTGTTCGTGAAGGGCGCGCTCGGCGTCTTCGAGGACGAGCGCTTCGCGGACGGCACCGTGGGCGTGCTCGAAGCGATCGCCGAGACCGACTGCTTCTCGGTGGTCGGCGGCGGCGACACCTCGCGGGCGATCGAGATGTACGGGCTCGACGAGTCGGCGTTCTCGCACGTCTCGATCGCCGGCGGGGCGTACATCCGGGCGCTGACGGGCGAGCCGCTGCCGGCCGTGGAGGTCCTGGAGGCGGCGGCCGCGGAGCAGTAGGCGGGACCAGCGCGACCGGGAGTCGGATACGGAAAGGGGAGAGCGGAGGACTGACGACTCGTCCTCGTGCGCTCGGCGGCGACTACTCCTCGTTGAGGTCGAGGTCGAACTGTTCGTTTTCGGTGACGGGGTTGAGCACGACGCTGGTGTTCGATTCGCGGATGTCCGCGTCGGTGAGGATCGACTTGATCTGCTCGTTCATCCCGTCCGTGTCGGTGAACTTCCCGATGGCGATCACGTCGTAATCTCCCGTGACCTCGTAGACGCTCACCATCTGCTTCTCCTGCCGGAGCTTCTCGGTCACGTCGGGGAGCGCGCTCCCCTCGACTTTGAGCTGGAGCACCGCCGTCACGTCGTAGCCGAGCTTGTCGTAGTCGACGATCGGGGTGTACCCCCGAATCACCCCCTCGTCCTCGAGATCGCGGAGGTGGTTCGACACCGTCGTCACCGATACGTCGAGCTCGTCGCCGAGGCTTCTGAGACTCGCCCGCCCGTTGCTGAGAAGGGAGTTGACGAGTTTCGCATCGAGGTTTTCGTACGTCATCACACCTATCCACGTCGTCAGGGGTTTATAATTTTACGAACGTCCAGCATTTTTGCGCGACTGGCGGTTCATGCGCCAAGCGATAAGGCCTTTATACTGGCAGATAACGAATGAAACGTCCAGAACATGACGGACGAACACGCGAAACCGGACGGCGGCCTCACGGCCGAAGAACAGGCAGTACTCGACGAGATCGAAGAGAAAAACGTCGATTTCCTGCGGCTCCAGTTCACCGACATTCTCGGCGTCGTGAAGAACGTCTCCGTCCCCGCCCACCAGGCGGAGAAGGCGTTCACCGAGGGGATCTACTTCGACGGCTCCTCCATCGAGGGGTTCGTACGGATTCAGGAGTCGGACATGCGTCTCGTCCCCGACCCCGAGACGTTCGCGGTGCTCCCGTGGCGGAGCGACGGCAACGGCGACAGCGGGGCCGCGCGGCTCATCTGTGACATCGTGACCACGGAGGGCGAACCGTTCGTCGGCGGTCCGCGTCAGGTGCTCAAGCGCGTCCTCGAGGAGGCCGAGGAGATGGGTTACTCCGTCTCGATCGGGCCGGAGCCGGAGTTCTTCCTGTTCGAGAAGGACGACGACGGCAACGCGACGACGATCCCCCACGACAACGGCGGGTACTTCGATCTGGCGCCGAAGGACCTCGCGTCCGACGTGCGCAAGGAGATCATCTTCACCTTGGAGAAGATGGGCTTCGAGATCGAGGCCTCGCACCACGAGGTCGCCGAGGGGCAACACGAGATCAACTTCAAGTACGACGACGCGCTCACCACCGCGGACAACATCGCGACGTTCCGCGCCGTCGTCCGCGCGGTCGCCGAGCAGCACGACCTGCACGCGACGTTCATGCCCAAGCCGATCGCCGACATCAACGGCTCGGGGATGCACAGCCACATCTCGCTGTTCGACGAGGACGGCAACGCGTTCGCCGACGACTCGGACGAGTTCAACCTGAGCGAGACCGCCTACCAGTTCATGGGCGGTATCCTGAACCACGCGCCCGCGTTCACGGCCGTCACCAACCCGACCGTGAACTCCTACAAGCGCCTCGTGCCCGGCTACGAGGCGCCCATCTACGTCGCGTGGTCCGACACGAACCGCTCGGCGCTCGTCCGCGTCCCCGACGCGGCCGGCGTCTCCGCGCGGTTCGAGGTCCGCAGCCCCGACCCGTCCTGTAACCCCTACCTCGGGATGGCGTCGCTCATCGCCGCCGGCCTCGACGGGATCAAGACGGAGGCCGACCCCGGCGACCCGGTCCGCGAGGACATCTACGAGTTCGACGACGAGAAGCGTCAGGAGTACGGCATCGAGACGCTGCCGCCGAACCTCGGCGCCGCGGTCGAGGAGTTGGAGGCGGACGAAGTGATGCAGGAGGCGCTCGGTCCGCACACCTCCGAGAAGTTCGCCGAGGCGAAGTCCCAGGAGTTCAGCGAGTATCTCACCCAGGTGTCCGAGTGGGAGGAGGACCGCTACCTGGAGACGTTCTGAGGCGACGACGCGGTTCGACGCCGGCGGTCTCTCCCGGTGTCTTTCAACTCTCTCGGTCTCTTGCGGCTCTCTCCTGCCGTCCGTTTCGTTCCGCCGCTGTGTCGGTACCGACCTGCGTTCCGTGACGTGCGCGTAGCCCGAACGCGGTCGATAGCGGTGCGCAGTACACCACGGCAAGAAGCGAAAATCGCGTCGTCGAGCGTCCGTTACCGACGGCCGCTCCCGCCTAGCACTCCGACCAGCCGCACGACTCGCACGTCTTGCAGCCCTCGGAGTAGTAGAGATTCATCCCGCCGCACTCGGGACACTCGGGCGACTCGCCCGCCGCGATCAGTTCCTGCATCGCGTCGTCGGCGCCGGCCGCGTCGTCCGCGGTCTCGGGAGCGTCGGCGCCCGAAACGTCGGTCGCGGACGACGCGCTGACCGCGCCGCCGTCGGTCTGGCTCGGGGGTTCGGCGACGCCCTCCACGTCGTCGAGGCTCTGCTGTTGGGGGATCCCCTTGTCGATCTCGTCGTCGAGGTAGCGGCGGAGCGCGGTGCCGATCGCGTCCGGGATAGACTGGATCTGCTCGCCTTTGTCCCACGCGACCTTCGGGCTCCGGGTGCCCTGCAGCTCGTCGACGATCTCCTCGGGGTCGACGCCCGAGCGGAGCGCCGTCGAGATGACCTTCGCGAGCGCCTCGGTGAAGGAGTTGGTGTAGCCGCCGGAGTGGCCGATGTTCGCGAACAGCTCGAACGGCAGCCCCTTCTCGTCCTCGTTGATGGTGACGTACAGCTTTCCGTACCCCGTCTCGACCCGCTGCGTGACGCCGTTCAGGGAGTCCGGGCGCGGACTGCGTTCGCTGTAGTCGATCCGGGGCTGCTCGCTGGCCTCGAGCAGGTCCGAGATCTCCGCGTCGATTGCCCGCTGGACATCCTCGTTGTCGAGGAACGACTCGATGCCGCCGAACACCTCGCCGATCTGCTCGACGATCGCCTCGGCCGCCTCGCTCTCGTCGGCGAACTCCGTGTTCTTCGCGCGCGTCGTGAGCACCTGCTTCGAGCGGGTGCCGTCGCGGTAGACGGTGACGCCCTTGCCGCCGTGGTCGTAGATGTAGCGGTACACCTCTTCCATCTCCTCGGCGGTGGCGTCGTTCGGGAAGTTACACGTCTTCGAGATGGCGGAGTCGACGCCCTCCTGACACGCGCACTGGACCGCCGCGTGCTGCTTGCCGGAGAGGTCGCCGGTGACGACGAACAGTTCGCCGATGGCGTCCGGCACCGTCTCCAGGCCGTCAACGCCGTCGAACTCGTTCGTCGCCATCTGCTCTTGGGCCTCCTGTTTGACGGCGTCGACGTCGACGTCGTTCTCCTCTAAGGTGCGGAGGAAGTAGTCGTCGAACTCGACGAGCATCTCGTCGCCCTGCACGTCGTCGGAGACGTTCTTGTAGTAGGCGACGTTGTAGATGGGCTCACAGCCGCCGGTGGTGTTGCCGATCATCGACGTCGTACCCGTGGGCGCGATCGTCGTCGTGTTGTGGTTGCGCACCGGGAAGCCATCTTCCCACTCGTCGGCGTCGAGGCCGGTGTAGTGCTCGAACCACTCGCGGTACTCGGTGGGGTTCGCGTACTTCGACTCCTCCCAGTCGTTGAACGTTCCGCGCTCCTCGGCGAGCTTGTGGGAGGTCTGCTTCGACGCGTGGTTGATGTGGGTCATCAGCTGGCGGGCGACCTCGTTGCCCGGCTCGGTGCCGTACTGGATCCCGAGCTGGATGTACAGCTGTGCGAGCCCCATGATGCCGAGCCCGATCTTCCGCATGTCGCGGACCTTCTGTTCGATCTTCTCGACCGGGAAGTCCGACATCGTGACCACGTTTTCCAGGAAGCGGGTCCCGTAGTCGATCCGCTCGTCGAACTCCTCGAAGTCGATCGCCTCCTCGAGGAAGGCGTCGATCGCCGCCGCCTGCGAGTCGTACTCGTCGGCGTGCGCCTCGGACCAGACGCGCCAGTCCGGCGCGTCCTGCGCCGCGAGCGTCGAGAGGTTGATGTGGCCGAGGTTACACGCCTCGTACTCCTCGAGCGGCTGCTCGCCGCAGGGGTTTGTCGCGAGGATCCGGTGATCGGGGTGCTCCTCGACGTCGAACGAGTGCTCCTTGTTCACGCGTTCGAGGTAGATGACGCCCGGCTCCCCGTTCTCGTGAGCGCCCTCGATCATGTCGTCCCACAGCTCTTGGGCGGGGATCGAGAGCTCCTCGCCGACCTCGACGTGCTCGCCGAGGCCGAACATGTCGTAGATCTCCTTCGTCTCCGGCGTCGCGATGTGCGGCTCCTCGGTGCGCGGGTTCGTGAAGGTGAACTCCTCGTCGTTGTACAGCGCCTCCATGAAGTCGTCCGTGACGCCGACGCTGATGTTGAAGTTCGACAGGTGGCCCTCGACCGCGTTGCGGAGGTGTTCGGGGACCTTCCCGTCGTCGTCGATGAGGTCGCGGGCCTCTTCCAAGGCGTCCGCGAAGGAGTTGTGGGTGAAGTCGTCGGGGTCGTTCAGCCGGAGCGAGTGCGCCAGCGAGACGTCCTTGTTCTTCGAGTGGATGAACTGGATGACGTCGGGATGGGAGACGCGCATGACGCCCATCTGCGCGCCGCGTCGCGCGCCGCCCTGCGCGATCGTCTCGCACATCTGGTCGAACGTCCGCATGAACGTGATCGGCCCGGAGGCGATGCCGCCCGTCGAGCCGACGGAGTCGCCGTAGGGGCGGAGCTTCCAGAACGCGTACCCCATGCCGCCGCCGGACTGGAACACCTCGGCCGCCTCCTTGGCGGTCTGGTGAATGTCGGTGATGTCGTCGTCGGGGGAGTCGACGAAGCAGGCGGAGAGCTGCTGGAGCTCGTCGCCCGCGTTCATCAGCGTCGGCGAGTTCGGCATGAAGGAGAGCTGTTCCATCCCGTCGCGGAACCGGTCCGCGGTCGCTTCGACGTGGTCGCGCACGCTCTCGGGCAGCTCGGGGACGACCGTGTCGTACGCGAACTTGTTGACGTTGTGCGCGGTGAGCGCCGTCTCGACCTCGTCGTTCGCGGTCGTGCCCGTGCCGAAGACCTCGGCGGCAAGCTCGTCGCGCCGCGGGTGGTCGGGCTTCAGCTGGTCGGGCGTGACCGTGACCTCGACGCCCTGTTTCTCGGCCTCGAAGACGGCCTCCGCAAGCGCGACGTTGCGCGCGACGCGGTCGAACAGCTCCTCGGGGTCTTCGATCGCCTCCCCGTCCGCGTTCTTCCGGAGGTAGCGCGCGGGCAGGATGTTGTGATAGGCGTTGGCCGTGAGACGCTCCTCCATCGTCTCGCCCGTGGTGCGTTTGATCGGCAGTTCGAGTTCGTCGGCGGCGACGCCGTCGCTGCTCATTCGACGGCCACCCCGCTCGGTTGGCGTGGGATATGGATCATCTGTAGTGTTGATGTACTGGCGAGGCGGGCCCTTGTACGTTCGGATGTTCGGACCCGACAGTCGCGATATGTACGATTCGTTATGCAACGTCCGTTCCGCGCGTCTGACGTTGGATTTCGGTACGTCGGCAACGAACGGACTCCGGACACATAAGCGTAGCCAGACCGGGGTGAAACTGATCGGCCACCGAGAAAACCGGGGTAATGAGCCGTCTCCCCACCGGAACAAAAGGGGGGTTTCGAGACGGCGATGCGCCGAAGGGTGCGGCGCGGTCCCGCGCTCACGGCCGACGGACCGGTGATCATTTGTCGTCGTTTGACGAAGTTCTTGCCGCAAACCTGTCAGAGTTCGACAACTGGCCGCTCGAGCGCCCTCCCACAAACTTATGCCGGACCTCGCCGTGGACGCGGACATGACCACTTCGCTCGCCGCGCTCGCGGCCTCGATACCGCTTCAGGCCGGCATCCTCGGCAGCCAGACCGGACAGCTACTCGTCGCGCTCGTCGCCGTGGCAGTCGTGATCATCCTCGGGAAGTTCGTGTTGAAGCTCGCGTGGCGGCTCGTCACGATCGGGATCGTCGTCGTCGCCGTGCTCTACCTGCTGTCGACGCTGGGCGTCGTGTGAGCCGTCGGGTACCGTTGGAAAAATCGCCGCCGCGGACCGACGCTGACCGAAGCCGGGCCGACTACTGGAACGCCGTGCCGGGCTCGGTCTCCGCAGATTCGACCTCCGACCGGCGGAACTGCTGTTCGATCTCCTCGTAACGCTCGCGCGTCTCGGGGGTGACGCTCGGGTTCACCTCGTCCAGGGCGTCCTCGAAGTGCTGCATCGTGACGCGGACGTTGCCGACGGACTCGCCGACTTCCTCGCGCGTGACGCTGCCGATGAACTCCCGGGAGGCGTTCATCGACGCCTCGCGGGCCACCGCCTCGATGTCGGCGCCGACGTACCCCTCGGTCTTCCGAGCGATCGCGTCGAGGTCGACGTCGTCGGCCAGCGGCTTGTTCCGGGTGTGGACCTCCAGAATCTTCCGGCGCGCGTCCTCGTCCGGCACGGGGACGTGCACGTGGCGGTCCAGCCGGCCGGGGCGGAGCAGCGCCGAGTCGATGAGGTCCGGGCGGTTCGTCGTCGCGATGACGACCACGTCCTCCAGCGACTCGAGCCCGTCGAGCTCCGTCAGCAGCTGGGAGACGACGCGTTCGCCGACGCCGGAGTCACCGGAGTTCTTGCCGCGCTCGGTCGCGATCGAGTCGATCTCGTCGAAGAACACGATCGTCGGCGCGTTCTCGCGGGCCTTGCTGAACACCTCGCGGACGCCCTTCTCGGACTCGCCCACGTACTTGTTCAGCAGCTCGGGCCCCTTGATCGAGATGAAGTTCGACTCGCTCTCGTTGGCGACGGCCTTCGCGAGCAGGGTCTTCCCCGTGCCCGGCGGCCCGTACATCAGCACGCCCTTGGCGGCCTGCATGTCGAGCTCCTCGAACACTTCGGGGTACTCGAGCGGCCACTGGATCGTCTCGCGGAGCCGCTCTTTGGTGCCCTCCAACCCGCCGACCTGCTCCCAGCTCACGTCCGGGACTTCGACGAACACCTCGCGGAGCGCGGAGGGTTCGATCCCCTTCATCGCCTCCTTGAAGTCGGACTCCGTGACCTGGATGGAGTTCAGCACGTCGGCGTCGATCTCGTCGCTTTCGAGGTCGATCTCGGGGCGGATGCGCCGCAGCGCGTGCATCGCCGACTCCTTCGCCAGCGATTCGAGGTCGGCCCCGACGAAGCCGTGCGTGTTCTCGGCGTACTCGTCCAAGTCGATCTCGTCGACCAGCGGCATGTTCCGCGTGTGGACCTGCAGGATCTCCTTCCGTCCGTCGCGGTCCGGGACCCCGACCTCGATCTCGCGGTCGAACCGGCCCCCGCGCCGGAGCGCGGGGTCGATGGCGTCGACGCGGTTCGTCGCCCCGATGACGACGACCTCACCGCGCTCTTCGAGCCCGTCCATCAGCGAGAGCAGCTGGGCCACGACGCGGCGCTCCACGTCGCCGCCGGCCTCCTCGCGCTTCGGCGCGATGGAGTCGAGCTCGTCCATGAAGATGATCGCGGGCGACTCCTCGGACGCCTCCTCGAACACCTCGCGGAGCTTCTCCTCCGACTCGCCGTAGTACTTCGACATGATCTCCGGGCCGGAGATCGTGTGGAAGTTCGCGTCGATCTCGTTGGCGACGGCCTTCGCGATCAGCGTCTTCCCGGTGCCCGGCGGGCCGTGCAGGAGCACGCCCTTCGGCGGGTCGATCCCGAGCCGCTTGAATAGCTCCGGGTGCCGCATCGGCAGCTCGATCATCTCCCGGACCTGTTCGAGCTCGCTGTCGAGCCCGCCGATGTCCTCGTAGGTCACGTCGGGACCCTCGCTCGCGGCGTCGCCGTCGCCGCTCGGCTCGGCCAGCTCCTCGGCGGGGACCTCGGAGATCTCGATCTCGGTGTCGTCGGTGATGACGACGGTGCCGGAGGGGGTCGTCGAGGCGACTTTCATCGGCACCGCCTGCGACTGGCCGCCCATCAGCCCGAACCCCATCGACGTGCGGATCGTCTGGCCCTCGGTCACCGGCTGCCCGGAGAGCTTGTCGCGGATGAACGGGGCGATCTGCCCGCGGACGCGGAGCTGGCTCGGGAACGCGATCGTCACCGACTCCGCCCGCGAGACGTCGACGTCCTCGACCGTCACGCGGTCGTCGATCCCGACGTTCGCCTCCTGGCGAAGTCGGCCGTCGATACGCACGACGCCGGTTCCGTCGTCTTCGGGGTAGCCGGGCCAGACGCGGGCGATCGCGGCCCCGTCCGGTCCCTCGACGCGAACGATGTCTCCGCCGGAGAGCCCGAGCTCCTCGGCGGCGACGCGGTCGATCGCCGCGAGGCGGCGTCCGGCGTCCTTCTGTTTCAGCGGTCTGACGGTGAGCTTCATCGCTGTCCCTCCACGGTGATCACGCCGTTCTCGACGACGACCGAATCGGCCTCGCCCGGGAGCTCGAACTCCGACTCGACGGGCTCGCCGTCTCCCTCGATCACGACGATCGCTGTCTCGCCGACGGTGTCGACGGAGACGTTCACGGCGTCGGCGCCCAGATCGGCGGCGACGACCCACCCGTCCTCGTACTCGTACCGGCGGAGCAACGCGCCGTCGCCGGTCGATCGGGTCTGTTGGTGATTCATGCTAACTACAAGTTAGGCGCGAGAGTATATAAATATATCGCCTAAAATCGCATGACGTGAGATATCGACGGCGTATCGGTAGTGTTGCGGTTCGGGGGTCGATCCGGGCGCGGCGGCGACCTTTATGAGGCGGCGCGCGGGACCAATCTCCATGGAGCGGGTCACACACCACGGGCGCGACACCGCCTACCGAATCTCCGACCGCGGCGGCGACGGACCGACGGTCTGTTTCGTCCATGGAAGCGGAGGGAGCAAAGACATCTGGAAGGCGCAGGCGCGCGTGAGCGACCGATTCCCCGTCGTTGCGCTCGACCTCTCGGGCCACGGCGACAGCGACGACGTGGACGCGCCGGCCGGGCGCGACGCGCTCGCGGAGTACGCGAACGACGTGGTCGCCGTCGCGGAGGCGACGGGCGCGACCGTCCTCTGTGGCAACTCGCTGGGGGGAGCCGTCGCGCTGCGGGTGGCGATGGAGCGCGACCTGTCGCTCGACGGGCTCGTGCTCGCCGGCACGGGCGCGAAGCTCACCGTCGCCGAACCCCTCCGCACCGCGCTCGCGACCGACTTCGATCGGGCGATCGAACTGCTCCACGAGCCCGACCGGCTGTTCCACGACGCGCCGCCGGAGTACGCGGAGCTGTCGCGCGCCGGGATGCGGGCGTGCGGGCGCACTGTCACCGAACGCGACTTCCGCACCTGCCACGCCTTCGACGTCCGCGACCGCCTCGACGAGGTCGCGGTCCCGTCGCTCGCGGTCGTCGGCGAACACGACGCGCTCACGCCCGTCGACTACCACGACTACCTCGCGGAGCGAATCGAGGACTGCGAGCGCGCGACGATCGAGGGCGCCGCGCACCTCGCGATGCTCGAACGGCCGGAAGCGTTCAGCGCGGCGCTCACGGCGTTCTGCTCGCGGATTGACCCGGCGGCGTAGCGTCGGCTCGTCGTCCGCGCACGTCCTCAAAAAGCCGCGGCGAGCGAAGCGGTCGCCGGGGGCGCGCCCCGGAACGGGGACGCGACCCGCGTCCGGAAGCCGTCTGGACAGACCTCTGTTCGATACCACCTGATCGTCGGTCGCTGTTGGGCCCGGTCCTCGATATCTTCCGTACTCACCTCGTGTGCCACGATAGCACACCCCATTACTTAACTCGTTCGCCGCCGCCGGTCGCGAGGGCGCCGGCACGCTTTTTAAACCACGGTCTCGATCGACCCCCAATGGACGGCTCCCGCTCCGAGGGTGACGCCGATCACTCCGAGTCTCGCGGAGGGGCCGGCTCCCCGGGGAGCGGCGACGCTCCCGAGAGCGGCCCCAGATCAGACGCCGCACGCGAGCGGGACGCCACACAGGGTCCCGCAGACCCGGACATTAACGACCTGCTCGCGAAGCTCGACGCCCTGCGCGACACGGTCGACGAGGGGCACGAGCGCGAGGAGGTTCGCCAGACCATCTCGCTCGTCGAGCGGATGCCCGGGAGCGCCGCGTTCACCACGCGCATCACCAAGTACACGTCCCGCGACATGGCCGAGGCGTTCGTGGGGTCGGTCCTCTTCGCGCTCCCCCTGCTCGTTGAGGGGGGCGTCTTCGAGATCGCGGCGTGGTTCGCCGCGGTGACGCCGGTCGGCGTGCCCGTCCTCCTGCTCGCCCACGTGGGGTTCGTCCTGGTCATGACCGCCGGCCTGCTGTACTTCGCCGACTTCCGACAGATAGCGATCAGCCACCCGATACTCGGCTTCGTCCCGCGGCGCTACGCCGGCATCTTGCTCGTCTCCCTGTTTACCTCGGCGTTCATGCTGGCCCTCTGGGGCCGGCTTCACGAGGGGGATCCCACCGGGCTCGAACGGATCTCACGCGTGGCCGTCGTCTGGGCCGCCGCGGCGTTCGGCGCCGGACTCGGTGACATTCTTCCGGGGGAGTCGCAGGGAGAGGACATCAGCGAGCTCGATCTCGACTTCAGCGGCTAACCGGTCCCCGGCGGGAGCGTCCCCCCCTTTCCACACCTTTTTCGCCGCGGCGACCGTACTACTGTACATGTCAGCGTTACGCGACGCGCTCCGGGACCTCCCGGACGCGGTGTTTGCGGACCTGCTTGAATCCGACGAGGGGTACGTGCTCGTCGTCGACCTCCCCGGCGCCGCCGCCGAGACCACCGAGGTCCTCGCGGAGGACGGCCGGATCGCCATCGAAGGACGGCGCGAGAAGTCGGTCCCCGAGGGGTTCCGCTACGTGCGTGAAGACCGACCGCTGTTCCTCGACGTGGAGCTCCCCCTCCCCGGCGACGCGGACGGTAGCGGCGCCGACGCCGAGATGGACCGGGAGGTGCTCGAAGTGACGATCCCCAAGCGGACCGGCGGCACCTCCCGCACCATCCCGGTCGACGAAGCCGGGGACGACGAGGCCGACGGCGCCTGATGGGTGGTTACGCTGGTTAACCTCCGCGCATACTGGCGGTTCTTCGTGGTCATGCGGCAGTTCTCGCCGCTGATCGTCGCCTACTGGCGAGACCGGAAGCGGTACTTCCTGTTCGGCGGCGGCCGCGAGGTCGACCCCGAGACGCAGCGCGAACGCGCCGCCATCCTCCTCGACATCCTGCTCACGCTCGGGCCCACGTTCATCAAGCTCGGACAGATCCTCTCGACGCGGCCGGACATCCTCCCGCCGGCGTACATCGAGGTGTTGGAGGGGCTCCAAGACGACGTGCCGCCGGCCCCGTGGGCGGAGTCGAAGACCGTCCTCGAAGACGAGCTCGGTCCGGTCGACGAGACGTTCGACGACTTCGACCGGGAGCCGATAAGCGGCGCGAGCCTCGGGCAGGTGTACACCGCGCGCTACGAGGGGACCGACGTGGCCGTCAAGGTCCGGCGACCGGGGATCGAGTCGCTCGTCGAGGCCGACCTCCGGACGATCCGGTGGTCGATCCCGCTGGTCCGGCGGTTCATCGGCAGCGGGCGGGCCTTCTCCTTGGAGAACCTCGCGGACGAGTTCGCGAAGACGATCCGCGAGGAGATGGACTACGACCGCGAGCGGGAGATGCTCGAGGAGATCCGCGCCAACTTCGCGGACGAGGATCGGATCCGGATCCCCACCGCCTTCGAGGCGGTCTCCGGCCCGCGCGTGCTCACGATGGAGTACATTCCGGGGACCAAGATCAGCGACACCGGCGCCCTCGACGACGCGGGGATCGACCGGAACGCCATCGCAGAGACGCTTCAAGAGGTGTACCTCCAGATGATCATCGAGGACGGCGTGTTCCACGCCGACCCCCACCCCGGGAACCTCGCGGTCGACGAGCGCGGCGCCGTGATCTTCTACGACTTCGGGATGGCCGGACGCGTGGACCCGTTCATCCAAGAGAAGATCGTCGACTTCTACGTCGCGGTCGCCCGGCAGGACATCGACGGCATCCTCGATACGCTGATCGCGATGGGGACACTCTCGCCGGAGGCCGACCGGGACGTGATGGGGAACGTCATGGAGCTGGCCATCGCGGACGCCAGCGGGGAGGACATCGAACAGTACCAGGTGAACCAGATCATCGAACAGGTGGAGTCGACGATCTACGAGTTCCCGCTGCGGCTCCCGCCGAACCTCGCGCTCGTGTTGCGCGTCGCGACCGTCGTCGAAGGGGTCTGCGTCACGCTCGACCCCGAGTTCGACTTCATCTCGACCGCGACGGAGTACCTCAAGGAGGAGGGGTACTACGAGCAGACCGCCCGCAACCTCGCGGAGGACGCCGGACAGCAGGCCCAGAAGACGGCGGAAGCGCTGTTCACGGTTCCCCCGAAGGCCGACGACTTCCTCGACCGGGCGAACCGCGGCGACCTCCACGTCGACGTCACGATCGACGACGGCTCGAACGTCCTCGACAAGCTCGCGATGCGGATCGCCTACTCGGTGCTGCTCGCCGTCGGCGTGCTCTCGGCGACGATCCTCTACTCGTTCGCCCAGTCGTGGCGGCTCGCGGCGGTCGTCCTCCTGCTCGCCGCCCCGCTCGCCGTCGCGCTCTACCGCTCGTTCCGGAAGAAGCGCGGGCTCCGCGCGACCCCCCAGTTCACCAGACAGGGGATGAAGAAGCGACGCGAGGACTGACCCCGGAGCGGCCCGCCGACCGCACGTTCCGGAGACCAGACGCGCTGCCGGCCGCGCCCCGACGCCCTTACGCCCCGACGACTTCGATCGGAACGAGGAGGAAACAGAGCGCGCCGACCACGAACGTCCCGATCCCGACGGCGAGGCGGGCCCAGTCGAGCCGCTCCTCGTCGGCCGGGTTCGCGGGGCCGTTGAACGCGATCACGAGCGAGAACACGCCCCAAAACGCCCAGAGCCCCACGGACTGGTCGAGGCCGAAGCCGCGCCAGAAGTAGAGGTAGGCGGCGATCGTGAAGAGGGCCCCGGGGACCAGCGCCGCGACGGTCTCCTGTCGCGGGCCGACCATGGCCCGGACCATGTGCCCCCCGTCGAGCTGTCCGACCGGGAGGAGATTGAGCAGGGTGAAGAACATCCCGACCCAGCCGCCGATCACCACCGGGTGAGCGGAGAGAGACGGATCCTCATATGCCGTCGGCTGACCGAGGAGGTCGGCGATGAGCCCCAACAGCGGGGGGTTGTTGAATCGGATCACCGGCCCGGAGACGTTCGCGATCTCGGCCGGGACCCGGATCGGGTCGAGCGAGAGCCCGATCGCGGTGACGACGACGGTCGCGACCAGCCCGGCGATCGGGCCGGCGACTCCGATGTCGAACAGGGCCTTCCGCGAGGGCATCCGGCCCCGCATCCGGATGATCGCTCCGAGGGTGCCGAACGGGAAGATGAACGGGATGACGTACGGCAGCGAGACGTCGACGCCGTGGTAGCGTCCGGCGACGTAGTGGCCGAGCTCGTGGGTCATCAGGACGCCGAGCACCGCGGCGGTGAACGGCCACGCCCGCAGCATCACGAGCGGATCCGCCGCGATCTCCTCCCAGCCGATGTAGTACCACCCGTACGCGCCCACGAACAGCGTCGACAGGATCGTCGCCGCGAACATCGCGACGTTGACCCACGGGACCCCGTCGCGCCCGCGGTCGAACGGCGTCGCGACGACGACGTGCCCCCCCTCGACCGCCTCCAAGTCGACGTCGTATCCGGCGTCGCGGAACCCCGGAACCAGCTTCCGCAGCAGCGTGCGCTCCGGGATGTACGACTCCCCGACGTACCGAACGCGACCGTCTTCCCGGCGCACCTCGTCGACCCGGAAGAACGTCCGGAGCGGCTCCGGACGCGGAACGTCGGACGCGCCCGACGGCTCCCCGTCCTCGTGTTCTGGCATCGTCGGTCGTAGCTGGTCGGCGAGTATAAACCCCGCGTCGGGCGAAGCGGCTCTCGGTCGGGTCGACAGAGAGGTCCGAGCCGTGCGGATCGAGCGACGCGCGGCCCTCAGCGGGACGAGAGTGAGGAAGCGGTCGCGGGCGAGACGGGGGAGAACGGAGAGTGGGGAGCGGTACTGGGGTTGAGAGCGGAGTTCAGTAGCAGGGACCGAGGGGAGTCAGTCCGTCGATTCGGGGACGCGCGGGGGCGCGCTGATCGGCCGCGGCGGGACGCTCCGGACGGTCAGGCCGGCTCGACGCGCCACGTCGTCGCGCCGGTGTACGACCACTTCTCGACGGTGAGCTCCGTGGCGGAGTCGCGGAGCTTCACCATCAGGGCGCCGATCTCCTTCGGCGAGAGCTCGACGTCCTCGGAGATGAACTTCCCCTTGAAGTACATCTCACCGTCCTCCGCGCGGTCGAGCAGGTACCGCTTCAGCCGCTCTTCCTTGCTGAGGTCGTCGGTCGTTGTCGCGGTCGTGGAGGGGTTTGCAGTCGCGCTCATGGTACACTCCCTGCTTCTCCCCGGAGGATGTTATAAAGGTAAGACCGTTGGGGGGTGTTCAGTAGCTTTCATCGCGTTTCAGGCGACGACGGGGGAGTAAAAGGTGTCAGACGGATCGTTCACGAGTATTTTAGAATCGATTAGACGTTTTATAACTGTCTCAGAATCCTTCGATATGGATCGTCGGTAGCCAAGCGATTCCGGTTCGTTCGGCGTGAGGACCCGTCGTGTACCGGCAGAAAGATCCGCAACGAGACGGCCAACGCCCTCGTCCGCGCGCGGTCGCCCCCGCGTCCGTAGCCACTCAGAGCGCTCGCAACCCGGCGCCGCCGGGACTACTCCCGCCGGTGGACCCAGAACTCCTCGGCTTCCGTGGTCTCCTTCTTGAATATCGGCACCTCGTCTTTCAGCCGGTCGATCCCGTCCTCGACGGTCCGGAACGCCTCCCGGCGGTGGCCGGCGAGGACGACGACGAACACGATGTCCTCGCCCGCCTCGATGACGCCGGTCCGGTGGTGCATCCGAACCTCGAACACGCCGTCGCGCTCGGCCAGCTCGGCCGCGATGCCGTCCATCCGCTCCGCCGCGACCCCCTCGTACTTCTCGAACGCGAGATGGGTCGTCCGGTCGTCGTCGGGTGCGTCGCGCGCCCGAACGCGCCCGGTGAACGTCGCGATGGCGCCGGCGCGGTCCGCGTCCGCAGACGCCTCCACGCGACTCACGAGCGTCTCCCGGGTGATCCACGGCTCCGCGTCTGCCACCTCCGCGACGAGCCCGGTGAGGGCGATCTCGTCGGGCGCGTCGGCGGCGGCGAGGACCGGGCCGGGGACGTCACCCGGTTCCGCGTCGGCACCGAGCAGGACCGTCGGGACGCGCAGGCGGGACTCGCCGACGGCGACGAGATAGTCGTGATCGGGCGCGAGCCCGTCGAGGAGATCGTCGAATCCGTCGACGCGGCCGCGTCCCGTCCACGACCCGTCGGAGCCGAGCGCGAGCGTCGTGTCTGCGGTCGGCGACGCTACCTCGTCGCCGTCGTCTCGCCCTACCGCGACACCGCCGTCGGTCGCCTCGGAGTCGGCGGATCGGCGGGTTCCCCCTCCCGTCTCCGTCTCGCAGTCGACGACCGCCACTCGTCCGTCGAGCCGATCCGCGAGGCGTCCCGCGAGGTCGGTCGCTCCCGGCCCGACGATCGAAATCGGTTGCATACTCGAAGGCGGGCTGCGAGCGGCTTAGGCGTTTCCCGGCGGCAGGGCCGGTCTCGCCCGTGTCGCCGATCTCCCGTTTCCGCCTACCCACCTGTTCCGCTTGATAATCCTTAAGACCGCGACAGGGGTATTCCGCCGTAATGAGAGTCGTCGTTTCTATCGGCGGGAGCGTGCTCGCGCCGGATCTGGACTCCGACCGGGTGGCCGCGTACGCCGAGGCGATCGAGCGGCTGGTGGCCGACGGCTGCGAGGTCGGCGTCGTCGTCGGCGGGGGTGGCGTCGCGCGCGAGTACATCGAGACCGCGCGCGACTTGGGCGCGAACGAGGTCGAGCTCGATCAGCTCGGCATCGGAACCACCCGGCTCAACGCCCGCCTGCTGATCGCCGCGCTCGACGACGGCGCGAACCTCTCGCCGGCGACGGGGTACGAGGAGGCGGCGGCCGCCCTCCGCCGCGGAGAGGTGTCGGTGATGGGGGGGATGACCCCCGGTCAGACCACGGACGCGGTCGCTGCCGCCTTCGCGGAGTCGATCGACGCCGACCTGCTGGTGTACGCGACGAGCGCTAACGGCGTGTACGACGCCGACCCCAACGCCGACCCGGACGCGACCCAGTTCGGGTCGATGTCGCCGGCGGAGCTCGTCGACATCGTCCTCCCCATGAGTCGGAACGCCGGGGCGTCCGCGCCCGTCGACCTGCTCGCGGCCAAGCTGATCGACCGGGCGGGTATCCGGTCGATCGTCCTCGACGGTACCGACCCGAGCGCGGTCGTCGACGCGGTGCTCCGCGGTAGCCACACCGGAACCGACGTGATTCCGACCGGGAGCGACGAACCGACCTACTGGACGGGGGCGAGCGACGCGTGAGCGACGCCGACTCACCCCACATCCTCTCCGAGCAGGGGAGCGAGGCCGGCGGCGCAGGAGGCGGCGCCGACGGAAGCGACGAGGACGGCGGCGAGGAGTTCCACGCCTTCTGGGCCGACGTGGTGGCGGACGAGGTAGAGGCGCGCGACCCGGACGAGCCGATCGTGATCAAGGGGGGCGTCTCCCCCTCTGGGGTCGCGCATCTCGGGAACTTCAACGAGATCATCCGGGGGTACTTCGTCGCGGCGGTGCTTCGCGAGCGGGGCCACGAGGTCCGGCAGGTGTTCACCTCCGACGACAAAGATCCGCTCCGCAAGCTCCCGCGGAAGCTGGCGAACGCGGACGGCGAGATCGTCGGGCTCGGCGAAGTGGACGCCGGCGCGCTCGGTCGGAACCTCGGGAAGCCGTACACCGCGATCCCGGACCCGTTCGGCGAGCGCGAGTCGTACGCCGCCCACTTCGCCGCGCTGCTGAAGGCCGACGCCGACCGGCTGGACATCCCGGTCGAGATGGTCTCGAACACGGAGCTGTACGCCGACGGCGACTTCGACGACGTGACCCGGACCGTCCTCTCGGATCTCGACGGGGTCCGCGAGGTGCTCTCGAAGTACCAGGATAAGGTCGACGGGGAGTACGTCCCGTTCAACCCGGTGTGCGCCGAGTGCGGGAAGATCACGGAGACGGTGACGAGCGTCGACGCCGACGCCGGGACCGTCGCGTACGTCTGCACCGACATGGCGGTCGGCGACAACGTCATCGAGGGATGCGGTCACGAGGGAACCGCCACGTTCCGCGAGGGGAAGCTCCCGTGGCGGCTGGAGTGGCCCGGCCAGTGGGACGTGCTCGGCGTCGACTTCGAGCCGTTCGGAAAGGACCACGCGGAGGGCTCGTGGCCCTCCGGCGTCGACGTGGCGCGGAACGTGTTCGGGAGCGAGCCGCCGGTGCCGATGGTGTACGAGTGGTTCACGCTCAACGGCGAGCCGCTCTCCTCGTCGGCCGGCAACATCGTCACCGTCCCCGAACTGCTCGAGCTCCTCGAACCCGCGGTGCTCCGGTACTTCTTCGCGCTCCACCCGAAGAAGGCCCGAGACCTGGACATCGAGCGGCTCGACCAGCTCGTCGACCGCTTCGATCGGTTCGAGCGCGCGTACTTCGGCGAGGTCGACGACGAAGACCTGACCGCCTTCGCCGAGCGCGCCTATCCGTTCGTCGTCGGGCGCGCGGACGACCCGCCCGAGGAGAAGCCCGTCCGGCTCCCGTACACCTTCGCGGCCGTGCTCGGGATGGTCGACGACCCCGCCTTCCGCGAGCGGCTCGCCCGCGACGAGGGGCACATCCCCGACGACGCCGACGACGAGACTGTCGAGGCGGCGCTGGCCCGCGTCGAGAAGGCGCGCAGCTGGGCGGAACGCACCGGCAACGAGTACGACTACCGGCTTCAGACGGAGCTGCCCGACGTGGACTTCGACGGCGACATCGCGGCCGCGCTCGACGATCTCGCTGACTTCGTCGCTGCGGGCAACGACGGCGACGCGATCCAGTCGGAGATGTACGAGACGGCGCGCGCACACGACGTAGAGGTGAGCGACTTCTTCGCCGCCGGCTACCGCCTCTTCTTCGACGACACCCAGGGACCGCGGCTCGGCGAGTTCCTGGGCGAGCTCGAGCGCGACTACGTCGTGGCGCGGCTCCGGCGGGAGGCGTAGATGCCCGAGGACCGCTCGCTCGACGAGTTCGGCGGAGCGGGCGCGGACACCGGCGCGGCCGAAACCGGGACGGCCGGGGGCACAGACGACGAAACCGAGACGACCGAGACCCCAGACGACGACTCCTCATCCGCGGAGCCGGACGACGGGGAGAGTGTCGAGGAGCCGACGCCCGCCACGGCGACGGCGACGTGGACCGCCGGCGGCGCCGACTGCGAGCGGTGCGGCGACCGCGTCGAGCGCCGCTGGCTCGACGACGGGGACCGCGTCTGCCCCGACTGCAAGTCGTGGTGACGCCGGTCAAAGTTTAATACCTCCCGGGGACTGCCGTTAGTTACGCCAGAAATTGTTCGAGGTTTAGTAGAGTATAAATGAAATTAGAATCCGATCTCGTCTTCGACCGATCCCCGCGGAAGCTCGCCGCCGCGTATCTCTGTCTGGGGTCGCTGTTCGTCGTCGCGGCGGACCTCGCGGTGGGGGCGGCGGTCGGATCGCTCTCGACGTGGACGCCGGCGCGTGTCGTCGACGGGTGGGCGTTGGTCGGCGCCTCGTCGCTGGTGCTCTACGGTGCGACGACGTATCAGCGGCGGCGTGCGGTTTCCGCCCGGAGTGAGCTCGAAACCTCGAACCAGCAGCTGCAGGTGTTGAGCAGAGTGTTCCGCCACAACGTGCGGAACGACCTCAACGTCATTCAGGGGTACACTGACCTGCTCGCCGACCGGGTCGAGGACGAGCGGAGCCAGGAGTGTCTGGAGACGATCCGGGAGACGACCGACGACGTGGTCGAGATCAGCGAGAAACTGCGCGTCATCGAGGACGCGTCGCCCGCACCCCCGAGCGGACGGGTCGATCTCGCCGACGCGGTCCGCGAGGCGGCCGCGGAGGTCGACCGCGCGGACGTCGCGCTCACCGTCGACGCGCCGGCCGAAGCGTGGGTCCGCGCGGACGAGTCGATCGAGTACCCGATCCGAGAGGTGTTCGAGAACGCCGTCACGCACAACGACGAGTCGACGCGCCGGGTCGACGCCCGAGTCACCGAGCGCGGCTCGACGGTCTGCTTAGCGGTCAGTGACAACGGCCCGGGGATCCCCGACGACGAGCGGGCGGTGTTGCGGGCCGAGGAGGAGACGCCGCTGTCGCACGCGAGCAGCATCGGGCTCTGGCTCGTCAAGTGGATGTGCGAGACGCAGGGCGGAACCGTCGGCTTCGAGACGAACGACGACGGGACGACGGTCCGACTCCGGTTCGAGTCGGTCGATGACCCGGCGGGAACGGCATCGACGGCGGAGGCGAGACAGCGGGCGTCGCGCGGGAGCGGTACGGCGCGAGCCGACACGGTCGCGGACGGAAGCGGGGAGAGACCGGTCGATAACGGCTGAGTGGAAGGTGAGCAGAAGAGGGGACAGAAGAGCGGAACCTCGACCGCGAACCTAGTCGAGTTCCGTGATCGTCACCGCGTACACCGCCCCGCAGTTCCCGCATTCGACGTGGACCCCGCGGCTCGCCTCCCCGCGGGTGAACTCGGAGATCTCCTCCGAGCACGAGCACTCGAACTGGACTTTCATTGCCTTCGGTACAGCCTTCTGGTATTTAAATGACGCCGTCCCGTAATCGCAACTGAAAACCGGTTCGCCGCGACCGGCTTCCGGACCGGGTGTCGGCGGCTCGTCAACGTCGTCAACGATCGGTCGGCGACCGCGCCCCGTCGGGGCCCCCGATCAGTCGTCGTCGACGATCACTTCGACCGGCTCGTCGCTCCCGTCCGCGTCGTCGTCGGACGAGCTCGCGCCCCCCGAAGACTGCGTCTGCTGGTAGTAGAGCCCGCCGGCGACGGCGAGGACGATCCACGACCGCCAGTTCGCGAGGTTCAGCGTGTAGCCGATGCCGAACGGCTTCTCCACCAACATCCCCTTGCCGGGCTGCCAGTACGACGAGAGCAGCCGGCCGAGGCTCGGCCGCTCGAAGTTGTACGGGATTCCGAGGATCTCCCCCGAAGACGGTTTGTCTGCCATACCGGCATATCAGTCGCCGGGGATATAAAGCGTGGCGCAACTCGGCGCCGTTCGTCGTCTCCCGGCGGCTCACAGGTCCTCCGTCCCGCCGCTCACCGGTACCGGCCGCGCCCCTCCACGTCGCGGAGCCGGTCGAGAACGCCCTCGTCGCCGACCGCCGCGTACCCGGCCTCGAACGCCTCGATCAGCGGTTCCGGGTCGGTCGCTGTCGCGCGGACGGAGCCCTCGAACACGTGGAGGTCCATCGCGTGGTCCTCGACGTGACCGGTGTGGTACGCGAGCCCGAAGTCGATGAGCGCGGTCCGGTCGTCCTCGGTCGCGGCAGCCGACTCCTGCGGCGCTGCCCGCACCCCGACTCGCGCGTTTCGCGTGGTGGGGTCCCCGTGAACGATCCCCGCCGCGTGGAGCCGCGCGAGGTGCCGACCAACCGACCGCGCGTGCACCGTCCCTTCGTCGACGGCGGCGAGGTCGCGGTCGCCGACGTGCTGGAGCGTCAGCGTCGCCCGTTGCACGTCGGCGTCGTGCACCAGCGGCGTCGGCACCCCCGCCCGGCGCGCCTCGCTCGTCAGTCTGGCCTCCGCGACCGTCCGATCACGCCTGAGCGTCCGGTCGAGTTCGGGGTGGCGGTACGTCTTCGGGACGCGTCGCTTGATCACGCGGCGACCACCGGCGCCGTCCGCTTCGGAGACGAACTCCACCGTCGCTTCGGCGCCCCGCCGGTCGGCATCGGTCCCGTCGGCATCCGATCCGGGACCGCGTCCGCGAGCGACGGACTCGCCGGACCGCCACGTCACGGGCACCTGATCCGGACGGAAGTTCGGGTCGATCGCGGATTCGGGGATCGGGACGGTGTCGCCGGCCCGCGCCATCTTCGCCCCCAACACGGCGATCATTCCCGCGTTGTCGCGGAGGAAACGGGGCTCCGGCGCGTGGAACCTCGCGCCGCGTTCCGCACACATGGAGGCCAGCATCTCGCGGAGCCGGTCGTTCTGCGCGACCCCGCCGCCCAACACGATCTCGTCGGCGCCCGTCAGCGAGAGGGCGCGCTCCGAGACCTCCGTCAGCATCGCGAACACGTGCTCCTGCAGCGAAAAGCAGATCTTCTCGACGGGGACCCCGTCGTCGTACGCGTCGTTCGCCGCGGAGCTGATCCCGGAGAAGGAGAAGTCCATCCCCTTGACGACGTACGGGAGGTCGAGGAGATCGCCCGAGTGCTCCTCGGCGTACCGCCGCGCCGCCGCCTCGACCTTCGGGCCGCCGGGGTGGTCCCAGCCGACGTGACGAGTGAACTTGTCTATCGCGTTGCCGACCCCGGCGTCCATCGTTTCGCCGAGCACGCGGTAGCGTCCGTCGTGGTAGCCGAGGAGGTGGGCGTTCGCGCCGGAGGCGTTCAGACACACCGGGTTCTCGAAGCCGGACTGGTGGCGACCGATCTCGAGGTGCGCCACCATGTGGTTGACGCCGACGAGCGGCACGTCGAGCGCCCCCGCGAGCGACCGAGCGGCCGTGCCGACGGTGCGGAGACAGGGTCCGAGCCCCGGCCCCTTCGAGAAGGCGACCGCGTCGATCGCGTCCGGGCCGTGTTCGTCCTCGGCCGCGGTGAGCACCGCGTCGACGACCCCGGGGATCGCCTCGGACATGTGCTCGGCCGCCTCGCGCGGGTGAATGCCGCCGCTGTCCGGCTCGTACGGGTCAGATTCAATGAGAACGGAGTCGGCCTCGGCGTCGTACAGGGCGGCGCTTGCACACCACGCGGTCCCCTCGATGCCGAGAACGCGCATCCGGCGTGGTCAGGCCTCTTCGGCGTCCGCGTCGCCCTCGCCGCCGATCTTGTTGCGTTCGAGCATGTACTCCTGCTCGACATCGAGCGCGTCCTCCGCGTTGTCGTACACCTTCGCGTAGCCGACCGTCTTGCGCATGCCGAACTTCGTGTCCAGTTCGTGGACGACGACCTCCTCGGAGGCCTTGTCCAGCTTGGCCGCGAGCGAGTCACGGACCGACAGACGGGAAGGCGTCGCCTCCTCGTGGGTCGTCTCGAAACGAATGTCCGTGCGGTGCAACATCGGGTTCTCCTCTTCGGAGATGATATCGACGTCCATGGTTCAGTTACGGGTATATCGCCTCGAAAGCTGTAAAAGGATTTCGAAGCGGGGGTGCTGCCGGCGGCGAGCGTTCGGCGGTCTCCGCCCGGATCTCACGTATCTCCGCCGGGGCTCCGGCCGAGCGCCTTGTAGGCCGCCTCGATGTCGCCGTCGAGCGCCTCGAACAGCTCTCGGGCGTTCTCGCGGGTCTCCGGCGTGACCGCGACGCGGACCATCCCCTCGCCCGGCTGACCGTAGACGACGCTCGCACCGTCGGGGGCGGCGAGAATCGCCGGGAGGGTGGCCAGATCCTCTTCTCCGGTCACCTCGATGATAACCGGGTCGTCGTCGGAGAGCGCCTCGGAGAGCGCTTCGAACAGTTCCGCCGACAGCGACGCGGGGGGGTTCTCCACCGGGATCCGGCGGGCGTTCGCGGCCGTGAGCGCGGACTCGATCGCCGCGTCGACCGCCTCGCGCTCGGTCTTTCCGTCGATCAGCGCGACGTCGGGGACGCGCCCCGCCTCCCGCAGGTGGTAGGTGACCACGTCACCGACCGCGATGATGGGGGCGTCGGGCGCGACCCGCTCGCCGCGGGTCTCCGCCGCCCCCGCGAGCAGTTCGTCGGCGTCCGTCGTCACCGGGCCGAGCGGCTCCTTGAACGCGTCGCGCAGCGAGTCGGGGAGTGTGAGCATGGTGGAGTGGTGGCCGAAACCGTCGCCGCGAACCGCCGTCCTATCTGACTTTCAGCGCGTACGAGCCGGGCTTCGTGACGTTCATCTCGTCCGCGATCTGGCTCTCCTCGGGCTGGGTGATGATGACGTAGCCCGCCCAGTCCTCGGTGAGCGACGACGACCCGCAGTGTTCGCAGGTCTGTGAGTCGGGGTCGTTGACGTGGTGGCACTCACGACACGCCAGGCGGTCTTCGGCCATCAGTCGGCCTCCTCACCGGTCTGTTCGCGGTGTTGTCGCTGCCCCTCCAACCACTCGTGTTTCCCGAGGCCGGGCTGTTTGGCGGTGAGCCCGATCTTCGAGTCGCGCGGGTTGCGCTCGTCGATGCTCTTGGTCACCACGCGCACCCGGACGGCGTCGTCGACGCCGAGGGTCTTGTCGGAGTCGGAGGAAGCGAGCTGCTGGTTCGCCCCGTCAAAGGTGAGGTACTCGTCGGTGATCTGCGAGACGTGCAGCAGGCCGTCGACCGGGCCGATGCCGACGAAGGCACCGAACTCGACCGTCTCGACGACCGTGCCGTCGGCGACCTCCTGCATGTCCGGGTCGTACGTCAGCGCGTCGAACTCGGCCTCGTAGTAGACGCCGGGGCGGTTGTGCAACACCGCGCCGTCGCCGATGTCGTGGACCTCGATGACGCTCACGACGCTCCCCACGTCCTCGTCCATTCGTCCTTCCAGTTTGTCCTGCAGCAGGGCTTTCACCCGCTCGTCGGTGACGTCCGCCAGGTGTTTCGGCGGCACCTCCACCGTATCCTTGAGTCGAACTCGTTTGTACATATTCGTTGGTTGTCCGCGTCCGCTAGGGTTCCGTTATCGCCAGTGTGTTCCGACCCCTTAAACCGATTACTGGTGCGCCCGCCTCCAGCACTCGGTTCGCCAGCGGTCGATCGTTGGTGACGACGCCGTCGACCCGGCCCTCGGAGACCAGTTCGACCAGCGCGTCGTCGGCGTACGATTCTGTCGTCTCCACCGCTTCCGCCCGGGTCGCGAGGTCCGCGCCCACGCTCGCCGCGGTCGCCGCCTCGCCGTTGCCGCCCTGCAGCCGGTCCAGCTCCGACACGACCGCCGTCGGGACCACGACCTCGTAGGCGCCGAGGAGCCGATCGAGCTCCTCGAACAGCCGGAGGTCGGCCTCGACCGGCGCCATCAGGGCGCTCGCGTCGAGCGCGACGAGCGGAGCGCCGTCGGGACCGTCTCCCGCGAGCCCCTCGGAACGGGCGCCGCCCGCGGGAGTCGGCTCCGGATCGTCCGCGCGGGCGTCGTCGACCACGCTACGACAGCGTCCCGACGCCGATGAGCCGCCAGCGCGCGCCGACGCGCCGGTTGATCGCGATCTGAGCGCCCTCCTCGGCGCAGACCGGACGCTTGAGGCTCACTTCGCACTCGCCGTCGCGGGCGCTCGTCACCGCGCCGACCGTGGTCGCGGTGCCGACCGTGAGCATCAGCGGCTCGCCGGTGTTGATGTCCTCGATGTCGCTCTCGCCGCTTTCGTCGTCCTCCTTCCCGACGACGCGGTCGAGGAGGTCGACCTGCATCTCGAACTCGTTGCGCGTCGGCGGGAGCGTGCCGGGCTCGCCGGCGACCTGTCCCGCGAGCGCGTCGCCCTTCGTCAGGCTCGGGTCGAGTCCGGTGCCGACGCCGAGCAGCCCGCCCGGACGGGCGGACTCCACGTCGTTGCTGCCGGCCTGCAGCGAGCGCACCGTCGTTTCGAGCGGGCGCCACTCCGTCTGGCCCTCTTCGTCGACCTCGCGGCCGGGTCGGATCTCCAGCCCGTCGCCGACGGACAGCTCGCCGCTGACGAGCGAGCCGCCGACGACCCCGCCCTTGAGGTCCGCAGCGGTCGCGCCCGGACGGTTGATGTCGAACGAGCGGGCCGCGTACATGCGGGCGCTCTCGCCCGGGTCGCGGTCGGGGGTCGGGATCTCCGTCTCGATGGCGTCGATGAGCAGGTCGAGGTTGACCTCCTGTTGCGCGGAAACGGGGACGATCGGCGCGTCCTCCGCGACCGTGCCCTCGACGAACTCCTGGATCTGCTGGTAGTTGTCCACCGCGCGGTCGCGGTCGACCAGGTCGACCTTGTTCTGCGCGATGACGACGTTCTCGATCCCGATGAGATCGAGCGCCATCAGGTGCTCTTCCGTCTGCGCCTGCGGGACGTCTTCGGTCGCGCTCACGACGAGCACGGCGCCGTCCATGATCGATGCGCCGGAGAGCATCGTCGCCATCAGCGTCTCGTGGCCCGGCGCGTCGACGAACGAGACCGTCCGAATCGGCTCGCTCTCGGAGCCGTCCTCGCACTCCTCGTCGACGGTGTAACACTCGGGCGCGTCGACGCCGGGACAGCGCCGGAACGTCGCGTCCGCGTATCCCAGCCGGATCGAGATGCCGCGTTTCATTTCCTCGCTGTGCTGGTCGGTCCACGAGCCGGACAACGCCTGCACGAGCGTCGTCTTCCCGTGGTCGACGTGACCGACGAGACCGATGTTCACCTCCGGTTGTGTGTTGGCTTCAGTCACTGTTGGACCTCCTAACGGAGTAGTCTTATGCGAAATTCGCCCCGTGCGAGTGATAAAGTTGCTGTTATAGCCGCGGAAGACACCCGGTGGCGGGGGAGGGGACGACGCCGCCGACACCGGCGGCGGCTCGCGAGCGCCTCCCGGTCCGACGCCGATTTACGAGCCGGGGTCGTAGGGCGGCTCACCAATGGGATACGCGTGTCCGGTGTGCGAGATCCCGCAGCGCGACGGCGAGCACCTCGCCCACCACCTCGCGTTCACGGCGATGTTGCACGGCGGAGATCACGAGGCGTGGCTCGACGACCACGCGCCGGACTGGGGCGACCGGGAGCCCGCGGAGCTCGCGGCCGAGGTGACGCCGCACGCCGAGGCGGCCGAGTACCACGAGGTGTTCGAGGACACGGTCGATCGCGGGCGACCGAACGTCGATCTCGGAGCGCACGACGGCGTCGGCGCGGGCGGTCAGGGAGGTCACGCGGGCCACGACCACGCGGGCCACGACCGTACCGCCGGCGGCCCGGGAGCCGTCGATTCGGCCGGCGGGACCGATCCGCAAGTGGCCGAGGCGATCCGCGAGGCCCGCGAGATGGCGCGGGAGGCGGGCGAGGACGAGGACGGCGAGAGCGACGCGGCCGCCGGCGACGACGGCGACGGTGCCGACGAGCCGTCCGCGTAACGGAACGCCCTTTTCAGTCGACGGTGAACGGCGGGTATGGACACCAGAGGGACGTTCGCCCCGGAGACGCGCGCCGACGCGCTCGAGCGGTACGAAGACGTCGGGCCGGTCGCACAGGTCGTCGTCCGCGAGGCGACGAAGGCGATGTCGTTCGACGCCGACGAGTACGACGAGCGAGTCACGCCCGAGGTGGTCCGGACCGCGCGCGACGCGACGTTCGCCGAGCTGCTCGCAGTGCACGTCGGCGGGGAGGGGGAGTTCGACGAGTGGCTCGCGGAAAGCGACTTCGACGAGGACGACGTGGTCCAGCTCGGGTCCGACAACGTCGACAACGTGGTGTGGCACCCGATCCCCTTCGCCGACACCGTGATCGCGGCGACGTACCAAGAGGAACCGGACGCGGCCGCGAGCACCCTCCGCCGGAACGCGTTCGGTCGGGTGTACCGCGAGGAGTTCTACGAGTCGGGGCGCTAGCGCTCTACGGGTCAGGGCGTCAGGGAGTCAGGATAGGTCGTGTCTTCCCACGTGGGCGCCGCTATCTTGCGAAAACGGAGAAATGCGAGGCCGCAAACGGGAGACCGCCGGCGATCGCCGGATCGCTGACGCCTATTCGAGCGTGCCCTGCGTGACGAGAGTGTCGTCCTCCAGGTAGTGCTCGATGTGGTGGCCGTGCTCCTCGACGTCTTCGAGGATCTCGCGGAGCTGCTCTTCGGTGTTGTAGTCGCCGAGGTTGTTGGCGAGCTGGATGTGCTCGCGGAGCTGCTCGATGATGTCGCCGAAGATCTCCTGGTCGTTCTCCAGCGAGGTGCGGATGTCGTAGGCGTCGGCGTCCTCGGGGCTCACCGGCGCGTGCTCCTCGTAGTTCGCGCCGCCCGAGAGCGGCACGCCGCCGAGCGCCTGCGCGCGCTCCGCGAGCACGTCAGCGCCCTCTTCGAGGTCCGCGGCGACCTCGCCGAGGTACTCGTGGATGTCGTGGAACTCGGCGCCCTCGACGAGCCAGTGGTGCTTTTTCACCTGGTGGTAGAGGACGTACGTCGCCGCGAGATCGGAGTTGAGCGCGTCGACGAGCTGTTCAGCCTTCTCTTCAGGAATGCGCAGCGCTTCGCTTTCGTGGACGTCTCCGTACTGTTGACGGGCCTCTTTCTGCGTGCTCATGTCTACTTCCGACTACGCGCGCCACCCACTTAATCGTTTTTACTTTAACAAGAAGAATTTCTAATGTTGAAAACGTTTTTCTAAGAAATGCAATTTCGATCTGTACCCGCCGCCGATACCGCCCGCGAAGGGAAACGTCTTAATGGAGTACGCGTCCAGTTTGTGGTGTATGAGCAACGGCGACGACGACCCGGCCGACGCCTCCGAGGGGGCCGACGCCGCAGACGACGCGGAGGAGGCAGGCGGCGCCGGCGAGTCGACGGACGCGGCCGCCGCGCCGACGCTTCCCGACGAAGCGACCGAGGAGTCCCTGAACGAGTACCTCGACGAGATCGCGGATCGCCTCGACGACGCCGAGACCGAGGCGGACCTCGACGACATCGACGCACTCCTCGATGACGCCGAGGACGGCCTCGAGGAGGCCGATCTCCCCGAACCGGACGAGGACGACGAGGACGCCGACGACCCGCGCGGCGACCTCGAATCCCGGATCGAGGAGCTTCGTGACGGCGTCGAGGAGGCCCGCGGCCCCTACGCCGAGGACGTGGTCGACGCGGTCGAAGGGGCGGCGTCGACGCTCGAAGACACCGAGTGGACCGCCGCCGGTCGCGACGACGCCGCGGACGCGGTGGTGGCGTTCCTCGACGCGGCGGCGGACGCCGTCGACGACGGGGTCGACGCGGACGAGATCGAGCCGGATACCGCCGACCTCGAGGCGGCCGACGCGGACGCCGCCGAGGGAGCCGACGGCGACCGGATCGAAGACCTCGTCGCGGCGCTCGACGCCGTCGCCGAGGCGGTCGCGGACGCGGACCTCGACCCGGACGACGACGCCGAGACGATCTCGGCCCTGCTCGACGCGACGGACGGGCTCGAGGCGGGTCTCGACGACGCCGAGGAGTGGGACGACCTCGAGACCCACGAGCAACTCCGCGCGCAGGGGTACTACGACGTGCTCGGCCACTACAAGGACTTCCCCGTCGAGTGGGCCGCGCTGAAGGAGCACGAGGCGCGGGGCAACGTCGACATGATCCTGCTCGCGCTCGACTCGCTGCAGTCCGACTTCATGGAGCGCCACTGCCTCGAGGCGCTCGAACGCATGGGGAAGCGCGGAAAGACCGAGGCGTCGGTCGAAGAGCTGCTCGGCCGCGCCGAGAAGCGCAGCCAGCCGGCGATCCGGATCCTCGGCAAGATGGCGGCCGACGAGGCGACCGAGACCCTCGTCGACTACGTGCCGGAGGACTCGAACCCGCAGCTGCAGAAGGCCGTGTTCAAAGCCCTCGGCGAGATCGGCGCCGCGGAGGCCGTCCAGCCGCTCGCGAACGAGCTGGACCCCGAGGGCGACACCGCCGACCTCGTGCGCCCCCACGCCGCCCGCGCGCTCGGGCTCATCGGCGACACCCGCGCGATCGACCCCCTCGCCGACGCGCTCGCCGACGACGACTCCGACGACGTCCGCGCGGCGGCCGGCTGGGCGCTCCGCCAGATCGGTACGCGCGAAGCGCTCGAAGCGGTCGCCGAGTACGGGGACGAACACTCCTTCATCGTCTCCACCGAGGCCGAGAAGGCCGAGCGCGCGCTCGACGAGCCGGCGCCGACCGCGTAACGCCGGGGCGTCAGCACCCCGACGCCGTCCGACCGACTCCTCTTATCGCATGCCGCGGGCAGAGATTCTGTGTCGCCCGCACCGTCCCACCCCGCAAGCGGCTCGATCGCGAGCGTCACCGCCGTCGCGCTCGCGCTGCTCGTCCTGACGGCCGCCACGCCGGCCTCGGCCGCGAGTGGCGTCGGGACCGACACGGCGGTCCCCGCGCCCGACCCGAAAGGCGTCGCCGAGCAGTCGAACGACCGCCCGGAGAACCGGACGCTCGTGGCGATGCAGCCGCGGATCCTCGAGCTGTTTCCGAATCCGACGGCGACCGGGAACCGCGGCGAGTACCTGGTCGTCCGCCTCCCCGAGCGGGGGAACTGGTCGCTCTCCGACGGCTACCACGAGGAGCCGATCCCGGCGAACGCGACCGGCGTCGTCGCGCTCTCGATGGACCCCGCGAACGCGACGGCGCTGCTCGACGACGAGACAGCGGTAGCCGGGAGCGGCGGCGTCGGCGAGCCGGAGCTCCGGGCGCTCGACGGCTACTTTCCGCTCGCCGCGTCGGGCGACCGGATCGCGCTTCGCCGCAACGGAACGGCGGTCGCGGTGGTCGACTACGACCGCGCGCCCGAGGGGCACCGCTGGCGCGCGGACTGGGGAGAGTGGCGGCCGCGCGGGTACGACCCGCGGCCCGCGGCCAGAACGGAAAACGCGACGGTGACACCCTTCGTGTTGCCGGACAGCCCGGAGGTACCCGTCGAGCCGCTCCGCGCGGCCGACGACCGCCTGCTGCTCGCCGGCTACACGCTCGGGTCGGAGCGCGTCGCCGACCTGCTCGTCGCGGCCGCCGACCGCGGCGTCGACGTGCGGGTCCTCGTCGAGGGGTCGCCTGTCGGCGGGTTCTCGGCGCGGAGCGCGCGGCTCCTCGACCGGATCGCGGCCGCCGGCGTCGAGGTGCGCGTGCTCGACGGCGACCCCGAGCGGTTCCGCTTCCACCACGCCAAGTACGCGGTGGCGGACGACCGCGCGGTCGTCCTCACGGAGAACTGGAAGGCGTCCGGGACGGGCGGGCGGACCAACCGAGGCTGGGGCGTCGTCACCGGGCGCTCTCGGGCGGCGGCCGCCGACGAGACGACCGCGGACGACCTCGCCGCACTCTTCCGTGAGGACGCGGCGGCGGACGACGCCATGCCCTGGTCGGAGTTCCGAAACGACACCGAGTTCCACGGGTCGGGCAAAGCGAACGGGAGCTATCCGACGCGGTTCGAGACGCCGGCGCCGTCGACGGCGGACGTCGAACTCCTGACGACCCCGGGGAACGCCGCCGATCGCCTGGTCGCGCGGATCGACGCTGCCGACGACCGCGTGTTGGGCGTGGTGCCGCGGACCGGCGGACCGGACAACCGGATCGTCCGCGCGCTCCGACGGGCCGCCGACCGCGGCGTCGACGTCCACCTGCTGGTGTCCGGCGCGTGGTACGACCGGGAGGCGAACCGCGCGCTCGTCGAGGCGCTCGAAGGCGAGCCGATCGAGGTGGCCGTCTCCGAGCCGCGCGGTCGGTTCGGGAAAGTTCACGCGAAGGGGCTCGTCGTCGACGACACCGCCGTCGTCGGGAGCCTCAACTGGAACGAGGGCGCGGCGACGGAGAACAGGGAGGTGTTGCTCGCGATCGAGGACCGGTCGGTCGCGGAGTTCTACGCCCGCGCGTACGCGGCCGACTGGCGGGGTGGGGGCGTCCACCTACCGGTCGGGTTGCTCGGCGGGCTGGGAGCCGCTCTGGCGGGCGCTGGAGTCGTCGCGCGTCGAGAAGTAGCGTTCGTGTGAGGGGGCGCCGCGGGCGAAGGCCCCCTTCGGGCCGCGTCAGTCGTCGATCGCCGCCGTCGACGAGAGCGCCTCGTCGATCTCCGCGTCGGCCATCTTCTCGACGAGCGTCTCGATGACGGCGCTCCGTCGCCCCTTCACGAACTTGATCGAGCCGACGACGAGGTGGCCGCCGCCCGAGACGCCCGCCTCGGGAAGCTCCTCGTTCAGCTCGGTCACCATGTTCGGGATGTCGAGCCGGACGCCGTCGGACCGGAGCACGCAGAAGTCGGGACCGTAACCGATGGTGATGACGGGGTCGCCCGTCTCCTGGACGCGGGTGTCGTGGAGCTCGCCGGTCGTCTTCCCGGGCGCGGGGTACGTGAACCGGTGAGCGTACTCGTCTAAGTCGATGCGGTAGAGGTGTGCCCCGGAGGCGAGCCGCTCGTGCTCGACGTGGTCGTCGACGGCGTCGAGCTGGCGTTGCACGTCGCGGTGGGCGCGCTCGGAGAGGAACTCGACGAGCTCCTCGTGGCGGTCCTCGTCCTCGCACCCCACGTTGAGGGCGTCGTTGACCAGCGTCTTCCCCTCGGAGTAGCGGAGCCAGTGCGCGGCGTAGTCGAGCGCCTCGCCGATGTCGAGTAAGTCGGACTCGTCGTAGCCGGCCTCCTCCGCGAGCGCGACGTAGTCGTCCATCGCCTCCGCCTTCGAGCGGTCGGAGAGCCCGGCGACGGCGGGGACGTGTTCGAGCTCCTCGGTGATCGACGGGTCGATGAGCCGGGCGAGCTCGACGCACATCATCCCCGTCGTGACCCGGTAATCCTCGTCGTGGAGGTACGGGTTCACGTGGGCGTCGAGCAGCGGTTCGACCGCCTCGGGGTCGGGGTGGTGGTGGTCGACCGCCGCGATGGGAATGTCGTAGTGCGCGAGGTTCTCGTAGGCGGGCACGTCCTCCTCGGTCGAGCCGTTGTCGAGCATCAGGAGGAAGGGGAGCTTCTGCCCGTGGCGGGCGCGGCCCTCCAACGCGAAGTTCAGGTCGCGGGTCACGTCCTCCATCTCGTAGTACGGCGCCTTGCTCGGGAGCCGCTTGAACAGGTGTCGGGCCGCGTCGGGATCCTCGTGCACGTCGCGGACGAAGTTCTCCAAGGCGAGCTGAACGGGGATCGCGGCGCACATGCCGTCGCCGTCGGCGTGGTGCCGGACGCGGATCGGGCGGCCGGAGAGGACGGTGCGACGGAGCAGGCGGGCCAGCTCCCGGAGGTCGTCGTGGATCGGCTCGAACGCCTCCCACTCGACGAGCGGCTCGACGTCGGCCGGCTCGGCGCGCTCGTCGAGAGCGGCCTCGAAGCGCTCGCGAGCCTCGGTCGCCCGCTCCTCGGGAAGCCGCTTCAGCGAGTCGACCTCCAGCTGGAGGGCGTTCTCGCGCGTCTCGATCGTCCCGCTGACGTGGACCATGTCGCCGACCGCGACCTCCGGATACGCCCTGACGCCGGCCTCCTCGAAGGCCGCACAGGAGACGACGCCGGAGGCGTCGGCGACGGCGAAGATCGTCGGACCGCCCGTCTGTTTCGCCTGGACGACCTCCCCTTCGACGGTGACCTCGTCACCGGGCGTGAGCCCGCGGACGCGGGAGACGGTCGGCTCGTGAGCGACGGTCTCAGTGCGGTAGTCGGCGGCGGCCACGTCGTCGAACGCCACGTCGCCGTTCTCCTTCACCTCGGTGAGTCGGACGACCAGCCGGTCGCCGACGGCGTAGTCGTCGTCGAGGTTCGACTCGTGGACGAGCCCCGAGAGGGCGTCGGAGACGTCGACGAAGATGCCGTAGTCGACGACGCCGTTGACCTCGGCGTGATACAGCGCGTCGACCGCGGCGTCTTCGAGGGTGCAGTCCGGTGCCAGATCGTAGACGATCGGCCGGTCGTCGGCCGTCCCCTCCGCCGCGTCGGCGTCGGGTTCGGGGCTCGAATCGCCCCGCATGCCGGAATCCCCGGCGGTGTTCTCGCTCATGGGCACTTCTCGGGAACGGCCGATGTTAAGCCTGTTCTCTCGCGTCTCGGGGGGGTCGGGTGCAGCGAACCGGCCGTTCGGACGGCCGATCGACGACCGCCTGCTCCGCGGTCCGGAATCCATATGGGGCGACGGTGCCTTCGCTCGCGTATGCGACTGTTCCGCTCGGACGAACTCCTCGGGATCGCCCGGGAGACCATGGAGTTCGTCCTCGAGGCGAGCGAGGAGAGCCACCCCGACGAGTACATGGGGTTCCTCCGCGCGGACGACGCCCGGAAGCTCGACCTCGATCGGGACGGGCAGGTGATCACCGACGTGCTCGTCATCCCCGGCACGGAGTCGAATCCGACGAGCGCCACCGTCCGCACCCACATGAAACCGAACGACATGCGCGCGGTCGGCTCCGTTCACTCCCACCCGAACGGCGTGCTCCGGCCGAGCGACGCCGATCTCGCGACGTTCGGACAAGGTCAGGTCCACATCATCGCCGGCGCGCCGTACGGGTGGGGCGACTGGAAGGCGTTCGACAACGAGGGGGCCCAAACGACCCTCGACGTGCTCGACGTGGAGGTCCCCGACGAGCACTTCTTCGACTTCACACAGGAAGACATCGACCGCGAGATCAGCGAGGAGCGACGCGACGCCGGCGGTCTCCTCTCGTGGTTCCGATGACACGGGTCGTCGCGCAGGGGACGTTCGACCTGCTTCACCCCGGCCACGTGCACTACCTGGAGAACGCGGCGACGTACGGCGACGAGCTCCACGCCATCGTCGCCCGCCGTCCCAACGTCACGCACAAGCCGGCGCCGATCCTCTGTGCCGAGCAGCGCCGGGACATGGTCGCCGCGCTCGGCGCGGTCGACGAGGCGCACCTCGGCCACCCCGAAGACGTGTTCGTCCCCATCGAGCGCCTCGGTCCCGATGTGATCGTGTTGGGGTTCGATCAGCACCACGACGAGGGGGACATCGCCGAGGCGCTCGCCGAGCGCGGCATCGACTGCCGGGTGGAGCGCGCCTCGGCCCGAGATCCCCGGTACGAGGACGAACTGCTCTCCAGCGGCGACATCGTCGATCGGATCGTAGAACGGCGGGGGCCGGACCGCGACGGCGACTGCGGCGACCGGGGATAGCCGCGGGACGGGAACGACGACCGCGGACGAGAGAAGCGGCCGCAGTCGCAGCGACGAACGCGGACGGTACGGTGAAGCGCGGAGCATATATGGATCGGTTCCTAAGATTGCCCAAGTGACGATACCCGACCGATTCCCCGCGGTTCTCGCGGCGGCGGCGATGGGCGTCTACCTCCTCGTCGTCGTGGGGGCCACCACCTCACTCACGGAGGCGGCGAGCGCCTGCGGTGGCTGGCCCGCCTGCGGGAACGGCGCCGCGCTCCCGACGGCGACCGAAGGCTGGATCGCCCTCGGGCACCGCGCCCTCGCCGTCGTCGTCGGCCTCCTCGTCGCCCTCTCCGCGGCGCTGGCGTGGCAGGACGGCGCCGACCGGCGAGTCCGGGGCGCGCTCGCCCTCGCCCTGGTCGTGTACCCCGCACAGGCCGGCGTGGGCGCGCTCGTCGCCGTCGGCGAGCTCCCGGCCGCGGTCGGTTCGCTCCATCTCCTCCTCGGGATGGCCATCTTCGGGGCCGTTCTCGCCGGGCTCGCGTGGTGGCTGGAGGCCGAGACCGGCGACCCGGACGACGCCCCGGTCGACTTCGAGCCCGGGACAGACGACCTCCCGCCGGTCGAGGATGCGCCCGATCCGGACGTGCCGACCGCGACGATTCCCCGGCTGCGGGCGACCGCGGCGGCGTACTTCCGGCTGATGAAGCCGCGGCTGATGTGGCTGCTCTGCCTGGTCGCCGCCGCCGCGATGGCGCTGGCCGGCGGCCCCGGGTTCACGCCGTACGCGGTCACCGCGACGCTCGTCGGCGGCGCGCTCTCGATCGGCGCCTCCGGGACGTTCAACCACGTGCTCGAGCGCGACGTGGACAAGCGGATGCAGCGCACGAACGACCGCCCGCTGGCGACCGACCTCGTTCCGGTTCCTCACGCGCTCGCGTTCGGTGGGCTCCTCACGCTCGTCTCGCTCGGCCTGTTCTGGGCGGTGAACCCGCTGACCGCGGCGCTCGGCCTGGTCGCCATCGTGTTCTACAGCGTCGTGTACACGCTCATCCTGAAGCCGAACACGGTGCAAAACACCGTGATCGGCGGGGCCGCCGGCGCGCTGCCGGCCCTCATCGGTTGGGCGGCGGTGACCGGCGAGATCGGCGGTGGCGGCCTGTTGCTCGCCCTCGTCATCTTCCTGTGGACCCCCGCACACTTCTACAACCTCGCGTTGGCCTACAAGGACGACTACGAGCGCGGCGGCTTCCCGATGATGCCCGTGGTCCGCGGGGAGACGACGACGCGCCGCCACATCGTCTGGTACCTCGGCGCGACCCTCGCCGCGGCGGTCGCGCTCGCGGCGGTCGCCGAGCCGCTCGGCGCGCTCTACGCCGTCGTGGGCGTCGCCGTCGGCGGGCTGTTCCTCTGGGCGGTCGTCCGGCTCCACTACGAACAGACCGAGGACGCGGCGTTCCGCGCGTTCCACGCGTCGAACGCCTACCTCGGCCTCCTACTGTTCGCCGTCGTCTTCGACGCGCTGGTGATCTGATCGCGGCAACGGCCTATTTAACATCGCTCGCACCCTACCATCGCTCGCATGACACGCATCGAAGTCGAGTACTGCGTCCCGTGCGGCATGTTGAATCGCGCCCAAGACGTCTCGGAGGCGATCCTCAAGCAGTTCGGCGAGCGAGTCGACGAGGTCGCGCTGATCACGGGTGACGACGGCGTGTTCGTCGTGCGCGCCGACGACGAGATCGTCTTCGACAAGACCGAAGACGAGTACGATGTCGACGCCATACTCCGCGCGGTCAAGCCGTACGTCGGCGCGACGGCGTAACGGCGCGGACACTAACGGCGCGGACGCCGACGAGACGGTGCGGCGGGGAAGAACTGCTTACGCCGGGACACGTTTATTATTTCACGTTAACAACCCACACAGATGACCGATCAATCGGTCGACATTCAGGACGGCGGCGAGGGGGGTGGCCATCGATCGACGAGAGGCGAGTCCGCGGATCGGTCGGTCGCCGAGCGCGAGTGGGTCCGTCGCGTGTGGTACCGCTCCCGTATCGGCCTCGTCGTGATCGGGGTAGACCTGCTCTTGATGGTCCTCCTCATGGGCGGCACGGTCGTCGCGTACGAGGTGCCCTTCTCGGAGCTGGACCGAATCGCCGAGGGGATCGTCCCGCCGTACGTGTACGCGTTCAGCCTGTTCGGTGCGCTGGGGTTCGTCTTCACGGCGCTGATCGAGGAGTTCGACAGTTCGACCGGCGACCTGCTCCGGTACAACTTCCGGCTGCCCGCCGCCCTGCCGCTCGGCGTCGGGATCTATCTGCTGTCGGGCGTCATCCTCGGGAACAGCGCGTCGGAGTTCCCGCTCGTCGCGGGGACGGTCTTCCTCGCCGGGTTGTACGTCAATCTCGCGTACAAGCGCCTCGGCGCGCTGGCGCGGCGGCTCCTTCCGGGGCGGCGGAAGAACGGCTGACGATCGGATCACTCACGCGTGTCAGCCTTGTACACGGCGCGCGCGGAGTTCGACACCACGAGGAGGCTGCTCGTCCCCATCGCGACCGCGGCGAACAGTGGATTGAGGACGCCCGAGACGGCCATCGGAATCGCGACCGCGTTGTAGACGAGCGCCCACCCGAGATTCTGCTTGAGCCGGCGGTTCGTCCCGCGAGTGATCGCGAACAGCTCCGGGATCGCCGCGAGGCGGTCCTCCAGCAGGACGGCGTCGGCGGCGTCGGCGGCCAGATCGGTCCCGCTGGCCACGGAGATACCGATGTCGGCGGCGGCGAGCGCGGGCGCGTCGTTGCTCCCGTCGCCGACCATCGCGACGCGCTCGGTCGCGGTCAGGCGCCGGACCGTCTCCGCTTTCCCCTCCGGCGGGACCGCCGCGAACACCTCGTCGACGGCGGGATGGTCCGCGAACCGTCGGGCCGCGGCCGGAGCGTCACCCGTGAGCACGACGATCCGGCGCCCGTCCGCCGCGAGGTCGCCGACGACCTCCTCCCAGCCGTCACGCACCTCGTCGCCGACGACGAGCACCCCCCTGACGGTCCCGTTCCAGCCGACATACACGGGAACGCGGCCGGCCTCGTGGGCCTCTTCGCCCACCGTGTCGAGCTGATCGGGCACACTCCACCCGTCGCCCTCGAACAGCGAGCGGTGACCGACAACGACCTCGTCGCCGTCGATCCGGCCGGAGACCCCCCTGTCGGTGACCGTGGCGTCTGCGGCGGCGGACGGCGGCTCGGTTCCGGTCGGCGTGTCGGCGTCGGTCGGTGATTTGCCGTCGATCGCGGTGCCGTCGTCGGTCTGTGTGCCGCCGTCGGTGGCTGTGGTCGAGCGGGCAGGGGACTCGCCGCGTTCCGCCTCGCCCCCCTCCGTCCCCGCGACGATCGCCTCCGCGATCGGGTGGACCGAGGCGCGCTCCAGCGCCGCGGCACGCCTCCGAACGGTTTCCGGGTCCGCCCCGTCCGTCCGGGTCTCGATCAGCCGCATCTCCCCGTCGGTGAGCGTGCCGGTCTTGTCGAGGACGACGGTGTCGACGTCGGCGGCCTCCTCGAAGACGGCGTCGGAGACGATCACGATCCCCCGCCGGGCCGCGTCGCGGATCCCGGCCGCGACCGCGAGCGGGGACGCGAGCCCGAGCGCGCACGGACACGAGACGATGAGCACCGTGAGGCCGATCAGCGCCGCCTCGGTCGGCGCGGCGCCGAGCGCGAGGGTCGCGCCGGTCGCGAGGACCGCGACGGTGACGACGAGGGGGACGAACACCGTCGCGAGCCTGTCGACGAGTCGCTGGATCCCCGACCGGGAGCTCTGGATCTCCCAGAGCATCCGCACGAGCGTGTCGAGCGTGCTCTCGGCGTCTTCGCCCACCTCGACGACCAGCGGAGCGTCGGTGACGACGGTGCCGCCCCGGACCGCGTCGCCCTCGCGCTTCGTCGCCGGGAGCGACTCGCCGGTGACCAGCGCCTCGTCGACCGCGGCGCGTCCGTCGGCGACAGTCCCGTCGAACGGGACGCGCTCGCCGGGGCGCACGAGCAGGCGATCGCCGGGATCCACCGCGTCGGCGGCGACCGTCTCACCCTCCTCGGTCCGGATCTCCCGATCCATCGCGGTCGTCAGCCCCGAGAGGGCGCCGGTCGCGCGCCGCTTGATCAACGACTCGTAGTGGTTGCCGGCGGTGACCACCAGGATG
>NZ_NHOA01000108.1 GCF_002727125.1 Halorubrum persicum
GCTTTGGAGGCGTTCGGCGCTAGATCGGGGCCAGGGGCCAGCTATGTAGAACCGATCGACACAGTCGTCGAACCCCCTGACCCTGGAACGCCGTGCCGTCGGGAACACGGTTATACCGACTCACGCCGCACGTCCACCCATGAGTCTCTCGCTCGACGCCGACCAGCTCGACCGGTACTCCAGACACGTGATCATGGACGAGGTCGGCCCGGAGGGCCAAAAGCGGCTCCTCGAGGCGAACGCGCTCGTGGTCGGAGCGGGTGGGCTCGGCGCGCCGGTCATCCAGTACCTCGCCGCCGCCGGCGTCGGCACGCTCGGGGTCGTCGACGACGACGTGGTCGAGCGCTCGAACCTCCAGCGGCAGGTGATCCACGGCGACGCCGACGTGGGCGAGTCGAAGGTCGAGTCGGCGGCCCGGTACGTCGACCGGCTCAACCCCGACATCGACGTGACGACCCACGAGACGCGGCTCGACGAGGAGAACGCCCGCGACCTGCTCGCGGAGTACGACCTCGTCGTCGACTGCGCCGACAACTTCCGGACCCGATACGTCGTCAACGACGCGGCCCGGATCGAGGGGCTCCCCGTCGTCCACGGCGCCATCTACAAGTTCGAGGGGCAGGCGACGACGCTCGTTCCCGGGGGACCCTGTTACCGGTGCCTGTTCCCGGAGGCCCCCGAGCCCGGGACGGTGCCCGACTGCGCGGCGACGGGCGTGCTCGGCGTGCTCCCCGGAACGGTCGGCTGCATTCAGGCGACCGAGGCGATCAAGCTCCTGATCGACGCGGGCGAGCCGCTCGAGGGGCGCGTGCTCTTCTACGACGCGATGGACATGACCTTCGAGTCCGTTCCGTATCGGCGCAACCCCGACTGTCCGGTGTGTGGCGAGGACGGCATCGAGACGATCGAGGGGATCGACTACTCGGGCGGCTGCCGCGTCGACGCGGACTGACCGCGCCGCGAGCGGCTCACAGCGATCGGTTCGGCACCGCCGCCCCCGCGGCCCCACCGGTCCCGTCGTCGACGAAGCCGGAACGAACGCACCAGCGACAGAACTGGTAGCCGGTCCGGTTTTTCGCGCCGCAGTGGCGGCAGACGACCGTCTCTCCGTCCGCGTCGAGCGGCGGCGGATCGCCGGTCGGGGTCGAATCTTCCGGGAGCGTCTCAAAGCCCGCGGCCCCGTCGCCGGACGGCTCCGGATCGGCTTTCGCCTCCTCGGGGACCTCGCGCGCCGACCCGAGGAAGTCCGCCGGGTCGCGGTCCGTGCGCGTGAACAGCCACGCGAACGCGAGGTTGATCAGGGCCACCGCGCCAAGGATCGCGACGAGCGGGGCGATTTCTGCTACAGTCATATGATGTGTGTTAGCACGCAAAGAATATAGGGGCAACGGTGGTGAGCGGAGCGAGACGCGTTCCCCGGTCACTTTATGGACGCCCGTCGAAGGCGGAGGCGTATGAAGGAGACAGTCCACACCGACGCCGCCCCCGCGGCGGTCGGCGCGTACAGCCAGGCGACGACGAACGGTGACCTCGTGTTCACGGCCGGGCAGATCCCGTTGACGCCGGACGGCGAACTCCTCGCCGACGCGCCGATCGGCGTACAGACCGAGCAGGTGCTCGACAACCTCGTGGCCGTGCTCGACGAGGCGGGTGCGGCGCCCTCGGACGTGCTCAAAACGACCGTCTTCCTCGCCGACATCGACGACTTCGACGAGATGAACGAGACGTACGCGGGCTACTTCGAGGCGTCGCCGCCCGCCCGGTCGGCGGTGCAGGCCGGTGCGCTTCCGAAGGGCGTCGGCGTGGAGATCGAAGCCGTCGCCGTCGTCGAGTAGATGGCCGACGACTCCGCCGAGGGGACCGCTGACCGACCCGGCGTTCCGGCGACCCCTCGGGCGCGGGTGCGGTCCGCGGCCCTGTGGGGGCTCGTCGGCGGGTTCGCGTTCCTCGTGCTCGCGCAGGGGTACCTGCTCGTCATCGGCGGTCTCCCGGTCGGATACGTCGGACTGTTCGTGCTCGCTGGGGGGATCGCCGTCGCGTCCGGCGGGATCGCGTACGCCGTCGAACACCGGCTCCACGCGAAAAGAAGGACTTAACAGTCCCACCGGATTAACTCAGACCGAGCCAGGATGGCCGAGTGGTAAGGCGCACGCCTGGAAAGCGTGTTCCCTTCTGGGATCGGGGGTTCAAATCCCTCTCCTGGCGTTTCTGATGTCATCGCCCTCGTAGCCTCGCCTAGCGATGCGGTTCGGCGGCGCCGTCGACGTTTCTACACACCGACACAAGACTCATATGTATGGGTAGTGTTGTCACGGGTGACGATGCCAGACACGAAATCAGGTCGCGAGCAGAAGGGACGGAACAAGCGCCGGCAGTTGGAGAGTCACCTCAACCGACGCGAGCTCGACGCCGCCGACGAACCACCGGAACCGACGATCGACGAGGTCGACTCGGAGTACCTCACCGACGCCGACGAATTGGATCGGTGACCGCTCGCGGCCGACCCCGCTTCTCCGTTCTCGTTCGGTAACTCGCTCGACGGACCACCGGCGGATCCCGACAGCGACGCCCGACCGCAGGTCTGGCGACGCCTGATGACCGCTCCAGCGACGGCCAACCACGATCGAGCGACGCCACCGGTGGCGACGCACGCACAACGCGTCCCAGGAAAGCGTTCGCCGTTCGGGGAACTCCTCGAAGTCAGGGGCCCGGCAGAGACATATATAAACACACCAGATGAGGCCCTTCGATCGGATCGAAGTCCCGTGCTAACTATACACATAAACGATACCCGATAGCCGCAGTGTACTGCGGTTTTTCTACCACGCCGGCGGGCTGCCGCGGTTCCAGACGAACACCAGTCAACAACACATTTATATAGAATCACAATCAATCAAACGGTGTATGAGCCAGCGAATGCAGCAGGGTCAGCCGATGATCATCATGGGCGACGACGCCCAGCGCGTCAAGGACAAGGACGCACAGGAGTACAACATCTCCGCGGCGCGCGGCGTCGCCGAGTCCGTACGCTCGACGCTCGGGCCGAAAGGGATGGACAAGATGCTCGTCGACTCGATGGGCGACGTCACCATCACGAACGACGGCGTCACCATCCTGCAGACGATGGACATCGACAACCCGACCGCCGAGATGATCGTCGAAGTCGCCGAGACGCAGGAGGACGAGGCCGGCGACGGAACGACGAGCGCAGTCGCTATCGCGGGCGAGCTCCTCAAGAACGCCGAGGATCTCCTCGAACAGGACATCCACCCGACAGCCGTCATCAAGGGGTTCAACCTCGCGAGCGAGTACGCCCGCGAGCAGGTCGACGAGGTCGCCACGGAGGTCGACGCCGACGACACCGAGACCCTGAAGAGCGTCGCCGAGACGTCGATGACCGGCAAGGGCGCGGAGCTTGACAAGGACGTGCTCGCCGACCTCGTCGTCCGCGCCATCCAGGGCGTCACCGTCGAGGCCGACGACGGCTCGCACGTCGTCGACCTGGCGAACCTGAACATCGAGACGCGCACCGGACGCGCGGCCGGCGAGTCCCGGCTGCTCTCCGGCGCCGTCGTCGACAAAGACCCGGTCCACGAGGACATGCCGACCGACTTCGAGGCGGCCGACGTGCTCCTGCTCAACGACCCGATCGAGGTCGAGGAGGCCGACGTTGACACCTCCGTCAACGTCGACTCCCCCGACCAGCTCCAGCGCTTCCTCGATCAGGAGGAAGAGCAGCTCCGCGAGAAGGTCGACAAAATCGTCGAGTCGGGCGCCGACGTGGTCTTCTGTCAGAAGGGGATCGACGACCTCGCCCAGCACTACCTCGCGAAGGAGGGCATCCTCGCCGTCCGTCGGACGAAGAAGTCCGACCTCAGCTTCCTCAAGAACGTGCTCGGCGCACCGATCGTCAGCGACCTCGACTCGCTCACCGCCGACGACCTCGCGGTCGGGTCGATCACCCGCGACACCGAGGAGGAGCTGTTCTACGTCGAGGGTGAGGACGCCCACGGCGTCACGCTCCTTCTGTACGGCACCACCGAGCACGTCGTCGACGAGCTCGAACGCGGCATTCAGGACGCCATCGACGTGGTCTCGACGACCGTCTCCGACGGGCGCACGCTCCCCGGTGGCGGCGCCGTCGAGGTCGAGCTCGCCAGCCGGCTGCGCAACTACGCCGACTCCGTCGACGGCCGCGAGCAGCTCGCCGTCGAGGCGTTCGCCGACTCGCTCGAACTGATCCCGCGCGTGCTCGCCGAGAACGCCGGGCTCGACGCCATCGATCTGCTCGTCGACCTCCGCGCGGCCCACGAGGCCGGCGACACCGACGCCGGGCTCAACGTCTTCTCCGGCGAGGTCGAGAACACGACCGAGGCCGGCGTCGTCGAGACGGCCCACGCCAAGGAGCAGGCGATCGCCTCCGCCGCCGAAGCGGCGAACCTCGTCCTGAAAATCGACGATATCATCTCCGCGGGCGACCTCTCGACCGGCGGCGACGACGACGAGGGCGGCGCCCCCGCCGGCGGCATGGGCGGCATGGGCGGCATGGGCGGTGCGATGTAAGCGAGGTTCCGAACGAACCACCTCCCGGCCGCGAATCGCCCGTTTAACTACGCACGCTCGCGTTCCCCCATTCCAATTTTTTGAACCCCGTCCGAAGAGCTGCGGCGCTCGCCGGTCGATCGTCGCGGCCAACGGGCCGGTAAACCCGAAGCAGCACTGCCGCTAGGCAACTGATAAACGGAGGAGATCGAGGGCGGCGGCCCGTTACTTGCCCTGTCGGTCGTTTCCGGTGACGCTCGGGCGGGTCTTCTCCGTACCCTTCCCGCGCGTGCGCTGGCCGCGACCCTTGGTGCCGGCGGAGGTGAGGCCGCGGAAGGCGCGCCCCTTGTGGTCGTCCGAGGTGATCCACCCGAGGTCGTCGTCGTTCTCGATTGCGGGGTGGTTCGGGTCGACCAGAATCACTTCGTGCCACTTCTGGGAGCCGTCCTCACCGACCCAGTAGGAGTTGAGCACGCGGAGGTTCCGGTACTTGCGCGACGCGCGCTCCTCCGAGATGCGCTGGATCGATTTGCGGCGCGAGAGGCGGTTGACGCCCTGGCGCTTCGAGCGGCGACCCGCCTTGAAGCGCTGCTTGCGGGAGCCGCCCTTGCGGACGCTCACGCGGGCGACGACGACGCCCTGCTTCGCCTTGTAGCCCAGCTCACGGGCCTTGTCCAGGCGGGTGGGGCGCTCGATGCGCTCGATGGCGCCCTCGTCGCGCCACTCCTGTTTGCGCTGCCACTGTAGCTCTGCCAGTTTCCCCTCCTTGGGGGACCGCCACGCCTCCTTGATGTGCGAGTAGAAGCTTCGTGCCATATGTTGTCCGCGGACGGTTGCGATTCAGCCGCGAAGCGGCCACATGTCGTCTCGTCCCGGGGTGCGGCGTCGACAGCGACATCGAACCGGCCCCGGCGGCGAGTGCCCGCTGTGTCCGCACCAGCGAGTTGTCCGTAATTCCCGCGGTTCCCCCTTAACCGCTTCGCTACGGCGTTCGCGTGGGTGACGGTGGCACCCGTGGTCGGGAACGGAGAGGAGTCCGTCCGAAGATCCCACACGTCGCGGCGCTACTCCGAGGCCGGCCCGTAACGATCAGTGTCTAGATCCGCCGTGTCGGGATGAGCCTGGATCCGGTTCGCGAAGTCGGGGTCATCGTCGGTCACGACGGGTTCGTCGAGTGCGATAGCTCCCACTCCGCGTCGTCGACGCCGACGCGCTCGTGCTCCGACCCGGCCTGTCTCGCCGCAGAGCTCGCAGTCCCGGTGGTCACCGCGCATCGGTCACGATGATGAGATCGCGTCTCGCGGTCGGCGCTGCGTAGTGCCGTCGCTCGGCGGTCGAGGCGTGGCGGAGCGCGATAAAGAAAAGCCGCGAAGGAGTCGACCCGTGAGGGCCGATAGTTAGCGAGTGTGGTGAATCGCTGCTGCGTTACTCGTTACGCCGCGTCGCGAGGAGCGCAGCCGCGATGAGGGCGACGAGCGCGACGAACAAGACGCCACGATTCAGAACCATCATGGCTGTCGTCGGTGTCGTTGATGGGGAGCAGGTCAGTCGCATCGTCGCCAAAGCGGAGAGATTCCGTGCGTGTAGCTCAGCAGCATGATCGTGATGAGGTGTGCCGACAGCGATCAGCGTCGCCAAGGGAAACCGCCTTCTCTCGGCGCGACCGAAACGATTAGACCGTCCGCGCGCATAGGCCGACGTGGGCATCCCCGCTCCCGCACGCGACCGGGCACCGATCAAGTAGGGTCTTCGCCCGGTCGTCTGCGGTCAGTTTTCGGCGTCGATCTGCACCACTCTCCGGAGCGACGGCGACGGGAGCCGACGATGACGACCGGAGGTCTCTCGCCGAGCCGCGACACCGACGGGCGTTCGGAGCGGCTGCCGGCGGCTCGGTCCGAGCGAGTATTCCCCAGAGACTCCCCGAATAAGAACGCTCTTGTGAATCCGGGGTGGACGGAGCGGTATGCCCAAGATAAGCGTCGAGATCCCGGGCGAGCTGCTCGAGGACCTCGACGACCACGTCGGCGACGAGGGGAAGTTCGTGAACCGCAGCGACGCCGTCCGCGCGTCGATCCGCAAGACGCTCGACGTACTCGACGAGATCGACGCCCGACACGATCGGCTCGACGACGGGGACGAAACCGATCGCGGCGACGACGGGAGCGATGAGTAGCCGGACGGACGGGCGCGCCGGGACCGGCGGGACCCGCGGCCCGTTCGCGGCCGACCCCCTCGACCGCTCCGCGGTGGCCGCGGTCGGGCTGATCACGCTGTTCGTGGTCGCCCTGGCGACCGCGCAGCTCACCGCCGCGAAGGTGATCGCCCTGCCGCTCCCGGTCGCGCTCCCGGTGGTCGGCCCCGAGATCACGCTGCCGGGCGCCGCGCTCGCGTACGCGCTGACGTTCCTCGCGTCCGACTGCTACGCCGAGCTGTACGGCCGCCGCGCCACGCAGGTGGTCGTCAACGTCGCCTTCCTCGCGAACTTCCTCGTGCTCGCGCTGGTCTGGTCGACGCTCGCCGCGCCGGGCGTGAACCCCGAGGTCGCCGCCGCCTTCGAGACCGCGCTGGGTCCCGCGGCCAACGTCGTCGCCGGCAGCCTGCTCGCGTACGTCGTGAGCCAGAACTGGGACGTGTTCGTCTTCCACGCGATCCGCGACCGCACCGGCCGCAGCATGCTGTGGCTGCGCAACGTTGCCTCGACCGCCAGCAGCCAAGCCATCGACACCGCGATCTTCGTCGGCGTCGCGTTCTATCTCGCTCCGACGCTGCTCGGCGTCGGCAGCCCGCTCCCGGGGAGCGTCCTCCTCGCGCTCGGGCTCGGCCAGTACCTCCTCAAGCTCGCGATCGCCGTCCTCGACACCCCGATCGTCTACCTCGTCGTCGGGGCGGTACGGGAGTAGCGGGTTCCGGCTCCGTTCTCCACGTTCCTACGCTCTTTCTCCGCCCTCGTTTCACACCACCGCGAGCGCCCGCGCGGGCGACGCCGGCAGGTCCGCGGACACGCGCTCGAACGACTCGCCGGCGTCGCGGGTCCGGTAGAGCCCCTCGTTGTGTACCGCCCAGACCACCCCGTCCGCTCGCCCGCTCGCGAGGACCGCCCGGTAGGTCCCCTCGCCGGTCGGGATCCCTCGACCGTCGAGCCGCTCGAAGCGGGGAGCCGAGCCGGACGCGGTGCGCCGGTAGAGGTACGCCTCGCCGCGTCGGTGCGCCGCCGTGGCGCCGGTGGCCGCACTCACGATGGCCGTCTCCGGGTCCCCCGGATCGACCGCTACCCCCCAGGCGTACCCGTGGTCGAGCCCGCGGTCGACGACCCGCCACGACTCTCCCCGGTCGTCGCTCTCCGCGAACCCGTCGCCCGCGGCCGCGTACACCCGGTCCGGCGCGTCCGGGTGCGTCGCGAGCGCGTGGGAGTCCCGACGCGACCCCTCGGGGCGCTCCGTCCACGTCTCGCCGGCGTCAGGGGTGGCGACCAGCGCGCCGGCCTCGATCCCCACGAACCACCGAGCCGGATCGGCCGGACACGGCTCGATCCACCTGACGTGGTGAGTGTCGGGGCGGGGCGGAAACGACCACTCGGGCGCTGACGGAACGGCTGTCAGCCCGCCGACTCGCTCGGCGGTTCGTCCGCCGTCCGTCGACCGATACACTCGGGAGGGTTCGGTACCGATCCAGACGGTCGCGGGATCGTGCGGGCTCGTCGCGATCGCGGTGACCGCCTCGGGTCCGGCCCCATCCGGCCCGAGGCTCTCGCTCGCGACGCGCTCGAAGGACTCGCCCCCGTCGGTCGAGCGGAACAGCCCCGCGTCGAACGTCCCGGCGAGTACCCGGGCGTCGGCGACGTCTTCCGAGGGAGTGTCCTCGCCGCCCGAACCGACCGAGAGGCACTCGACGCTCCGGTCCGCCAGCCGGAGCGACGCCGATCCCGTCTCCGGATCGACGAGACGGAGCCCGTCGTCGTACCCCACGTAGACGCGCGCGTTCATGGCGTAGCGTTCGACGTGCGGCGGCAAAAGCCTTCGACGGGCGCAAGAGACTTATCCGACGCACCCATGTGAACAGTACGCATGGATCTCCGCGTACAGGGGGATGTCCCCCCCGACCCGTTTCTCGGCGCCGCCGACCTGTTCGAGACCGAGTGCTCCCTCGACGACCCGGTCCACGTGAAGGTGCGCGAGGACCCCGACGAGCGGACCTGGGCCGGCCACTACGACGGCTACCACGTCCTGAACGTCTCGAAGCGCGCCGCCACCAGCGCGATGGCCCGCGAGCTCGCCGTCCACGAGCTCTCGCATATGGCCCGCTACGAGGAGGGCCACGCCTCGCACGTCCAGTCGACGGAGGAGGCGCTGTACCTCGGGCTCTCCGGCGAGCAGGTGGAGCGCCGCAAGCTCGCCCACTGCTACCAGATCGCGAACCACATGAAGGACATCTACGCCGACGACATCACGCTCTCCGTCGCACCCGCGGACAAACTCCTCGGCTTCCTCGAGTCGACCCTCGCGGCCGCGGTCGCCGACCGCCCCGAGGTCTCGCGGGACGGCACCCAGCCGGTCACGGGCGGCGCGGACCCGGAGATAACTGCGGTCAACGCCGCGTTCGCGCTCGCCTTGGTCGAGCGCCACGACATCGCCGGTCCGGGCCACCGCATCTACGACCTCGCGCGCGCGGCCGGGAGCGACACCGACGCGGTCGACGTCGACGCGTTCAAGCGTCGGTTCCTCGACCTCGGTCCCGATCCCTCCGAGAGCGACTACCGGAAGGCCCTCGTGGCGGCCGCTCGCGCGTACGCCGTTTAAACCCGCGAGAAGAGCCGGTTTCGGATCGAGCCTGACGAGCGACGAGTCGGCAGGGCACGACGGTCCTTTATAACCAAGAATGCGGTCGGCGCGCGCCTCCGAGTGGCCGATAGGCCGCGAGGAGCGCGTGCGAGGGACGCCGCGAGCGCTTTCAAGCGC
>NZ_NHOA01000083.1 GCF_002727125.1 Halorubrum persicum
GGGTCCCCTCGCCCGTCGTCGCCTCTTTGAGGAAGCCCTTGAGTCCGCCCTCAGCCGAGGCCTTCCCGGTGAACGAGATGTCGCCCGTGTACGCGATCATCGACCCGGCCTTCGCCATCACGGTGCCGTCGACGTCGACGTCCAAGGTGTAGCTGTTCTCGCGCTGGAACGGTTCCGCGCTGTCTGTCGGTGCGTTCTCGGAGGTGAACTGATCGAGATCCATGGTTTGGGGACCGAACGCGTCGGTTCGGCTAGGCGACTATTCCTCGCCATCGAATATGAAGATGGGGGTCGGCCAACGGGACGCCGGCGGAGCGGTCAGTAGACGACGAGCGAGAGATACAGCTGGCCGACGCCCGCGACGACCATCACCGCGCCCGCGATCCGCTTCAGCAGGCCGGCGTGCGCCATCACCCGGTTGGCGTTGCTGACCAGCCCGACGCCCGTCGCGATGGTGGTCGCGGCCATCAGGACCGCGACGACGCCGGCGTACACCGAGAGGACGAGGAGGGCGGCGTCGCCGGGCAGCGCGATGGCGCGGGCGATCACGGCGAGGAAGATGGGGGCGACGCAGCCGGCGCCGGCCAGCGCGTACCCCGCGCCGAACAGCCCGAACCCGAGGACGCCGGTGCGTCGCTTCGGCAGCGACAGGGAGATCGAGGGGGCCCGCCCGGCGACAACGAGGAGCCCGAAGGCGACGAGCAGCCCGCCGACGAGCGTCTCGAAGACGGCGATGTTCGACAGCGTCGACTGCCCGACCCGGACCGTCGCGCCGGCGAGCAGCGCGAACGTCGCGAGCACGCCGATCGCGGCCGCAATCCCCCGGACCCCCGCTCCGGTCACCGACGCCTCGTCGGCCTCGACGGAGTTCACGTAGAACCCGACGTACCCCGGCAACAGCGGGTACGCACACGGCGAGAAGAAGGTCGCGACCCCCGCGGTCACGGCGAACGGGAGGTTCGTCGCGAGCGAGACGTCGGTCATGCTCGGGCTGGCCGCTTCATCGGTCGAGCACTCTCTCGATGCCGTCGACGAGCTCTTCCGTGGTGTGGGTCCCGGAGGTGGCCCAGCGGACCCGCCCCGTGCTGTCGATGGCGNNAGACGAACAACACCTCGTCGCCGAGCCGATCGTGCGCCTCGACGAGGTCGGGCATCTGCTCGACGCAGGGGGCACACCACGTCGCGAAGAAGTCGACGAACGTGGGCCGGTCGGGGGCCGGGATGGTCACGTCCCCGTCGCGGCTGCCGGGCGCCTCGACCGTGTCGAGCGTCACCGGATCGACGGGTTCGCGGGCGCCCTCGCCGCCGAGCGCGGCAGGGGCGCGCCCGCTCGCGACCGCGCCGGCCCCTCCGAGGGCGCCGAGGCTGGCGAGCCCAGCGAGAAGGTTTCGGCGCCTCACGCGGTGACCACCCGCTCGAAGTCGTCCACGAGCGTCTCGATGTCCGTACTTGGCCCCCTCGGGTACGCGCGCTCGACGATCCCCTTCTTGTTGACGAGCAAGATGAGGCCGTAGTGCGGAAACGCGTACTCCAACCCCTCGTACTGTTCACCGTCGGTCTTCTCGATCTTCAACCCGAAGTTGTCCATCATTAGCTCTTTCCCGGCCTCGTAGCTCTCGGGGCGCAGGAAGTGCCAGTTGCCGGCGTCGAGGTCGACGGCTTGTTGAGCGGCGTACTCGCGGAGTACGTCTGCCGTGTCCCGCTCGGGATCGAACGTGAGCGGGAGGAACGCCGCCTCGTCGCCGAACCCCTGCTCGGCGGCGTACTCCTGTGCGCGCCGGAGCCGGAGGATCAGGGCCGGACAGACGCCGTCGGGACAGCTCGTGTAAAACGAGGTCCACAGCACGGCTCGGTCGCCCTCGAACTCCGAGATCGAGATCGCCTCTCCCGCGATCGGATCGGGGACGGTGAAGTCGGGCATCTCGTCGCCGTAGCTCGGGTGGACGGCCTCGCTCAGGTCCTGTTCCGGCGGACCGAGGATCGTCCCTTCAGCGCCGGAGCCGCCGAGCATCCCGGCACAGCCGGCCGTGGCGGTCGTGCCGGCGGCGACGCCGGTGGCGGCGAGCGAGCGGAGGTAGGTACGGCGATCCATGTCGGTACCGGACCTACGTGGTCGCGCGTAAATGAACCCCGCGGCTGATGGCACGCGCTGAACTCAGACGAGCGCGGTCGTGCGTCCCGTTCGCCGGTCGCCACGGGCCGCCGGCTGCACTCGAAACTGGCTGTCGCGGGACGACTTGGATGTCTGTTGTCGTGAGCCACACCAACAAGTGGCAACAGCGAGCCGCGACGGATGGATGTGCGTAACGAACCGCGCCGAATCCCCCGAAACGACCGGCGTTTCGGCGGATGCCGCCGGTTCGCACCGACTGCAACGGTCATGGTACCGTGACCCTCGCAAGGGTTATCCCCGAACGGGCAGTACGTTTGTTTGCAATGGCAAACGGTAAGGTTGACTTCTTCAACGACACTGGCGGCTACGGTTTCATCTCGACTGACGACGGCGACCTCGACGACGACGAAGACGTGTTCTTCCACATGGAAGACGTCGGCGGCCCGGACCTCGAGGAGGGTCAGGAAGTGGAGTTCGACATCGAATCGTCCCCCAAGGGACCGCGCGCGACGAACCTCGTCCGCAACTAACCCCCAAGTCGCGGACGGCGCGTCCGCACGCAACACCGGATCTCGGCTGTCGATCGACGTGATCGACGCCATCTCCGTTTCTTTCACACGTAGCAACTCTCGACGAGCGACGCGAGCGCTCTGACAGCGCCTCTGCTCCGACGAGCGACGCGATCGACCGTTTAAATACGAGTGCGAGCGAACTCGTGAGTAGTGAGCGATCCGATCCCGACCGGCTGTCGGCCGGTCGACGACCTGTTGGGCGGGGGGTTCGAGCGCGGGGTCGTCACGCAGGTGTACGGCCCGCCCGCGGCCGGCAAGACGAACCTCGCGCTCGCCGCGGCCGTCGAGGTCGCGGCGGGCGGCGACTGCGCGCTCTACATCGACACCGAGGGACTCTCGATCGGCCGGTTCGAGCAGATGGCCGCGGGGCGGGCCGACCGCCCCGACGCCGACGAGACGGTCGAGGAGATCGCCTCGCGGCTGGTGATCTCGGAGGCGTACGACTTCGACGACCAGCGCGAGGCCGTCCGCGACGCCGAGGAGCTCGCGGAGGAGGTCGAGCTGATCGTGTTGGACTCCGCGACCGGCTTCTACCGTCTGGAGCGCGCCGGCGACACCGAGGGCGGCCAGTCGCTCCGGAAGGTCGCAAAGCAGGTGACTCACCTGCTGTCGCTGGCCCGGCGGCACGACATCGCCGTCGTCATCACGAATCAGGTGTTCACCGACCCCGACAGCGACCGCGACCGCGCGCTGGGCGGCAACACCCTCAACCACTGGACCGGCGCGATCGTCCGCGTCGACCGGTTCCGCGGCGGGAACCGCCGGGTAACGCTCGAAAAGCACCGATCGAAGCCCGCGGGCGACACCGCCACCTTCCGGATCGTCGGCGACGGACTCGCCGAAGGGACGGACGCGTAAGCGTCGCGCGCGGCGTGAGAGTTATGTGCGCCCCGCCGACGTAACTGGTAGTGAGCGACCAGTCGCCGTTCTCATTCGTGACCGCCGTCGCGGTCCTTCTCGTCGTCTGTCTGCTCGTCGCCGCTGTCGCGCCGGGTGCGGTGGCGGAGGCGGCGGAGGCGGTGCCCCCTCCAGCGGTGACAGCGAGCCGACCGTCGACGGCCCAGTAAACGAGACGGACGAGCCGACGACCGAGACTGAGGCACCCACGAACCAGACCGAGGATCCGACCAACGAGACGGATGGGCCGATCAACGGGACGGATGACCCGACGGGCGGCGAGACCGAGCCGGTCGAGGACGAGCCGGCGAGCGGCGACGACGAGATCGGGACAGCGGAGGGAGACGACGATGCGGGTGGGTCGACGAACGGGGAGTCCGGCGGCGACGACACCACCAGCCGAGACGGCTCGACGGACGGAGCCCCCGGCTTCGGTCCCGCCGTCGGCGTCCTCGCCGCCCTCGCGGCGTCGCTCCTCGCCGGACGGCGCGGTGGACGCGGCGGATAGCGGTCGCTCGTCGACCGTCTGATCGGGGCAGAAAAGGCGAAAACGGAGACGGCGACGGCAGCGAGATCGTCGCGGCGAAACGCCGGAGTCGGTCGGAAGAGGCGACGCGAAGCCCGTTGAATCGGGCGCTATCGCCTTACAGCTGGCCGAGCTTGCGGAGGAGCTGGCCGCGGTACTCCTCGTCGGCGTTGACGCCCTTGATCTCCAGGACGTTGCGCTCCAGCTTGTCGAGCGCGACGTGGAAGGCGTGCTCGGCGCCGTACCCCTCGCCGGAGCCGCCGACCTGGCCCTCGTTGGTCCGGAGGCGGATCTGGCACTGGATCAGGGGGGTGCCGCGGAGCTTCTCCTTGTGGGCGTGGAGTCGGACGTGCGCGTGGATCACGTGCATGTCCGCGTACTTGTTCGCGACCTGCTCGATGGACTCGACGATGTGCTCGCGGGAGGTCGTGTCCAGCAGCTCGACGTTGGTGATCTGCACGTCCATCGAGTCCTGCTCGGTGAACGTGAGCGCGCGCAACACGTCGGTCTTCGTCACCATGCCGGCGACGGTGTCGGCGCCATTCGGCGTGACGACCAGTCCGGAGACGCTGTTGTCGAACATGCGCTGAACGACGGCCTCGGCGGTCTCGTCGGCGGTCGCGGTGACGACGGGGCTCGACATGATGTCGTAGACGGGGATGTCGAGCATCCGATCGATGTCGCCGGCGCGGTCGCCGCTGCCCTGTCGCTCCTGATCGCGGACGACGAACTCGACGATGTCGTTGGTGGTGACGACGCCGACGAGCTGGCCGTCCTCGTCGAGGACGGGGAGCCGGGAGATCCCGTTCTCGCGGAGGCGGTTGATCGCGCTCCCGACGCTGTCCTTCTCGTTGATCCCGATCACGTCTTCGGTCGAGATCTGGCCGACCGTGATCGCGTCGAGGCTGTCGAGGACGGCCTCGAGGATCTGGTCGACGGTGACGATCCCGTAGAGTTTCTCGCCCTCGTACACCGGCGCGATCTTCACGTCGCCCTCGACGAGGAGACGGGCGGTCTCGCGGAGGTCCTCGTGGCGGTCGACCGACGGGGCCGACTTCATTACGGCCGACACCTTGGTGTCGTCCTCCATCCGGGAGCGCATGAGCTGTTTCTCGCCCACGACGCCCGCGTACTCGCCGTCCTCGGTGACGACGATCCCCTTCGGATTCTCGCGCTCGAAGATAGACCGGACCTTAGCGAGTCGTTCGCTGACGTCGACTTCGACGTACTCCGGCACCGCGATATCAACAATATTCATGGTCCAATCTGAGGGTTGGACGCGCCGGGTATTGAAAGTGCGGGAGGCGTGCCCGACAGTGAGATCGGCCTCAGTCGACGCCGTGCGCCCCAACACCGTTCCATCCGGGCGGCAAGACGCATCCATGCGACCGTGTCCGGCGCTGATCGTGATCGAACTCCTGCTCGTTGGGCTCGTATGCAGGCTGTGGGCCCGTGAACCGACGAGACGCGTGACTCCGCGGGCCGGTGAAAGATTTTTGCCGGTAACCGACGGAGAGGGAGTGTGTACGACGCCGTCGTCCTCGACAAAGACGGGGTCTTGATCGGTCGGACCCCGTTCGACACCCTCAGAGAGGCCGCGTGGGACGCCTTCGTGAGCCTCGGCGTCGAGGACCCGGACCTCGCCCACGTCGACGACATCGCCGTCGGCGTCGACCCCGCCACCCTGACGGAGATCTGCGAGCGCTACGGGCTCGACCCGGTCGAGTTCTGGCGGGTCCGCGACGAGACCGCCGCGACCGCGCAGGTCGACGCGGCCCGGAGCGGGCAGAAGACCCCCTACGACGACGTCGACGCCCTCCGCCACCTCGACGCCTCGCTCGGGGTCGTCTCCTCGAACCAGCAGGCGACCGTCGACGCGGTCCTCGACCACTTCGGGCTCTCCGGGCGGTTCGAAGTCGCGTACGGCCGCGAGCCCTCGATCGCCAGCCTGTCGCGGAAGAAGCCGTCGCCGTACTACCTCGAGCGCGCCCTCGAGGACATCGGCGCCGAGACCGCGATCTTCGTCGGTGACAACGAGTCGGACGTGCGCGCCGCCGACAACGCGGGCATCGACTCCGCCTTCGTCCGGCGCCCGCACCGGCGGTCGACCGAACTCTCCTGTCAGCCCACCTACGAGATCGACGACCTCCACGACCTCGTGAGCATCTGCGGACGGGCGCCGGTCGGCGAGCGGGACTCGATCTGAGGGGGCGTCGGGATGCCGGTCACTCCGCCGGCGCGCGGTCCAGTTGCCGCCGAAGCCAGCGCTCGACGAGTGCGACCCCCGCGAGCGCCACCGCTGCCGGTCCCAACAGCACCAGGAAGACCGGACCGCCCTCGTTGCCCGTGATCACGGCACGGACGATCGGGGGAACGAGCAGCCCGAAACAGGCCGCCGGGGCGACGAGCCCGAGTGACGCCGCGGCGACCGGCACCGCCGCCGCCACCGTGGTCGTCGTCGCGATCACCAGGAGGGCGGTCCGTGGAGAGACGCCGAACGCAGCGACCCGCGCGGTCGCGGCGACGCCGAAGACTCCCCCGAGCGCGACGCCGACGAGCGCTGCGGCGCGGACCCGCGACGGCGCGGCCGGGAGGTTCGCCAGCCACTCGTCACCGATGCCGTGTCGGCGGCGCAGCCCGAACTCGACGCCGGCAGCGACGGCGAGCAGGCCGACGACGACGGCCCAGCCGCCGGCGTACGCCGAGAGGTACACGCTCCGGTCGACCACGAGGAACCCGCCGACTTCGGACCACTCGGGCGGCGGGGCCGCCCCGTCTCGGAGCGCCGCCCACCCGAGGGCCGCGGCGAGCCCCGCGGCCGGCGAGAGCAGCCGGGTGTGAGCGACGGCGAGCGCGACGAGGAACCCGGCCGCGAAGAGACCGGCGGCGCGGCTCGGGTCGGACAGGGGCCACCGCTCGGGCGGTGCGTGGTTCAGCGCGCGGAACAGCAGCTCGACGACCGCGAGGTGGACCGCTCCGCCGCCGAGGGCGGCGAGGAGCGTCCCGGTGGAGGGCCGGGGCATGGTCGGTCGTCTCGCGGTCGCGTTGTAGGCGTTTCGCCGGGGGGTGCAAGGTACGAGGCCGTCGCGCGGAGCGTCTCGCCGATGCGGGACTCACTCCAGCAGCTCCGTCCTCGGGGCGTCGAGGGCCGTCCGGGTGACTCCCTCTGCACCCTCGGCGCCGCGGAGGTCGACGCCGCGGAGCCGGAGTGCGAGCGCCGCGTCGCTGCGCTCCGTGGCGTCGAGCGGACGGATACGGGTCTCCGTCTTCTCGTCGCCATCGGCCGGGTCGCCGAGCCCCAACCGCCCTCCGAACCGGTCGTCGTCCGGCCCCTCGTGGACCACGACGATCTCGTCGCCGTCGAACTCGACGCGCTCGACCGCCCGGAGCGGGATCGTCGTGCGGCGCCCCTGGACGACCGTCGCGGCGAGAGTGCCGGTTACGGTGAGCGCCGCGAGCACCGTCAGCCAGAGGGTCCCGCTCCCGTCCCCGACGGAGAGGAGCCGCGGGAGCGCGCCGAGGACCGTGAACGCCGCTCCGATCCCCGACCACCCGACCGCGTCGACGACGGGACTGACGCGTCCGTGCGAGAGGGCTCGCCCGGCGTGAACGACGGCGGTCCGGAGCCGTCTCCGGATGCGTATCTCGTCCGGAGCGACGGTGACGCTCCCGGTGACCGTCGAGAACGACCACGTCCCGACCCGTCTCATCCGTTCCGACGGACGGGTGAGGGGCGGTCGCGAGGCGGAGAGCGTGGCGAGGAGGGGTCGGTCGACGCGCGGGGGAGCACGCGTCGGCGGAGGAGGGACGATCGCATTGACGGGTGTGCATCCTTCGGCCTCCAAGGTAAACCTCTCGGCCAACCGGCGAGGCCCGTGCGAACGACCGCCCGTGCCGCCCGCTGCCGGCGACGCGTCGACGGCGCGGTTCGGCCTCGACCATCGACGCGGGAGACTTTTGGCCCGTCCCGTCGACCTCTTCGCATGCACCTCCCGCCCGTCGGTCTCGGGACGATGGGGATCGACGACCCCGACGCGATCGAAACCGCCCTCTCGCTCGGCTATCGCCACCTCGACACCGCCCGGATCTACGGCAACGAGGCGGTCGTCGGCGACGGGCTCGCCGCGAGCGACGCGGACCGTGACGCGGTCACCGTCGCCACGAAGCTGTGGGTCGACGACCTCGGCGCCGAGGACGTTGCGCCGACCGCCCGCGAGAGCGCCGACCTGCTCGGCGTCGAGACGCTGGACCTCCTGTACGTCCATCGCCCGCGAGGGGCGTACGACCCGGCCGAGACCCTCCCCGCGCTCGACCGGCTCATCGACGACGGGCGCGTCGACCGCGTCGGCGTCTCCAACTTCGAGATCGACGAGATCGACCGCGCGATCGACGCTCTCGACGCGCCGCTCGCGGCCCACCAGACGGAGCTCCACCCGCTGTTCTACCGCCCGGAGCTGCTGGAACACGCACGCGAGCACGGGTACACGGTCGTAGCCTACTCGCCGCTGGCGGGCGGGCGCGTGAGCGAGATCGACCCCGTGGTCGAGGTCGCGAAGACCCACGACGCGACGCCCGAGGCGGTCGCGATCGCGTGGGCGACCGCGAAGGAGCCAGTCGTGGCGATTCCGAAGGCGTCGAGCGAACGGCACCTCCGCGCGAATCTGGCGGCGGTCGACCTCGATCTGACGCCCGAGGAGACGGCCGCCATCGACGCCGTCGAACGGGAGGCGGAGCTGTTCCCAGAGTGATCGCCGAGATCGATCCACGTTACTGAGTATTTGATCCTGAGAGAATCGAGAGATGCACACGATCCCGCGTCGTTTTTATATCGCCTCGCCCTCGGGTTCGGTATGACCGAGACCACCGGCGGGGACGCCGACGGGACGCAGATCATCGACGGCGAGGCGGTCGCCGCCGACGTGCGTGACGACGTGGCCGCGCACGTCGAGACCTTGGACGAGGCGGGCGTGACTCCGGGGCTCGCCACCGTGCTGATGAGCGACGACCCGGCGAGCGAGACGTACGTCTCGATGAAACAGCGCGACTGCGAGGAGGTCGGCATCGAGAGCGTCCACGTCGAGATCGACGCCGACGCCCCGGCCGAAGAGCTGTACGAGACCATCGACGACCTCAACGAGCGCGAGGACGTGCACGGCATCTTGGTCCAGCTGCCGGTCCCCGACCACGTCGACAAACGGCGCGTGCTCCGGCGCATCGCCCCGGAGAAGGACGTGGACGGGTTCCACCCGGAGAACGTCGGGCGGCTCGTCGCCGGCGACGCCCGGTTTAAGCCGTGCACGCCACACGGCGTCCAGAAGCTGCTGGCGGCGTACGACGTGGAGACCGAGGGCGCCGACGCGGTCGTCGTCGGCCGGTCGGACATCGTCGGGAAGCCGATGGCGAACCTCCTCGTCCAGAAGGGGCCGGTCGGCAACGCGACCACGACCGTCTGCCACTCCCGGACGAAAGACCTGGCGGCGAAGCTGTCGACCGCCGACATCGTGATCGCCGCGGTCGGGGTCCCGGAGTTCATCGACGGCTCGATGCTCAAGGCGGGTGCGACCGTGATCGACGTGGGGATCAACCGCGTCGACGCGGACACCGAGAAGGGGTACGAGCTCGTCGGCGACGTGGAGTACGAGTCGGCGGCGGAAGTCGCCGGCGCGATCACGCCCGTTCCCGGCGGCGTCGGTCCGATGACGCGCGCGATGCTCCTCTATAACACGGTGAAGGCGGCCGGACTCCAGTCCGACGTGTCGATCGAGCTCGACTGAGGCGGGTCCGTCGCCGGCGCGGATCGCCGCCGCGTGCGACTCGATTCTGTCGGCTCCGCCTGTTACCGCCGCCCGCGGCTCGACCCTTTTAAGAACGCCCGGAGCGAGCGACCCACCATGAGCGACGACCGGATCGTCATCCTCGCCCACGAGAAGTTCCCCGACCGCGCGAAGACCGCCCTCGGCGTGCTGCGCTACGGCGACCAGGACGTGCGAGCCGTGCTCGACCGCGACCGCGCCGGCGACCGCGTCAGCGACCACGTCTCCGGCGTCTCGGACGCCCCGATCGTCGAGTCGTTCGACGACGCGTACGCGGCCGCCGACGGCGACGTGGACGCCTTATACATCGGGATCGCGCCCATCGGCGGCGGCTTCGACGAGTCGTGGCGGTCGGACGTGGAGGCCGCGATTCAGGCCGGCTGCGACGTGGTGAGCGGGCTCCACTACTTCCTGAACGAGGACGAGTCGCTGGCCGCGCTGGCCGACGAACACGGCGTCGACCTCGTCGACGTGCGCGAGCCCGACGACGACCTCACGGTCGCGACGGGCGCCTCCGGCGACGTGGACGCCGACGTGGTGTGCACGGTCGGCACCGACTGCTCGGTGGGGAAGATGACCGCGTCGCTGGAGATCGTCGCGGCCGCCCGCGAGCGGGGGATCGACGCCGCGTTCGTCCCGACCGGCCAGACCGGAATCATGATCGCCGGGTGGGGGAACCCGATCGACCGCGTCGTCTCGGACTTCACGGCGGGCGCGGTCGAGGACATGCTCGTCGAGGTCGGCGACGACCACGACCTCCTCGTCGTCGAGGGGCAGGGGAGCATCATCCACCCCGCCTACTCGGCGGTCACCTGCGGCATCCTCCACGGGTCGATGGCCGACGCGCTCGTGCTCTGTCACGCCGCGGGCCGAGACGCGGTCCACGGCTACGAGTCGTTCTCGCTGCCGCCGCTTTCCGACTACGTCGACCTCTACGAGGGGCTGGCGGCGCCCGTCAGCGAGGCGACCGTCGTCGCCGGCGCGCTCAACACGAAAGACGTCGAGGACGACGCGAGCGCCGCCGACGCGGTCGCCGAACTCGGCGACGCGCTCGGTGCTCCGGCCGCCGACCCGGTCCGCGACGGCGCCGATCGGATTGTCGACGGAATCGTCGGCGCGGGGCTCGGCGGCGAATGAGCCTCGACGCGACCTTCGAGCGGGTCTCGCTCCCCTTAGAGAACCCGTTCACGATCGCGCGGGGGACCCAGACCGAGGCCGAGAACGTGATCGTGCGGATCGAAGACGAGGGCGGGATGACCGGCGTCGGCGGCGCGGCGCCCTCCGCCCACTACGGGGAGACCGCCGCCACGGTGGAGGCGGTCCTCCCGGACCTGCTCGACGCCGTCGAGCGCGTCGGCGACCCGCACGCCCTCCACGAGATCGAGGCGGAACTGGCGACCGTCGTCGGCGACAACCCCGCCGCCCGGACCGCCGTTTCGATCGCGGTCCACGACCTCGCCGCGAAGCGGCTCGGCGTCCCCCTCCACCGCCTCTGGGGGCTCGACCCGTCGACCGCGCCGGCGACGTCCTACACGATCGGGCTCGACGAGACGGAGCGCGTCCGGGAGAAGGCCGCGGCCGCGGTCGAGGCGGGCTACCCGGTGCTCAAGATCAAGCTCGGCACCGACCGCGACCGCGAGCTGATCGACGCCGTCCGCGAGGCCGCGCCCGACGCCCGGCTCCGGGTCGACGCCAACGAGGCGTGGACGCCCCGCGAGGCGGTCGAAAAGAGCGCGTGGCTCGCCGACCGCGACGTGGAGTTCGTCGAGCAGCCGGTGCCCGCGGAGGACCCCGAGGGGCTCCGGTTCGTCTACGAGCGCTCCGCGCTTCCGATCGCCGCCGACGAGTCCTGCGTGACGCTCTCGGACGTTCCCGCGATCGCCGACCGCTGCGACATCGCGAACCTGAAGCTGATGAAGACCGGCAGCCTGCTGGAGGCGCGACGGCTGATCGCCGCCGCGCGGGCTCACGGGTTGGAGGTGATGTGCGGCTGTATGATCGAGTCGAACGCGTCGATCGCGGCGGCCGCGCAGCTCGCACCCCTGCTCGACTACGCCGACCTCGACGGGTCGCTGCTGCTCGCCGAGGACCCCTACGACGGCGTCGCCCTTACTGAGGGAGAGATCCGCCTCGGCGACCGCGACCGCGCGGGGACCGGCGCGCGGCTGCGGTCGGAGTAGGAGAGTAGCACGGAATCGCGGGGGAGAAACGGGGGGAGGTCGGGGACCGATCGCGGGTCGCGCGCCGTCAGGTGCGCTGTTCGTCGGCGTCGACCTCGGACTCCTCGAGCTCCACATCGACCTCCTCGTCGAGATCCGTGTCGCCGTCGCCGGACTGCGTCCGGCTGCCGGAGGCGCCCTGCGCCTCACTGTCGAGGTCGGCTTCGAGGTCGTCCGAGTCGATCTCCGATTCGATGTCCGCCAGCTCGTCGTCGATCTCCTCGTCGCTGCTCGCCGCGTCGTCGTCGCTCGCCGGCTCGCCCTTCCCGAGCTCGCCCTTCAGCGTCTCCAGCTCGGCGTCGACTTCGCTGTTCGTCGACAGGCTCTCCAGCTCGCGGTCGATGCTGTCCTTGTCCGAGAGCGCGTCTTCGAAGGCGCCGGAGTCCTCCAGCTCGTCCATCGCCTCCGCCCGCGCCTCCATCTCCTCGGTGCGCTCCTCGGCGCGCTCGATCGACCGGCTCACGTCCTCCATCTCGTCGCCGACGCCCGTCATGGCCTCCGAGACGCGCGAGGACGCCTCCGCGGCCTCGTAGCGGGCCTTCATCGTCTCCTTCTTCGTGCGGAACTCCTCGATGCGGTTCTGGAGCTTGTTCTTCTTCTCGACGAGCTGCTCCTGCGTGTTGTTCAGCTCCGCGATCTGTCCCTCCAGCTCCTCGATCTGGCTCATCTTCGACTTCTTCTTCTCTAAGGCCTTCCGCGCGAGGTCGTCGCGGTCCTGCTGGACCGCCTCGCGGGCCTGTCGGTTGTGCTTCTCGACGTTCTCCTCCAGCTTTCGCTTCTGGATCTCCAGCCGCTTCTTCTGGGTCGTCAGGTCGGCGATCCCCTGCTTGACGTCCTGGAGCTCGTCGCGCATCTGTTCGTACGAGTAGTCGAGCGACTCCGTCGGATCCTCCGCCCGGTTGAGGAGGGCGTTCAGCTTCGAGCGGACGACGTAGGAGGCGCGCGAGAGGATTCCCATACCCGTCATACACGCTCCACCCGTTAAAACCTCATGTGGTTCACACCCCCCGTCGCTCGCCGTGACGGGGCGAGAGACGGTGTCCGGCGGTCGCACAGCGTCCGCACGTCTGGCGCCGGCGACTCGGGTGACAGTTCCTGAAGGTTTATTCGGGGGGTTGTACAAGCATCTCGCATGGACATCGGTGTGCTAACTGTTCCCTTGGGCGGTGAATCGATCGACGACGCGGCCGCGTATTTCGACGAGATCGGCGTCAGCGCCGTCGAGCTCGGCGTCGGCGGGTGGCCGGGCGAGGACCACGTCGATCGCGAGACGCTCCTCGCCGACGAGTCGGCGCGCGCGGAGCTGCGCGGACTGCTCGACGAACACGGGCTCCGGGCTCCCCGGCGGCGCGCCGGGCGACTCCACGCCGAACTGGATCACGGCGCCGTGGCCGACCGAGCACGCCGAGGCGCTCGACTACCAGTGGGACGAGGTCGCGATCCCGTACTGGCGGGACCTGGCGAAACACGCCGCGCACCACGGCGTCGACGTCGCCATCGAGATGCATCCGAACATGCTCGTGTACGAGCCGACGGGCATGCTCGCGCTCCGGGAGGCGACCAACGAGCGGATCGGCGCCAACTTCGACCCCTCGCACCTCTACTGGCAGGGGATCGACGTGACCGAGGCGATCCGCGTTCTGGGCGATCACGACGCGATCCACCACGTCCACGCGAAGGACACCAAGGTGTACGACGCGAACGCGCGCGTGAAGGGCGTGCTCGACACGACGGGCTACACCGAAGAGCCCGACCGCTCCTGGCTGTTCCGCTCGATCGGCTACGGCCACGACGAGAGCCACTGGAAGGACGTGGTCTCGACGCTCCGGATGGTCGGCTACGAGGGCGCGCTGTCGATCGAACACGAGGACTCGCTCACCTCCTCGCGGGAGGGGTTAGAGAAGGCGGTCGACGTGCTCGACCGCGCCGTCTTCGAGACCCGACCCGGAGACGCCTACTGGGCGGAGTGAGACGGAGGACACCTCGATGACGCGAAACCCACCAATGACACAGGAGCCACTGCAGATCGGCGTGCTGGGGTATCGGTTCATGGGCAAGGCGCACTCGAACGCGCTCGCGCGGCTGCCGATGTTCTTCCCGGACGCGCCCGACATCGAGCGGCACACCCTCGTCGGACGCGACGAGGAGGCGCTCGCGGACGCGGCGGAGCGGTTCGGGTTCTCACACACCGCGACTGACTGGGAGGAGACCGTCGACGCGGTGGACGTGTTCTACAACCTCGGACCGAACCACGTCCACGCGGAGCCGTCGATCGCGGCCCTCGAGGCGGGGGTTCCCGTGCTCTGTGAGAAACCCCTCGCGCCGACGCTCGACGAGGCCGCGGCGATGCGCGACGCGGCGGCCGACGCCGACGTGCCCACGGGGACCGCGTTCAACTACCGGTTCGTCCCCGCGATCCGGTACGCGAAGGGGCTGATCGACGACGGGGAGCTCGGCGAGATCCGGCAGGTCCGCGGGCGGTACCTCCAGGACTGGCTCGTCGATCCCGAGGCGCCGTGGGCGTGGCGGATGGACGCCGACATGGCGGGCTCCGGCGCGCTCGGCGACCTCGGCGCGCACACGCTTGATCTCGCGGACTTCCTCGTCGGCGACGCGGTCGGCGGTATCGATCGCGTCTCCGGCCACCTGCAGACCTTCGTCGACGAGCGACCGGTGTACGACGAGGCGGGCGATGTCGCGGAGTACCGCGACGTGACGGTCGACGACGCCTACACCGCGCAGGTCGCCTACGAGTCGGGCGCGATCGGGAGCTTCGAGGCGACCCGCTTCGCGGACGGCCACAAGAACGACCACGCGATCGAGGTGCACGGGTCGAAGGGGAGTCTGAAGTTCTCCTTAGAGCGGCTCAACGAGCTGGAGGTGCTCCGCGAGGGCGACCGCGGCTATCAGACCGTGCTCGTCACCGACGAGGTCGACCCGTACGTCGACCACTGGTGGCCGCCGGGGCACGTGATCGGGTGGGAGCACACCTTCGTCCACGAGAACTACGAGTTCCTCTCGGCCGTGGCGGAGGGCCGCGAGTTCGAGCCGTCGTTCGAGCAGGGGTACGCGGTACAGAAGCTCCTCGACGCGATCGTCCGCGCCGACGAGCGCGGCGAGTGGGTGTCGGTCGAGTAGCGCCGAGAGCGGGTGCCCGTCGGTCGGAGCGAAAGCGTCGGTTCGGACGGATCAGACGCCGGTCGCACCGAGGGGGTCCCGTCCGCTGCTGCCCTCGATCGCCGAGCTCTCGCCGTTGTAGGTGCCGAGCGTCTCGTGGGTGTCGAAGGCGACGGGCTCCCAGACGACCTCGAAATCTTCGTTCCCGGTGGCGTTTGGCACGGTCACGCGGTCGCCCGGTCGCACGACGCCGTCGCCGGGCCACGCGCCGAACTGGACCTCCTCGTTCGGATCCTCGCCGCGGACGTACAGCTCCTCGGCCGGAACCGGTTCGGGGCCGGCCGCGACGATCACGAGGTCGGTCCCCTCGTTCTCGACCTGGAACTCCGCGTCGGGTGGCGCGACGCCGTCGATCATCCCGAAGACCGCGGCGCCGACGAGCGCCAGGAGCACCACGACGATGCCGACGAGCATCCCCGAGCCGGCTATCGGGGTGAACCCCCGCTCGTCGCTCCGGAACGCACTCATTCGCCTGTCACTCCGCGAGGGGCGGTATAAGGCTTTACGCGCCGGCTATCAGGCGAGATAATGCGGGTCGTCTCGGCCCGTTCCGGCGGAGCCGCCCCGAACCGGAACCCCGTTATTCCACCCGTCCGAAGGACGGCCGTGACATCGTGGATCGAGAACCCGGAGGGCGGTCGGGCTCGCGGACCGCGCGCGCTCGCTCGGGCGTGGGTCGAGGCGCTGATCCGGCCCCGTCGCCTCTTCGCGAACGGCGTGTCCCCCGGCGATCAGGCCCCGGCGCTGACGTTCGCGGTCGCCGTCGCCGGCGTCTACGCGCTCGGCTGGATCGTCTCGGACCCGAGTGTCGTTCCCGGGATCGTCGTCTCGGTGCCGGTCTCCGCGGCGATACTGTTCCTGCTCGTGGTCGTGTTGGCCGCGCCGGTGGGGCTCCACCTGACCGCGGCGGTCGCCACGCTGTCGGTGATCCTCGCCAGCGTCGAGTACGACGGCGGCCTCGCGCTCCGCGACCGGGGCGGCGTCAGCGAGACGGTCCAAGTGGTGGCGTACGCGAGTTCGCCGATGGCGCTGGCCGGCGCGCCGGTCCCGCTGCTTCGAGTCGCCTGCGGCGTCTACGCGGCGCTCCTGCTGTTGATCGGCTTCCGCACCGTCCACGGGACGAGCCCGCTTCGGACGCTCGTCGCGGGCGTCCCGCCGGCCCTCATCGGATACGGCGTCGGTTACCGGGTCGTCGCCGCGGCCCGATCCCTGATCGGGTGACACGCTCGAGGTGGGGTCGCGGGCGGTCACCGGAGGCGCCCGTCCGGACGCCCGTATCCGGCCGTTCGCTCCCGCGAGGCTTTCGACAACCGTTTTAAGCCCGAGACTCTCGGTGTACTCAAATGGGATCCTGTATCATTTGTGGCGTCGACGTCGACGGTGGCGGTCGCATCTGCGATCCGCACCAGGAGGACGTCGCGTTCGACTTCCGAGGCGACTCCCCCGACGAGATCGTTCCGAGCCGATTCTACCGCGGCGTCGTCGACGGCTACGCCGAGTTCGGCGTGTTCGTCGATCTCGCGCCGGGCGTGACCGGACTCCTCCACCGGTCGGAGCTCGACCAGCGGCTCGACAGCCTCGACTGGGAGCCGGGCGACGAAGTGTTCGTCCAGGTCAAGGGCGTTCGCGACAACGGGAACATCGACCTCGCGTGGTCGATCCGGCAGGCCGACCGCGAGTTCCGCGGCGTGCTCGTGCAGGACGGCGACGACGAGTACCTTCCCGAGGAGGACGGCGCGGAGCCGGAGGCCGACGCCGAGCCGGACGAGCCCGACGTGAGCCACGACGAGCCGAGCGAAGAGCGCGACGACGAACCGGCCGCCGCCGGAGACGATTCCGAGCCGAGCGAGCCGGACGAGCCAGCGGAGACGGCCGAAGCGGACGAAGACGCCGCCGAGCCCGCCGAATCGGAGGGCGCTGACGAGACCGCCGAGGTCGACGATGGCGGTGTTGACGACGCTGACGACGCTGACGACGCAGACACCGATGGAGACGCCGCCGAAGAGGACGCTGACGCCGAGGAAGACGCCGATGACGACCTCGACGACGACCGCGAGCGCGTCGGGATCGGCACCCTCACCGACGCCGTCGGCAGTGCGGTGCGGATCGACGGCGAGGTCGTCAGCGTCCGGCAGACCGGCGGGCCGACCGTCTTCGAGGTCCGCGACGAGACGGGCGTCGTCGACGTGGCCGCCTTCGTCGAACCGGGCGTCCGCGCCTACCCCGAAATCGAGGTCGGCGACACGGTGCGGATCGACGGCGAGGTCGAGAGTCATCGAGGCGACGTGCAGGTCGAGTCCGAGGCGCTCGTCCTCCTCGACGGCGAGGAGGCCGAGTCCGTCCGTCGCCGACTCGCCGAGGCGCTCACCGCCGAGGCCCGTCCGGAGGGGCTCCAGCCGCTCGCGGGCGACGAGGCCGTCGCGGCGCTCGCCGACGGGCTGCTCGACGCCGCGGAGGCGATCCGCCGCGCCGTGCTCGAATCGCGCCCGATCGTCGTGCGCCACCCGGCCACCGCCGACGGCTACGTCGCCGGCGCCGCGGTCGAGCGCGCCGTCCTCCCGCTGATCCGCGACGAACACGCGAAGAGCGACGCCGAGTACCACTACTTCACCCGCCGGCCGCTCGACGACCCGGTGTACGGGATGGACGCGGCCACCAACGACGCGACCCGCATGCTGCAGGACCGCGACCGCCACGACGAGCAGCTCCCGCTGTTCCTGCTGGTCGGCACCGGCTCCACGGTCGAGTCCGCCGACGGGATCGACCTGCTGTCCGTGTACGGGGTCGACGCGGTCGTCGTCGACGCCGAGGTCGCCGACCCCGAGACGCGCGAGGCCGTCGACACCCTCGTCTCGCCCGAGATCGACGGCGTCGACGCCGACCTGTCGACGGGCGCGCTCGTCGCCTCGCTGGCCTCCGCGGTCAACGACGAGGTCCGCGGGGACCTCCGACACCTGCCGGCGGTGAGCTACTGGGCGGAGACCCCCGACCGCTACGTCGAGCTCGCACGCGACGCGGGCTACGACGCTGAGCGCATCGCCGAGCTCCGCGAAGCGGTCGCTCTGGAGGCCTACTACCAGTCGTACCAGGACAAGCGCGAGCTCGTCGCCGACCTCCTCTTCGAGGACAGCGGCAACCTCGCGGCCCACGTCTCCGAGCAGTTCCGCGAGAAGCTGGAGACGGAGCTCCAGACCGCGACCGAGAACGTCGTCACCGAGGCGGTCGACGGCGTCGAGTTCGCCGTCCTCGACACCGACGGCTACACCCACCGCTACGACTTCCCGCCGACGCCGCTCCTCCTCGACGACCTCCACCGGCGGAGCGCGAACGGCGAGGCGTACGCGACGGTCGGCGTCGGCACCGACGAGCTGTACATCCGGACGACCGCCGACGTGTCCGTCCGCGACGTGGCCGAGCGCGCGGCCGAACTGGCGCCGAACGCCGACGTCGCCACCGCCGGCCTCCGCGAGGGCAAGATCGAGTTCCTCTCCGGCGAGCGCGACGCGGTCGAGGACGCGGTCGTCGCGGCCGTCGCCGAAGAGTTCTGAGTCGGCTGACGCGGTTTTGCGGCGAGTAGGGAAGTCAGAGGCGAAGGCCCCGCCGCTTAACGCGGGGAGGAAGTCACCGCCGCGTGAACGGTCCCGGCGGGAGAATGAGGTCGTCGAGCTCCGGGAGCTGTTTGACGTTGAACACGACCTTCAGCTCGTCGCTCACGGGGTAGCCGTTACAGGAGAGTCGGAAGCCGCGCTCCGCCAGATCATCGGGCATGATGTGGTCGGTCGGCTGCGAGAGCTCTCCCTCCACGAGGTAGACGGCGCAGTTCGCGCACGCCCCGCCGCGACAGGAGAACGGCCACGTGAATCCGCGGTTCTCGGCCGCCTCCAGCAGGCTCTCGTCGGGCTGGACCAACAGCCGGCCGTGCGCCGACTCGTCGAGGTCGGCGTGGGACGCCTTCCGAAACAGGTCGTCGTCCTCCAACGACCAGCCGTAGTCGTCGAGCGCCTCGTAGTCGAGGAACTCGACCCGGACCGGCTGCACCGCGTCGGCCTCGCCCTCCTCGTCGGTGAGGTCGATGTCTGCGGGGTCGGTCCCCTCGTCGGCCTCACCGTTTCGGTCCCGCTCGTCGAGCTCGCGATAGGCGCGCCTGACGAGCTGGAACTCCTCGACGGTCCCGCCCTGGTCCGGGTGCGCCTCTTTCACGCGGTCGCGGTAGGCCCGCTCGATGGCCGCCTCGTCGGCGTCTTCGTCGATATCCAGCACATCGAACGGCGAGACCATTCGGTACCGATCGGTAGGCGGCTCAGGCACATAAACGCCCCACAAGCCGGCAGGCCGACGTGGGTCCCGAATCGATGTTTTAAGACCCACGACGACGACGGATCGGTGATGGGAAACGCGGATTTACGCGACCTCGCGGCGATCCGCGACGTCGCCTTCACGGAGATCGAGGGGAGCGTCGTCGCCGTCGACGCGCACAACTGGCTGTACCGGTACCTCACGACGACGGTGAAGTGGACGAGCGACGAGAAGTACACCACGGCCGACGGCGTCGAGGTCGCGAACCTCATCGGCGTCGTCCAGGGGCTCCCGAAGTTCTTCGAGCACGACCTGATCCCGGTGATGGTGTTCGACGGGGCGGTGACCGAACTGAAGGCCGACGAGGTCGCCGAGCGCCGCGAGAAGCGCGAACGGGCCGAAGAGCGCCGGGCGGCCGCCGCGGAGCGCGGCGACGCGGTCGAGGCCGCGCGGCTGGAGGCGCGCACGCAGCGGCTCACCGACGCGATTCAGGAGACGACCCGGGAGCTGCTCTCCCTGCTCGACGTGCCGATCGTCGAGGCGCCGGCGGAGGGGGAAGCGCAGTGCGCGCACATGGCGGCGACGGGGACCGTCGACCACGCCGGCAGCGAGGACTACGACACCCTGCTGTTCGGCGCGCCCACGACCCTCCGTCAGCTCACGAGCAAGGGCGACCCGGAGCTGATGGACCTCGCCGCGACGCTCGACGACCTCGGCTTCGACCGGCGGGCGCTCGTCGACGCCGCGATGCTCTGCGGCACCGACTTCAACGAGGGGGTCCGGGGGATCGGGCCGAAGACCGCGGTGAAGGAGGTCCGCGAGCACGGCGACCTCTGGGGCGTTCTCGACGCGCGCGGCGCACAGATTCCGAACGCCGAGGCGGTCCGCGAGCTGTTCATGAACCCGCCGGCGACGGACGCGGAGGTCGACACCGCGGTGAACCCCGACGTCGACGCCGCCCGCGAGTACGTCGTCGACGAGTGGGGCGTCGCCGCCGACGAGGTGACCCGAGGGTTCGAGCGCATCGCGGAGTCACAGGTGCAGACCGGCCTCGACCGCTGGACGTGAGCTCGGGCCGGCCTCGACGACGGGCGTGAGCCGCCGCGAACATACCTTTTATTTCCTCGTCGTCAGAAGGGTGACGCACACGTGTCGCGGATCGCATTTCGACCTCGGATCCCGCCCGTGACCGACCGACAGGTCGGATATTGCTCCGGCAGTGCGAGTGCGCCGAGTCCGGAAGCGGACCGCGACGACACCTGACCAATGAGTTTCGAAGTACCCGACGACAGGCGGTACCTGGAATCGCACGAATGGGCGACGACCGGCGGCGACACCGTCCGGATCGGCGTCTCCGACTTCGCGCAGGACGAGCTCGGCGACGTGGTGTTCGTCGAGCTGCCCGAGGTCGGCGACGAGATCGTCGCCGGCGAGGCGTTCGGCGTCGTCGAGTCTATCAAGGCCGTCTCCGACCTGTACGCGCCGGTCTCCGGCGAGGTCGTCGCCGTCAACGAGGAGCTGTTCGACCGCCCGGAGCTCGTCAACGAGGACCCGTACGAGGACGGGTGGATGCTCGAGGTCACCGCCGCCGACGGCGGCGACGCGGAGGAGTTGCTCGCCCCCGACGAGTACGACGACCAGATCGCGTAGCGAGCCCACGCAACCCGAACCGACCCCCGGAGCGGGACCCACCAGCGGACACACGACCATGACAACACCAGCTTTCGACCCCACCGCAGCCTTCGACGGACGACCCGGAACCGGCCGACAGAGCGACGACGACCTCGCGGGAGCGCTCCGATGAGCGGGACCGGCGGGACGCCGTACGCGCCCCACACCGACAGCGAGACGGCGGCGATGCTCTCGGCGATCGGCGTCGACGGCGAGGAGTCACTGTTCGACATCCCCGCCGCCGTCGCGTTCGACGGCGAGTTCGGGATCGAGCCCCGCTCGGAGCGGGACATCCGCGCGGAGTGTTCGCGGATGTTCGCGCGCAACGACGACCTCGTCGAGTTCCTCGGACGGGGCCACTACGGGCACTACGTGCCGAGCGTCGTCGACCACCTCGCGGACCGCGCGGAGTTTCTCACGAGCTACACCCAGTACCAGCCGGAGGTGTCACAGGGGTTCCTCCAGGCGCTGTTCGAGTACCAGTCGATGCTCGTGGAGCTGACGGGGCTCCCGGTCGCGAACTGTTCGATGTACGACGCCGCGACCGCGCTCGGCGAGGCGGCGACGCTGGCGGACCGAGTTCGCTCCACGTCGGGCGACGTGGTCCTCGTCCCCGACCACCTCCGCGAGGGGAAGCGGGCGGTGTTGTCGAACTACTGTGCGGGCGCCGAGCTGACCGTCGAATCGTACCCGATGGCGGACGGTAACGCCGACGTCGAGGCGCTCGCCGACCGCGCCGGCGACGACGTGGTGATGGTGTACGCCGAGAGTCCGACCGTCCGCGGCTGCGTCGAGGAGCGCCTCGCGGAGATCGGCGACGTCGCGGCCGACGCCGACGCGCTGTTCACGCTCGGGTCGGATCCGGTTTCGCTGTCGGTGCTGCAGGAGCCCGCGAGCGTCGGCGCCGACGTGGTCGTCGGCGAGGCGGGCGCGCTCGGCCTCCCCACCGCCTACGGGATGGGGCTCGGCCTCTTCGCCTGTCGCGACGAGTTCCTCCGGCAGGTCCCCGGGCGGCTCGTCGGCGCCGGCGAGGACGCCGCGGGCGACCGCGCGTTCACGCTCACGCTCCAGACGCGCGAACAGCACATCAGGAAGGAGCGGGCGACCTCGAACATCTGCACCAACCAGGCGTGGGTCGCGCTTCGCGCCGCGATCCACGCGGCGACGCTCGGCCCCGACGGGCTCGTCGACCTCGCCAACGACTGCGTGAGAGGGGCGGAATCGCTCGCCGACCGGCTCGGCGACGTGCAGGGCGCGGCCGCGCCGGTCCACGACCGCCACCACGTCCGGGAGTTCGTCGTGCGCGTCGACCAGCCCGCGGTGGCCATCGCCGAGGACCTGGAGGCGGAGGGGTTCGCGGTCCACCCGATCGGCGAACACCTGCTGCAGGTGTGCGTCACCGACCTGAACGCGGAGCGGACCGACGGGCTCGTCGCCGCCTTCGAGGAGGTGATCTGAGTGATCCACGACCAGGCCGACTACGTTCGTGAGGACGAGAGCGTTCACGAGCCGCTGCTCTCGGAGAAAGGCGAGACGACCGTCGACGTGCGCGAGTCGTCGCCGTTGCCGGACGACCTGACGCGCGAGGAACTCACGCTCCCGTCGCCGTCGGAGCCGGAGATCGCCCGCCACTACACCCGGCTCTCGCAGATGAACTGGGCGATCGACTCGGGGCCGTACCCGCTCGGGAGCTGCACGATGAAGTACAACCCGAAGTTCACCGAGGACGTGGCCGCCGACCCGAACGCGGTGATCCATCCGGACCGCTCGGCGCGGTCCGCACAGGGGAACCTCGAACTCCAGTACCGGCTCCAGGAGTTCCTCGGCGAGATCGGCGGGATGGACGCGGTCACGCTCCAGCCGCCCGCGGGCGCCGCCGGCGAGTTCACCGGCATCGCGGTCGCGAAGGCGTACCACGAGCATCACGGCAACGACCGGTCGGAGGTGGTGATCCCCGCCTCCGCGCACGGGACGAACTTCGCGACCGCCGCGATGGCGGGCTACGACGTGGTCGAACTCCCCTCCGGCGACGACGGGCGCGTCGACGTCGAGGCGTTGGAGGCGGCCGTCGGCGACGACACCGCCGCCCTCATGCTGACCAACCCGAACACGGTGGGGCTCTTCGAGCGGGACATCACCGAGATCGCCGACATCGTCCACGACGCGGGCGGGCTGCTCTACTACGACGGGGCGAACCTCAACGCCCTGCTCGGCCGGGGGCGCCCCGGCGACATGGGGTTCGACGTGATGCACTACAACGTTCACAAGACGTTCGCGACCCCGCACGGCGGCGGGGGACCGGGCGCCGGCCCGGTCGGCGTCGTCGACGAACTCGCCGAGTTCCTCCCCGCTCCGCGGGTCCGCAAGCGGGAGAGCGGCAGCGGGTACGAACCCTTCGACCCCGACGAGACGATCGGGAAGGTCCACGGCTTCGGGGGGAACTGGCTCGTGCTCGTCAAGACGTACGCCTACATCGCCCGGCTCGGCGACGAGGGGCTCGCGGACGCGGCCGCGAAGGCGGTGCTCAACGCGAACTACCTCGCCGAGCAGATCGACCTCGAGGTGCCGTACGGCCCCTTCCACCACGAGTTCGCGGCGACGGCCGGCGACCGCGACGCCGCCGACGTCGCCAAGCGGATGCTCGATTTCGGCGTCCATCCGCCGACGACGAAGTGGCCGGAGATGGTGCCCGAGGCGATGTTGACGGAGCCGACCGAGATCGAGGGACAGTCGTCGCTCGACGACCTCGCAGCGGCGTTTAACCTCGCGTACGCCGACTCGGACGAGGCGCTCGACGCGGCGCCGAACCGCACGGCCGCGAGTCGGATCGATCAGGTCGCCGCCGCGCGGGACCCGCGGCTCTCGTGGCAGGCGCTGGACGAGGAGTAACGCGGTCTCGGCGACCCGCCGTTGCAGTCGTGTGTCCCGCGTCAGCTAGGACTCCTGTGCCGCCGGGCCGGTCGGCTCGGTGTCGACAGGGTTGGTGGCGTTCTCCACCTCTCGGGACGGCTCGCGATCGATCGGCCAGGCGCTTTCGACGAACCGGCGGAGAATGCGCCCCTCTGCGCGGTGGAGCGTTTCGCTACACGTCGACTTCGCGAGCCCGCGCGCCTCGGCGAGCTCCGTGAGCGTGCACTCGCGCGGGGTGTCGTAGTACCCGGCCGCGACGGCAGCGAGGACGAGGTCCCGCTGCGCGTCGGTGAGGACGGGCTCTTCGCCGGCGTCGCTCGCCTCGATCTCCACGGTGACCCCCTCTCCCGTGAGCCGCCGGCTGAACGCCGTGAGGCGGGAACGCTCGCCGACGACCTCGACGGTCGCGGACCCGTCCCTCACCGCGACCGGCTCCTCGATCGGGAGCCCGACCTCCCGGACGGCCGCGGCGTGCGGCGGGGGCGCGGGCGCGACGACTCGGAGCCGCGTCGCCGGCCCGGTCCGGTCGACAACGTCGAGCCGGCGCACGCGGTCGTGCTCGCGCAGCGACTCCACCGTCGCCGCGCGGTCGGTGCCGGCGACGACGAGCGCGGTCACCTCGCCCTCCGCGGCCGCGACCGTCTCGGTCGCGCGGAGCGTCGCATCAGGATGGCGTCGTGATACGTCACCGAGCCACGAGCCGCTCGGGAAGTCGAGCCGGAGCGTCAGTCGGGTCATAGCTACGAATAGAACCCGCCGTTCCCTCTCCGTACCCCTTCATTCGTTTCAGTTTTATAAGTGAACCCCGCGGTCTCGACGGGGCGAGCGTCTACATCTCCCAGTAGTCGACGGTGTCGTCGATGTCGTAGTAGCCGGACAGCGAGCGCTCGTCGCGGCCGCCGGGCGGCGAGCCGACGTAGACGCCGAACGTCTCCGAATCGGGATACACCGTCACGTCCGGCTCGGTCATCGTCGACATCGCGAGGTAGCGCACGGGCTCGTCCCCCTCGTTGACGACGCGGTGCGCGCCGGAGTCGCCCGTCGCGAACGCGACGTAGTCGCCGGCCGCGATCGCTTCCGTCTCCCCTCCGTGACGGAGTGTGGCCTCGCCGGCGAGGACGTAGATGGCCTCCTCGTTGGCCGCGTGGTAGTGGTACGGCCACGACTTCGCGCCGGCGGGCAGCTCGTAGAGGCTACAGCCGATCTCTTCGCCGCCGGCCGCCTCGGCCAGCTGTTTCCGCCGGAATCGGGTCTCGCCGCGGTCCGTCTCGGTCCAGTCGAGGTCGCCTTCGCGAACGCGTCCCATGGCTGCGGCACACCGCCCGCGGGCAAAACGGTTCGGGGGGTCGCGCGAGGCGCCGCGTCGTCGTGGAGTCGGTGGGGTGCGTCGGCGGCGAGCCGCGATCGGCGGTCGGCCACCGAACCGGAACCACTACGGCGAGCGGTCGCCACCCCTCGCGCATGGAACTCGGCGTCATCGGACTCGGGCGGATGGGGCAGATCGTGGTGAATCGCTCGCTCGACGCGGGCCACGACGTGGTCGCGTTCGATCTCTCGGCGGAGGCGACCGCGACCGCGGCGGAGGCGGGCGCGACGGCCGCGGACTCGGTCGCGGACCTGTGTGACCGGCTCGACGGGGGGGACGACGGGAGCGACGGCAAGCGCATCTGGCTCATGGTCCCCGCGGGCGACGCGGTGGACGCCACGCTCGCGGAGTTGGAGCCGCATCTGGACGCGGACGACGTGGTCGTCGACGGCGGCAACTCGCGCTTTGAGGAGTCGGTCCGACGCGCCGAGGAGACGGACGCCGCGTACCTCGACTGCGGCACGTCCGGCGGCCCCGCCAGCGCCGAGGAGGGGTTCTCGCTGATGATCGGCGGCCCGGAGTGGGCCTACGAGGCGCTCGTCCCGGTGTTCGACGCGGTCGCCACCGGTCCGGACGGTCACGACCGCATGGGCGAGTCGGGCTCCGGCCACTACGTGAAGATGGTCCACAACGGCGTGGAGTACGCGCTGATGCAGGCGTACGGCGAGGGGTTCGAACTGCTCACCGAGGGGCGGTACGACCTCGATATGGAGTCGGTCGCGCGCACGTGGAACAACGGCGCCGTGATCCGGTCGTGGCTCCTCGAACTCTGCGAGGAGGCGTTCCGCGAGGAGGGGTCCGACCTCGGCGACGTGGCCGACCACGTTTCGGGCGGATCGACGGGGACGTGGACGGTTCAGGAGGCGCTGGAACAGGAGGTCCCCGTTCCGCTCATCTACCAGGCGCTCGCGGAGCGGTTCGACTCGCGGAACGAGGGGCGCTTCTCCCGGCGGCTCGCGAACCGACTGCGGTACGGGTTCGGGCGCCACGAGGTCGCGCGACGCTCCGACGCGGAGTGACGCCGGACGGAGCGGGCGACGCCGGCCCGCGGAGGTACCCCGTCGCGACCGACCGGTCGATGCCGCGCTGACGCCGACGTTCACGTCTCCTGAGTATCACGGGTGTTCCCGGCCGAGAAACACTTATGTATTGCCGTGGTAGAGAGTGACATGCACAGAATGTTCGAGCGATTCTCAAGCGGCTACTACCTGGGGGAACTGTACGTGGAACCCCACGACGGCGAGCGCGCCGTCATCCAGCGGGTCGACCACGAACACGTCAACGAGCAGCTGTACGCCGACGGCGAGGGCGTCGAACGACTCGACGCACCGCTCGTGATGAAGGTCGGCGGCGGTCACATCCCCGTCGCCGGCGACGACGACGTGCCGAGCGGCACGCTCGCGATCCCCCGAGAAATCGCGGACGAGACCCTCCCGGACCGACGGAACGTGTTGCTGGCGGACGCGGACCGCGCCGAGGCCCTGCTGCGCTGGGAGGGGTGGGAGCCGCACGTGAACGCGTAGGGCGACGGTACGACCGCTTTCGGCGACGGCGACGCCACGATCGGTCGTTTACACGTGCAGATCGGCGATAGAGGGGCGACGAACGCGGCCAGCACCCCCGTCGCCGGCGGCGGTGCCACCGGCCGCCGGAGTCGCTTCGCGCCTCACTGCTGTGAATCCCTCGCCGCTCCTTCGACTCCTCGCACCCCACGCCGCCGCAGACGCACCTTTTAGGCCGCGGAGTGTCGCCGTTCGGGTATGATCGACAGGCTGCTCGGGCGCGCCGAGCTGAAGGAGCGGATCGAGGAGTTAGCGGAGGAGAAGCGTCACCTCGAACGCCGCGCGGAGGCCGAGGAGGAGCGCCGATCCGACGCGGTCGCCGACCGCCAGCGCGCCGAGGAGCGCGTCAACGAACTCGAACACCGGATCGAGTCGCTGGAGGAGCGCCTCGAGCGCACCGAGGGCACTGAGGAGTCGATCGAGTTCCGCCGCGTCAGCGATCTCCGCGGCTCGAGGGTAGCCGACGCGCTCGGTCGGTTCCGAGCGGTGGAGAGCGGCGATCCCGAAGGGCTCCTCACGGCCTTCGTCCCGGACGGAGACGCGGTGCCGTCGAGCGTCGCGGAGTGGTTCGGCGACCGAACCCGGCTCGTCAGGCGCGCCGCGCCCGCGGTGGTCGTCGCCGACGACACCGGTGCGGTGAGCGCGGCGCTGTCGCCCCCGATCGCGCCGGAGCCGTTCGACCGGTGGAGCGACCGGTTCCGGCTCGACGAGTCGTGGTTCCGCCCCACCGGGCGGTTCGCCTTCGCGCTCGTTCGCTCCGACACCTTCGCGCTCGGCGTCTACGAGGGCGACGAGCGAGTCGAGTTCGAGGGGTTCACCTCCGACGTGAAGGAGGCGCACTCGAAGGGCGGCTTCTCGCAGGGGCGGTTCGAACGCCGGCGCGAGGGCCAGATCGACGACCACCTGAAGAAGGCGACCGCGGCGCTGTCGGAAGTGGACGCGTCGGACGACCCGCTCGACCGGACGATCGTCGTCGGCGAGCGCAGCGTGCTCGGCGAGGTCCGCCATCTCGCGGACACCACAGACGTCTCCGACGCGACCGGAAAGCCGCGGGAGGCCCTCGGCGACGCGTTCCGCGACTTCTGGACGACGCGGCTCCGCGCGATCTGAAGCCGGTTCGCGAACGCGACGCGGGCTCGGAGGCGGTGACAGCGCGCGAACCGTCCGACGAGCCCCCCGCTCCGACGGCGTCCCGGTCGCGTCGACGCCTCCACGGACAACCCTAAACCCGGCGCGAGCGGTATGGCATCCATGAGCCGATCCGAGCCGCTCTCCGGCGCGCGGGCCGCGGTCGCCGTGCTCACGGTCGTCGCCCTTCTGACGGTCTCGCTGGCCGCGGCGGGGGGCGCTCCGGTCTCCGCCGACGAGAGGGGCTCCGCCGTCGAATCGTTCTCGGGAAGCGCCGGCGCGGGGCCGACCCCCCAGACCTCCGGGGACGACGCCGACGTGATCCGACTGCGAAACGAGCTGGCCCGGACCGACGAGCGCGGGACGATCGGCGTCACGACGCGGGCGCGGATCCCCGACCGGGTCACGGAGCTGGAAGTGACCCTGCTCAGCGTCGCCCCCGACGCCGAGATCGAGGCCGACGGGTTCGTTCCGGTCGACGACGCCGGCTCCGAGGGGTCAGTCTGGGAGTGGGACGGGGAGACCGCGGAGCCCTCGCTCACGTACGGCACCGAGGCGAACGTCACCGCCGAGCCGGAGGGTGCCCTCGCGATCGACGGGACCTATCGCTTCGTCGGCGCCGGCGAGTGGGCGCTCGTCCGGACGCCCCGCGTCGCCGCCGCGTGGTCGTACACCGGGCAGTACGAGGGACAGGTCCGACTCGACCGCGAGACGACCGTCCCCGGCGAGGGCGTCGCCTCGCGGTCGATGGCGTTCCTCGGGCCGCACGAGGAGCACGTGCGCGAGGCCGCCGGCCAGCGATACCGGCTGATCGTCCCCGACGCCGCGGACCCGGTCGCGTCGCCCGCGGCGGTGTTCGACGTCTTCGCGGACGCCTCGACCGCGCTGCAGGTCGGCGCCCGCGACGAGGAAGTGGTCGCGTTCGCCGCACCGGCGGGAGAGGTGTCGTGGGCCGTCCGCGGGCTCCAGGTCGGCGACGCGGACCTGTGGGTCCGCGACGAGGAGCCCGCCGGCACGGCCGCCGACGTCTGGACCCACGAGTACGTCCACACCCGACAGGCGTACCGCACCGAAGCGAGCGGCCGATGGATCACGGAGGCGAGCGCGACGCATTACGCCGCGCTGTTCGCGCTCGAGCGCGGCGCGGCCGACTTCGGCGAGTTCGAGGTCACGCTGGCGCGCGGCGAGCGCGAGCCCGCCGCCTCGGCGGTCCTGTCCGACCCGAGCACGTGGGATCGGAACGCCGACTACACCAAGGGGGCGCTCGTCGCCGGCGAGATCGACCGCCGACTCCGGACCGAGACGGACGGCGCCGCGTCCCTGGCGACGGTCCTCCGCGAACTCAACGAGGCCGACGAGCCGATCACCAACGAGGACATCCTCGACGCGGTCGAGGCGGCGGCCGCCGAGGGCGCCGACGACGCGACCGCGGCCGCGGTCCGCGACGACGCCGAGCGCCTGACGACGACGCGGGCGACCGCCGAGATGTGGGACCGGGACGCGCACGCGGCGGCGTTCGGCGAGACGCCCGCGCAGGTCGGGTACGAACTCGCTGCCGACGGGGTCCGGGCGACCGGGGCGTACCGGAACCGGACCGTCGAACGCGCCCCCGTCGAGCTCGTCGTCGGAGAGTCGCTGGAAGCGACGGTCGTCGCGTCCAACACGGGCGGCGCGACCGGGGAATACGACCTGTCGCTCTCGGTCGACGGCGAGCGAGTCGCGAACCGGTCGGGGACGCTCGACGCCGGCGCCGAGACGGTCGAGCGCTTCGAACACCGCTTCGACGACCCGGGCGAGTACGAGGTGCGGATCGGCAGCGAGCGACTGACCGTCGCCGTCTCCGAGCCGGCGCGGCCGCGCGTGCGGAGCGTCTCGACCGACCGCGACCGCGCGCCCGCCGGCGAGTCGGTCGTCGCGACCGCGACCGTCGGCAACGACGCGAGCCTGCCCGCCGACGGGGCGCTCGAGTTCCGGGTCGGCGGAGAGCCGGCCGCGACCGTTCCGGTGCGGCTTGACGCCGGCGAGGAGGCGACGATCGACCGCGAGATCGAACTCGGCGGGGACGATCGATCGCTCGGATCCGGGGACGTGACGGTAAGCGCGGTCGGCCCGGTCGACGAGGCGTCGACGACGGTGACCGTCGAGGGGGACGGCCCGATCTCGACGGACGGCGCTCCCGGGTTCGGCCCGGCGGTCGCCCTCGTCTCGGTGATCGTCGCGAGCGCGGCGCTCACGCGGCGCCGTCGACGGAAGAGATAGCCGCCGGGAGTTAAAACGGAGCGTCCGGCCCTTCGTCGGCGTCCGGTCCCGCGTCGCCTCCCGTTCCATCGTCGGCGGCCGCCGTCGGGACCAGCTCGCCGGCGTCGCGCTCCCACGCCTCGATCCCCCCGCGGAGGCTCTCGACGCGCGCGTCAGTTCCCGCGTAGCTCCCGATCAGCTGGGCCGCCTGACGGCTGGCGACCCCGTGCGGGCAGACGGTGACGATCCGGGCCGCGCCCTCCAACTCCGGGACGCGGGTCGTCAGCTCCGGGAAGGGGATACACTCGCTTTCCGGGACGTGTCCGCGGTCGAACGCGCGCCGGTCGCGGATGTCGACGATTCTGAGGGCGCGCTCCGCCGACTCCACGCCGCCCGAGTCGCGGTCGGCGCCGTCGAGCAGGGCCGCCAGCTCGTCGGGATCGATCTCGCCGTCCATCAGGGGAGCGGGCAGAGGCTGGCGGTGATGACGGCGCGCTCGTCGGTGTCGTTCCGGGCGCCGTGGACGGTTCCCCGCTCGTTCAGGACGACCGCGGGCGCGGCGAGCGACTCCTCGTCGTCCCCGCGAACGAGCGTCGGCTCGCCTTCGAGCACGTGGAAGACGTTCGTGGCGTCGCCGTGCTCGTGCGGGTCGACGGTCGCGCCCGGCCCGAGGACGAACGCCTTGACGAGCACGTCGTCGGTGACCGCCAGCTCGGCCGTCTCTACCGCTCCGTCGTCGGGGGCGAGCCCGTCGACCGCGTCGGCGTATCGATCGAGTGTCATACCCTCCCGTCGCGGGCGTCGATACAAAAGGCGTTTGGCGGGACGGAAGCGCCGCGCGACCGGCTCCGCCCGCGGCGGGTCACTCCCGCGCGCCCGGCGGCAGCGGGTCGGCGTGGTCGGCGATCGCCTCGGCGACGCGGTGGGGCTCCTCGTGGACGACCCAGTGCGTCGCTGTGTCGAGAGTGAGGAGCCGACCGTCGGTACAGCGGTCGACGCTCTGGCCGGCCAGCCGCGTCGAGAGGAAGCGGTCCTTCGAGCCCCAGATCACGAGCGTCGGGACCTCGACGGTCTCCGTCGCCGGGGTCGGTCGGTCGCGGACGATCGCCCGGTACCAGTTCACCATCGCCTCGAACGCCCCCTCGCGGTTCCACGCGCGGCGGTAGCGCCTGAAGTCTTCCTCGCTGAACGTCCCCGGATCGCTCGACTCCCGGAGCCCCCGCACGGCGAGGCGCCAGTTCCCGGCGCTGGCGATCGCTTCGGGGAGTTTCGGGAGCTGGAACGCGAGCATGTACCAGCTCTTGAGCCGCTGATCCCACGAGGTCCGGAGGGCGCGCTCGAAGACGGTCGGATGCGGCACGTTGACCGCGACGAACTCCGAGACCCGGTCGGCGTGGTGGAGCGCGAGCCACCACCCCACCGCGGCGCCCCAGTCGTGACCCGCGACGGCGGCCGTCTCGCGGTCGTACGCGTCGATCAGGCCGACAGCGTCCCGCGCCAGCGCGTCGATTCGGTACTCGCTCACGGCGGACGGCTTCCCGGAGAGATTGTAGCCGCGCTGGTCGGGGACGACGACCCGGTAGCCCGCGTTGGCCAGCGGCGCGATCGCCTCGTGCCAGCCGTACCAGAACTCCGGGAAGCCGTGGAGCAGGACCAGGAGCTTCCCGTCTTCGGGGCCGGCCTCGACGACGTGGAGCCGGACGTCTCCGACGTCGACCGCTCGCGACTTCCCGGGAACGCCGTCGGGAATCTCGTCCGGCGGCACGGTCTCGTCGAGCGCCTCGGCTCCGTGGCGGCGGTCGCCGCCCGACTCTCCCTCGCGGCTCGCATCGCTCGACGCGTCGCGCATACCTCCCACTCGGGTCGCGACCGTCAAATAGCTACGTTCGGTGAAAGGGACACGCCACGCCCCGGTGTCGCCCCCGGAACCGAAATCCTCAAGCCGCTGGCAGACCGCCGTCGGGTATACTAGTGATTCTGACGGTCGGCCCGACGAGCCGAGGGGGCCTCACCGGCCCCCCGACTCGACGGACGGGTACGTTCCGCTCTTCGCGGGAGCGGAGCGCGGCGCGACCGATCGGGCCAGATCGCGGTTCGGCGGCGTCAGAATTCCCCCTCGCATAATATGGCATCGGACACGTCGACCTCGGACACAGCGGCATCGGCTCCCTCCTCTGACGGGGACGTCTCCAACGTCCTCCTCGTCACGATCGACTCGCTCCGAACGGACGCGATCGGCCCATACGACGACGACCGGCACTCGCCGGTGCTCTCGGAGCTGGCCGCCGACGGGACCGTCTTCGACCGCTCGTTCGCCACCGGCAACTGGACCCCCTTCTCGTTCCCGTCGATCCTCGCCTCCGAGCCGGTGTTCGCCCGGAACGGCGACATCGGCGTGAAGGACGCCCGCACGCTCGCGTCGGTGCTCTCCGACGCGGGCATCGCGACCGGCGGCTTCAACGCCGCGAACGGCTTCCTCACCTCTCACTGGGGGTATCCCGACGGGTTCGACGAGTTCGAACCGTTCGTCACGAGCGTCGGGTCGAGCCGGTACAGCCGGTACCTCGCGGCCCACCCGACGGTCGAGGCGTGGATCCAGCTCGCCACGTCCCCCTTCCGCCGCTTCGGCTCCAAGCTCCGGGGGGACAGCGACGACCGACCCTTCCTCGACGCCTCGCGGATGTTCGACGTCGAGGACGCCGCCACCGACTTCGTCGACGACACCGACGATCCGTTCTTCCTGTGGGTCCACTACATGGACACCCACACCCCGTACGTCCCGGCGCCGCGGTACATCCGCGAGGTCTCGGACGGGCTGGTCGGCACCCACCGGATGCTCCACGCCCACACGCGAACGAGCTTCGGCCTAGAGGTCGGCGAGCGGACGCTCCGCGAGCTCCGAACCCTGTATCAGGCGACGGTGCGACAGGTCGACGACAGCGTCGGTCGGCTCCTCGAGACGCTCGAGGCGGCCGGGATCGCCGACGAGACCGCGATCGTCGTCGCCGGCGACCACGGCGAGGAGTTCCAAGAGCACGGTCACCTCGCGCACTACCCGAAACTGTACGACGAGCTGATCCGCGTCCCGCTCATCGTGAACGTCCCCGGCGAAGACGGCGGCCGCCGCGTCTCCGAACACGTCGGGCTCGACGCGATCCCGCCGACCGTCGCCGACCTGCTCGGCGTCGATGCGCCGGCCGAGTGGCGGGGCGAATCGCTCGCACCGACGGTCACCGACGGGGAGTCGCCAGACCAGGACCCCGTCGTCTCGGTCACCGTCCGGGGCGACGAGGTGACCGAACAGCCGATCCCGCGGTCGCTGTCCGACGGCGACCTGCTCGTGAGCGTCCGCGACGACGAGTGGACCTACATCGAGAACGCCGACGACGGCACCACGGAGCTGTACCACCGGCCGTCGGACCCGACCCAGCAGGAGGACCTGTCGGCGGACCCGTCCGACGAGGCGCTCGCGGTCGTCGAGCGCTTCGCGCCGATCGCCGCCGAGCACGTCGCCGAGCTCCGCGACAGACAGGCGGACGCGGCGGCCGCCGAGGACGCCGGGGAGGGCGGGGACGGTGAGGTCGACGAGGACCTCGAAGCCCGCCTCGAAGCGCTCGGCTACAAGTGATGATCCGTGCCGTACTCAGGGACCTCACGACCGGCCCGATCGCCGTTCAGATGCGTCGGTTCGTCGTCGTCGGCGCGATCACCGCAGGGATACAGATGGGTCTGCTGTGGCTGTTCGTCGACATCGCGGGACTGAACTACCTGATCGGTGCGACGATCGCGATCGAGATCACGATCATCCTCTCGTACGTGTTCAACAACGCGTGGACGTTCCAGGCGAGCCAGAACACGGGGGTGTCCGAGTACCTCGGCGGGCTGCTCAAGACGAACCTCGTCCGCGGAACGGCGATCCCGATCCAGCTCGGGGTCCTCTACGTGCTCGTGGAGTGGGCGAGTCTCATGTACCTCATCGCGAACGCGATCGCCATCTTCCTCAGCGGGCTGTATCGGTTCGTCCTCGACTCCCAGTGGACGTGGGGGTGACCCGCCGCGGCTTGCGGCGAGTGCGAGATCTTAGAAGGGGAGTCGCGGCTCGAGGCGAGCGACGAGATCCCTGACCGTCTCCTGTTTGTAGTAGCCGACGATCGACGCGACGACGACGAGCGCGATGATCGCGAGCCCGGAGAGGAGCCGCCCGTCGGCGATCCTGCCGCCGGCGTAGACGGTGAACACGTACGCGGGTAGCCTGCCGACGCTGATCACGGCGATGAAGGTGGGGAGCTTCCACTTCGTGAGGCCGCTCAGAAAGCAGATGGCGTCGTCCGGCAGTCCGGGGATGATCACGAACGCGAACAGCCCCGGAACGCCGACGGTGTCGACGAAGCCGTCGAAGCGCGCGACCACGTCCTCGTGGAGCACGTCCTCGACGAACGACCGGCCGTACCGCTTCGCGAGCGAGAACGCGATGGTGCTTCCGATCAGCACGCCGGTGAGGCTGTAGACGGTGCCCCAGAACGGGCCGAAGAGGAACCCCGCGACGAGGGCGACGACCTGTCCGGGAATCGGCGCGACGATGACTTGGAGGGCCTGGATGACGATGAACACGAGGGGGGCGAGAGCGCCGAACTGCCGGAGCCACACCCGCAGGGCCTCGGCGTTCGTGATGAACCCAGCGTACTCGCGCACGAAGAGGTAGAGGGCGAAGAACCCGACTGCGACGGCGACGAGCGCGAGGATCCCCCGCCGTCTGTCCGACGCCGAGGCAAAGAGTCTCATTCGTGTTACACCCGGCCAGCAGTGGACTTGAAGCTTGTCAATACTCAGTACTTCACAAAG
>NZ_NHOA01000150.1 GCF_002727125.1 Halorubrum persicum
CTGGCTGTAGATCGGCCTCATGAACCCAGTTATGAACGGTAGATCGAACCCTATCAACACCGAATACGTCAAGAAAACAGACAGTATTTAAAAGAGATAATTGGTATAAACGAAGCTGAATTATGAGCTTCGTCAACAGCCGCGGTGTTGCTCATCGCTCCACAAACGCTAAGTTGATATCGTCTAAATAGCCGCTGAGGCGGTCGTTTTCGGGCATGGATCACGTTGAAAACGCACCGCCTCACGTTTCAATCCTTATCTGAACACTACCGCCGGAGGTAACCCGAACGAGCCGGCGCGGTGTTCCGTGTTTCGTCGTTCGGCGCTTCCTACCGTGACAGCGGCACCGCGAACCGGTCCACGAACGGGTGCGCGTACTCGACGTCGAGGCGGTCGTACACCGTCGAGGGGATCGAGAGATCGGCGAGGAGGAGATCGCCGCCGACCGCCCGGAGTCCCGTCTTCGGCAGCGCGAGCGTGACCGTGCAGTCCGGTTCGACCGCGACACCCGGTGTCTCTCCGGTCGTCGCGTTCGTGCCGGAGGGGACGTCGAGCGATACGACTGTTTTCGCCGCGCCGCAGACCGCCTCGATTAGCTCCGCGGTAGAGCCGCGGGGCGTCCCCGCCAGCCCGTAGCCGATCAGCGCGTCGACGACGACGCCCCCCCAGCGCCGCGTCGGCGTCGAGGTCGGAGTCGCCGTCGACCGATTCGACCGGCACGTCCATCGCTTCCAGTATCCGGAGCTGTTCCGCGGTGACGCCGTCGACGTTGGTCCGAGGCCGGTCGAGAACGACCTGAACGGAGAGGCTCCGATTCGCCGGATGCCGAGCGCACGCCAGCCCGCCGCCGCGTGAGAACTGTCCCGAGAAGGCACGGTCGACGACCTCGGAGAGCGCGGGATGAATGTGGACCGCGTCGCGGATGTCCGCCACCGTTCCCGAGCCGGCGGTCATCGCGACGACCTCCTCGATCAGATTCGACGCCTCGGGACCGACGATGTGGCACCCCTCGATGTTGCCGTCGAGGTCGATGAGCACCTTCACGAACCCCTCGGCGTGCATCGCGCTGCCGCGGGCCGTCTCCTCGTACGCGTACGTGTTCGTGGCATACTCGCCGTCGCGACGCTTGACGGGGCCGGTGAAACGTGGTTCGCCTCTCGTGCGTGTTTCGACGACGCACGAACGACTCTCGTTTATAAATAACCGTCCCGTTTGTGGCGTATGACCCTCTCTCTCTCCGTCGAACTGGTGGCGACGATCGCCATCGTCATCGGTGTAGCGGGCGCCGTCAACGGGGTCGCGGGATTCGGATTCGCCGTCGTCGGGACGATGGTACTCGCCGCGACGCTCGACCCCGCGACCGCCGTCGCGTTCATGATCATCCCGATGTTCGCCGTGAACGTCGCACTCGTCGGCGACCTCACTCGGGAGGAGCTTCGGACCTGTGGCACTCGATTCGCGCCGCTACTCGTCGCCGCCCTCGTCGGCACCATTCTGGGGATGGCGCTTCTCGACAGGCTTCCGGGGCCCCCGCTCCGGATCTTGCTCGGACTCGTCTCGCTCGGGTTCGTTGCGACGACCCAGCGCGTCGTCCCCCTGCCGTCCCCGTCGACCGCGACCGAGCGGGCGGTCGCCGACACGCCCCTCGTCATGGCGGCCGTCGGAGCCGTCTCCGGCGTCCTGTTCGGCGCGACGAACGTCGGGGTACAACTCGTCGCGTTCGTTCGCAGTTTCGACCTCTCACACGGGCTGTTCGTCGGCGTCGTCGCGCTCGTCTTCGTCGGGATCAACGGCCTCCGAGTCGTCGCAGCGGGCGCACTCGGCCTTTATCCCGACCTTGGGCTCGCCTTCGCCTCGGTCGCCGCTGCGGTCCCCGCGGTCGCTGGTGTCGCGGTTGGAAAGCGCCTCCGCGAGCGCGTGAGCGAGCGCCTCCGGCACGGGGTCGTCCTCGGGCTATTGACGGTCATCGGTGTCCGGCTGATCCTCGGCGGCGCGGGAATCTCCTGAGCGCCGTCGGCGACGAGGGTGATGATCCGATCGCTGTCACGTGGTGTCCGATCTGTGGTAGTGGCGTGGTTTACGATGCGACTGTTAACGGCCAGTACCTCGCCTTCGGCGTCTCAGGAAAGCTAGCAGATGATGATCTCGTGTTGTACGACCATGAGACCGAATCCGAGTGGAACAGTCGACCGGTGAGTGTATCGCAGGCGAGCTCACCGGTGAGCAACCCCGGATCCGCTCCGAACCGATGACGACGTACGCTGCCTTCCGCGATCCTACCCTGACGGCGTGGTGCTTCAGCCTGAATCCAGTGGATCGGCCGCCGCAAGCGGGTACAACGATTCGGGGTAGAGGGTCTACGCGGAGCGAGAAGCGTTCGGCCTCCGAGGGATGCGGGGTGAGGGGCCGGAGCGTGAGTGGGACCGCGGGGATCTTGACCCAAAGACTACCATTCTCGGAGTGACCCCAGCCGAGGGTGGGGCGCTCGGCTTCCCGCTGCCAGTCATCGAGGCAGCTGGTGGTGTAGTGGAAGCAACTGTCGGCGAAACCGACATTGTTGTTCGTGCGACCGCCGCTCTCACTCGAAACCACAGAATCATGAGCCTCCTCATCAGCCACCGTCCTCGTTGAGAAACTCGAGGAGCGGTACGGGATAACCACGCCGATCGAGACCCGTGTCCAAGAGCTCACGAATAGGTACTACTGGGGGCTCGAAGTCCTCCAAGCACTCGACGAGCCGATGACGGTCGATGAGTTGGCTGCCGAATTGGAGGTGGACACCGACGAGGTTTGCGACCGGGTCGCGTACCTCGTGACGTTCGACCGGGTCCACCGATACGGTGAAGTCACCCAACCGGCAGAATAGGCCGAGCGATGGTTGATGGTCTACATTGAGTACATAGAGCCACCGGAGTTCGGTAGTTGAACTAGAAACCCTAGTATTGAATTGGGGTTTAACATTAAACAGCGAAGGTTTTGACTGTGGAGAGGGTAGTCGTTGATATCAACACGTTGCGTAGCGCTATATTTGGATTCGAGATGAGTGTCCCCCTCCACATATGAGTCCCAATTCCAAGAGTGTCCTTGACCAGTCAACAATCGTCACTGTCGGCGACACGGCGTGGATAGCCGCGTATACTGACCAGCTCGAGGCTCAGTTTGACGCAACTGTACAGTCAGTCTCGACAGCCACGGCAGCCCAAGAGAGACTTCACGAAACCACCGTAGACTGTATTGTTACCGACTATAGTCTCCCTGAGACCACTGGCATCGATCTCGTCCGTAGGATTCGCGACACAACCACGACGCTTCCCGTACTACTGGGGACAGCTGAAGGAAGCGAAGTCATCGCTAGTGAGGCTATCGAAGCTGGTGTTTCCGATTATATCGCCGTTCGTGTGCCTCCCGAGGAAATCGTTCCCGATGCGCTGCAACGTACCGAACGGGCCCTTCGGGACGCCCAGCGAACGGCGACACAGCGCGAGCGCGCACGACAGTTCGATGCCACCTTCCACGACACTCGGTCGGCAACGTGGGTACTCGACACGGACGGAACGCTCACGCGCGTCAACCAGGCCGCTCGCGACATTATTAATGTCGACGCTGACGCCGTGGTCGGTGACCCATTCTGGACGCTCCCATGGTGGTCGAGTGACACACAGACCAGCGACGACATCCGCCGGCTTGTCGAAGCAGCGCAACGCGGCAAGTTCGGGCACGCCGTCGTCACGCAAGCATCGGTAACTAGTGAACGGGTGTTGGATCTCTCCGTCAAGCCGGTCACCGACGAACGTGGCGAGCTCGACTCCATCATCGTTGACAGCGTCGAAATCACCGAGCGTGTCGACCTCGAACGGGAACTTCGGCGGTCGGAGGAACTGCACCGCGTCACACTCAACAACATGACTGATACCGTCCTCATGACCGACGAGGACGGCGAGTACACGTACGTCTGCCCGAACGTCCACTTCATATTCGGGTATACTGCCGATGAAATCCGAGAGTTGGGTACGATCGAGGATCTCCTTGGCGAGGATCTCTTTGACCGCCACGAACTGGCCGAGACGGGGGTTTTGAAGAACATCGAGACGACGGCGATCGACAAAGCCGGCCGCGAACACACCTTACTGGTAAACGTCCGCGAAGTCTCTATCCAAGACGGTACGGTGCTGTACAGCTGTCGGGATATTACGAAGCGCAAACAGCGCGAACAGGCACTGGCGACGCTCCAAGAGACCGCTCGGGACTTCCTGTACGCCGAGACCCACCAGGAGATCGCCCAGCACGTCGTCGACGACACGCCCGACGTCCTCGGGCTCGACGCCAGCGCCGTCTACCTCTTCGACGCCGACGACAACCACCTCCAGCCGGCTGCCCACTCACAGGCACTGCGGGACGCTCACGGTCCGCTTCCCGCGGTTCACGCGGACGGCCACGACCTCACGAGCCACAGCTTCGTCGAGAACGAGGCCCTGTTCTTCGAAGACGTCCACGAGGCGGATCGTCTCACTAATCCCGCGACTGAAATCCGAAGTGTCGCCTATATTCCGCTCGGGAACCACGGCGTGTTTATAACCGGGTCGACAGAAATCGGCGCCTTCGACGACGTTACGCGGGAACTCGCCGACCTGCTGGCGGCGACCGCTGAAGCGGCCCTCGACCGTGTCAGCCGCGAGTCACAGCTGCGCGAACAGGATCGCGAACTGCAACGCCAGAACGACCAGCTCACGACGTTAAACCGGATCAACGAGACTATCCGCGAAATTGACCAAGCACTCGTGGAAGCTGAAACTCGCGAGCAGATTGACCACACCGTCTGCGAGCAGCTCACTGCTGATGGCCGCTTCCAGTTCGCGTGGATTGGTACGCTCGACGACGCGGGGAAAACGGTGACGCCACAGGCATGGGCAGGGACCGATCAGGGATACCTCGATACCCAATCGTTCCACGTCTCCGAGGAGACGGTCGAGCCGGCTGGTCGAACGGCGACAACAGGCGAGGTGACACACATCTCGAACGTCGCGACTGACCTTCATGCGGCCTCTTGGCGCAAGGACGCGATTTCCCGTGACTTCCTATCCGTGTTGAGTGTTCCGTTGGTGTATAACGACCTCTCGTACGGGGTCTTGACTGTGTACGCGGAGACACCTGACGCGTTCGGCGAAACCATTCAGACGGTGGTTTCGGAGCTCGGGGAAACGATTGCTGCCGCGATCAGCGCGACCGAGCGCAAGCAGGCGCTGCTCACGACGTCAATGACCCGGATCGAGTACGAGGTGAGCGACCCGTCGTTCGTGCTCACGCAACTGGCAGCAGCGGCCGACTGCACGCTGACTTACGAAGGTGGTGTCCAGCAGACCGCTACCGGGAACTTCGTGTTTGTCACCGTGGATGACGCATCACTTGAGAGAGTCGTCGACGCAACAGATGGTCTCACGGTCGTCAAAGACGTCCAGCAGATACGCGGCGGCGAGGCTGGCGGTGTGTTACGACTTCGGCTGACTGAACCCTTCCTCGCGACGGAGCTCGCTGGTCACGGGGCTGTCCTTCGGAGTGTGACAGCTACGGCCACAGGTACGACGCTAGTCGTCGATCTGCCAGCAAGTGGTGACGTTCGGCACGTAACGCAGTTGCTCACTGACCGGTTTGGTGATACTGCTCTGGTGTCGAAGCAGACCCGGAAACAGGCCTCGGAACACGGGTTCTACGCGTCCGTCCTCAATCGCCTGACGGACAGACAGCTCGAAGTCCTCGAGACGGCGTACTACAGTGGGTTCTTCGAATCACCACGGAAGGCCGACGGCGAGGCTGTCGCGGACTCGTTAGGTATCTCACCGCAGGCGTTCTATCAACATATCAGATCTGCACAGCGAAAATTGTTCGCGGCGCTCGTCGACGACCATACACCGGTCGCTGTAGGACACACCGAATGACTCCTCCGCGTTTCTGGGCCGATTCTAGTCTTCGAGCCCATCTTGCAGCCTATCCACGTCAATATCGACTACCGCTTGAATAGTAAACACCTGCGCTGAACTACGGTTCAGTGTTCAACTACCGAGTATTCCCTTCTATCCTCATTATTGGCGAGTAGAGTACCCCGCCCGACGGTGCTGGGACTCGCGATTAGCCATGAGAGATGTCGATCAAAACTCGGCCGAGGAATCGCCATACGAGTGTTTCGAATGCGGGAATGTGGTCGTTGCAGAAGAGAACCCTGGCACGTGCCCGGACTGCGCAGGTGAGATGCGGAATCGACGGACGCCGTTCGAATAAAAATGGCTTCGACATCAACGACACCCGACGAGACGCCGGAGGAACCGACCGAGGAAGAGTCCGCTCTGGAGACGGCTCGCCGCCAGCTCCAACACGCCGCCGGCCACCTCGACATCGACCAGCACATCGTCGAGCGCCTCAAACATCCGAAGAAGGTCCACGAAGTCACCGTCCCGATCGAACGCGAGAACGGTGATGTCGAGGTCTACACCGGATACCGGGCCCAACACGATAGCGTCCGCGGCCCGTTCAAGGGCGGACTCCGGTACCATCCCGAGGTCACGCGCGAGGAGTGCGTCGGACTCGGGATGTGGATGACCTGGAAGTGCGCGGTGATGGACATCCCGTTCGGCGGCGCGAAAGGCGGTATCGCCGTCAATCCTAAGGACCTCACCGCCGACGAGAAAGAGCAGTTGACGCGCCGGTTCACCGACGAGATTCGGTCCGTAATCGGGCCAACGAAAGACATTCCTGCCCCTGACATGGGGACGGACCCGCAGACGATGGCCTGGCTGATGGACGCCTACTCAATGCAGGAGGGCGAAACCATCCCCGGCGTTGTCACGGGGAAACCTCCGATCGTCGGCGGCAGCAAGGGACGTGATGGGGCGCCCGGGCGGAGCGTCGCCATCATCACGCGCGAGGTGATCGACTACTACGACAAGGATATCAAGGAGACTGATGTCGCCATCCAGGGGTACGGCAGCGTCGGGTCGAACGCCGCCCACCTCCTTGACGACTGGGGTGCGAACGTGGTTGCCGTCAGCGACGTCAACGGTGGCGTCTACGACGCCAACGGCTTGGATACACACGCCATCCCCTCCCACCACGAGGAGCCCGAAGCGGTGATGGGCCACGAGGCGCCCGAGACCGTGAGTAACGAGGAGTTGCTGGAACTTGACGTCGACGTGGTGATTCCAGCGGCAATCGGGAACGTACTGACGGCGGCCAACGCCGGCGACGTCGCCGCGGACATCATCATCGAGGGCGCGAACGGTCCGACGACGACTGCGGCGAGCGAAATCTTCGCCGAGCGCGACATTCCGGTGATTCCGGACATCCTCGCGAACGCCGGCGGTGTGACCGTCAGCTACTTCGAGTGGCTCCAGGATATCAACCGCCGATCGTGGTCGCTGGAGCGCGTCAATGACGAACTGGAGACGGAGATGCTGGCGGCTTGGAGCGACGTGCGCGAGGAGTTCGATACACGGGACGTGACGTGGCGTGACGCTGCGTACATCGTCGCACTCTCTCGAATTGCCGAAGCTCACGAGACACGCGGGCTCTGGCCGTAGTCCCGACGATGGCCGATATTGAGGAGAAATCGTTGGCTTCTCTCCTCATCTCTGCTTTTCGGCGACAAAGACGACCCGTCCGAATGAGTCCTCGGTGTATATTCCGTTCAGCGATTGAAAATGACTGCCCCCATATCGATGCCAAATAGATGGTAGTAGACGCGGTCGACACGATTGTCAATCTCGGAACGACTGTCTTCGTCCTGTCGACGATGCTTGCTGTCGCACTCGACCTGTCTATTGAGAGGATTTGATCCGATCGCTACTGTTGTACGGAAATGCCGGAAGTCGAGTTGTTTCAACTGTTTCCAGTAGCACTCTTCAGCGACCGGCTGTTTCATCTTGTGTAGTGTTCCAAGAAGGATATTTCAATAAGAAGTCCGCTAATAGCTGAACGAAAATGGACGCTGACATCGCGATTCACGACGCATATGTCCTCACGGTCGATGACCGAAACCGGCTCTACGAGCGGGGGACGGTACTCATCGAGGATGGCCGCCTCACCGATGTGCGAGCGTCTCGTGACGACGATGCGGACATCGATGCGACTCGCGTCATCGACGGCGAGGGCAAGCTCGTGATGCCGGGGCTCGTCAACGCCCACACCCATCTCGAACTGACGCCGCTGATCGGCGCGTTCAGCGACCTCGACCTGACGGAGATGATGAGCGGGATGACCGCCATCTTCGGCCACATCGCCGAGGGCGAGTACGACTACCTCACCGAGGCGGGGTACGAACTCGCGGCACTGAACTTCCTCGCGGGTGGCGTCACCACCGTCAACTCCATGGACGTCCGGCCGAGCGCGGGCGCGGAGACGTTCGGCGAGGTGGGCCTCCGCGGGTTCTTCGGCGTGGCGCTCTCCGATCTGTTCTGGGACGTCCCCGTCGACGACCAGTTCGCCCGCGCCCGCGAGTTCATCGACGAGTACCACGACACCTACGACGGACGAATCCGAGCGACGATCAACCCCCACGACGACTGGTCGTGTACTCACGAGATGTGGGAGCGCACTGCTGGACTCGCCGCCGAGTACCCCGACCTGCTCGTTCACACCCACCTGCTGGAACTCGAGGCGAGCAGCAAGATGGCCCGGTCGAACGGCGCCGACGACTCACTCGCCCTCCTCGACGACGTCGGCCTGCTGGACGACCGACTGGTAGCCGCGCACTTCCGGCTGGCCGACGGCGAGGACATCCGACGGACTGCCGAGGCTGACGCATCGGTCGCACACTGTCCGTCCATCTTCTGTTACTGGAACACGGACGGCGACGTGCAGTGGACGCCGGTGCCGGAACTTCGAGACGCGGGCGTCGACGTCGGTCTCGGTATCGACGACCACTACTGGCACGACTCCTACAACCTGTTCGGCGAGGCGCGGCAGGCACGGCTCGCGGCCAATCTCAAGCGGTCGACCGGCCAGTACCACTCGATGGAGCTGGTGCGGATGCTCACTATCGAGGGTGCAGAAGCCCTCGGCGTGGGCGACGAGATCGGCAGCATCGAGTCCGGCAAGCGCGCCGACGTCATCGTGCTCGACGTAGAGAAGCCGAAGTTCACGCCGCTGACCAATATCCCGGCGCAGGTCGCTAACAACGCGGCACCGGCGGACGTGGAGACGGTCATCGTCGACGGCAACGTGCTGATGCAGAATGGCGAGATCGAGACGATGGATGCCGAGGCGGTGCGCGAGCAGGTCGAATCCGCGGTCGACCGCTTCGCGTCGGAGACCGACTGGGAACTCGGGATCGGTGGCAGTGAGCCACCGAGCAAAGTGGATGTCGCTCGCGATCTGCCGAAGCGCGGCCCTGCTCAGTTGCTCGGGCGGCTCGCGTTTCAGTCGATCGAGGATAAATACCCGTTCTGAGACAAGTCGGTGGGCCAGTCCGAAACGACCACAATCGATGCACAGATTCTGGCGTTCGCAACGAGAGGTAGTGCGGGGAAGTTGAGACGACAGGGAGTGTTGGGGTACGGTATGAGAGCGGCTTTGCGAGCCCGTAGCACGAACAATTTCGGACTTGGACAGGTTCATTGTCGGAACAGATGCCAGACGGGTTACGTGGGTTGATAGACTCCCTTCATGTGAGCAAGCTCAGACGACGATTTCCAGTGAGAGATCGCTTCTCAGTGCCGGTGATGAGCAAATGTTTGCACAAACAACCAACGGAACTCTATACGCCCTCGCTCAGCCACCATAACCCGAGATACTACGGTAGCAGACAACAGCGTTAGCAAGCGTTCACCTCGGGGTCAAGCCGCGAGGCACCTGGTCTGCTCCGCCTGTAGATTCTGGTTAGTCCCGTATAGATCAGCTACTGCAACTCTTCGACGGGGGCAGCGACCGCCTCGTCGACGAGGTCGCTGTCAAGACGACCCTGCCAGAGGTCGATATCTTCGTGGTCGATCGATTGGACGCCCCACGGGACGATCCGACTCCCATCGGGCGTCCCACCACGAAGCCAACTCTCCCCCGGGATGTCGATGAGATCTCCCATCCAAGATTTCGACGTCAACGTCAGCACGAGATACTGATCGCCGTGAAACGGCCGCCCCTTGTGATTCGAGAGAATAAGCCACGGCCGGGCGTCTTCCTCGCCTTTGAACGGATCATCCCCGTAGACGATATCACCCCGCTCGAAAATCGGTGTCTCTTCGTCGGTCACTGTTCGTCCTTGACGCTCGGGTGTGGTTCCTGCGGTGCATGCTCACGCCAAGAATCCTTGTCCTCCGCACCCAGCTGATCGTTGAACAGCGCCGTTGCTCGTTCGTACCCGCAGTATCCGTCGAGTCGTCCGGCGTCGTTGGTTACCGCCCAGTACGTCGCCTTGTGTTCGACCAGACCACGATCCTTCAGCCGCGAGAGTGCAGTGCTGACTGCACCCTCGTCGACGCCAATCTGGGAGGCGATTTCACGGGCCTTGAACGCCCGATCCTCGTTAGCGGCGAGGAACCCAAGGACCTGATCCGGGACGGAAAGGTCCGCGAGCTCGTCCTCACTCGTGTTCTCGAAGGTCTCTCGGTCGATAGACATCGTTACGTAGGGATACGTCATCTGCTGTAAAGAGTGTTAGGAGTGAAAGCTCCGAAAATGGCGAAGAGACATCATTGCTGACCCCGAGGTAGCTCAAGAATCGCATCCATTGGGCCGACCGATCTCAACTACTGTCTGAGCGGAGAAGTTGAGACTACAGGGAAGTTGGCGGGGTTGTGAGTATTCACTTCAGAACTACTCCGGAACAATCTCCGTCATAAGGACACAGGGAAAGAAAGTGAGAGAACGTATCTTAGTGTTGGTCGGTCTTATTCGCCCCTGACCGTCCGGTTCGCTGGTGAGAGGTCGGTCCTGATGATCTCGTCCGATAAGACTGTCGCGCTGGTTCCGTCATCGTCTTCGACTTCAACGGTGAAGGAGCCGTTCTCGCCGCGTTCGATCGAGGTCTCGTTGAGCTCTATCTGGGTGGCTTGGGCATCGGTGAGACGCGTGGCGTTCTCTTCACCGTTCGTGTCCTGACTCTGCTCCGTATCGTTGAGGTCGTAGTCGCTCGTGTTGATCGTGATAGCGTTGGACGCGTTGAGTTTCACCGGTTCATCGGTGGAGGTGACCTGTTTCCCGGGAAGATCGACATCTGCGATGACCCTTGTCTCGTCTGGCTCCTTGAGTGGAGCAATCTTGACGCGGATCGTGTCTTCGTCCAACCCGGAGGCCGAGGCTTCGAAATGGACGGCGGCACCCTCGTCGAAGTAACTCCGGACCGTATGGTTCATCCAAGCCGTCTCAATAGCCCGGTCAACCTCTTCATCGCTCACTTCTCCGGGAGTGATGACGTCGACGGTGTAGTTGGCTGGCAATGCATCATCCGATGCTACGTCGGTCGTCGGTCCATCCATAGCGGCGACGGCACTACCAGTCCCAAGAGCGAGTAGTGCGGCGACCGCGAGGACGGCAAGTTTCGTGCGCATAGTGCGTCAATTCACCTTGTAGTGTGGAGACACCACCGAAGCCTCCAGACCCTGAAGGAGTGGTGCTCTCCACGTAGACCGTTAGATGAAAGACCTGAAAGTGATTGATTGGAAATGTGTTACGGAACCGGTTCACAACCCGTTTCACCCAGTAGTCAACCGAGAACTACGTAAGGACGACGACGTTGCCCATCCCGTTACGCTTCCGTTCGACCAAGTCCTTGCTTTCGAGGGTATCCAAGGTTCGGCTGACCGTGGCCTTGGACAACTCGGTCCCCTCGACGATATCTCGTTGTGGAAGTTTACCGTCGGCGTCGAGCACGACGGCGTAAACTGTTTCCTCGTTGTTACGTAGCCGGCCAACCGTCTCCTCCCACCGCTCTTCAGGGTCCGGGGTGTCGCGCTGGACAGTGCCGCTACCGTGTCCGTCACTGATTGCTTGTCGTGTCGGTGGGCGTTCTCCGCCGTTTGCGATGGTATTCGGTGTCGCTGTCTCGGTTGTCGGGACTGGGGTGGGGTAGTCGTGGAGTAAGAGGTAGGTGCCGCTGGCACCGAGGAGGGAGGCCGCGACCGTGATGAGGGCGACATCGGTGTAGGTGAAGTACTGGCCGAGCTGGGTGGTTTGTGTGCTGCTGTCGCCGATAGAGACCATAACCGGTGAGGGAGTGATCAGTTGGACGGCAAGCACGAGGACCGCGGCAACGAACACGGACGCCGCGATCAGGCGCTTACCGTGGAGGGCTGACAGGTCCATATGGTCAGGGTTAGTGAGGACTCCGTCTAATGCGTATCGTTCTTTCGCTGTGAAACCGGGGTGAAACGCCTGTGAAACGCATTTCTAACCATTTCCCAACCAGTTTCGCGAAGCACTGATATGGTCTTTCACCCAACTTCTGGTCACGAATGACATCCGATCTGTGGTCCCGCCTCACTCTGTTGGTGGTCCTCGCCGCCCTCGGTGTCTCGCTGGCTGTCATCGGGAGCGCGGTCGGTGCGACGACTCCCCTCGCCGCCTCCGAACCGAGTGCAGCGTTTGTCGTGTCTGAGGACAACGTCACCTTCGAACGGGGCAATCAGCGGGCTATCCTCCTCGACAATACGACCCGGGTCGACAGTATCGAGATCGAACAACAAGGCAGTGGAACCTACCACGTGAACGCGGAAGCCGAGAACCCACTGACGGACAGCGAACGCAACCAGGCCAAAGCAATCGCCCGAGGCAACGCGACCGTACAGCAGACACTTCAGGACCTGGGTCAGTACGAACTAACCGTTGGACCGATTCGCAAACTGACCGTTGACTCTGCTCAGACCACCTCCTTCACCGGCCTCACCAACACCTCGAGGGACGGTGAGAAAGTTGGGGAAGAGGAGACGTTCACCCTCACGGTCGAAGACAGTAACGAGACGGACGCAGTCACCATCGACCGTGAATCCGAATACGTCGAAAACGAGGCCGTCGTCAGGATTCGCGATTCCGCCACTGACGAGGTTTATTACTCCGCCACAGTCGACATCGAAAGCGAGACTGTCACCGACATCTCTGACTGGCACTCGGATTACCCCTAGTCGTCTCACCTCTGCTGAGGAAGGTAGTCGGGAAACTGAGTGGCATTCGATCGTCGAATCTGTTCGCATGCATTGAGAAAGCTCAACGGAGAAGCCGTTGTGGGTCCGCGAACACTCCTGTCCATCTTGTGGCTTTACGGCGGATAGGGACGCGAATGCGGCGTGGAACATTCTCTCTCGCGGTACGAAACAAGTAGTAGCGGGACGCTCCGAATCAACGCCTGTGGAGACTGCGCTCCCTACGGACACCACTCAGGTGTCTGCAAAGCGCGTCGTGAAAGCAAGAAGTCCCTGCCTCAAGGAAGCCGCGCCAGCGGCTGAGTAGGCAGGGTAGTTCACGAGTGAGCAAGATTCAATTCAATTTCATTCACGATGCTACGGACGAGATTTGGGAGTTCCCGATCAAATCGGTCACCAGTAAGACGGTGTGTCGGTCCCGCGACGGCTAATGCACCAAGTACGTCACCATCGGGCCCTGTTACAGGGGCTGCCACCGATCGAAGTCCTTCGGTGCTCTCTTCGCTGTTGAAAGCGACGCCACGATCCCTGATCTCTGCGAGCTCGTCGAACAAGACCGTTTTTTCAGTGATAGTCTGTGGCGTCGCCGCTAGAAGTCCGTAGCGGTCAACGATTTCGCGAACCCACTGGTCCGAGTGTTGTGAGAGGATCGCTTTCCCCGCAGCAGTCTGATGTATCGGGAAGCGTCGACCTTCACGGCCACGTGAATAGACACCACTATGGCTAACATCGCGGTGGAGAACGACCGCATGACCGCGCTCTTCGACGGCAAACTGAGCGCTTTCTCCCGTCTCGGCCGCGAGGTCACGGAGTTTGTGTTTGATCTCTGCCGATCCCGGATACTCCGAACGTACGTGCGCCCCCAAGTCGAGATACCGGAGTCCAAGTCGGTATTCCTCGTCTTCCTTTACGACACAGCTGTGTTTCATCAATGACCGGAGATGCTTGTGAGCTGAACTTTTTGAGAGGTCGGCCCTCTCAGCCAGTTCGGTCACACCGGCGCCGTTCGTCTCCCGAAGGGCAGTAACGATAGCGAACGATGTGTCGATACTCTGTATCGTCGATCCATCTGCTTCAGGGCTACTACCACCCGGTTTCCAGTCTTCCATTAAATAGAGAGAATCCGAGAAGTATAAAGTAGTTTCCCTAATGAGAAATAGATGAGAATATTGTTTCTTATCGTTACGGCCACTTCGAATATACTCTCGGGACCTCGTTTTGAGGTCGAATCATCCGAACCAGAGCGTATCACCACCGCACCTCTTATTACAATATTCAATAGCAGAAAATAGGGAGAAATAGGCAGTAAGACTGCTAAACCATGTTTTCTTCTCGTGAATCTACTTGGTGTATATATGTGTATTCGACCATGGGAGAAGTATGAGTTCGATAACGGACCAGCAGATACGGTCGATCGACGATCTGGAAGTTATTATCGACACAGACTTTCACCTGACGGAGCGTCAGGAAGACATTTTTCCGTACCTCGAGAGTCCGTTCGACGAGCTACTAAATAGCCAACAAGGCGACGACTACGGCTATCTCGGCCGTGTCTATCCCGCACACGGGATGGTGTACTCAGTGACGATCGGAAAAGCTGACTCGGAAACCGTTCGTACCAAGGAGGACATCCAGAAGGGAAGAGACCTGGTCGAATGGGATAAAGCGATCATCACGCCGACTCAAAACCTGTATCTCGGGGCCGTTCACCACGATGACCTCGCAGCCGCACTCGCGACGGCGTACAACAACTGGCTTCTCGATGAGATTCTCGACCCTGAAAACGGCCTATATGGGGCGGCAATCGTGGCCCCGCAAAAGCCGCAGAAGGCGGCTGAAGAAGTCGAGCGCCGAGCCAACGAAGACGGAATTGCGGCGGTGATGATCCCGAGCGGGTCCGTCGACCCACTCCTCGGTCACGAGTCCTACTACCCGCTTTATGACGCGTGCGAACGGGCAGGGCTGCCAATTAAGATGCACAACGCCGCCGGAACGATGATGACGCGGTTCCCGTCCACGTGGCAGGCGATGAATCGAGCACTTCCTGTTCATGCGACATCACATAACATGATGCACCAGACGAATCTGGCGGACATGCTGACTCGGGGCGTCCCCGAACGGTTCCCCGATCTCAACTTCGTCATCCAAGAATCCGGTCTCGGCTGGTATCCGTACTTCATGCGTCGGTTCGATCACGATTATATGGGGGCAAAATGGGACGCACCGATGCTCGATAAGCGACCGAGCGAATATCTCAAAGATCAATTCTACGTGACGAGCCAACCGGTCGAGGGATTAGATGATCCACAGTATCTCACTGAGACGATTCGGCACTTCGAGGGAGGGGACAGTCTGATGTTCTCCTCCGATTACCCGCACTTCGACTTCGATAATACCGGTGAATTACTGAAGATGCTTCGCTCGGAGTTCACCAGCGAAGAGATCCAGAACATCTACGGAAAGACCGCAGAGCGAGTGTACGCCTTCGACTAACCATGAGTGAGTCCACACAACCAGATCCGGACCAGAGTAACATACATCACGTCATCGCAGCGGACGACATATCTGACGGTGAGCGCATCATCGTGGATATTACGGGCCGGGAGATTGCTGTCTTCCACTCGAACGGAGAGTTTTATGCACTGTCGAACTACTGTACGCATCAGGGCGGTCCAGCCTGCGAAGGGTTGTTGAGTGGAACCCTCGACGTCGATGGGGACGATGAACTCGCGTGGGCGTGTGATGATGAAATTGTCGCGTGTCCCTGGCACGGGTGGGAGTTCGATATCACTGACGGTACTCACACGGCAAGCGACGATTACCGGCTGCCGACGTACGACGTTCACATCCTAGACGGAGAGCTGTACGTCGAGTTGTAGCCTAAAATCAGGTAGTCGCTTCGAGCAGAAATGTAATTTCCCCACATGGTGCACAGCGATCGGGTACGCTCAGTACTGGAAGATGCCAAACCACCGGACTGGCTCGACGGCGATGACCCATATGCAGATGTCGATATCGAACAGCTCCCTGACTGGTGGCACGACGCTATCGTAGAGTTCAGAGAACACAATCTCTCTCCGTATCGACCACCGCGGTTTACAGACGACGTACTCGTGCCGCCGTTAATCTTCCAGATGGAGACAGCGTACGATATCGAAATCAAATTGGTGGGAGTCAACGTAGATCATGGAGATACATGGGAAATTTGTGTTGACGGTGAAGTTGCATCCACCGTCAAGCGGGAGCGGCTGTCGGACGGATACACACTGTACAAGATGACGAGTGAGAAGTTCTTGGACATCGTGCAGACACAGCTGTGACTGCGATCGGCCCCGTATTCTTCGAGAAGCTCACTTACTCCGTATGATACCACCGATCGGTCTTCCACCCGTCTCCGTTAGTGCCCCAGCTATCGAACATCGCCTCGTCGCTCCCGTAGCCGACGGTCACGCCATCGATCGGTGTCCGTCTGCTGGGAGGTGGTCCACCTCGCCTTCGAGCACCCGAAGAACGGTGTATCGGAGGTGCTCGTGGGTTCGGTTGTCTGTCGTACGAGCGATCTGATTGTCCTGCTTGGCAACGTGCCCGGCTTCCTTGGGAGCCGTCTGAGATCGGGTTCAGTCATTTATTCAACAGAGGTCAGAACGCGCCTCCGCCCCTCTTAGGCGCTGAAAGCTTAACCAACAGAGTAGAAGAAATCCATCGCCACGTTGGTTAATTGAGTCCGCTCTGATGTAGAAACGCGGAGAGCCGCAGTAGAGTGGCTGTTAGTGTGTTTTCTCGCTGGAGTGAATTCTGCCGAGGCTAGCCGTCAAACAGTTCTTCAAGTACATACCTCTCATCGGCGATCGACCGTTTTCCGCAACTCTACACAAGAGCGTATCTGATTAACCAACAAATGTATGGCGCCACACGCCTTGTTGGTTAACACGATCGCTTATGTCCTACGAGCCACCGACGCCGCCGGCGGATCTCTCGACAGATACCGTCGATACGCTCAACGACTACTCCCCAGACCAGCTCCAGCACGTCGCACGCTACGCCGAGGAACTGGCGGAGCACAAGGCTCGTGAGGCGCGCCTCGAGGAGGAATCAGGTGACAACGAGAAAGACAAGCGACCAGACGACTTCCCGGCCGACGTTCCTGCTAAAGCGACGATCACGATCAAGGAGATCAACGACAATCGCTACTACTACTGGCAGTGGAGAGATGGCGAAAAAATCCGTTCTCAATATAAAGGGCCCGTCAGCTCAGACGAATAGCAGACTCAGAGGGGTTGTTTAGCGGTGGCATGTACAATCTAGCACGTACACATCGATAGAGGGGTGTATCCAGCCAACGGACACTCGTACACATCGATAGAGGTGTGTATCCAGTCAACAGACACTCGTACACATCGATAGAGGGGTGTCGGCTAGGCATCGAACTGGCTGCAGGTCATTGGGAGGATAGCTAATCCTACTCAGTCGTGTTAACATCAGACATCTATAATTCGACTGTTCAAGCCTTCTAAACGCACATCACACATCGATAAAGGGGTGTGGACGAGGAATGGTCAATAAATGCATTTGGTGGAAAATGTGAATTTTCAGTAATTGTGATTTGCTACCAGACGGGTTGTACACATCGATAGAGGGGTGTCTCGTAAACCCAGAGTTTACTATTCCATTGTCAACTGGAGTTACGGAGAATCGAGGAGAAAGCCTCGCGCTTTAGCGTGGGGATGAATCCGACACTACCATTCACGGTCCACCGTCCGATGGCACGGCTGGATATTCTACGCGGCTCCAATCCACGCGTTTAGGTTAGTTGGTCAACATAGGTTATATGTGGCGAAACAGGTCGTTACTCGCACCTACACTGCTTCCATACGGAACCAGTCTCGGGTGCAAGACGATCTTGATTCGCTCGGGTTCGCCGCCTCGAAACTCTGGAACATCGGCCGGTGGACATGCAGTCGGATCTGGGATGAAATCGGTCACATCCCCAATCACAACGAACTCACCACGTATCTCAAAACCCACGAACGCTATGATGACCTGCATTCGCAGTCAAGTCAGCGAGTCCTTCAAGAACTTGCTGAGGCGTTCAACGGCTGGTACGGCAACCGACAAAACGGGGATACGAAAGCGAACCCGCCCGGCTACCGCAAACACGGCGACGAACACCCACGTTCTACGGTCACGTTCAAAGCCGCTGGCTTCAAACTCGATACGCAGTACAACCGAGTTCGACTCTCACAAGGGTCAAATCTGAAAGGGTATTGGTCGGATTTTGTCCTGTGTGAGTACCAAACCCGCCCCGACGTTGACCTTGCCACCGTGGAGGCCGTCCAACAAGTCAAGATTGTCTGGGCAGACGACGAATGGGAGCTACACTTTGTCTGCAAGGTCGAAATCGACGTGGATGAAGCCCCTGGTGAGAAGACGGTCGGTGTTGACCTCGGCATCAACAACTTCGCCGCACTCGCCTACGAGGACGGCCACAGTGAGTTGTACCCACTCAACTGTTTGAAACAGGACGACTACTACTTCAGCAAGCGAATCGCTCGGTGTGACGACTCGGACTCCGATCAGGCTACCCGGCTGAACCAGAAGAAGTCGTCTCGCCGCACCCACTACTTCCACACTCTCTCCAAGCATATCATCCAGCGGTGTGTTGAGGAGGAAATTGGAACGATGGTGGTGGGGGATCTCTCCGGCATCCGTGAAGATGAGGAGACCAGCGAGTCAAAGAACTGGGGTACGCACGGTAATCTTGACCTCCACTCGTGGGCGTTCAACCGCTTCACCGACCTTCTCGAATACAAAGCCGAGATGGAAGGCATCACGGTTGAAAAAGTGTCTGAGCGGAATACCTCGAAGTCGTGTTCGTGCTGTGGTCGGGAACGAAAGGCGAACCGTGTTGAACGCGGACTGTATGTCTGCGATGAGTGCGGTACAGTGGGGAACGCAGATGTGAACGGCGCTGAGAACATTCGGCAGAAAGTATCTCCGAGTTCACCGAATCTGTCGGTGAATAGGAGTAACGGCTGGTTGGCACAGCCATCGACGTACCTGTTCGATTCAGAGAGCGGATGCTTTGCACCGCGAGAACAGGCTACGTCGTAAACCACAATATCCCAATCCAGCGGTACGGTGCCGTGGGAATCCTCGCGCTTCAGCGCGGGGAGGATGTCAAGTCTGGTTTCTGATTTGTGCTTTGACGACAGAATTAACCTCGCCTTCGGATACAGCTTCAATACGGGAATCCTCTCGAAGCGTCTCGAGAATCGTCTCTGGACGTTCACCAAACTGGAATTCGAGAAACATCCCAGAGCTGGGGCCATGGCTCCGCCGTTCAAAGTCAACAAGCGAGTACGTTGTGAGCTCTTTCATCTTGTTGACGTAGGTTTCTTGATGATACTGATCAGCACCGATTGCGTCGGTGAGATACTGATACACCCGATACCCCGTTGTACTCCGCGCTGTCCCATCTATCGTTTGGGATGCGACCGCCGCCGTGGCATAGAGACACAGTTTCTTCTGTGTACTGATACCGCGAACAACCTCCAACACACGATTCTTTTCGACCTTTGCCTGGGCGGCCCGGACGTGTTCTTCGCGCACGCGAGCATCCCCTTCTCGTTCGGCGAGTTCGCCAGCGACCCGCATGAGATCGATCGCTTTCCGTGCATCGCCGTGTGTTTGCGCTGCGAAGGCTGCTGCAAGTGGGATCACGTCATCATCGAGGACATCGTCGTGAAATGCGTCGTGGCGCCGACGAAGAATAGACTTGAGCTGATCCGCATCGTAGTCGTCAAAGTGGACGTCTTCCGGTGTGAATGAGCTCACTGCGCGGCTCCCCACAGCCTCCATCATCTTCGTGTCGTTTGAGATAGCAACGACAGAGATGTACGCGTCAAGTTCGTCGTTCGCCCCCGCTCGAGAAAGCTGATACAGCAGTCGTGAAAATGCGGGTTCTTGTTTATCGCGCCGTCCGACAAGCATGTCGAGCTCATCAAGGACGAACACGACCGAATCGAAATGCGTGTTGACGATGCGGAAGAGCTCATCCCACTTTTCTTTCGTTGCAACTCCGTGCTTTGGCACTTGGACCTCGATACCGGCTTCATCAGCAGCCTGTTGTGCGAGTTCATACACGGCAACACCGAGTGTGTCGAGATCTTGGCAGTTGACTTCGATCGTGCCGAACCGTATATCTCGAGACACACAGATCCGGCTGATGTTGTTACAGACGGCTTTCGTGATGAGCGATTTTCCCGTTCCAGACGGACCGTACAGAAACAGATTCGGAGGTCGGTTGTCACCGAGCGCGACGCGAAGCATCTTCGTTACTTCTTGGAGCTGTGCGTCACGGCCCACAATACGGTCTTCTTCAACCACATAGTTCGGGTCGAGCAGTGACCGATCACGGATAAGTCCCTGCTGCTCGTCGAACTCTAACAGCATATCCTCAATCGATTGCGACGAATGTTCAGAAGAATCACCAGCTGACCGATCCTCGCTCGCTTCTTGGGACGGTGATGAAGATGCTGGCGTTTCCGCTGTCGCGTCTGAGAGGTTGGTTTGGCCCGTCGTCTCATCCTCCAGCAATCCCGGATCGGGATCGTCGGAGTCGTCTGTACCCATGCCCCAGACGATATTGGCTAGTAACAAAAAGGTTGGCACCTCTATCGAAGTGTGATTAACCGTTTTAGGCACTTCTACCGTTTGATTAGGTCCATGTCTGCTCTCACAGCCAAAGCACGTCCTGCGGCGTGTAACGATGTGTTCTTCCACGGGCACCGACAGACACACCCCTCTATCGATGTGTTCGGCGTCCTCGAGGGGGGAGTGATCTACACGAATGTCTGAGCGAGCGTCCACAAAGACTCGGTAGTAAGACGCTAGCAACGCACGATTTGACTTCTCCAAACTTCTAAGACAGTCGTTTTGTGCCTATTTCCATCTCTTCTTCTTTCTTATTTCTTCCTTCTTATTAACACAACACACACACCCCTCTATCGATGTGTTCGATGTGTTCAGACAAGACGCATTTTGTCGCCTTTATCCTGACAAATATCTAATTGGCGTATCTGCTCTATTGTCGCCGTATCAGGTCTCTACGCCGGTATTTACTCAATATCTGAAATCCGATCGTATTCGAACCGATGGCAGAACCGGCTACACCTGTCCGGAACACATCGATAGAGGGGTGTATGTCTTCGACCCTCGAGTAAGAGACGAATGAGTTCCACCACTTGCTCAGAAGCAGATTTCGTCTGCAGCATCACGTTAGATGCAATACATTAAGAACACATCGATAGAGGGGTGTCCGATTTACAATCCTTGGAACTCGTTCTACTTTGTTCTCTACTTCAGCTGTATTATCTGACTTCGCTCGTCGACAACGGCCCGAGGATGTGACGCGTCAGGTGATAGGGTTATAAGCGCATACCCCCGTCTTTAGGTGGGGGTCAAGCAGACAATAGCGTACATTTCCCCTGACGACGCCACGGCTGGATCTCTCACCAATTCACCGCCAGTATTAACCTCCGCGACCACATAGTGTGTACGCTCTTCTGTAGGAGA
>NZ_NHOA01000031.1 GCF_002727125.1 Halorubrum persicum
ACCATGTTACACGGGAACAGCGCGCCCATCCGCCCCTCGGTCGCGTCGAGCGCGCGGTCGGCCATCTCGGGGTTGCAGGCGCCGAGGACGTAGTACGGATCGCGGCCCGCATCGGCCTTCTCGTTGAGCATCTCCGACGGGGAGAACTCGACGGGAATCCCGAACCCCGCGTCGAGACACACCTCGCGGACGCGCTCGATCGCCGACTCGTGGTCGGTTTCGAGCGTGGTCTGCGTCTCGCCGTACTCCTCGGGATCGAGCTCGTGCGGGTCGAAGGGAATCGCCATACGCCGAGTCCGTGTCGCCCGGACAAAAACCTCGCGACGGACGGGAAGGGAGACGGACCGGACGCGGGGAGGAGGGCGGAGCAGGGAGAGGGTCGGAGCGGGGAGAGAGACGGAGCAGAGAGACGAACGAAGCAGAGAGAGGCGAGAAACGGCGGACGGCTACTCGGTCGCGACTGGACCGGAACCGATTATCTCCTCGACCTCGGTCACGAACTCGCCTCGGCCCTCGAACAGCGGGACCTCCGACGCCGCGAGCACGTCGTCGAGGTCGCGGGCGCCCTCCGGCGTCCGGATCGTCGCGTCGCCCTCCTGGGCGCGCAGGTCGCTGCGCTTCGCGGGCCACGTGAGACGGGACGCGACGCGGGCGATCGGCTCGCCCGCCACGTCCGGCCCCTCGCCAAGCTCGACGGCCGGCTCCTCCGCTTCGGCCTCGTCGTTGTCGCTCATACCCCGCGCTTTCGCTCCGGCGACACTAATGGTTTCGATGCGAGCCAAGGTGCGGGGCGATTCGGCGCCGCACCGGGAGGGGCCGGCCCGCGGTCGAGGCGGTGCACCCAAAACAATTCGGTGGTGTGGTTATACGATCCGGCGACAACTGTCAGGCGGGATCGCGCACACGACTCCCGCGATGTCGTGCCGCGACGGCACGCACTGATTCCCCCGACCCCCGTCCGTTTTGACGCGTCTCACCGCCAGCCGCGGTCGGTGCCGTTCAGCCGCTCGCACCCGTCCTCGGTGACGACGACGAGGTCCTCGATCCGGCAGCCGAACCGCCCGTCGAGGTAGACCCCCGGCTCCACAGAGAAGACCATCCTCGGCTGTAGCTCCCGGTCGTTGCCGGCCACGACGTACGGCTCCTCGTGGACGTCGAGCCCGACCCCGTGGCCGGTGCGGTGGACGAACGCGTCCCCGTAGCCGGCGTCCTCGATGACCTCGCGTGCGGCCCGGTCGACCGCCTCGGCGGCGACGCCCGGTTCGACCGCCGCGACCGCCGCGGCCTGCGCCTCGCGGACGGTCTCGTGGACGCGCCGGTACTCGGCCGGCGGCTCGCCGTCGAAGACGAGGGTCCGGGTCTGGTCCGAGGGGTAGCCGTCGACTCGAGTGCCGAAGTCGAGCACGACGGGCTCTCCCGCCCGGATCTCTCGGTCGCCGTGCCCGTGGTGGGGCTTCGCCCCGTTCGGCCCCGCGCCGACGATCGTCTCGAAGGAGACCCCCTCGCCGCCGTGCGCGGCCAGCCGGTCGGCGATCTGGTCGGCGAGGGCGCATTCGGTCATCCCGACCGCGTCGGCGCCGAGGTTGCGGAGGTCCCGGACGGCCTCGTCGGCGGCGACCGCGGCCGCGCGCAGCGCGTCGACCTCGGCCGCGTCCTTCCGGACGCGGAGGGCGGCGAGCGCCTCGCTCGCGAGCCCCCACTCAGCGTCGGGCGCGGCGTCCCGGAGGTCCTGCGCGAACGTCGCCCACATCGTGTCGTCGACGAGCAGGCGTCCCTCGCGGAGCCCGAGGTCGCCGAGCAGCTCCCGGACCGCGGCGGCCGGGTCGTCGCCGTCGGCCCACGTCCGCACCGCGTCGACGGTGGTCGCCTCCCGGACTTGCGTCTCGTAGAGAGCGGGGACGAACAGGGTCGGCTCGCCGGCGGCGGGCACGACGAGGAAGAGGTGTCGCTCGCCCGGCTCCTCGACGAATCCGGTGAGATACTGGAGGTTCCGGCTGGGGAAACAGACGAGTCCGTCGGCGCCGACGCCCCGGAGTCGTGCCGCCGCGCGCTCGCGCCGTTCCGCGTGGACGTCTTCGGTCACGGTCGCCTTCGTCCCGCCGACCGCTTATAAGTAGGCACTCGTTGAGCGGGCGGCAAGCGCCTCATAACGATATGCGAAGCACCCGCACGATGATGTATGAGCAGTCAGACCGAGTCGACGTTCGACTGTCCCGAGTGCGACGTGACCGCTCCGTCGGCGTCGGTGCCGTACGACGCCCTCGGCTACGCCGTCTGTCCGGTCTGTTCGCACGCGACGGCGCCGACGGACGACGGGAACTGATCACGCCGCCGTCGAGACGCCGCTCCCGAGGCCGCACACCCCCGACGCCGAACCGCGTCGCTTTAGCCGCGCCGCGCGCGCTCTCCGGTATGCCCTGGTCAGTGGGACGCGAGGACGACGTGATCACCGAGTGGGAGCGCTCCGACGACTACGCGACGGTCCGGATCCGCGAGCGCGGCGACGGCGGGTTCGTCGCCCGCCTCGACGTGATGGAGCAGGCCGCCGACGAGTCGGCCTACGAGCGCGAGCGGTTCGACGACCGCGAGGCCGCACTCGAGCGCGCGGCGACGTGGCGCAAGGAGCGCGACGTCGAGTAACCAGAGGCGTCGACAGGGAGCGTCGACCCCACCACACCGCGACTCCGGCGAGGCGATCGAGCCGACGGTCAGGGGAGTGACACCGCGTCGTCGAGGAACGCCTGGCACTCGACGGTCCGGCCGTCCGGATCCTCCGCGAAGAACTGGTAGATGTCGTAGCGGTCGTTCCGGTGTGGCGACCCGACGGCGTCGGCTCCCGGCGCCGCATCGAGTCGCTCGTGGACCTCGTCGACGGCGTCAGGGTCCGAGTACACGAACGTGATCGTCCCGCAGTCGTCGGTGTGGTCGCGCTCGCAGAACCCGAACAGCATGTTGTCGTAACCCAATATGGCGCAGTCGGGCTGTTCGAGCCGCACCGTGGCGCCCATCGTCTCGCGATAGAAGTCGACGACTGCGTCGTGCTGCTCCGTCGCGTTGAACACGATTCCGGACATGGCTCGGAGATCGGACACGGGACACTTCACGGCACCGGGCGGCTTCGGTCGTCCCGGTCCGGAGTCCCGCGAACGCGGCGCCGAGGAGCGTGGCTTTTTATTATCGCTGGGGGTAGGAACCCAGCATGACCGAACCAACGCGTCGTGACTGGCTGCGGGCCCTCGGTGGCGCGACCACCGCGGGGGTCGCGGGACTGGCCGGCTGTTCCGGCCTCGACACCGACGGATCCGGCGAGGGCGATACGGCCGGGAGCGGGGGGTCCGGAGACGGGAGCGACGGCGAGGACGACCGACCGACCGAGGGGCCCGACGACGGGCTGTCGACGCAGTTCCGGCGAGGCCTCCGGAACACCGGGTACGTCGACGCGACGATCCCGGAAAGCGTCGAGACCGCGTGGGAGGTGCCGGCCAACCGCGGCGACCACTCGGCCTCGAAGGGGAGTCCGGTAAAGGCGCCGAACGGGGCGATCGTGCTCGCGGACGACACCGGGCGGGTGCAGTCGATCGCGCCGGACGGCTCGGTGAACTGGGCGACCTCGATCAGCGACGACGACCGCGGCAGCCACGGGACCCCGGCGATCGCGGACGGGAGCCTGTACGTCGGCACCTACGACGGCGTGGTCTCGTCGGTGGCGCTCGACGACGGCGAGATCCTGTGGCAGACCGACGCCGGCGACGCCGCCGCCGCCAGCCCGACGTACCACGACGGGAAGCTCTACGTCGCCATCGAGCACGCGACCCCGAGCGGGAGCGTCGTCAAGATGGACGCGGAGAGCGGCGAGATCGAGTGGCGCGACGAGCGCCCCACGAACCACCCGCACTCGACGGTCGCGATCGACCGCGAACGCGGTCGTCTCATCTTCGGCTCCAACGACGGCCACTGCTACGCGTGGTCGTTCCCCGACCTGGAGCGCGAGTGGGCCTACGACACCGGCGGCGACGTGAAGCTCCCCCTGGCGATCAGCGAGGGGATCGCGGTCGTCCCCTCGTGGGCCGGGACCGTCACGGGGCTCGACGTCGAGGACGGCTCCGTGTTGTGGGAGTTCGAGACCGACGGCGGCGAGACGGCGAGGGGGAGCCCCGATCCGGGAGACACGGGCGGCGTCATGTGCGCGCCGGCGGTCCACGACGGCGAGGTGTACGTCGGGAGCCACGACAGCAACGCGTACGCGATCGACCTCCAAACCGGCGAGAAGCTGTGGGCGACGCCGACTGGCGGCTGGATCACCGGGAGCGCCGTCGCCACGAACGACCACGTGCTCGTCGGCTCGTACGACGCGAAGCTGTACGCGCTCGACCGCGACGACGGGTCCGTCACCTGGACCGCCGAGGGCCGGGGCGACGTGACCAGCGCGCCCGCCGTGACCGACGACGGGATCTACTACGCGGAGCGCGCCCCCGAGGACTCCGACGAGGCCGGCATGTGCTACAAGCTGGTCGCGAGCGACTGAGGACCGCCCGCGCCGGCTTCCCTCGCCTCCCGCCGACTACCGCTCCGGGTGGACCGGTCCGTCGAAGCCGCCGCGGACGAGCGGCTTCGCGACGTGTCGCCGGGCGCTCGGCGGGACCTCGTACCAGCCGTGCTCCAGCTCCCGCTCGATCGGTTCCTCGACTTTTCCGGGCGCGTCGGTGCCGCAGTCGCGGCAGCGGTACCCCTGTCCCCGGCCCGCCGACGACATCGACCGCCCGCAGTCGGGACAGGTGGGGACGGCGGGCTCCGTCGCGACGAGGTCGCGCACGGCGAGCTTCTCCAGTTTCAGCGTCGCCGTCGGCCGGTCGCTCTCCGAGCCGTCGCCTCCGGCGGTGTCCCCGGCCGGCCGGACCTCGTGCTCGCCGCACACCGTCACCCGGTCGCCGGGACGGAGGGCGCGCACGCGGTCGCGGAACCGACCCGTCGGTTTGAACGCGACGCACCGGAGGCGTGGGCGGCCGTCGTCGCCGGGGAGCACCACGCGATCGCCGTCGGGGGCCGCCACGTCGACGTGGACGTGACCCCCCCGTTTCGTCTCCGGCTCGCTCGCAACGGTCCCGGCGACGCGGTAGCCCGCGCCGTCGCGCAGGTCGCCGATCGCACCCGGCGCGAGATGTGCGTCTGTGCCCTGATTCGTCAGGAACGTCGCGGCGCGCTCGACCGGCTCGGCGGCGATCGACTCGGCGACCTCGCGGCACGCGTCGGCGTCGTCGCCGCGGATTCCGTGGAGGATGGGGCCGGGCGCGTTCGGGACGCAGACCGCCTCGCCCGTCCCGCGGTCGACGGTGTCCCACACGGTCGGGTACCCCCGGCCCGCGGCCGCGAAGAGGCTCTCGACGTCGACGTCGCGGGGCGTGCCACAGCGGTCCAGCTCGCGGTAGGAGATGCGCTCGACGGTCCAGTCGTCGAACGCCGCCGGGGCGCCGACGGCCGCGAGCGCGCCGATCCGCCCGCGTCCCGCGACCGCCTCCGCGTCGGTCTCGCCGCCGGAGCCGAACGCCGCGTGCCGGAAGCCGTGCGCGTCGGCGAGGGCGAGGGCCTCGTCGAGCGGGAGGCGTCGCCGGAGCGCGCGGCGGGCGAACTCGGCCACGTCGGCCGGGATCGGCGGGGTGATCGACCCGAAACGGTCCCCCGCGGCGTCGCGGTCGGTCGGGTCGGCGTCGACAAAGTCGAGATCGGCGACGACGACACCGGGGGAGGTCCGAGGGTCGTCGGCCGCCGCGAACTCCCGGACGGCCTCCGCGGCGATGTCGAAGGCCGCGTCGGCGTCGAACCCGGCGACGTGGAGCGCGACAGCGGCGTTGCCCCGCGTCTTGTGCTTCACGGCGGGGTTGAGTCGGACGAGGAGGCGGCGGCGGACGCGACCGCCGGCCGCGTCGAGCCGCTCGGCCAGCCGCGCGCCGACGTACGTCGTGCACATCCCGCGCTCGCGGGAGTCGGTGTCGTCGACGGCGACGATGGGCATACGCGTCCTTTTGGGCTCCCGGACAAACCGGTTTCGGGCGTGGACGAGCGGGAGCGCCGGCGAACGGGTATATAACTGCATCGCCACCCCGATCGGGAAAAACGCAGGGTGGCAGGGGTTTCGAGTGGCTACAACTGACACAACGCATATATACGGCGAGCCGCTTGTTTCGACTATGTCCCGGACTGCGCTGATCGAGAACGTCACCGCGATGCTGGAGGACGCGGGCTTCCTCGTCAGCGACCGGTGTGCGGTCCGGCCCAAGAGCTTCGACGTGGCGGCACGCCGCGGCGAGGACCTCGTGCTGTTGAAGATCCTCGGCAACGTCGACGCGCTCGACGCGGAGACCGGCGCCGAGATGCGGCGGCTCGGCGAGTACCTGCAGGCGACGCCGATGGTGATCGGGGTCCGGACCCGCAACGAGGATCTGAAGCCGGGCGTCGTCTACTTCCGGCACGGCGTTCCGGTGATCAACCCCGACACGGGGTACGACCTGTTCGTCGAGGGGATGCCCCCGCTCATCTACGCGGCGCCCGGCGGCCTGTACGTCAGCCTCGACGGCGACCTGCTGGCCGACGAGCGCGAGGAGCGCGGCTGGTCGCTCGGCCGCCTCGCGACCGAACTCGGCGTCTCGCGCCGAACGGTCTCGAAGTACGAGGACGGGATGAACGCCTCCATCGAGGTGGCGATCCAACTGGAAGAGCTGTTCAACGAGCCGTTTTCCAGCCCGGTCGACGTGCTCGACGGGGCCGACGAGGTCCGCGACGCCGACCCCACCCCCTCTGCGCCCGAGACCGACCCGGACGACGAGCACGTCCTCCACGTCCTCACGAACGCGGGGTTCACCGTCCACCCGACCGCCCGCGCGCCGTTCAAGGCCGTCTCCGAGGACGAGGGGAGCGCCGTGACGCGGGTGCTCACCGGTCACTCGGCGTTCACGCCGGCCGCAGAGAAGCGCGCGCGGATCATGTCCTCGATCGGCGAGGTGGCCCAGACCCGCTCCGTCTACTTCACCGAGGAGGACGAGAAGCGCGAGTCGGTCGACGGCACCGCGCTCGTCTCCTGTGAGGAGCTCGCCGGCATCACCGACCCCGAGGAGATCCGCGAACTCATCCGCGACCGAGCGGAAGCCCCCTCCGAAGCCTGATCGCGGGCGGGAGACGCTCCCGCCGCTCTGACTGTTGAAACGCCGTCCGCTATCGGCCGAGCAGCCGGCTAAAGAAACCGCCGTCTCCCTCGTCGTCGTCCTCGTCGTCGTCCTCCTCGGAGAGGACGGTGTTCATCGTCCCCGTGTCGTCGTCGCGGAAGGGGACGCTGCCGGCGAGTTCGTCGTCGGGATCGGAGTCGGTCCCGTCGTTCGGTTCCGACCCCGGCCCGGATTCCGACTCCCCGTCCGCGTCGCGGGCCTCGCTCGGCGAGGGCTCCGCCGGCGTGTCGGACGCGGGCGGCTCGACCGACTCGGCGGCCTCGTCCGTATCGGCGCTGTCGTCGAGCTCGTCGTCCCCTTCGTCGAACTGGTCCGCGTCGAGGTCCGATTCGATCATCGCTTCGAGGTCGTCGCCGTCGACGTGGTCTTCGCCGACCGTCTCCGTCTCGCCGTCGACGGCGTCGTGCTGGTCCGCGGCCGGCGCGCCCGCGACATCGGACGACTCATCACCGGCGCGCTCGGCGGGTTCGTCGGTCGTATCCTCGGCGTCGGAGGCGGCCCCCTCGGCCTCCTCGATATCTTCGACGGGCGACTCCGCGGCGACGATGATGTCCTCCTCGTCGCTCGGGTCGCCGAGCCCGCCCCGATCGGCGTCGGCGACGATGATGTCTTCCTCACCCAGCGCAACGTCGTCGGGCTCGGTATCGTCGGCCTCGGCCGTCTCGGCAGGTCCGGCGTCGCCGTCCGCCGCATCGTCCGCTTCCGCGTCGCCCGCTTCCGCATCGTCGGCGTCCTCGTCGTCCGGCGCCACGGCGGCGAGCCCGGGACCGTCGATCGACGCGCCGGTCAGCGCCCGTGTCAGGTCGCGGTACGCGCGGGTCGCCGGGGCGTCCGGAGCGAAGACGGGGAGCGGCTCGCCCGACTCCACCGCGCGCAGCACCGCGTCGTCATCGGGGATGCGCCCGATCACGGGTGCGTCGAGGGTCCGGTCGACCGCCTCGATCGGAGCGTCGTCCGCGGCGGTCGCGGGGTCGAGACGGGTGATCGCGGCGCCCGCGACGGAGCCGCCGAGCCGCTCGGTCAGCTGGCGCGTTTTCTCGGTGTCTCCGAGGGCGCTCTGTTCGGCGGTGGAGACGAGCAGGGTCTCGTCCGCGAGCCCGAGCGGGAGCGTGGAGTCGTGCGAGAGCCCCGCGCCGGCGTCGACGAGCACGTAGTCCGCGTCGTCGAAGGCCTCGACGACGTCGCGGAGCCCGGAGGGGTCGGCCGCCGCGTACGCGTCGAGGTCCGCGGCCCCCGGGACGACACGGAGCCCGGACGGTCCCTCGTGGACCGCGTCGGCGGGCTCGGCCGCTCCCGCCAACACGTCGTGGAGGGTGATCCCGCCGGAGGGGACTCCCACGGCCGCCGCGAGGTTCGCCATGCCGAGATCGGCGTCGATCGCGACGACATCGGCACCCGAGTCGGCCAGGAGCGTCGCAACCGCGGCGGTCGTGGTGGTCTTCCCGACCCCACCTTTCGCCGACGCGACCGCATACACCGTTGCCATACGGTGAGGGTCCGGCGACTGGTACTTAAATGTAGGCGGCGACAGCGCGATCGGAGCCGCGTTCCGGCGCGATCGACCGTCTGCGTCGCCGGAAGCGCGAGCACACTTTCGCAAACACCTTATACGTCGCTTGTAGAGTTTCAGGCGATTAGTAGCATGGCGAGACCAGAGGTGCTCAACTCGATCAAGCAGGCCGAACGGGACGCGGATGAGATTATCGCGGAGGCTGAGTCGGACGCCGACGAGCGCCTCGCTGAGGCTCGAGAGCGCGCGGACGAGATCCGCGCCGAGGCCGAGGAAGCGGCGGAATCCGAGGCCCAAGAGCGGCTCGAATCGGCCCGCGAGGAGATCGAGGAACGCCGCGAGGAGATCCTCGAATCGGGTCGTGCCGACCGCGACGAGCTCGAACGCGAGGCCCGCGACCGCGTGGACTCGGCCGTCGACTACGCCGTCGAACGGTTCGAAGAAGCGGTGAACCAACAGGCCGAGGAGGCGGTGGATGCTCAGGCCTGAGCGGATGAGCAAGGTGTCGGTGACGGGCTCGAAGCGCGTCATCGACGACGTGATCGAGGCGACGTACGAACACCACTCCCTGCACGTCACCGACTACGACGAGCGCTACGAGGGCTTCTCGCCCGGCGAGTCGCTCGACGGCGCGGAGACCGTCAACGAGAAGCTCGTCACTGTGCGCTCGCTAGAGAGCATCCTCGGCGTCGAGGGGGACGAAGTCGACGGGGCCCGCCCGCTCGACGACGAGGCGCTCGAGTCGGAGCTCGCCGACGTGCGCGAGCGCGTCAACGATCTCAACGACCGCCGCGACGACCTCCAAGCCGAGATCCGCGACCGCGAGGAAGAGATCGAGCGGATGGAGCCGTTCGCGGACCTGGGCATCGAACTCGACCTGCTCGGCGGGTACGACTCGCTCGAAGTGATCGTCGGCGAGGCGAAGCCGGACGCGGTCGAGGCGACGCTCGCCGACGCGGACGGGATCGACGCCTTCGACGTGTTCGCCGGGAGCGACGTCGTCGCGATCTTCGCGCGCCCCGCCGACGGGGCCGACGAGGGCGTCCTGCAGGACTCGCTCGTCGGCGTCGACATCGCCCTGCTGGAGGTTCCGGAGGCGGACACCAGCCCGGGCGAGTACGTCGCGGAGCTGGAGCGCGAACGCGAGGCGCTCCGGAGCGACCTCGAGGAGGTCGAAGCGGAGCTCGACGCGGTGCGAGAGGAGGCCGCCGGCTTCCTGCTGCGCGCCGAGGAGCAGCTCACCATCGAAGCGGAGAAGAAGCAGGCGCCGCTCTCCTTCGCGACCACCGAGAACGCCTTCATCGCGGAGGGGTGGGTTCCGACCGAGACGTTCTCCGACCTGAAGGCGGCCGTCACCGACGCGGTCGGTGACCACGCCGAGGTCGAGGAGCTGGAACGCGCCTCCTTCACCCCCGACGGCGACCACCACACCGAGGCTGTCGCGGACGGCGGCGCGGAACCCGCGGCGGCCACGGACGGCGGCCACGCGGCTCACGGCGACGACGACCCGCCGGTCGTTCAGGACAACGGGAGCGCGGCCGGCCCCTTCGAACTGCTCGTGCAGGGGTTCGGGCGGCCGAAGTACTCTGAGTTCGACCCGACGCTGCTAGTGTTCCTCACGTTCCCGCTCATGTTCGGCTTCATGATCGGCGACGTGGGGTACGGCGTGCTGTACGCCGCGATCGGCGCCTTCCTGTACAGCAGGTACGACGGGACCTTCCGCGAACTCGGCGCCGTCGCGCTGTGGGCCGGCGGCTTCACGATCCTGTTCGGGATCTACTTCGGGATCGACGTGTTCGGCTACCACGCCTACCAGCTGCTGCCGGGCGACGTCCACTGGCCCGTCGACGGGAAGGGGCTCTCGCCCGCCGACATCGACTGGGCGCTGTCGTTCCTGGTCGCCAGCGTGCTGTTCGGGCTCGTCCACCTGAACGCGGGGCACGTCCTCTCGTTCGTGAGCAACTACCAGCAGCACGACCTGAAGCACGCCCTCTACGAGGGCGGCTCGTGGCTGCTGATCCTCAACGGCGCGTGGATCTGGGTCTTCAGCCAACAGCTCCCCGGTCCGAAGCCGGACTTCCTCTACGAGTCGTTCTCGCTGCTCACGTTCGGGATGGTGTCGTTCGACACCTTCCCGGTCCCGGTCGAGGTCGGCTACGTCGCCATCGCGGCCATCCTGCTCGGCATCGGCCTGCTCGCGGTCGGTGAGCCGCCGGAGCTCGCGGAAGTGCTCTCGCCGATCGTGAACGTCATCTCGTACGCGCGGATCATGGCCGTCCTGCTCGCGAAGGGCGGGATGGCGCTCGCCGTGAACCTGCTCGCGTTCGGGGCGTATATCGGCGAGGGTGGAGAGGGGAGCTTCCACTTCATCTTCAGCGCCGACTACCTCGAGTACATCCAGAGCCACCCCGAAGAGTACGAGCTCGTCTTCGCCGGGATCACGACCGCGTTCGATCCGGCATCGATCGGCGCGGTCGGGATCGTCGCGCTCGTCGGTGGGATCCTGGTCGCGGTCGTCGGTCACATCGTGGTCCTGGCGCTCGGGGTCACCTCCGCCGGCATTCAGGCGGTGCGTCTCGAGTACGTGGAGTTCTTCGGGAACTTCTACCAGGGCGGCGGCGACTCGTACCTGCCGTTCGGGTACGACCGGCAGTACACCGCCGACGAGGAGTGACGGTCGCGGGCCGCTCCGCGACCCGCCTCGCGGACACCGCATGAGGTTCGGAGTTCGCCGTCGTTAGTCGCATTTCTCTTCCGCGTTAGGGGCGCTCTATTCGGTCGTTTTGGGAAGCTTTATGACCACTGTGGCGGCAACTAGCAACTGTTCGGAGACGAGCAACCGCAACTACTACCAATGCTTGAAGCTACCAACGAACTCGGGAACGTCGCACTGCAGGCCGGTGGAACGCTGACTGACGCCAACGCCGCGGCAGCTCTCGCTGTCGGGCTGGCGGCGCTCGGCGCGGGCTACGCCGAGCGGGGAATCGGTTCCGCGGCCGTCGGCGCGATGGCCGAAGACGACGATCTGTTCGTCAACGGGCTCATTCTGACGGTCCTCCCCGAGACGATTGTCATTCTTGCACTCGTCGTCGTCTTCATCGTCTAAGCGGCACCCCCTTTCCACACCAATGAGTTTGGACACTGTCGTTGAGGACGTTCGAGACGAAGCCCGCGCGCGTGCAGAGGAAATCCGTGAGGCGGCGGAGTCCGAGGCGGACGAGATCGTCGCCGAGGCGGAGGCCGATGCCGAGCGCATCCGCGAAGAGCGGCTCGCCGAGGTCGATCGACAGATCGATCAGGAGCGTGAGCAGACGCTCTCCTCGGCCAAACTCGAGGCCAAACAGGAGCGGCTCGGGGCCCGTCGTGACGTCTTGGAGGACGTCTACGACGACGTCGAGGCCGCCATCGAGGAGCTCGACGGCGACCGCCGCCGCGAGCTGACCGAGACGCTGCTCGACGCGACCCTCGCGGAGTTCGACGACGACGAGAGCGTCGCCGTCTACACTCGCGCCGAGGACGTCGAGCTCGTCGAGGAGCTCGTCGAAGACCGCAACGCCGCGGTTGACGGCGAAATCGACTGCCTCGGCGGTATCGTCGCGGAGAGCGACACCTCTCGCGTTCGCGTGAACAACACGTTCGACTCGATCCTGGAGTCCGTCTGGGACGACGAGTTGAAGAACATCTCGGAGCGACTGTTCGACCAATGAGCGCCGTCGGGAGCTCGAACCCAGAGTACGTCGTCGCGCGGGTTCGTGCCCGCCGCGGCAGCCTCTACGGTGACGAGGAGTACCGGAAGCTGACCCGGATGGGCCCGGCGGAGATCGCCCGGTTCATGGAGGAGTCGAGCTACGGCGCGGACATCAACGCCCTCGGCAGTCGCCACGGCGGCGTGGACCTGATCGAGTACGCGTTGAACCGGAACCTCGCCGGGCAGTTCGACGACATCCTCGACTGGAGCGAGGGGTCGCTGTACGACCTGATCGCCCGGTACCTCCGCAAGTTCGACGCCTGGAACGTGAAGACGGTCATCCGCGGCGTCTACACGGACGCGGACCAGTCGGCGATCGAAGTCGACCTGATCCGCGCCGGCGAGTTCGACGACCGACGGATCCGGCGGCTGCTCGAGGCCGACTCGATCGACGCGGTCGTCGAGGTGCTCGAAGACACCATCTACGGGGACCCGCTTCGAGAGGCGCACGCCGAGTACGAGGAGACGGGCGTGCTGGTGCCGCTGGAGAACGCCGTCGACCGCGCGTTCTACGAGCGGCTCCTGTCGGGGCTGGGCAACGACGAGCCCACCCGCCAGTACGAGGCGTTCCTCAAGGCGGAGGTCGACTTCCGGAACGCGGCGAACGCCCTCCGGCTCGCCCGGTCGGGCGCGGATATCGACCCCGCGGCGTACTTCATCGAGGGCGGCGAGCTGTTCACCCGGGGGTCGCTCGCGCGACTCGCGCGGAACCTCGACGACCTCGTCGAGTACATCGCTGACAGCCAGTACGGCGACGAGCTCGGGCCCGCGCTGCGCGAGCTCGAGGAGGCGGGCAGCCTCATCGCGTTCGAGCACGCGATCGACGCCGCCCTGTTGGCTTACAGCGACCGGCTCGGCACGATTCACCCGGTGTCGGTCACGCCGGTGATCTCGTACATCCTCGCGAAGGAGCGCGAGGTCGAGAACATCCGGGCGATCGCCCGCGGGAAGGAGGCCGGTCTGTCGGCCGACCAGATCGAATCGGAGCTGGTGATAACATGAGCCAGGAGATCGCCGTCGTCGGGAGCCCCGAGTTCACCACCGGATTCAGGCTCGCCGGCGTGCGGAAGTTCGAGAACGTACCGGACGACGAGAAGGACGAGCGGCTCGACGACGCCGTCGAACGGACCCTCGAAGACGAGGGGACCGGCATCATCGTGATGCACGACGACGACCTCGACCACCTCTCGCGGGGGACCCGCGAGACGGTGGAGGGGAGCATCGAGCCCGTGCTCGTGACTCTCGGCGGGTCCGGCGCCGGCAGCGGCGGGCTGCGCGACCAGATCAAACGAGCCATCGGGATCGACTTGATGGAGGAGGACGACTAATATGAGTAAAGCAGAATCCACGGAGACCACCCCAAGCGAAGACGGTGTTATCCAAAGCGTGAGCGGTCCGGTCGTGAGCGCCCGCGACCTCGACGCCCGCATGAACGACGTCGTCTACGTCGGCGACGAAGGCCTCATGGGGGAAGTGATCGAGATCGAAGGCGACATCACGACCATTCAGGTGTACGAGGAGACCTCCGGGGTCGCCCCCGGTGAGCCCGTCGAGAACACGGGCGAGCCGCTGTCGGTCGACCTTGGTCCGGGTATGCTGGACGCCATCTACGACGGCGTTCAGCGTCCCCTGGACGTGCTGGAGGGCAAGATGGGCAGTCCGTACCTCGACCGCGGGGTCGACGCGCCCGGCATCGACCTCGAGAAGGAGTGGGAGTTCGAGCCCACCGTCGAGGTCGGCGACGAAGTCGGCCGCGGCGACGTGGTCGGCGTCGTCGAGGAGACGGTCACCATCGACCACAAGGTGATGGTGCCGCCGGACGCCCTCGACGAGGGCGAGACCACCGAGGTCACCGCCGTCGAGTCGGGCTCGTTCGACGTCACCGAGACGGTGGCCGAGCTCGCCAACGGGACGACCGTCTCGATGCACCAGGAGTGGCCCGTCCGCGAGGCGCGCCCCTCCGCGAACAAGAAGACGCCCCGGACGCCGCTGGTGTCCGGTCAGCGCATCCTCGATGGCCTGTTCCCCATCGCGAAGGGCGGGACGGCCGCGATTCCGGGGCCGTTCGGCTCCGGGAAGACGGTCACGCAGCACCAGCTCGCGAAGTACGCTGACGCCGACATCATCGTCTACGTCGGCTGCGGCGAGCGCGGCAACGAGATGACCGAGGTCATCGAGGACTTCCCGGAACTCGAGGACCCGGCCAACGGCAACCCGCTGATGGCCCGGACCTCGCTCATCGCGAACACCTCGAACATGCCCGTCGCGGCGCGTGAGTCCTGTATTTACACGGGGATCACGATCGCCGAGTACTACCGCGACATGGGGTACGACGTGGCGCTGATGGCCGACTCCACCTCGCGGTGGGCGGAGGCCATGCGCGAGATCTCCTCCCGGCTGGAGGAGATGCCCGGCGAGGAGGGGTACCCCGCGTACCTCGCCGCCCGGCTCGCGCAGTTCTACGAGCGCGCCGGCTACTTCGAGAACGTCAACGGGACGGAGGGCTCCGTCTCGGCGATCGGCGCGGTGTCGCCGCCTGGCGGCGACTTCTCGGAGCCGGTCACGCAGAACACGCTGCGCATCGTGAAGACGTTCTGGGCGCTCGACGCGGACCTGGCGGAGCGCCGCCACTTCCCGTCGATCAACTGGAACGAGTCGTACTCGCTGTACAAGGACCAGCTCGACCCGTGGTTCGAAGACGAGGTCGCCGACGACTGGGCCGAGAAGCGCCAGTGGGCGGTCGACGTGCTCGACGAGGAGACCGAGCTGCAGGAGATCGTCCAGCTCGTCGGGAAGGACGCCCTCCCCGACGACCAGCAGCTCACCCTCGAGGTCGCGCGGTACCTGCGCGAGGCGTACCTCCAGCAGAACGCGTTCCACCCGGTGGACACCTACTGCCCGCCGGAGAAGACGTACCTCATGCTGACGACGATCGAGACGTTCAACGACGAGGCGTTCAGGGCGCTCGAAGCGGGCGTCCCCGTCGAGGAGATCGTCGACACCGATTCCGCACCCCGGATCAACCGGATCGGCGTCCAGGAGGACTACGAGGAGTACGTCGAGGAGCTCAAAGCGGAGATCACCGAGGAACTCCGGAGCCTCTACTAACATGAAAGAGTATCAAACCATCACCGAGATCAGCGGTCCCCTCGTGTACGCCGAGGTCGACGAGGCCATCGGCTACGACGAGATCGTCGAGATCGAGACGGCACAGGGGGAGACGCTGCGCGGACAGGTGCTCGAATCCTCGGAAGGCGTCGTCGCCATCCAGGTGTTCGAGGGCACCTCCGGTATCGACCAGAACGCGTCCGTCCGCTTCCTGGGCGAGACGATGAAGATGCCCGTCACCGAGGACCTGCTCGGACGGGTCCTCGACGGCTCCGGTCGCCCGATCGACGACGGTCCGGAGATCGTTCCCGAGGAGCGACAGGACATCGTCGGCGCGGCGATCAACCCGTACTCGCGGGAGTACCCCGAGGAGTTCATCGAGACGGGCGTCTCCGCGATCGACGGGATGAACACCCTCGTTCGCGGCCAGAAGCTCCCGATCTTCTCGAGCTCCGGTCAGCCGCACAGCGAGCTGGCGATGCAGATCGCCCGGCAGGCCAGCGTGCCCGAAGAGGAGGAGGGCGACGACGAGGAGAGCTCCGAGTTCGCCGTCATCTTCGGCGCGATGGGGATCACGCAGGAGGAGGCGAACGAGTTCATGCAGGACTTCGAGCGCACCGGCGCGCTGGAGCGCTCCGTGGTCTTCATGAACCTCGCGGACGACCCCGCCGTCGAGCGGACGGTCACCCCGCGGATGGTGCTCACCACGGCCGAGTACCTCGCCTTCGAGAAGGACTACCACGTCCTCGTCATCCTGACGGACATGACCAACTACTGCGAGGCGCTCCGCGAGATCGGGGCGGCTCGCGAGGAGGTCCCGGGCCGACGCGGCTACCCCGGGTACATGTACACCGACCTGGCGCAGCTGTACGAGCGCGCCGGCCGGATTCAGGGTCGTGAGGGCTCGGTCACCCAGATCCCGATACTCACGATGCCGGGCGACGACGACACCCACCCGATCCCGGACCTGACCGGGTACATCACGGAGGGGCAGATCTACGTGGACCCCGACCTCAACAGTCAGGGCCTGCAGCCCCCGATCAACGTCCTCCCCAGCCTGTCGCGGCTGATGGACGACGGGATCGGCGAGGGGCTCACCCGCGAGGACCACGCCGACGTGAAAGACCAGATGTTCGCGGCGTACGCGGAGGGCGAGGACCTGCGCGACCTCGTGAACATCGTCGGGCGCGAGGCGCTCTCGGAGCTCGACAACAAGTACCTCGACTTCGCGGACGCGTTCGAGTCGGAGTTCGTCGACCAGGGCTTCGACCAGAACCGCGACATCGAGGAGACGCTGGAGATCGGCTGGGACCTGCTCTCGATGCTCCCGAAGGACGCCCTCAACCGGATCGACGAGGAGTTCATCGAGGAGTACTACCGCGAAGACGACTCCGAGCGCGAAGTCGTCGAAGCGGCCGACTGATCGCGGCTGCTCTCTTTCCGCTCTTTCGCACGCCGTCCCGACCAGCGGCGGCAGCGCGCGACTCGCCGGGAACGTGAGTCGATCGGCCTCCGACCGGACACCCCCGGTTACCCCACACGTTTTGGTTGTCCGACACATTGAGAGTGTATGACACGCCCGGGGCTCCAGACCGACGCGGGGACCGAACGACCGGCGCGTGCGTCTGGAACGGTGACATCGGCGAGTACCGAGACCGTCGATGAGGCGCTCAAGACCCGTGCGATGGACGAGGCGCCGGTCGGGATCACGGTTGCGGACGCGACGCAGCCGGATATGCCGTTGATCTACGTGAACGCCGCGTTCGAGCGGATGACGGGGTACTCGCCGTCGTACGCGGTCGGACGCAACTGCCGGTTCCTGCAGGGGGAGGCGACGCGGGAGAAGCCGGTCGGGCAGATGCGTGCCGCCATCGAGGACGACGAGGCGACGACGGTCGAACTCCGCAACTACCGACGGAGCGGCGAGCTGTTCTGGAACGAGGTGACGATCGCACCACTGCGGGACGACGCCGGTGAGGTCGCGTACTACGTCGGCTTTCAACAGGACGTCACGCGTCGCAAGCGCGCCGAGCAGGCGGCCGCGAACCGGGCGGCGCGGATCGAACACGAGCGGGTCGCGCAGGCGCGCCTCTTGGAGCGGTTGGACGGCGTCGTCGCCGACGTCACCGAGGCGGTAACGCGGGCGTCGTCCCGCGAGGACCTCCGGCAGGAGGTGGTTCGGAGCATCGCGGACACGTACACCGGGGCGTGGATCGGAACGTACGACCCGGCGACCGAGGCGATCGAACCGCGAGCGGCGGCCGGCGAGGTCGGTCCGGAGACCGGACGGATCAGTATCGCGACCGCCGACTCCGACGGGCAATCGGTCAAGCGGGCCGTCGCGGCGGCGATCGACAGTCGGCGCGTACAGCTCGAACCGATCGGCCCGGACGAGGAGGGCGAGGCGTCCGCGGTCGCCGGGGTGCCGCTCTACTTCGGCGGAGCGGTTTACGGCGTCATCGCCGTCTACGCACAGACCGAAGCGTTCCGGCGGCACGAGCGCGACGTACTGACTGCGCTCGGGCGGACCGTCGCGCTCGGGATCAACGCGCTCGAGAGCCAGCGGACCCTCCGGGGCGAGGGCGTCGTCGAGTTCGAACTGGCGTTCCGCGGGCACCCGCTGGGCTCGTTCGCCGAGGCGCTGTCCTGCTCGCTCCGCCACGCGGGGACCGTCGGCGACCGCGACGAGCGGTCGCTGCTGTTCGAGACCGACGGAGCGGCGGGCGTCGACGCCGAACGCATCCGCGCGGCCGGCGAGGCGGCGGGCGTCACGGTCCACGCGGTTCTCGCCGCGGAGACCGACGTTCCCGTGATCGAGGTGTCCGTGGAGGAGACGGAGCTGGAGGAGTTGCTCAGGGAGTACAGCGGCGAGGTGTGCGGCTGGGCGGTCGAGGAGAACGTCGCGGTCGTAACGATCGAGGTCGGTCGAGAGGCGTTGGCGCGGTCGCTCGCGACCGATGCGATGGAGCAACTGCCGGACGCAGACCTCCGCAGCTACTGCCGGCGTGAACAGACGCGCCAGACGCCCCGCGGGTTCGCCGCGGAGATCGAGTCGCAACTGACGGAGCGACAGCGGGCCGCGCTGATCCGCGCGTACACGAGCGGGTACCTCGAGTGGCCACACGAGACGAACGGAGAGGAAATCGCCGACTCCATGGGCGTGACCCGGTCGACGTTTCACCAGCACCTGCGAGCGGCACAGCGCAAGATCGCGACGGCGATCTTCGAACGCTGAACGGGCTCGATCGACGGCGAACGCCTGCCGTTAGGGAAGTTTCGTCCGGGTCACTCGGACGGCCACACTAGTTGTGTACGCCGCTTACATCTGATCTTTCCATATGTTTACGTGCGCCATGATGGCACAACCCGGTAGCGAAGGGATCTGGCTCTGGATAGGGACGCTAGGTATGCTCCTGGGGATGGTGTACTTCATCGCCAGGGGGTGGGGGGAGACCGACAGGCGGCGGCAGGAGTTCTACATCGTGACGATATTCATCACCGCCATCGCGTTCGTCAACTATCTCGCGATGGCGCTCGGATTCGGGCTGACGACGGTGACGCTCGGCGGCGAGGAGCTGCCGATATACTGGGCCCGGTACACCGATTGGCTGTTCACGACGCCGCTCCTGCTCATCGACCTCGGCCTGCTCGCCGGAGCGACCCGTAACCAGCTCGCGTCGCTGGTCGGCCTCGACGTGCTGATGATCGCCACCGGGGCGATCGCGACGCTGTCGACGAGCGCGGCCGTGCTCTCCGCGGGCGGGACGCGGCTCGTCTGGTGGGGCGTCTCCACCGGGTTCCTGCTCGTGCTCCTGTACATGCTGTACGGGTCGCTCGACGAGAAGGCGTCCGAGCTGTCGGGGTCGGCCGCGTCGACGTTCAGCACCCTCCGGACGCTGATCGTCGTCGTCTGGCTGGTGTATCCGGTCTGGTGGATCCTCGGCACCGAAGGGTTGCAGATCATCTCGCTCAACGTCGAGACGGCGGGATTCATGGTGCTCGATCTGGTCGCGAAGGTCGGATTCGGGTTCATCCTGCTGTCGAGCCGCGAGGTCCTCGACGCCGCCGGCTCGGCGACCGCGGAGCCCGGAGCGGCGGACTAACGGGGGCCGACGCGCGACCGACATTCCGGACGGGATCGGCGCGCCACACCCGGCTCGGGACGCCGGTCGGTGTCGACCGGCGGAGCGGCGAGGTGCTCGATCGATGATGCGTCGGTCCGTCCGACGCGTCGTGTGAACCGATCCGTGCGGTCACCGCGGTTACCACCAATGAACGTTCCGTTCACCTACGTCCAGTTTCACCTCGCGTTCCTCGTCCCGGCCGTGCTGTTCCTCGTCGCGACCGGCTTCGTGAGCCGGTCGTCGAGCGACGGAAGCGAGACCGGCCAGTCGCACGGCTGGCGACACTACTGGGCCGGCGTGGTCATCATCACGGCCGTCGCGCTGGCGTACACGACCCCGTGGGACAACTACCTCATCGCCAGAGGAGTGTGGTGGTACGGTGACGGGCGAACAGCGCTGCGGATCTGGAACGCCCCGATCGAAGAGTACCTGTTCATCGTCGTCCAGCCGTGGCTGACCGCGTTGTGGCTCTCGCACTTCGATGCCGACAACTCGTGGGAACTATCGGCACGCCCCGTGGCGGGGCGGGTCGTCGGAGTCGGGGCGGCGCTCGCGGTCGGCCTCGCCGGATGGCGACTGCTCGGCACCGACGGGGGGTTCTACCTCGGTGCGGTCCTCGCGTGGTCGGCGCCGGTGGTGGCGCTGCAGTGGGCGGTCGGGGGGCCGCAGCTCTGGGCCCGTCGGCGGGTCGTCGCGCTCGGAACGCTGCTCCCGGCGCTGTACCTCTGTCTCGCCGACCGGATCGCCATCGAGTTCGGCGTCTGGGTCCTCTCCGCCCGGTACACCACGGGAGTCGCGATCGGAGGACTTCCGATCGAGGAGGCGACGTTCTTCCTCGTGACGAACCTGTTCGTCGTACAGGGAGTGATCCTCTACCGGCTGGTGACGATCCGGTGGGCGACGGGGACGGCGGGCGACGAGCAGTCGGCCGCCGGGCGGGCTTCCGGCGATGGGGAGCGGGGACGCGTCGGTCCCGGCGTCGACGGCGAGTTCGAGGACGCCGGCGGCTGACAGACGAGAGAGCGACGAACGCTGGAGTCCGTCGACGAACAATAAAAGGTTAACAGGCTCGGTTCGTTATCTCCCTCCAATAGATGGCCAAGGACGTCAAACCGACACGCAAGAACCTGATGGCGATCGAGGACCGCATCGAGCTCTCCGAGCGCGGTCACGACACGCTCGAGCAGAAGCGTGACGGCCTCATCATGGAGTTCATGGACATCCTCGATCAGGCGCAGGACGTCCGGTCGGACGTGTCCGAGAACTACGAGACGGCCCAGCGCAAGATCGACATGGCCCGGGCGATGGAGGGCGACGTCGCCGTCCGCGGCGCGGCCGCGGCGCTGAAGGAACACCCCGAGATCACGACCCAGTCGAAGAACATCATGGGCGTCGTGGTCCCGCAGATCGAGTCCTCGAAGGTGCGGAAGAGCCTCGACGAACGCGGCTACGGGCTGCTCGGCTCCTCCGCGCGGATCGACGAGGCCGCGGACGCCTACGAGGAGCTGTTAGAGAAGATCATTCTCGCCGCCGAGGTCGAGACGGCGATGAAGAAGATGCTCACGGAGATCGAGACCACCAAGCGCCGCGTGAACGCGCTGGAGTTCACGCTCCTCCCGACCCTGTACGAGAACCAGGAGTACATCGAGCAGAAGCTCGAAGAGCAGGAGCGCGAGGAGATCTTCCGCATGAAGAAGATCAAGGCCAAAAAGGAGGAAGAGGAGGCGGAAGCGGAAGCCGAGGCCGCCGCCGAGGCCGCAGCGGCCGAAACCGGAGACCCGGAGCCCGCGGACTGACCCCGGCCGCCCGCTCGCGCGTCTAGCAGTCAAATCGATTCGTCTCTATGTCTTGTCCCCACTGCGACGCCGCCGTCGTCGCGTTCGCCGTCCCGCCCGCGCTCCGCGAGCACGCGCCGGCTCCGACGACGGCGATCTGCACGCGGTGTCTCCGGACGTACCCGGCCAGCGACGCCCCGACCGACGAGCGCGCCACCGACGGGTCCGGTCCGGACTTCTCGGCGGTCGACCCCGCGTTCCCCGCCGGCGAGGCGGGTATCGCCCTCGCGCTCGCCTGCGGGCAGCTGGAGTCGCTGGCGCTCAACCGGGCGTCGATCGAGGCGCTCGTCGCGCACGCGGAGCGGTCGGGGGCGGACGCCTTCGCCTTCTTCGAGCGACTCGACGCCGCCGACGCCGCGTTCGACCTCGAACGGCGGCGGTCGGCGTTACTCGATCTGCTGTAGCCGAGCTCCCACGGTCGCCGTCGAAGGCGCCGCCCGCTCACCGATCGTCGTCGATGTCGATCCCGTCCGGATCGTTCCACTCGTTCTCTCCGTCCGCCCCGTCGCTGCCGTCGTCCGCCTCGGTCCCGGCCGGGCCGAGCCCCTTCTCCCCTCGCCGCCGCTCGTGGACGGCGAGACCGGCCGTGCGCGAGTCGCTCCCCGGCGCGTAGGGGTCCTCCGACGGGTCGTAGTCGCGCTCGCCGCGCTCGAAAACGTACGCGAAGAAGCCGAAGAGCGGGACGAAAAAGCAGATGAGCGCCCACTTATTCCGATTCATCCCGTGGTTCGGCGCGTCGAGGTAGGCGTAGGCGGCGAACGCGACGAGCCAGCCGAGCGGGACGCCGACGAGGATGACAGCGACGAACGGCTCCATACTTCCGCTTCGGGCTCATCGGCTTAAACACACGGGTGGTGACGGGGAACGAGTCGACGGGGCCGAGCGGACACCCGTCGGCCGACCCGATGGCTCGCCCCGCAAGCGGTGGCGCCGGTGGCTCCGATCAGTGACGCTCGCCGCGGCCGGGCCCGCCGCGTGTCGACCGAGTGACTGCGATCCGGAACGCGAGAGTCGTGAGTACGGCGATCGCGACGCGCGAGACGGACCCCAGCGGGAGTTGGACGATCGACACGAGTGTGGTCGTCAGCGAGAACATGACGACGACGGGGAGTACCCAGCTGACCGCCAGTATCCACGGCGTGGCCAAGCCGCCGAGGCGGCCGGCGCCAAGCCGGAACTCCGCGACCGCTTCGTCCCGGAGCACCCAACCGCCGATCGCGAGGAAGGCGAACAGGCCGACCGTCAGCATGACGTCGACGACCTGCCCGGAGACGAACCGGAACGCCGGCCCGACGAGGGCGAGCGCGCTTCCGGTCGCGGCGATCAGCGCCGTCACGAGCAGCGTCGCCGACCGGCGCGACGCGTCGTAGTTGTCGACGAGCGTTGCGACGGGGGTTTCGAGCAGATTGATGCCGCTCGTCACCGCCGCCAAGAGGACGGTCGTGAAGAAGACCGTCGCGACGAGGGGGCCGCCGGGGAGCGAGGCGAAGGCGGTCGCGAGCGCGACGAACAGCGCGCCGGGGCCGCCCTCACCGGGAGGGGTCCCCTGTGAGATCAGCAGCGGGAGGACGACCAGCCCGGCGAGCACGCCGATGGCCGTGTTCGAGACGGCGATCACGAGCGTGTCGCGCGGGAGCGACGCGTCCTCGTCGAGGTACGAGGCGTAGGTGAGCATCGAACCGGCACCCAGCGAGAGCGTGAACAACGCCTGTCCGGCCGCTGGCCCGAGTACGTCGAAGAAGTGCGCCGTGAGGTACTCCGCGTCGAAGTCGAGGTAGAATGCGTACCCCGCGGCCGTGTTGGGCTGGGTGGCCGTCCACACGGCGAGACCGGCCAGCAACACGACGACCGCGGGAAGCATGACCTTCGAGACGCGTTCGATCCCCCGACTCACGCCGAAGAAGACGATCGTGGCGATGATCGCGAGGAAAACCAGGTGGAAGGCGACCGCCGGGAGCCCGTGGCTCGCCTGGCCGAAGTACTGCTGTGGCCGGGCGAAGTACGCCCCGGTCGGCGACGACATCGCATACCTGAGGATCCAGCCGCCGACGACCGAGTAAAATGACAGCATGACGACGGTCGTGACGACGTTGAACGCGCCCACCGGCGTGCCCCATCGAGAGCCGATGAGCGCGCGGAGTGCGCCGATCGGCGTCTGGCGGCCGCGCCGCCCGAGGACGAACTCGGTGAGCAGTCCCGGAACGCCGACGCCGACGACGAGGAACAGGTACAGCACGAGGAAGGCGCTCCCGCCGTTGTCAGCGGTCAGCCACGGGAACCGCCAGATGTTCCCGAGGCCGGCCGCGCTGCCGACAGCCGCGAGGACGAACCCCACATTCGAGACCCACGAGTCACGATCGACCATCAGTGTACGATGGTGGCCGGTATACGCGCAAATTTGTGTTGGTTCGGCTGCTCGTCGAACGGGAGGCCGGACCGCGGGACCGAGTTCGGGCTCTCGATGGTGGCCGACATCGCGAAGGCGCACGGATGAGGCGTTAGCGCGGCCGAGGAAGACGATCACGCGGAGGGGGTTCGATCCGCCGGTGTTCAGGCCCAGTACGTCTCCGTCGGCGTTCCGGCCGAAGGACACTATCCGGTCGAGCCCGTATCGGCTTCATGCAGCTGTTCTGGCACCGACGGGATCCGCGGACGCGCGACAACGCCGGGCTCGCGGCGGCGGCGGAGGCGGGGACCGTCCTCCCCGTCTTCGTCCACGACACCGACCCGTTCGAGGCCGTGAGCGCACGCCAGCGGGCGTTCGCTCTCCGCCACGTGAAACGGCTGAAGGCGCGCTATCGGGAACTCGGGAGCGACCTGATCGTTCGGGCGGGCGATCCAGACGAGGTGCTCCCCGCCCTCGCGGGCGAGTACGGTGCCGAGACCGTCTTCTACAACGAGTACTACCGCCCGGTTCGGCAGAGCCGCCGGCGGGCCGTCGACGCCGCCCTCGCCGACGCGGGCGTCGAGAGCGAGGCGCGGACCGACGCCGTGCTGGTGGATCCCGGGCGGCTGGCGGAGCGCTACGCGAATCACGGGCGGTTTCACGACGACTGGGCGGGGGTTCCGAAGGCCGACCCGTACCCCGAGCCCGAGCCGGACGCGCTGGCCGACGTGCGGGACGAGACGGGCGTCCCCGAGGCCGACACCGACGTCGACCTCCCCGGCGCTGGGTACGAGGCCGCTCGCGAGCGGTTCGACGAGTTCCTCGACTACGGGATCCGGTCGTACGCCGACACCCGCGACGACCTCGCGCGGGCCGTCGAGGCCCCGACGCACGCGGTCTCCCGGATGTCGCCGTATCTCGCGACCGGGGCGATCGGGATCCGGGAGACGTGGGCGGACGCGACCGACGCGTTCGAGGCGGCGACGGGCGACGCGCGCCGCAACGTCGACAAATACCGCGACGAGCTGTCGTGGCGCGAGCAGATGTACCACCTGCTGTACTACAACCCCGATCTGGCCGTGGCGAACTACAAGTCCTTCCCGAACCCGATCGCGTGGCGCGAGGCCGACGGGGAGTTCGAGGCGTGGAGGCGCGGGGAGACCGGCTACCCGCTCGTCGACGCCGGGATGCGTCAGCTGAACGCGGAGGGGTACGTCCACAACCGCCCGCGACAGGTGGTCGCGAGCTTCCTCGCGAAACACCTCCTGATCGACTGGCGGCGCGGGGCGCGCTACTTCACCGAACAGCTGATCGACCACGACTACGCCTCGAACCACGGCGCGTGGCAGTGGACCGCCTCCACCGGCACCGACTCGGTCGACGTACGCATCTTCGATCCGGTGGCGCAGATGGCGAAATACGACGCCGACGCGACGTTCGTGAAGGCGTACGTCCCCGAGCTCCGCGACGTACCGGCCGAGAAGGTCGTCGACTGGCCGACCCTCTCGCGGGACGAGCGTGAGGGGCTCGCGCCCGACTACCCGCACCCGATCGTCGATCGAGACGACGGGTACGAGCGCGCCCAGCGGGTGTTCGAGGAGGCGCTCGGGAAGCGGTGAGACGGTCGCCGACCCGGTCGGAAGCCGCGACGGGGTTCCGGCCGTCCAGAGCGGTGGCACTTCGCATGCGGTGGGCTCGGTCCAGATCCGCTTCCGTTCGCGGCCCCGCGTCCGTCGACCCCGGACTGACTCCCGTGCTGTCGACGCCGCCCCGTTCGGGGACTCTCACCGACGCATCGTCAGGCGTGTCGGCGTCGGGAACCGCCTCGTCGCCGTCGACTGAGCCGACATCCGTTTCGAACTGATCGAGTGTGTCCGAGAGCCGGGCGGCGCGCTCGGAGAGCGACGAGAAGGATGGAGATGACGAGCTTCGCTCGGTAGTTCCGGCGGATCACCCCGGAGTGAGTCGCAGTGCGACCCGGCCAATCACCGATTCGCCGGCCTCGTCGCCCGCAGAGCCGTCGGAGTGGTCTTGGGGCGCTCCGCTGGTTCGTCGTCCCGTATCGTCACTCATGCGGCTCCCCCGTCTGCGGAGTCGACTTCGGGCCCGAGAATGCGCCGTCCGTTGCTCGCGGCGACCGGAAGCAAGCGTCACGTCGACGGGATCGAGCGGTCGGCGATACGGGTTTACCGTCGGGGAGTGTAGCGGGACCGATGGCACAACGGTCTCTCCCCGTTCGCGCGCTCTGGTTCGTCTTCGTCGGGTGGTGGGCGACGCCGGTCGTCGTCAACACCGCGTGGCTGCTCAACGTCACGGTCGTCCTCCTCCCGATCGGCATCAAACTGATCAACCTCGTACCCACGGTGCTCACTCTCGCGGAGCCGCGGTCGCTTTCGGATCCCGACGCGGAGCGGGGGCAGCGCTCGCTCGCCGTCCGAGCCGTCTACTTCGTCTTCGTCGGCTGGTGGCTGAGTCTGCTGTGGGCGAACGTGGCGTCGGTCCTCGCAATCACGGTCGTCGGACTGCCGGTCGCCGTCTGGATGCTCAATCGGTTGCCGTACGTCACGTCGCTGTACCGGTTTCACGGGTGAGCACGGGGACGGTCGTCGAGGTCGGGCGACCGGTCGGCGGTCCGTATCCTCGCCCGATCCGACGGGTTAAAACTCTCACCTCAGCAATCACCCGGTAATGAGTCTCGTCGTTACCGACACTCTGGCAGACGAGCGCGTCGAGTTCACGGCCGACGGCGACGTCACGCTGTACGTCTGCGGTCTGACGGTGTCGGACGACCCCCACCTCGGACACGCCCGGCTGTGGTTCCACGCCGACGTGCTCCACCGGTGGCTCGAACACGTCGGCTACGACGTGCGCCACGTCGAGAACGTCACCGACGTGAACGAGAAGATCACGGCCCGCGTCGGCGAGCGCGACGCGTGGCGCGACGAGCGCGACGTGGCCGAGACGTTCACCGCGACGACCTTCGACGCGATGCGCGGCCTCAACCTCAAGCGAGCCGAGGTGTACCCCCGCGTCACCGAACACGTCCCCGAGATCGTCGACCTCGTCGAGACCCTCATCGAGAAGGGGTACGCCTACGAGTCGAACGGCTCCGTCTACTTCGACGTGACGCGCTTCGACGACTACGGGGCGCTCTCGAACCAGGAGATCGACGCGCTCGAAGCGCAGGGCGAACCGGACGAGCGGTCGGAGAAGCGGAACCCCGCCGACTTCGCGCTGTGGAAGGCCGACGGCGTGAGCGAGACCGCGGCGCGAGAGCACGCGAAACACGACCACGGCGAGACGACGCCGACCGGTGAGACGTGGGACTCCCCGTGGAGCGAGGGGCGCCCCGGGTGGCACGTCGAGTGCTCGGCGATGTCGACGACGCACCTCGGCGACACCCTCGACATCCACATGGGCGGGCGCGACCTGGTGTTCCCGCACCACGAAAACGAGATCGCGCAGTCGGAGGCCGCCACCGGCGAGACGTTCGCGCGCCACTGGCTCCACGTCGGCCTGCTGGCGATGGACGGCGAGAAGATGTCCTCCTCGATCGGCAACTTCTGGACCGTGCCGGACGCGTTGGAGGAGCTCGGCGTCAACGTCGTCCGAACCTTCTACGCCGGCGCCGCCTACCGCTCCGAGCAGGCGCTCACCGAGGAGACGATCGCCGAGGCCGAGGAGCGCTGGGAGCGCCTCTCGCGCACCTACGACCGCGCCGTCGACGCGCTCGACTCCGTGGACGCCCGCGCGAAGGCCGAAGACGACGACCTGCGCGAGGCGGTCGAAACCGCCCGCGACGACTTCGCGGCCGCGATGAACGACGACCTGAACCTCCGGGAGGCGACCGCGGCGCTCCTGGACCTCACCGACGCGGTGAACCGCCACGTTGACGCGGTCGAGGACGCGGGAGACGACGCCGGGTCCGCCTACGACTACCGCGCCCTCCGCGAGGCCGTCGACGCGTTCGAGGCGCTCGGCGGCGACGTGCTCGGGCTCCAGTTCGAGTCGCCGACCGACGGCGACGTGGACCTCGCCGGCGAGCTTGTCGAGCTCGTGTTGGACGTGCGCGAGGCCGAACGCGAGGCCGGGAACTACGAGCGCGCCGACGACCTGCGTGACGCGCTCCACGAGGTCGGCGTCGAGATCGAGGACGGCCCGGACGGCGCGACGTACCGGTTCGAGTAGCGGTCGCTACTCGGCCGAAGAGGGACGGCGCCTCGTGAACAGAACCAACCCGCCGCCGACAGCGATGAGTCCGATCGGGAGGAGAGCCGCCGGAATCGGGAGCCGGCACTCGTTCGTTCCGTCGGGCGTGTACAGCAGGTCCGACCCCGCAAGACCGACGAGGCCGACTCCCTGCCGCTGTGCCTCCGGGACGCCGACGTCGGTGCAGCCGCCGACCAACAGGCCGGGGAAGTTGGCCAGCTGCGCGAGGACGACGGCGGATCCGACCGCGAGAAACGCGACGCCGAGGAAGGCGAGCCGCCTCATAGCCGACAGCTAACGGCGGGGACACGCATAACATGTGTGCCGACCGCGTCCCGTCAGAGGTGTGGAGGTGTCCGTGATCGCACCCTCGCGAGCGGGCTGTTACTCCAACACGTGTTCGGTGTCGTACGACCCGAGCACCTTGACCCAGCCGTTGTCGGCGATGGCCTCGATGTCCTCGACCGCCTTCGCCATGTGCTTCTCGTAGAGCCCGGCGTCGACGTCGAAGTGGAACAGGTAGTCGCCGAGGCGCTCGCCGCTCGGACGCGACTCGATCCGCGAGAGGTTGAGGTTGCGGTCGGCGAACGCCTCCAGCAGTTCGAGCAGGAGACCGGGGTAGTTCGCGTTCGGGTAGACGATGAGGGTCGTCTTCCCGCCGGCGTCGGAGCGCGCGGACTCGGGCGCGACGACGAGGAAGCGGGTCGCGTTGGACGTGCGGTCCTGGATGTCCTCGGCGAGGATGGTGAGGTCGTCGCCGGCGTTGTCCGGGTGGCCGATCCCGGCGATGCGGGCGTCCTCGCGGGCGCGTTCGACGCCGCGCGCGGTCGAGGCGACCGCTTCGAGGCCCGCGTTCGGATAGTTCGCCTCCAGCCAGTTGCGACACTGCGCGAGCGCCTGCGAGTGGCTGGCGACGACCTCGAACTCCGACCCCTGCGCGAGGAGGGCGTGGCGGATGGGGGTGACGACCTCGCGGGTGACCGACACGTCGTGATTCGCTAACGCGTCGAGACTCTCCGTGACGGAGCCCTCGATGCTGTTCTCGATGGGGACGACCCCCCGCTCGAACTCGCCGGTCGCGACGGCGTCGACGATGGCGGTGACCGACTCGCGGAACGACACCTCGGCGGCGACGGCCCGCGCCGCACGGTGCGAGTACGTGCCGGCGGGACCGAGCGTGACGGCGTTCATCGACACTACATATCAGACCGCGTTAGAAAAGCGTGCGGGTCGGACGGATATTGGCTGGACGGGTGAGGCGATCGCGATTGGCCGGATGGAGGGCGGCGGTCGATTCGCCGGTAGGGGCGACGGATCGCCGCCTCACTCCCCCTCGGTCGGCACCGCCGCCAGCGCCGCCTCCGCCGCCCGGACCGCGGTCGCACCGTCGCGCCGCCCCACCACGACGACGAGCGTCCCACCGGCGACGCCGGCGGCCTCGACCGCGACGCCGGCGGCCGCGAGCCGGCGGAGGACCGCCGCGAGCGCCGCGGCGTCGACCGCGCCGGTGGCGAGGAGCGCCGTGTCGCGTCCCTCCGGCACGACCGCCGCGCCGCCGACGCGGAGGAGGGGGTCGCCCTCGGTGACGGCGGCGTCTTCGGCCTCGGCCTCGACCTCGGCGATCCCCACCCCGCTCTGCATCGACACGCTGGCCGCGCGGTCGGCGGTCGCGTAGTCGGGGAGCTCCTCGCGGAACCGGCGGAGCGCGGTCGCGATCGCGTCGGTGTCGGCGTCGCCGTCGCCGTCGCCACCGAGACCGGCCTCGTCGACCAGCCACGCGGCGGCGGCGCTGTGGTTGAGGACGCCGGCGCGGAGCGCGTCGAGGACGAAGGGACGGGCCCGGGCGGCCTCGCGGGTCTCGGCTGCGAGCGACATGGCCGGACCTGCGGCGCGGGGCGCCATGGCGGTTTCGGTCGGGATCGAGACTCGCTGGGTCGGCGAGACATCGCAGCGCCGTATTCCCGCGACCTCACACGCTCCGAAGTCCCTAAGAGCGGCGCGCCCCCAGCATGTGTATGCAGTCGCTCGTCATCGTCGCACACGGCTCACACCTCAATCCGGAGTCGAGCGCGCCGACGTACGACCACGCGGACACCATCCGCGCGACCGGCGCGTTCGACGAGGTAACGACCGGCTTCTGGAAGGAGGAGCCGCACTTCCGGGAGGTGCTCCGCACCGTCGAGGGCGACGAGATCTACGTCGTCCCGCTGTTCGTCTCCGAGGGGTACTTCACCGAACAGGTGATCCCCCGCGAGCTCCGGCTCGACGGCTGGGACGTCTCCGAGTGGGACTCCGACGGGCTCTCGGCCGACCAGGCCACCCTCGTCGCCGAGGACATCGGTCGCGAGGTCCACTACTGCGGTCCCGTGGGGACCCACCGCGCGATGACCGACGTGATCGTCCGGCGCGCGGAGTCGGTCACCGGCGACCCCGACGTGGGCGACGACTTCGGCCTCGCCGTCGTCGGTCACGGCACCGAGCGCAACGAGAACAGCGCGAAGGCGATCGAGTACCACGCCGACCGGATCGCCGAACGCGACCGCTTCGACGAGGTGCGCGCGCTCTACATGGACGAGGACCCCGAGGTCGACGACCTCCCCGAGTTCTTCGAGAGCGACGACGTGGTCCTCGTCCCGCTGTTCATCGCCGACGGCTACCACACCCAAGAGGACATCCCGGAAGACGTGGGGCTCTGTGAGGACCACACCGAGGGATACGACGTGCCCGAGACGGTCGACGGCACCCGGATCTGGTACGCGGGCGCGGTCGGCACCGAACCGCTGATGGCCGACGTGATCCTGGAGCGCGCGGCCGACGCCGGCGCCGACCTCGGGACCGCGCTCGACGACGTGCGCGAGACGACCCGCGTCGCCACGGGGGACTGACCGTGAGCGACGTTACTCCCGCGGCGACCGACGAGCCCGCAGTGCCTGACATCGACCTCCCGAGCGACGCCTTCGACGCGGTCCTCGACGCGCTCGCCGACCGCGAGGCCGGCGACCCCCTCCGGTTCGAAGGGTTCAGCGTGGTGCGGAGCGGCGAGGACGACGAGAAGGACAGCGCATCCGCCGAGGACACCGCCGGCGGGTACGTCCTCGTCGACGGCGACCGCCGGACCGGGCTGAGCGAGCGAGAGCTCCACGAGGCGCTGGCCGAGCACGCGCCCGCCGTCACCGACTGGTACGTCTTCGAGCGCGTGGTCGGCGAGTTCGGCCCGCGGCGCGCCTTCCTGCGCTGGCTGGAAGACGCCGACGGCGCGACGGTGGCGGCCCGATACGCCGCGCTCGCGGAGGGGATCGAGCGCGCGTGGGGCGAACTGACGATCACGGCCACCGTCACCGACCGCGGCGAGCGGCGGTACGACGTGCGCCACGCCGACGACGACGGCGTCCCGATCGACGAGCTCGACGCGTACGACGACCCCCTCGACGCCCGCGATCTCGTGACGCTCGACGAGAAGGGGCGCTACCGCCCCCTCAAGACCGCGCCGTCGCTCGCCGGCGGCTGGGCCTTCCCCGACCTCGGCCCGCGGGACGCGTACGAGGCGGTCGAGACGATCTACCCCGCGACCGTTGCGAACTGGCACCGGGAGCGCGAGGGCGAGCTCGACGTGAACCACTGGCGCGAGACGATGGCGCGCCAGTCCGGCATCTACGGCGTGGTGAAGACGTGGGACCGCGGCGAGGGGCACGAACACGTCGACTGGGTGGCGGAGGCGTGCTGTGACGACTCGCAGTGTCTGAAGCGACGCGAGTGGCAGTACGACGACGAGACCGATCTCGACGTCGACGGCGGGGACGGCGTCTTCCCCTGCCGGGAGCCCTGCTCGGTCGTCGTCTCGGCCGCGCGCAAGTGGACGCGGCTCGAAAGCGAGCAGCCCCGGACCTACGAGTTCGAACTGACGCCGAGCGAGAAGGAGCAGGTGGAGGACATCATCGACGCGGTCGCGGACGGTCGGATCGACGAGATCCGCGAGGCCGACACGAAGGAAGGCGCGAACCGCTACCGAACCCGGTTTTTGCGCGCCAAGCTGTTCGACGACGAGGGGAACCTCGGCGGCGTGCCGGCCGAGCCCGAAGGGGACGGCGAGGAGTAACACCCCCGGCATCGGGGAGGAATAGGGCCCCGACGTTCACCGCGTTGACTTCGGGTAGTCACGCGTACAGCCGCGCATGCGGGCGATCATAAACCCTGTCGCGAAAGCTTTAGACGGGGGAGCGGCCTACTCCGGGGCAATGAGTCGCGGCCCCGAACTGATCATCACGGAGAAGGACAACGCGGCGCGTCGCATCGCCGACATCCTGAGCGGCGAGTCCGCGACGGCGGAGCGGGAGAACGACGTGAACGTGTACAAGTGGGGCGGCAAGCGGTGTATCGGCCTCTCGGGCCACGTCGTCGGCGTCGACTTCCCCGCGGAGTACAACGACTGGCGCGACGTGGAGCCGGTCGAGCTGATCGACGCGCCGGTCACCAAGGAGCCGACCCAGGAGGGGATCGTCGCCGCGCTCCGGAAGCTCGCGCGCAACGCCTCCCGAGTCGTCATCGCGACCGACTACGACCGCGAGGGCGAGCTGATCGGCAAGGAGGCGTACGAGCTGGTGCGCGAGGTGAACGAGGACGCCCCGATCGACCGAGTCCGGTTCTCCTCGATCACCGAAAACGAGGTGCGGGAGGCGTTCGCAAACCCCGACGAGCTCGACTTCGATCTGGCCGCCGCCGGCGAGGCCCGACAGGTGATCGATCTGACGTGGGGGGCGGCGCTGACCCGCTTCCTCTCGCTGTCGGCCCGGCAGCTCGGCGACGACTTCATCTCGGTGGGCCGGGTCCAGGGACCGACGCTCAAGCTGATCGTCGACCGCGAGCGCGAGATCCAGGCGTTCGACCCCGAGTCCTACTGGGAGCTGTACGGGAACCTGACCAAGTCCGGCGGCGACCCCTTCGAGGCGCGCTACTTCTACTTAAACGACGAGGGCAACGAGGCCGAGCGCGTCTGGGACGGCGACGTCGCCGAGGTGCTCACCGAGGCGCTCGACGCGGCCGGCGAGGCGGTCGTCGACGACGTGCGCCGCCGCACCCGCACCGACGACCCGCCGACCCCCTTCAACACCACGGCGTTCATCCGCGCCGCGGGGTCGCTCGGCTACTCCGCACAGCGCGCGATGTCGCTCGCTGAGGATCTGTACACCGCCGGCTACGTCACCTACCCGCGGACGGACAACACGGTGTACCCCGACGATCTGGACCCGCGCGAACTGATCGAGGAGCTGTCGGCGGCCTCGACGTTCGGGGCGGACGCGAAGAGCCTGCTGGACGCCGACCGCGAGATCGAACCCACCGAGGGCGACGAGGAGACGACCGACCACCCGCCGATCCACCCCACCGGGGAGCTACCCTCGGCGTCGGACCTCTCGGAGGACGAGTGGGAGGTGTACGAGCTGATCGTCCGCCGCTTCTTGGCGACCTGCGCCGAGCCCGCGACGTGGGAGCGGCTCCGGGTCGTGGCGCTCGCGAACGGCGAGGCGACCGCGATCGCGGAGGGCGCGGACGGTCTCGCCGCCCTCCGCGACCCGGACGAGGCGTCCGGTCCCGGCGACCTCGCCGCCGACGGCGGGCTCCGACTGAAGGCGAACGGGAAGCGCCTCTTGCAGGCCGGCTACCACGACGTGTACCCGTACCGCTCCAGCGACGAGCGCATCGTCCCCGACGTCGAGGTCGGCGAGACGCTCGCGCTCACCGACCGGCGGACGGACGCGAAGGAGACCCAGCCGCCCCGTCGGTACGGGCAGTCCCGGCTGATCGAGGAGATGGAGAAGCGCGGCGTCGGCACGAAGGCGACCCGCCACCGCACGCTCGAAAAGCTGTACGACCGCAACTACATCGAGAGCGACCCGCCGCGGCCCACCCGACTCGCCGAGGCGGTCGTCGAGGCGGCCGAGGAGTTCGCCGAGCACATCGTGAGCGAGGAGATGACGGCGCAGCTCGAACGCGACATGCAGGCGATCGCCGCGGGGGAGAAGGAGTACGACGAGGTGACCGAGGAGTCGCGGGCCCTCCTCGAGCGCGTGTTCGATGACCTCACCGAGTCGCGCGAGGCGGTCGGCGACCACCTCCAGAAGTCGCTGAAGGCGGACAAGACGCTCGGTCCCTGTCCCGAGTGCGGCGCCGACCTCCTCGTCCGGAAGTCCCGGCAGGGGTCGTACTTCGTCGGCTGCGACGGCTACCCGGACTGCGAGTACACCCTGCCGCTCCCGTCCACGGGGAAGCCCCTCATCCTCGACGAGACCTGCGAGGAGCACGACCTCCGCCACGTGAAGATGCTCGCGGGCCGGAAGACGTTCGTCCACGGCTGCCCACAGTGCAAGGCCGACGAGGCCGACGAGCAGGAGGACGAGGTGATCGGGACGTGCCCCGACTGCGGCGAGGAACACGGGGGCCAACTGGCGATCAAACGGCTTCGCTCCGGCTCCCGGCTCGTCGGCTGCACGCGCTACCCCGACTGCGACTACTCGCTCCCGCTTCCCCGGCGCGGCGAGATCGAGGTCACCGACGAGACCTGCGAGGAGCACGACCTCCCGCACCTCCGCGTCCACTCCGGCGACGAGCCGTGGGAACTCGGCTGCCCCATCTGCAACTACCGGGAGTTCACCGCCCGGCAGGAGGGGACGGAGCTGCAGACCGTCGAGGGGATCGGCGAGAAGACCGCCGAGAAGCTGAAAGACGCCGGCGTCGACGGCGTCGACGATCTCAAGTCGATCGATCCGGACGATCTGGCCGCCGACGTCGACGGAGTCGGCGCGGACACGGTCCGCGACTGGCAGGCGAAGGCGGACTGATCGGTGGCCGGCGGCGGCGGCATCCCTCACAGTTTATACGCTCAGGGCCCGTCAGACGTGTCATGAATGGGTCGTGACGGCGAGTCGACACCCCGTGTCGTGCGGTCGTTCGTCGAGGCAGTTCCGACCCCGACCGTAGCCTGCGATCCCGAAACGCACGCCATCAGGGCGACGAACACGCCGGCGACCGCGCTGCTCGGACAGGACCGCGGGACCCTGACGCTGATGGGGCTCTCGGACCTGGGCGAAGCAGACGAAACGACCGACGGCGAGCCGGTGTCCGCGGCGGTCGCCGACGCGGTCGACCGGGAGGGCGTCACCGAGTTCGAGTGGGAAATCGGCGGAGAGCGGGGACGCCGACGGCTCTCGCTGTCGCTTCACACGACGACGATCGCCGACGAGCGGTGGCTGATCGTCGGGCTGACCGACGTGACCGACCGCGTGGTCGCAGAGGCCGATCTCCGGTCGCAGCTGCGGATCGTCGACGCCATCGCCTCGACCGTGCCGACCGCGCTGTTCCAGTGTTCCGCGGACGGAACGCTCTCGCGATGGAACGCCCGGCTCGCCGACGACGCCGACCGCGGCGGCGAGGAGCTGTCGGGGACCGACCTGACGGCGCTGTTCGACGACGAGACCCGCGGTGCCGTCGCCGAGGCGCTCCGGCGCGTGTACCGCGAGAACGAGCCGGCCGACTGCGAGGCGACGCTGCTGACGCGGGCCGGAGAGCGCGTTCCCTACCGGCTCGCGCTGGGGCCGATCGTCGACGGCGGCGAGGTCGTCGGCGCGGTCGGCGTCGGCGAGGACCGCACGGAGGCGTCGATCCGCGAGGAGCGGCTCGCCGCCCTGACGCGGGTGCTCCGACACAACTTCCGGAACGATCTCAACGTGGTGATCGGGTTCACCGAGCGGGCCCTCGAGAGCACCGACGACCCGACGCGAGCGACGGAGCTCCAACGCGTCGTCGACACGGCCGAGCGCCTCCTCCGCGTCGGCGAGACCTCTCGGAGCGTCGAGCGGCTCCTCGCCGACCGCCCCGCGCCCGGTCCGATCGACCTCGCCGACGCGGTCGACGAGGCGCTGCTCTCGCTCTCGCCCGACCTCCGCAGGAGCGCGGACATCGAGGTCGACGTGCCGGATGGGATCACGGTGTCGGCGATCGGCTACCTCGCCGAGGCGATCGAAGAGCTCGTCGACAACGCGATCCGCCACAACGACGCCGAGCGCCCGCAGGTGGAGATCACGGCCGCCAAGCTTCCGAGCGAGTCGTGGGCGTCGCTCGTCGTCACCGACGACGGGCCGGGGATGCCGGCCGCCGAGCGCGCGGTGCTCACCGGCGAGGAGACGCCGTTGGAGCACGCCAGCGGGCTCGGCCTCTGGTACGTCAACTGGATCGTCGGCACCGGAGGCGGCGGCTTCGACATCAGCGAGAGCAAGACCGGCGGGACGCGAGTCGAGATGGAGCTACAGACGCCGAACGGCGGGTGAGGCGGAGAGCGGTCGGTCCGCCGGGCGGCGTCACTCGACGAGTCGGACCTCGTCGCCGACCGCGACCGCGTCGGCCGCGCCGGCCGGAAGCTCGATCACCGTGTCTGCGCGCCCGCGACCCAGCCCGACGAACGGGGCGAGCCGCTTCGTCGTCTGGACCTCGCCGTCGACGAGCCACAGCGCGTCGATCGCGAAGGGGACGAACAGCATGTGGAGCCACTGCGTGTCCGGAGCGTCGAAGGGGAACACGAGCGCGTAGTCGTCCGGGATCGACCGCCGGAACATCAGCCCGCGGCCCTGTTCGAGCGTCGAGCGCGCCACGTCGACGTCGCTCGCGAGGAGCGACGACGCGTCGTCGCCGTCCGGCGAATCGCCGTGGTCAGAGGAAGCGCGTCGATGGACGAGTCGCACGCCGGACACGTGGCGGGCGGCGGATAAATAGCCTCGCGATCGGGCGGCGGGACCGACGGTGCGCGGTCGGAATCGGTTCCGGGCGACCCGCGACTAGCTCGCGTCGCCGTACGTCTCGTCGAGGTACTCGACGATGTCGTCGCTCTCGGACATCCCCTCGATCCCGTTGGCCTCGTCGACGAGGACGGGAACGCCGGTCTGTCCGCTGATCTCCTCCACCTCGGTGCGCTCGCCGTGCGAGCGCGGCACCAACACCGACTCGTACTCCAGCCCGAGTTCGGAGAGTTTGGTCTTCACTTTCGTGCAGTACGGGCAGCCTTCCAGTTCGTAGAGCGTCAGATCCGTCATCGGTTCCCCATACGGTACAGACCCGTAAAGAAGTACGGTGGGCGGTGCACGCCGCGCGCACGGGCGGTGAGAGAGACGGGAAAGCGGGCGGTTGGAAGCAGACGATTGGAAGCGGGCGATCGGATACGAGTGATTCGGGGCGACCGGACGCAAACGCCGGACCCGGATCGGACGGACGACGCCCGGTCTCAGAGGATGATGCCGCGCGTCTGCAGCACGTAGTAGACCACGAGCAGCGCCGCGATGACGTACTGGCCGAGCGCGACCTCGTCGTACTCGCCGACCGCGACCTTGATCAGCGGGTAGGCGACGATGCCGGCAGCGAGTCCGTCGGCGATCGAGTAGGCGAACGGCATCACGGTGACCGTGAGACCCGCGGAGACCGCCCACGCGGGGTCGTCCCAGTCGACCTCGACGAGCCCCCGAAGCATCATGATCCCGACGACGATCAGCGCGATGAAGGAGGCGTACTCGGGGATCGCGGCGACGACGGGGATCACGGCGAGCGACGCGAGGAAGAGCGCGGCGACGACCAGCGCGGTGAGCCCGGTGCGACCGCCCTCCTCGACGCCCGCGGACGACTCGATGAACGTCGTCACCGTCGAGGTGCCGACCATCGCGCCGAAGGTGGTCCCGACCGCGTCGGCCATCAGCGGCCTGTCCATGTCGGGCAGGTCGCCGTCCTCATCGAGGAAGTCGCCGAACTGTGAGATGCCGATGAGCGTCCCCGCGGTATCGAAGAAGTCGACGAAGAAGAACGTGAACACGACCAGCACGAACGTGAGCGGGTCGATGTCGGCCAGCCCGTCGACGAACGCGCCCGCGAGCGGCGTGATGTCGTACTGCGCCGACGGCAGCGTCTCCGGCGTGACCGTCCCGCGGGCGAAGACGCCGCCGAGGGTGAGCGCCCAGCCGGCGATCGCGGTCGTCGCGATGCCGATGACGATGGCGCCCGTGATGTCGCGCGCCCACAGCACGAACGTCAACACCAGCCCCATGATCCCGAGGATCGCCCACGGGTTCGCGAAGACGCCGCCGAGCGTGACCAGCGTCGTGTCGTCCGGCACGACGATCTGGAGCTCCTGAAGCCCGATGAAAAGCAGGAACAGCCCGATGCCCGCGCCGACCGAGCGCTTCACCGGCTCCGGGAACAGCCGGATGACGTACTCGCGCGCGCCAACCAGGGTCAGGAGTATGAACAGGACTCCCTCGACGAAGACGGCGGCCAGCGCGGTCTGCCACGGGACGCCGAGCCCATCCACAACCGTGTACGCGAAGAAGGCGTTGAGGCCGAGCCCGGGCGCGAGCCCGAACGGCCGGTTCGCGTACAGTGCCATCACCGCCGTCGCCACCGCCGCCGAGAGGACGGTCGCGATGGCGATCATCTGGACCACCTCGAAGAAGTCGTACCCGGGTATCTGGATCGCGTCGGCCAAGATGAACGGGTTCACGGCGATGATATACGACATCGCGAGGAACGTCGTGAGTCCGGCGACCAGTTCGGTGCGGACGTCTGACCCGTGCGCCTCCACGTCGAACCGCGCGGCCAGCGTGTCTGAAAGCCCCATTGAACGGGTGGAGATTCCCCCGGATCGGGTGATAAGGCTTGCTGAACGCCGCGCTCAGTAATACATGAATACGGATCGAAATGGGGTGATTTCCTGTCTATCTCCGAATAGTATGCGCGAACGTGGCTACTCGAACGTCGTCAGCGCGCCGACCGGCGCGTCGGTGATCGCTCGCGCGCGGTCCATCCCCTCGTCGCCGACCGCGATGAGCGCGAACACGCCGGTGACGTCGGCGTCGCCTTGGAGCGCGATGTCGAGGAGGAGTTCTTGAGTCTCGCCCGAGCGGATCAGGTCGTCGACGACCAGCACCGTGTCGCCGGCGTCGATCGCGCTCGCGGGGAGGTAGTAGGTGAGTTCGATGCCCGAGGCCAGCCGCTGGCGCGACTCGATGAACTCCTCGACGGCGGTCTCCTTCGACTTCTTGGCGTACGCGAGCCGGGCGTCGAAGAAGGAGGCCATCGCCGCCCCGAGCGTGATCCCGTCCGTGGCCGCGGTGAGCACCACGTCCGGCGACTCGAACTCGAACGTCTCCGCGGCGACCGGCGCCACCAGGTCGAGGAACGACTGGTCGAAGACGACGCCGGAGTTGTCGACGTACCCCTCGTCGTCGAACTCGACGCGGGCGAGGAGCTCGTCGGCGAGCGCCTCGCGGCCGACCGCCTCGACGACCTCGCTCGCGCGGTCCGTGCCGGGGAGGACGTGACCGTTGACGTACCTGTTCAGGTCGCCCGCGGGCAGCCCGGTGACCTCGGACAGCTCCTCGTAGGTTCGCGTCTCCTTCAGCATCCGCAACACGGCGACCGCCTGCAGCTGGAGGGCCGCCTTCTCAGCTCGGTTCATGTAGATGATCGTGATCGCACAAGTATGAATACGTCGAAGTCCACGGACGGAGGGATCGCCACGAACGTGGGTCTCGGTGCGACCGGCTCGCTCCGCGACGGACGGCGCTACTCCGCCGGGTCGCGGAAGAAGAGGGCAGGGTCGTCGACGGCGAACTCGACCCGGTCGCGGTCGTCGAGCGGGCGGAGTCGGAGCGTCAGCTGCCCCGCGTCGGCCGCGGCCGCTTCGAGCGCGTCCTCGTCCGAGTCGAGGACGTACGTCGGGAGGCAAACGGCGATCTCCGCCGTCGCGTCCTCCGCGACAACCAGCCGGTAGCTGACCGTCTCGCCCGCCGCCGCGTACACGCGGACCGATCCGATCGCCGCCTCGGAGAGCAGCTCGTTGACCTCGTCGAACTCCGATCCCGGCAACAACACGTGGAGCCGCGCCTCGTCGGCGATCGGGTTCACGTCGCCGGGGTGGAGCGCGAGCGCCTCCCACCCGCGGTCGCGGTACTCCGCCGCGGTCGCCTCGGTGTCGTCGAACACGCGCTGCCACCGCTCGCCGAGGTCGGCTCTGCTCATAGGGAGGGAGCGACGCCGCTGGAAATTAAACCTTCCCGCCTCGGCGCGCGGGTCGATCGGCACGCGAATCGACCGAATGCGCGGCGCTGACACCGGCGATAACCGTGCTACGTGACCACAGATCTTATATCCCCCGATAGTATTGAACTGCCTATGTCACGCGACGACTCGGACGTGAACCGTCGGACGTATCTCACGTACGTCGGAGGCACTGCGGCCGCCGTCGGACTCGCCGGCTGTTCGGGCGACGGCGGCGACGGTTCTGACGGGGGCGACGGGAGCGACGGCGGCGACGGCGGCGACGGTTCTGACGGGGGCGACGGTTCCGACGGCGAGGACGGGGAACAGCTCCCGGAGCCGGAGACCCGCGAGGAGCACCTCCAGCGCGCGAACCTCCGGCTCAACCAGCGCGCGCCGTGGGTCTTCCTCAACCGCCAGTACAGCGTGTACGGCATCGCGAGCCGGCTCGACTGGACCGCCCGCCGCGACGAGCGGATCGAGGCGCAGGCCATCTCGGTGACCGAGGGCGAGCCGTCGGTCACGATCACCCAGTCGTCGATGGACTCGGGGCTCGACCCCCACGACCACCGCGAGACGCCGACCGACAACATCGTCGTGCAGGCTCACGACGGTGTGCTCGGCCGCAACGCCGACGGCGACATCATCGAGGGGCTCGCGACCGACTACGAGCGGCTCGAAGAGGGCCGGGTCCGGTTCGAGATCCGCGACGGCGTCACCTTCCACAACGGCGACGAGCTCCAGCCGTCGGACATCGCCTACAGCGTCAACCGGGTCGTCGACTCCGAGGTCGGGATCGAGAGCCCGCAGAGCGACCAGCTCGCCGGCGTCACGGGCGCCGAGGTCGTCGACGGCGGCGTCGAGGTGACCTCAGACGGGGTCAACCCGATCGTGTTCTCGCTGTTCGCCTCGTACTGTAAGGTCGTCCAGCAGGACTGGATCGAGTCGCGCGACTCCTCGGAGATCAACTCCGACATGAACGGGACGGGCCCGTTCCAGGTCGTCGAGTACGAACAGGACGTGGAGATCGTCTACGAGCCCTACGAGGACTACTGGGGCGACGCGCCGGAGATCGAGGAGCTGACGATCCGCGCGGCCAGCGAGTCGAGCACGCGCGTCTCGCAGCTGCTCGCCGGCGAGACGGACCTCATCGTCAACGTGCCGCCCCAAGAGGTGAGCCGCGTCCGCGACGAGGACACCACGGAGGTCACGGCGGTGCCGAGCACCCGCGTCATCTTCAACGCGATGCGGTACGACGTGGAGCCCTTCTCCAGCCCGGAGTTCCGGCAGGCGATGAACTACGCCATCGATCTCAACAGCATCATCGAGAGCATCCTGCAGGGGTTCGCCGACCCGACCGGCCAACCCACCCTCGAGGGGTTCGTCGGCGACAACCAAGACGTCGAGCCGTACCCGCAGGACGTCGAGCAGGCCGAACAGCTCGTCGAGGACTCCGGCCACGCCGGCGCCGAGATCACGCTCGAGACGCCCGTGGGCCGGTACCTCCGCGACGTGGAGATCGCGCAGGCCGTCGCCAGCCAGATCAACGAGCTCTCCAACGTCTCCTGTGAGGTCGAGCAGCGCGACTTCGCCTCGCTCGCGGGCGAGGTGACGAGCGGTAACATCGAGGATATGCCGCACTTCTACCTCCTCGGCTGGGGGAACACCACCTTCGACGCCAGCCAGACGATCATCCCGCTGCTCACCTCCGACGGAGCGCTCTCCAGCTACCGGGAAGACGAGGAGGTCGACGAGCTGATGGCCGACTCCCAAAACCTCCCGGGCGGAAACTAAGGCCCGATGGCGCTGGGACGGTTCCTCCTGAAACGCGGGATCCAAGGCGTGCTGGTCGTGTGGGGGGTCGTGACCGCGGTGTTCCTGCTGCGGTTCATCACCCCGGGCAACCCGGTGACGTTCGTCGCGCCGCTGGACGCGGGCCAAGAGCTTCGCGCCCAGATAGCCGCGGAGTTAGGTCTCGATCAGCCGCTGTACGTCCAGTACGCCGACTACATCGTCGGGCTGCTGCAGGGAGATATGGGCTACTCGTACCTCCGCGGGACGGAGGCGAGCACGATCGTGCTCGCCCGCGTGCCGGCGACGGTCGAGCTGGCGGTCGCGGCGACCGTCGTCGCGATCGTGATCGCGATCCCGCTGGGCGTCATCAGCGCGACGCGGCGGCGCGAGCCCGCCGACTACGGGGCGACCCTGTTCTCGCTGGTCGGGATCTCGACGCCGAACTTCTGGCTCGGGATCATGCTCATCCTGGTGTTGTCGGTGCAGTTCGACCTGTTCCCGACGAGCCGGCGGCCGATCGGCCTCTTCGAGACGGTCACGTTCCTCGTCACGGTCGACAACGGGATCGCCGCCCCGATGAACGTCGGCGCGTTCCTCGCCGGGCTGCGGACGTGGCTGTGGCACATCGCGCTCCCGGCCGTGACGCTCGGGACGTACTTCACCGCGCTCGTCACCCGGCTCACGCGGAGCGGGATGATCGAGGAGCTCGGACAGCCGTACGTGCGCGCGGCGCGGGCGAAGGGGCTTCCGGAGTCGCTGATCCAGTACAAGCACGCGCTCCAGAACACCCTCATCCCGATCGTCACCGTGTTGGGACTCCAGTTGGGGACCCTGATCGGCGGCGCCGTGATCACGGAGGCCGTGTTCTCGTGGCCCGGGCTCGGCACGCTCGTCATCGACTCGATCAACGTGCGCGACTGGCCGCTGATCCAGGGGTCGCTGATCGTGATCGGGACCGGGTTCGTGCTGATCAACATCTTCGTCGACGCGCTGTACGCGTACCTCAATCCGCGGGTGGTCCACTGATGATGAACCGAAACTGCTCCGCTCGCTCACGTGGTGTCGAGTGTCGTCCGATCGGCGTCGGGTGCCGGCCGATCGAGGTCGCACGCGGGGAGTCCCCCCGACGTGAGCCCCCGACGATCGCTCCCGAGGTGAGCGTCCGATGATCTCGCCCCGGACGCTCCGGAACCTCCGGAGCGAGCTCTCCCGGAGCCTCCTCGCGAAGCTCGGGATCGCGATCCTCGCGGTCATCCTGTTTATCGCGCTGTTCGCTCCGCTCCTGGCGCCCCACGACCCGACGGAGCAGGACCTCGACAACACGAACATCCCGCCGCTCGGCTTCACGGCGACGGAGAACCAGACGACCTCGGAGATGGTCGACGGCGAGGTGAAGATCGTCGAGAAGCAAGTCGTCGTCAACACCACGGCCGAGCACCCGCTCGGGACCGATTCGCTCGGCCGGGACGTGCTCTCGCGGACGATGTTCGGCGCGCGCACGTCGCTGCTGGTCGGCCTGTTCGGGACCGCGATCGCCGTCGTGCTCGGCGTCACCGTCGGGATCACGGCCGGCTACTACGGCGGCCGGATCGACGACGCGCTGATGCGCTTCGCCGACGTGATGTTGGCGTTCCCGTCGCTCGTGTTGGCGATCGCGCTCATCGGGCTGTGGGGACAGGCCTCGCTCCGTCTCCCCGACCCGCTGGTCGCGTCCGGAATCGCCTCCCAGACGATGCCCGAGAGCATCGTGTTACCGGGGACCGTGATCGCCGTCGTCGCGCTCGTGAACTGGGTGTGGTTCGCCCGCGTCGCGCGGGGGGAGGCGCTCTCCGTGCGCGACCAGGAGTACGTGAAGGCGGCGCGATCGATGGGCGGAAGCGACCTCCACGTCATACTCAAACACGTGCTCCCGAACAGCCTGACGCCGATCCTCGTGCTCGCGACGATCCAGATCGCCGCGATCATCCTGCTCGAGTCCTCGCTGTCGTTCCTCGGCTTCTCCGGGGCACAGCTCTCGTGGGGCTTCGACATCGCGCAGGGGCGGCAGTACCTCTCGTCGTCGTGGTGGATCGCGACCGTCCCCGGGTTGGCCATCGTCGCCGCCGTCGTCGGCATCAACCTGATCGGTGACTGGCTGCGCGACGCCCTCGATCCGGGGATCGAGGGACAGGGGGGTGCGTCGTGACCGACCTGCTGCGCGTCCGCGACCTCTCGACGCGCTTCTTCACCGAGGAGGGACAGATCAACGCGGTCGAGGGCGTCTCCTTTACCGTCGAGGCCGGCTCCGTCCTCGGCGTCGTCGGCGAGTCCGGCAGCGGGAAGTCCGTCACCGGGCTCTCGCTCATCGATCTGGTCGAGTCGCCGGGAGAGATAACGAGCGGGGAGATCTGGTACAACAACGCCGACCTCGCGGAGCGGGTCGAGAGCGACCGGCCGGAGGCGGTCGACGGCGACTTCGTCGATCTCCGCCGGCTCTCCGAAGCGGAGCGTCGGTCGCTCCGTGGCTCCGCGTTCAGCATGATCTTCCAGGACCCGATGAGCAGCTTCAACCCCTCGATCACCGTCGGCGAGCAGATCGCCGAGGCGGCCGAGGTGCAGCGCCGCGCGAGCGCGAACCCGCGCTCGACCCGGTCGCGGACGCAGGGGTACGGGCTGGGTCGGATGCTCCTCGACGGCGTCCTCCCCGACCGCTCGTACACCTCCGAGGAGAGCTGGGACCGCGCGGTGGAGCTGCTCGAGCGCGTCGGCATCCCGGACCCGGCCGAGCGCGCCGAGGAGTACCCCCACCAGTTCTCCGGGGGGATGTTACAGCGCGCGATGATCGCGCAGGCGCTCGCCGGCGATCCGGATCTGCTCGTGGCCGACGAGCCGACGACCGCGCTGGACGTGACGATCCAGGCGCAGATCCTGGACCTGCTCGCCGACCTCCAGGAGACTATGGAGATGAGCGTCGTGCTCATCACCCACAACTTGGGCGTCATCGCCCGGGTCGCCGACCGGGTGAGCGTCATGTACGCCGGCGAGGTGGTCGAGCGCGGCACCCTCGACGACGTGTTCGACGACCCGGTCCACCCGTACACGAAGGGGTTGCTGGGCTCGGTCCCGGACATCGACCGCCCCGGCGAGCGGCTCGAACCCATCGCCGGCAACGTGCCGGACCTCGTCGACGCGAACATGCCGGACCGCTGCTACTTCGCCGACCGCTGTCCGAAAGCCATGACCGACTGTCTCACGCGACCGCCGGAGTACGAGGTGAGCGGCAACCACCGCGCCCGCTGCGTGCTCGCCGAGCGCGAGTACAGCGAGGCCGACGCGGTTTCCGACGCGAGGCTCTCGGGGCCGACCGACGGCGGCGCAGGTGCCGCCTCGGACGGGTCGAGCGCGCCAGACGGGGAGGTGAGCGATGACTGACCCGCTGGTCCGCGTCGACGGCCTCGAGAAGTACTACTACGAGAACGACACGCTGCTGGACCGGCTGACCGGCGCGGAGCCGGAGGCCGTGCGGGCGGTCGACGGCGTCTCCTTCGAGGTCCGCGAGGGCGAGACGCTCGGCGTCGTCGGCGAGTCCGGCTGCGGGAAGTCGACGCTCGCGGAGACGCTGATGCGGCTCCGCGAGCCCACGGGGGGTTCCGTGACGTTCGACGGCGACCCGGTGTACGATCTCTCGGGCGACGACCTCGACGCGTTCAGGCGGCGGGCGCAGGTGATGTTCCAAGATCCGTTCTCCAGTCTGGACCCCCGGATGACCGCCGGCGAAATCATCACGGAGCCGCTCGCGATTCACGACGTGGGGACGGTCGCCGAGCGGCGCGAGCGCGCCGAGACCCTCCTGGAGGAGGTCGGCCTCTCCGCCGATCAGATCGATCGGTACCCCCACGAGTTCTCCGGCGGACAGCGCCAGCGCATCGGGTTCGCCCGCGCGCTCGCCATCGATCCGGAGTTCATCGTCCTCGACGAGCCGGTGTCGGCGCTCGACGTGAGCGTCCAGGCGCAGGTGTTGAACCTGCTCGCCGACATGCAGGCGGAGCGCGACCTGACGTACCTGTTCATCGCGCACGACCTGTCGGTGGTGCGGCACATCAGCGACCGCGTCGCCGTGATGTACCTCGGCGAGGTCGTCGAGATCGGTCCCACCGAGGAGATCTTCGAGAGCCCGCAACATCCGTACACGAAGGCGCTGTTGGAGTCCGTGCCGCGGGCGGACACCGACGAGCGGGACCGCGTCGTCGAGACGATCCGCGGCGACGTACCCTCGCCGCGGAACCCGCCGTCGGGATGTTCGTTCCGAACGCGGTGCCCGGAGCTGATTCAGCCGCCGGGACTGGACGTGCCGCAGGCGACGTTCCGCGAGATCAGCGACTTCAGGACCCGTATCGAGAACGGCGACATCGACGTGGACCTGCGGTGGGAGCAGGTCGGCGACGCGAACCGCGAAGACCGGGCGGCGTTCGTCGACTCGCTCCGCGAGGAGGCGTTCGACGAACCGCTGCCCGACGCCGACGAGGAGACGGTCCGTGAGGCGATCCGCGCGCTCGCCGACGGGGACCGCGAGACCGCCGCCGCGACGCTTCGGGAGCGGTACCGGTCGCCCTGCGAGGCGGTCGAACCCGCGCTCCCCGCGGGAGACCACCCCGACGCGTGCCTGCTGAACGAACAGCCGGACGACGTGGAAGCGGCCCGCGAGGAGTGGGAAGCGGAGCACGACGCGTCGGGAGTCGGGACGCCGTCGCAGTAGCGTCTCGCGTGTTTTTCGGTAGTCGAGCGAGAGGAGAGAGTAGCGAAAGGAGAGAGTAGTGAGAGGAGAGATCGGGGAGGAGGGTTGGACGAGGGCGGTGAGAACCCCGGAGCCGCTTCGTCTATCGCTCGCGGACGACGACGAACTCCGCGAGGTCCCGGAGGTACTCGATCGCCTCCGTCTCCGGGGGATCCGCGTCGTCGAGCGCGGCCAGCGCGAGGTCTGACTGCTCGCGGGCGCGCTCGTCGATCTCCTCGGGCGACAGCGACGTGACCTGCAGGACCGAGGGGCGGTCCATCTCCGCGTCCTGCCCGGTCGGCTTGCCGAGGTCGTCGGCGTCGGCGGTCGCGTCGAGCACGTCGTCGCGCATCTGGAAGGCGACGCCGACGCGCTCCGCGTACTCGCCGAACGAGTCGACCGCGTCGGGGTCGGCGCCGCCGGCGATCGCGCCCAGCTCGGCGGCCGCGCGGAACAGCGCGCCGGTCTTGCGGCGAGCCAGCTGCATATACTCGGCCTCGGTGGTCGGGCGGTCGGCGAGTTCGGTGGCCTCGCCCTCGCCGAGTTCGACGAGCGCCTCGGCGACGGTCCGCATCGCTCGGGGCTCGGCGGAGAAGAGCGCGAACGCCTCCCCGAGGAGCCCGTCGCTGGCGATGATCGCCGGGCCGTAGCCGTACTCGGCCCACGCCGACGGCGTGCCGCGACGCACCTCGGAGCGGTCGATGATATCGTCGATCACGAGCGACGCGTTGTGAACGAACTCGATCCCGGCCGCGAAGTCGACGGCCGCGTCGGGGTCGCCGTCGAACGCCTCGCAGGCGAGGATCGTCACTGCGGGGCGGACCCGCTTGCCGCCGGCGAGGACGACGTGGCCGACCTCAGCGGACAGCTCGTCGGGTTCGACCTCGTCGATGACGGCCTCCAGCCGGTCTTCGACCAGCGCGACCCGGCGCTCCAGGTACTCCATCTATTGCACGGTGGGGCCGGTCGCGCAAAGGCCTAACGGAACGGCGCCCGGCCTCCGCTTACGTGAACTGGATACCGAGGTCGTGGAGCCCGTCGTTGTGCTGTGCGACGTTGATGAGAAGCGGCGTGAGCGCCTCGATCTCGGGCGCGTTAGCGATGCCGCCGGCGTCGAGCGCGCGGAGCCCCTCGATCCCCTCCGCGATGTCCGTGACCGTCCGCTTGGCGTCCTCGTCGTCGCCGATCACGAGCGTGTCGATCCCGAGGTCGGCGTCGAGGTTCGCGAGCCGGTCGGCCGCGAGGTTGTGGAACGCGCCCACGACGTCGACGCCGTCGGGCGCGGCGTCCGCCGCGATCCGCGTCACCGACCCCGCGCCGGGCTTGTGGTAGTGGAACCCCTCGTCGTCGCGTTTCATCCCCGTCGCCGGCGAGACGAGGACGTCGCCGTCGTCCAGCTCGTCCGCGATCGCCTCGACCGTGTCGCCCACGTGGTACGGCGGCACGGCGAGGACCACGACCGTGGCCGCGGCGGCGGCCGTCGCGTTCTCGGCGCCCTCGACCGAGGCGTCGAGACCGCGGCTCTCCAGCTCCGTGGTGTACTCCTCGGCCTTGTTCTCCGCATTCTCCGCCTCTCGCGAACCGATCGAGACGCGGTGCGGCGTGTCGGCGGCCAGCCGGAGGGCCAACCCCTCGCCGATGTCGCCGGTGCCGCCGAGTATCGCGATCTTCATGGGATCAGTGGGACCGCTCGCGTCTTAGGGGTTGCGCGACCGGCCGTCCTCGCCGCGGTTCGGACCGAGAGACTCATTTGGGCTCTCGCAGACGCACCCGTATGGAGGAGCAAGACCGCGTGGCCGCGTTCGTCGCCGAGCACGGGCTGGAGACCGACCTCGCGTACCGGGTCCTCGACCTGGAGAGCGAGGTCGGGGAGATCGCGAAGGAGGTGACGACCTCGACCGACTACGGGAGCGACCCCGACGCCGCCGCGGTCGCGCCCGACGAGGTCGGCGACGCGCTGTTCGCGCTGCTCGCGCTCGCGGAGGCCACAGGGATCGACGCCGACGAGGCGCTCGCGGCGTCGCTGTCGAAGTACGAGGCCCGGATCGACGCGTCTGGCGACGCCGGGTCGGGGCGATAGCGGCCGCGCGTCCGACCGCCGACCTCCCGAAGTAGGCGTCGGTTCAAGTGGGCCGGCCGCGTACCGGACACATGACAGACGCTCCGTCGCTCGCGCTGCGCTACGTCGTCTGCGACGCCTGCGGGACGGTGTTCGCGCTGCCCGACGACCCCGCGGAGCCCGACGCCTGCGCCCGGTGTGGCGCCCGCCCGCTCCGAGAGCTCCGCGGCGTTCGGGGACCGGACGCCTACTTCGCGCCGTGACCCAGTCCGAGATCCGCGGGGTCCATTTCCCCGTCGGCGACCGCCCGCAGTTCCTCGTCGGAGAGCCGGTCGATCACGAAGTCGGGTATCCCGTCAGGAAGTCCCGCCGGAACCGATCGGTCGCCGGCAGACCCCCTCTTGACCGCCCCGCCGTCGGTGCGAGACGCTCGAGCCGACCCGGCGTCGTCTCGGTCGCTCTCGGCCAACCGGCGCACGGTCTGCTCGACCGTTTCGACCGCCTCGGACTGTCGCTCGCTTTCGGCCGCTAGGTCCTGCATCTCGTCGGAGATCCGGTTCGACTGCCGGACCACCTCGTCGACCGTGGCGGCGATCTCCTCGGCCGCGGCGGCCTGCTCGTCCGTCACGTCGGAGACCTCGTCGATCCCGCTCGCCGTCTCCGTCACCGCCTCGGCGATCGAGGTGAGGCTCTCCGTCGCGTCGCCGACGCGCTCGCTCCCTTCCTCCACCCGCTCGGTCGTCTCCGCGAGGCTCTCGGCGGTGTCCTCGGTGTCCGTCCGGATCCCCTCGACCATCGATTCGATGTCGCTCGCGTGCTGCTGTGACTCTTCGGCGAGCGATTTGATCTCGTCGGCGACGACGCCGAACCCGGCGCCGGCCTCGCCAGCCCGCGCCGCCTCGATCGAGGCGTTCAGCGCGAGCAGGTTCGTCTGGTCGGCGATCCCGTTGATCGCGTCGACGAACTCGTCGATCTCCTCGACGCGGCGTTGAAGCGACGCGACGTCGTCGGCCACCTCCTCGACCGCGGCGCCGATGTCGTCCATGGCCGCCGCGGCGTCGTCGGCCGCCGCGCGCCCGTCGTCGGCCATCGCCTCCGCCCGGCTGCTCGTGCGCTCGACCTCGTCGGCGGTCGACGCCACCTCCTCGACGGTCGCCGAGAGGTTCGACAGTTCCGAGGAGATCTCGGCGACGCGCTGAGACTGGTCCTCGGACGCGTCACCCACTTCGGCGGCGCTGTCGGCCACGTCCGCCGCCGACTCCCGGAGGTCGCTGAGCGGCTCGCTGACCTCGGCTTCCACCTCGGCCATCAGACGCTCGTTCCGCTCGACCTCGTCGGAGAGCTTCTCGCTGTACGAGTGGATGTACGTGTCCGTGACGACCTGCATGTCGAGGTTGACGATCCGGAGGACGGAGAGGAGATCTTCGACGGCGTCGTCGACCTCCTCCTCGATGGCCGCCTCGGTCTCGGCGGCGACCGCCTCGCCGGCTCCGGCGTCGGCCAGCCGGTCTGTGAGCGAGTCGACGAGCCGATCGCCGATGAGCGGGAGGATGAGGTCGTAGTACACGGCGTACTGACCGATGTAGTGTTTCATCGGCATCTCGAGCAGGTCGTGGATTTTCCCGATCCGCGCCCGGTCAGCGAAGTACTCCGGGCCGTAGTCGCCCTGCGCGAGCGTCACGAGATACGCCGACTGGGTCCGCTTGAGCTGGTCGATCCCCTTGTCGGACCGACCGATCACGTCGGTGGTCTGTTCGTGGGCGGTGAGGTTCTCGTAGAAGTCCGCCGCGATCTGGTCGGCGTTCTCCGCGAACGCGTCCTCGTACTGGCGCAGCCGCCGCTCGTCGGCCTCGTCGAAGCCGACGAACTCCTTTCGCCACGCGATCTCGTCGGCGTCGAGCCCGATCTCCTCGACGAGCTCGGCAACGTCGAGTCTGTCGTTCAAGCCGCCCTGCCCGAAGTCGTCCCGACCGTACTCTCTCGGGATAGCCATGCTGGGCCCTCCCCTGTCCCGTTATATAAGACATAACATCCGCGTCTCACGGGTGATACTGGTCCGGGCGACGCGGACCCGAAACTGCGCGGCGTCGGTTCGAGACCTCGTGGAGGGGAATCGCCGTGGAGTCCGCGTTACGCCGTTTCTCGGCGGTCCAGCGCCCCGTTGATCGCCAGCGGCACGATGACGCCGCCGCCGAGGAACAGCGCGATCGGGAGCCACTCCGGGTACGTCGTATCGAGCGATTCGATCGCCAAGGCGAGGGCGACGGTGAGGAGGATGCAGGCACCGATGACGGCGTTCTCGCGGGAGACCATGCGCGGCTCGTCGGTCGCCACCGTCAAATCGGTTGCGGCCGCCCGACCGGCGCGCTCAGGCGACATCGCCGAGCCCGAGCGCGCTCAGGTCGACGTTGTCGGCGACGAGGTCCGCGGCGCGGTCGTAGGGGGACCGTCCGCCGTCCGCGCCGCCGGTCGGCTGGGGGCGGTCCGTCGGCCGCGAAGCGTCGGCCGCCGCGAAGACGGTCGACACGAACGCCTCGCGGACCCCCCCGTTCTCGAAGAGGCCGTGGAGGTAGGTTCCGAGCGCGCGATCGGTCGCCGCGCTCTCCGGACCGAGCGGCCGCGCGACCGGCTCGGTCGGCGACGACCGACCCATGTGGATCTCGTAGCCGGTCGCGGTCCCCGACGCGCCGGCGAGGGGACCGACCCCGTCGACGGTTCGGCTCACGCGCTCCACGCGCTTCTCCGGCGAGAAGCGGGTCTCGACGGGGAGCACGCCGACGCCCTCGACGGTCGACGCCGAGCCGGTGCCCTCGATGTCGGCGCCCGTGATCCGCTCGCCGAGGATCTGGTAGCCGCCGCAGAGGCCGACGATCGGGCCCTCGAACTCGCGGAGCGCCTCGTCGACTCCCGCGTCGCGGAGCGCGAGGAGGTCGTCGACCGTGTTCTTCGAGCCGGGGAGGACGACCGCGTCCGCGCCGTCGAGCGGAGCGTCGCCGGAGCCGTCGAGCGGGACGTACGCGACCCGAACGCCGGGCTCGCGAGCGAGCGGTTCCAGGTCGGTGAAGTTCGAGATGCGCGGGAGCCGCGGGACCGCGATCCGGACCGCCGCCTCCTCGGGAACCGCGTCGTCCGCGCCGAGAACGCCCCGATCGCCGGCGGCCGTCTCGTCCGGCAGCGAGAGACTGTCCTCCGCCGGGAGCCCCGGGTCGTCGTGCGGCACGACGCCGAGGATCGGGACGCCCGTCCGCTCCTCGATCTCCGCGATGCCGGGCGCCAAGAGGGACGGGTCGCCGCGGAACTTGGTGATGACCGCGCCGGCGACGCGCTCGCGCACGTCGTCGGGGAGGAGTTCGAGGGTACCGTAGAGGCTCGCGAAGGCGCCGCCGCGCTCGATGTCGACCGCGATCAGGACCGCGGCGTCGGCGAAGCGGGCGCACTCGACGTTCGCGAGGTCCCGATCGTGGAGGTTGATCTCGGCGATGCTCCCCGCCCCCTCGGCGACGATCACGTCGTGGTCGGCCGCGAGGCGGCGGTGCGCCGCGACGGCGGCCTCGCGGGCGCCCTCCCAGTGCGACTCGTAGTACTCGCCGGCCGCGGCGTCGCCGACCGCCTCGCCGTCGATCACCAGTTGGCTCTCGCCGTCGCCGCGCGGCTTGAGCAGCACGGGGTTCATGTCGGTCGACGGCGGGACGCGCGCGGCCCGGGCCTGCACGTACTGAGAGACGCCGATCTCGCCCCACTCGCCCTCGGGCGTGAGCGCGACCCGGGCGTTGTTGCTCATGTTCTGGGCCTTGAACGGGGCGACGGCGGCCCCGTTCCGAGAGAGGTGGCGGCAGAGCCCGGCCGCAAGCGTGCTCTTGCCGGCGTGGCTCGCCGTGCCGGCGACCAGTATCGTGTCGGTGTCGGGGGCGGTCACGTGCGACTCCGAGGGGTCACGCGACTCAGTACTCCGTTCCCCGCCGGGCGCGGTGGCCCGCGTCGAAGGGGTGGGCCTCCTTCCGGACGTTGGTGATCAGGTCGGCGACTCCCTCCAGATACGCCGGCTCGGCGTGGCTCCCGGTGAGGACGAGCTCGAGGCCCTCGGGCTTCGACGCCGCGAGCGCGACGATCTCCTCGGGGTCGACGAGCCCGCGGTCGGCGGCGTACAACACCTCGTCCAAGATGAGCATGTGGACGCCGTCGTCGGGGTCGCCGTCGAGCGGGAGCGCGTCGGTCAGGTCCGCGTTGGCGGCGCCCGCGACGAGCGTCTCGGCGCGCTCGAACGCCGCGCTCGCCTTCGCCTCGTGCTCGTCGTCCGCGGAGCCGTCGAGGAGCCCGTGCCAGCCGTAGTGGCCGGCGTTCTCGTAGGAGAACCCCGGCATCGCGGCGATCGCGTTGTACTCGCCCCTGACGCCCTCGACGCTGTCGGCGCCGCCCTTCATGAACTGGAGCATGTGGACGCGGTAGCCGTGGCCCGCGGCCCGGAACCCCATCCCCATCGCCGCCGTCGTCTTCCCCTTGCCGTCGCCCCACCAGGCCTGCACGAGCCCGAACTCCGCGGGGGCGCTCGGCTCGATCGGCTGCGGTTCGGGGGCCGTACCGCCGCCGGGAGTCCGCGCGGCGGCGGGATCGTCGCTCTCGGTAGGCGCTCCGTCCGTCGATTCGTCGTCGCTGTCGCCGTCGTCGCGAGTGGTGTCGTCGTGTGTCATGGTTCGAAAACCGTCGCCCGGTCGTCGCCGACGACGCCGTGTTCGGCGTCGGCCGGCGGGCCGGGGTAGTCGCCGTCCGGATACCGCGACCGCAGGCTCGCGCGGACCGCGTCCCGGACGCAGACGCGGGCCGCCGACCCGACCGGAGTGGCACTGCCCGAGAACGCCGCCGGCTCCCCGGTCGGGTCGTCGCCGACGACGACGGCGTCGCTCGTCGTCCCCGGCACGCCGGCCGTCGCGAGCAGCGTCGCCGCCTTCGCCTCGGCCGCGACCGCGACGAGGTTCGCCGCCGCGCCGTCCGCGAGCCGACGGGTCGTCCCGACGATCAGGTTGACCGTGCCGGGGCGCCGCGACGGCTCACCGATCGGCGTCGCGGCGTCGCGCTCGGTGCTCCCAGCGTCGGCGTCGGCTGCCGCTCGCTCCGGCTCCATCGGCAGCGTCGCGGGGTTCGACAGCCCGGCGGTCGCGTACGCGATCACCGGTCCGAGGCGCGCACCGCGCGCGTGCGACAGCGAGACGCCGGTGAACAGGGCCGGCGGGACGGTCCCGGTCTCGAACCCCGCCCGCGCCAGTCGCTCGTCGCGGTACGCGCCGAGGTCCGTCCGGTCGAACCCCTCCGGGACCGAGGCGTTGTAGGCGGCGTCGCCGCGCGATCGTCCCCCGTTCCAGCCGGTCGAGAGCCAGCGCGTCTCGGGCCGGCGAACGCGGAGCACGCCCTCGCGCACGGTCGCGTCAAACATCGTCGCCCCCCGATCCTCCACCGCCGGTCAGGTCGTCGCCCACGCCCAGCGCCGCGAGCAGGCGGTCGTTCTCGGCGGGCCGGCGCACCGCGACCCGGACGTGCGAGTCGAGTCCGCGGAAGGAGGTCGCGTCGCGGACCGCGACGCCGCGGTCGCGGGCCCCCTCGACGACCGCCTCGACCGATCGGCCGTCGGCTCCGACGTCGAGCAGCAGGAACGGCGCCTCGGAGGGAGTCACGTCGTACCGCTCCTCGAGCGCCGCCGCCATCCGCGCCCGCTCCGAGCGGACGCGCTCGCGGGTGGCAGATATGAACGCGTCTCGCCGCATGCAGTGCGTGCCGGTCGCGAGCGCCGGGACGCTCACGTTCCACGGGCGGCGGGCGCTCGCGAGCGCCGCGCCGAACTCGCCCGTCGCGACCGCGAACCCCGCCCGGATCCCGGGCAGGCCGAACAGCTTCGTGAGCGACCGGGCGACGACGACGCCCGCGGTCCCAGCGATCGAGGGGCGGTCGGTGAACCCGCGGAACGCCTCGTCGACGAGCAGGGGCGTGTCGGCCGCGCGGCACCGCGCGGCGAACCGCTCCAGTTCCGCGCGCTCGTAGTCGGTCCCGGTGGGGTTGTTCGGGGCGCAGACCACCGCGAGCGCGTGATCGGTCGGATCGGCGTCGAGGACCGCGTCGGCGGCGACGAAGACGGGTTCGCCGCCCTCCAGGCGCACCTCGCGGGCGTACTCGCCGAAGCTCGGCGCCGGGAGCAGGGTGGTGTCGCCCGCGTCGACCGCGAGCGCGATCGCGGCCCGGATGGCGGCGAGCCCGCCGGGCGTCGGCACGACCGCTTCCGGGTCGCACCCGACGTACTCGGCCGCGGCCTCGCGGTACGCCGCCGGCGGGTCCGCGGGGTACGACCGCGCGGCCGCGAACGCCTCGCGGTACGCGGTCTCGACGCCCGGCGGGACCTCGGGGTTGGTGTTCGCGGAGAAGTCCAGCAGGTCGGGGTCGTCGCTGCTGCCGTGCGGTTCGCAGTCGAGTCCGAGCGCGGTGTCGAGGTTCATTGGTCCGTGTGGTGGTCGACCGAACCGTCGACCGGTGGTTGCGTCACGTCGTGCTTCAGCAGTCGCTCCGCGGTCCGCGCGTCCGACGGGTAGTTGACGTTGACGGCGATCCGGACGTCGTCGGTGAGGTGGACCGCGCCGCCGTCGCCGTCAGCGTCGTTCGCGTCACCGTCAGCGTCGTTCGCCTCGCGGTCACCCGTCCCGACGACGTTGATCCCGGCGGGGACGACCTCGCGACCGTCGATCGCCGTCGTCGCGTCCGCGCTGACGCCCAGCTCGCGCTTCCGGGCCGCCGGCACGCAGACGGTGAGCGAGTCGCCGTCGGCGGCGCGGGCCGCGTCGATGACCGCGTTCACCGCCGCGCCGTCCAACAGCGGAAGGTCGGCGGCGACGGTCAGGAGCGGGTCGCCCCCCGCGTCGACCGCGTCCATCGCGTACTGCAGATCGGCGACGTAGCCGTTTCCGGGGGCGTCGACGACCGACGGCGACGGGGAGTCGGTCGCCCGCTCGGCGAGGTGGGCTCGCGTCCGCGTCGCGTGCGGGGAGACGACCGCGTGAGTCGCCGCGATCCGGCTCTCGGCGAGCGCGTCGACCACCCGATCGACCATCGGCCGCCCCGCGATCGCCCGGAGCGGCTTCTCCGTCTCGTCGCCGAGGCGGCTGCCGCGGCCGCCGCACATCAGAAGCGCGTCCACGCGATCACCCCCGCGTGCAGCGCGGCGACCCGCGCGAGTTCGGTGGTGGCGCCGAGCACGTCGCCGGAGACGCCCCCGAGCCGTCGGCGAGCCCACCGCGCGACGAGCGCCGCCGTCGCCAGCGCGGCGAGGACGGCNNGGGCGCAGCCAGCGCGAGGACGGGGATGATCGCCCGAGGCGACGACTCGCCGGTCAGCGCGGAGCCGAGCCCCTCGTGGGGCGCGTCGCCCACGCAGACCAGCGTCGCGGTCGCCGCCTTCGCGCCGACTTCCGCGGCGACGACGAGTCCGACCACGGCGAGCGGACTGCCTCCAGCTCCCGCGCCTATCG
>NZ_NHOA01000029.1 GCF_002727125.1 Halorubrum persicum
CTATTCAACACAGCACTCCGGAGAAGGAAGCCAACGATACCCCATCCAAGTCGGAGACGGCCACAGGAAGCCATATCATAGCCCCGATGTGGGATACTACTCTCGATACTGACGCCATTGAGAGTGCGACCGATCAGAACGTAACCACAACGGACGAGATCGGAGCGGCGTCCAACCCTCTAGATAAGAAAATCAACAGTTGGAAGGAACAACTCCTAGATCTGACGCGGCGGAGCAATCTCGTTAATTTCTCGGCCACGAAAACGAAGTCACTTCCTTTCCATCGTGCTGACCCACTCACAGTTGCGAGCACGATCTTCGACCGTGAACCCCTCTATATTCGCCGTTCAGCTCAAGACGAAGAGGGTGGCTCACCCGCAGACCCGGACACGCTAGCTGCGGATGAGGTGGCGTCTATCCGGGCGAACGGCACGACAGAGAATTCACTCAACAACATTCGCCTACGGGAGAAACGCTTCCTCCGCGAACGAGGCGTTGACTCGCTGTTCATCGCGTTCGGGACACTCCGATGGTACGATGTCGATCATAGCGACTCAGAGCTCCGTACGCCGCTCTTTCTCGTCCAAGTCACGCTCGAAGAAGAGACGAACCGAAACGCCGACCGCCACGACTACGAGATCACAAGCGAGGATGCCGATGTACAAATCAATCCCGCGCTCCGGAAGCTACTGAGCGCGGAACGCGGCATTCACCTTGCACCGGATGAGACCTTCTCGCTCGACGAGCTCGAAACGGCGTTCGCGTACATTGATGATATCATCAGTGGCTTTGATCGCTGGCGTATCGCGCCCGAAGTGATACTGGGTATCTTCGATTTCTCGAAGTTCGGTCTCTACGCTGACCTCGAAGAAAATCGGGAGGCGATCAAAGACGACCCATTAGTCGAAGCGATTAACGGTAATCCCGACGCGTTGCCCGAGCCTGCCGCCACACCGAGTGCGGAGGAACTCGATGAACAGGTGTCCCCTACCGATACGTATCAGGTTCTGGACGCCGATTCGAGCCAGCAAGAGGCTATCGAAGCAGCCAAGCGCGGCGTGAGTTTCGTCCTTCAGGGTCCACCGGGGACAGGCAAGAGTCAGACAATTTCGAATATCATCGCGGAGAAGATGGCGGCCGACGAGACGGTCCTGTTCGTCAGCGAGAAACAGGCCGCACTCGACGTCGTCAAAGATCGCTTAGACGATAATGATCTCGGGCGTTTCTGTTTGGAGGCCCACGGAGAGAAAGCGAGCAAGAAACAGGTTCTCGAAGACCTCGGTCGCGAGCTCAATGCCGATCCACTCCAACACCCGCGTGAGCGGGATAGCGTCGTCAACAAATTGGAAACAACGAGACGAACGCTCAATCAGTATAAGGACAAGCTGTTCTACCAACCTGAGGGACAAGACATAACACCGTATGAAGCATTCGGGATCGTCTCCAAACGCGATGACTGCCCGCGCATCGATGCCTTGTTTGGGCAGCCAACTGGGTACAGTCCATCGGACATCCAGGCGATTGAAGAGCAACTCGCATCGCTTGCATCCTACGAAGACGAGTTCAACCGTGATGGGAACCATCCTTGGCAGCACGCCGCTATCTCACGCTGGCAGATTGACACCGCCGACTCAGTTGAGGCGACGATCTCGGAAGCTATTACGACGCTTACGGACCTGAAACGCACACGGGAGGCCGCTGAATCGTTTCTCGACACGTCGCTGTCCTCAATAGCGGACCTGCGTGCGGCTGATGATCTCGTTACGTTACTTGGAGACAGGCCGGACGTGTCCCTGACGCCAGAACATCTTGAACGAGATTTCTACGCGCGTGACGATCGTCTTCAGTCCCTCGCGACGAAGAGCCGTGAACTCACCGAGAAGAGAAGTGACCTCTCTGAACATTACGAGGAATCGATCTTTAGTACGGATGCCACCGAACTCCACGGCGAGTTGAGTGGTTATGGTATACTCCGATACGTGAGTCCCTCGTATCGTCGGCTCAAAAAGCGCATTCTCTCTCACGCAGTTGATGGCTACCAACCAGGTATCGAGGGACTTCGTTCGGACACGAAGGCGTTGATGCGCATCGATACCCTTGAAGACGAACTTGAGGAGTACGATGCGATGATGGCCCAACTTGGTCATCTCTACGATGGGCCGACAACGGATTGGGAGACAGTACTAGATACCCAAACGTGGATGGCTGCCGTCGCAGCCAACGATCTTGTAGATACGGACATCCTAGGCGAGTTAGTCCTCGAACGCGATGCCGACGAGACAGCGGCGCTTGCGACGCGCCTCAATGGGGTTCTTGCTGACTGGGAGACAGCGAGAAACGACCTCGCGGATATCTTCGATCTCGACGCGGTTTCGATTAACGAAGCCGATATCGAAACGGCAGTCATGGATGCGGTCGAATCCTGGCTTACCACTCGATACGATGCTATCGAAGAACTACAGTCGTGGATTCAATATCAAGACACACGAGACGACATTCTGGAGAGTTCAGCGGGAGGGTTCCTCGAGCGGTACCTCGCGGAAGGTCACGCGGCCGAGACGCTCATCGACACCTTCAAGCGAAACTTCTACACGGAGTGGCTCAACGAGGTGTACTCTGACACCGGCTTCGACTCGTTCAGTGCGACAGAGTACAACGATTTACTCGAGGAGTTCCGGCATCTCGACCAACAGCAGCGCGAGTACGCAAAAGCCGAGATTCAACATCGCGTCACGAATCGACGCCCGCAAACGGAACTCAAGCATGCGAGTAGCTCCGAACAGGTAACCCTGCGTCGCGAAGTCCAGAAGAGCCGTAAGCACATGCCGCTACGCGAACTCTTCGATGAGGTGTCGACGCTCATTACGACACTCAAGCCCTGTTTCATGATGAGCCCCCTCTCGGTTGCCCAGTACGTGCGACATGGCTCGATAGAGTTCGATACGGTCATCTTCGACGAGGCGTCTCAAATCATGCCCCAGGACGCCATTAGCAGTATTATCCGCGGTGAGCAGGTTATCATCGCGGGCGACAGCAAACAGCTTCCTCCGACATCATTCTTCCAAGCGGATGTCGAAACCGCCGAAGGCGTACGCGAGGACCTCGAGAGCATTTTGGATGAGGCCTCAACGGTTCTTCCCGAGAAGCGGTTGCTCTGGCACTACCGCAGCAGGACGAACGAGCTTATCGAATTCTCCAACGCAAAATACTACAACGGCGCACTTCGGACGTTCCCGGATAACAACGCCGACGACGCGATGGGCGTTGATTTCGTCTACGTCGAGGATGGCCTCTACGATCGAGGTGGGTCAAGTACGAACCAACCAGAGGCGGACCGCGTCCTCGAATTAGTGCGCGAGCACCTGCAAGAACGGCCCAATAAGAGCCTTGGTGTCGTTGCGTTCAGTTCCGCACAAGCGCAGGCCATTCGAGATACTATCGAGGAAGCGCGTGGCCAAGATCCCGAGTTGGATGCATTCGTCTCGGAGGATGACGCCCTCGAGGGCTTCTTCGTGAAACCACTAGAGAACGTCCAGGGAGACGAGCGGGATGCGCTCATCTTCAGCGTTGGCTACGGGCCGGATGAGGCCGGTAAAATCTCGATGAACTTCGGTCCACTCAATCAGACGGGCGGCGCACGACGACTGAACGTAGCCGTGACGCGTGCCAAAGAGCATATCCAAGTGGTCTCCTCGCTTCAGCCGGGCGATATCGATCTCCAGCGCACGGACAAGGGCGGTGTTGAGGACTTCAAACACTATCTCGAGTACGCAAAGCACGGCGAAGACGCATTGACTCGCTCGGACTCAGAGGCACAGTTCCTCCAGTTCGACTCCGAGTTCGAGGAGGCCGTCTACACAGCACTGGAGAATCGCGGCTTAGATGTCTCGACACAGGTCCAAAGCTCCGGATACAGCATTGACCTCGCAATCAGGCATCCGGACAAACCGGGCAAGTACGTTCTCGGAATCGAGTGTGATGGCGCCGCCTACCATTCCTCGAAAACTGCCCGTGACAGAGACCGGACGCGCCAGGCCGTGCTAGAGGATCTCGGATGGACGATTCACCGCATCTGGTCGCCTGATTGGGCCTCGAACAAGGGCCGCGAAATCGAAGCCATCGAATCGAAGGTCGAGAAACTTATTGCGGATAGTCCCGTCGCTGATGGTGGCGTCTCGACGGAAGTAACGGAGATCACTGTCGACGCCATCCCCGAAGACGAACGAAGTGGTATACAAGAATACACTACTGACTGGCAGGAACCACAGGTTACGACGCGCCGTGACAAGTCCTTCGACGAGGTGTCGACGCGTCGCGTTGCGTCGACGCTTGTGAACGTCGTCGACGAATTCGGGCCTGAAAAACGAGATATCATATTCCGAACCGCCATTAGTCGGTGGAATATCACCCGTCTCGGGAAGAATATCCGCCAGTCACTCAACAAGACAGCGCGCAAGCAAAATCGACGGGATGCGGTGTGTCTTCACGACGGCTTTATGTGGCCCGGTGAGCGCCCCGACACGATTACACTCCGAACTAACACGGGGACTGCGAGTCGGTCTGCTGATGAGATTCCTCTCGAAGAGCTCGCACGGGCAGGCCATCTGATACTCGAAGCAGGTACCCGGATGACACGTGAGGATCTCGTACTCGAAATCGCCCGTCTCTACGGCTATCAGCGTACCGGCTCCAAGATTAGGGCACACATCAACGATGCCATCGACATTCTGGTCTCCGAGAATTGTGCGAAACTCAGTGCGTCCGGCGAGACAATCGAATGTATCGATGTTAACGCGGACCCTATTCTGCTCAACCGAATTTACGGGTAAGTTTGTACCGGCATTGTTTCGCTAATCCAAGATCTCGTTTATAACCAAGAGACTCTGTTGAACTCCTACAACTCCCCATCGTATATGGAGTTTGATATCATCCAGAATTAACCATTCGTTGTCATATTTCCTCAAATGAGGCAAACTTTTTATAAACCGTTTCGGGATTTGAGACGAAAGGTATTATTTCTGATGACTTTCCAACGTATCTGTTTGTTCTCGGAGCTATTCTAATTTTCTTTGGTTGGATCCTCAATAGATGATATCTCTATATATTCCAGAATATGATTATTCGGAATATGATTATTCAGAATATTTTTATTCGACACTCACTAATTCAGCGCCATGACAGACTTCGTGAACCGCTCGGAGGAGTTAGATCGGCTTCACGGCCTTTTCGACTCGGAGAACGCGGATCTCGCCGTCGTATACGGACGGCGACGACTGGGAAAGACGAGACTCGTCAAGAAGGCACTTGAGGGACGAGAGAACGCGGTCTTCTACCAAGCACGACAGAAGACACGAGAGCTCCAGCTGGAACAGTTTGTCGAAGCTGCGGCTGACACGTTCCCTGGTATCGAAGACATTCGTCCCGATTGGGAGCGGCTGTTCAGATATCTGGCCGACCAGCATGCGATCGTCGTCCTCGACGAGTTTCCGTACCTGATCGAGCAGGACGAGAGTCTTCCGTCGGTCTTACAGGCGTTGTTCGACCACGAGTTCGATGAGTCGGAGACGACGTTCGTTCTCGTCGGGTCGTCGATCAGCATGATGGAGGAAGCGACGCTGTTCGGAGACAGCCCGCTATACGGGCGAACCTCCCTCACGCTCGACATCCGTGAACTCTCGTTCGACGCCGCGACGGAGTTTCTCCCGGACGATGCGACGGCGGACGAGGCCGTACGGGCGTTGAGTGTGTTCGGTGGCGTTCCCTACTACCTCGAGGAACTCGACGCCGATCGGTCGCTCGGCGAGAACATCCAGCAAACGGTGCTGACTCGTCACGGCTCGCTCCGCAACGAGCCGGAGCACGTCCTCCGGATGGAACTGACGGAGCCGACGCGCTACTTCTCGATCCTCGAAGCGATCGCCGGCGGGGCGACCGGCCGCAACGAGATCGCCGGCGTGACCGGTATCGATTACAACCAGCTATCGACGTATTTGGACCGGCTCTCGCGGCTCCGGCTCATCGAACGACACGTGCCGGTGACTGAGAAGCCCGAACGATCTAAACGAAGCCAGTATCGGCTTCGTGACCCGCTCTTCCGGTTCTGGTTCCGATTCCTGTACGGGAGCTCGGATCGCTATGACCAGTTCGGAGACGAGGCCTACGAACGACTCGTCGAACCGGAGATGGCCGACTTCGTCGCCCCCGCCTTCGAGCAACTGTGTTGTGAGGCCCTGTGGACGCTGTACGATGAGACGCCGATCGTCGATGTCGGACAGTGGTGGTATCAGGACCACGAGATTGACGTCGTCGGACTCACCGACGAGGACACGCTCGTCGTCGGCGAGTGTAAGTATCAGGAATCGCCTCTCGACTACGGCGCGCTGGCGTCACTGGAGACGCACGTCGAGGAACTCCGCTGGCAGCCGTCGGGCGGCGGCACGCGGACCGTCGAATACGCGCTGTTCTCCCGGAGCGGGTTTACGGATAGCGTCCACGAAGCCGCTGTCGAGCGTGACGATGTACGCCTTTATACGATCGACGACACCGTCGCCGCACTTAGAAAATGAACGACTGAACCGTGGGTAACGCGAGATAGTGGAGAATTATTCTCGCCGCTCAGTGAGCGTTTCCTCCAACTCCGTCGCTGCGCGCTCGAAGTGCTCGGCGAGAAACGACGTTCCGGATGCAGCCCGGTCTTCGAGGAACGCGACGGCGTCGGCGATCTCGTCAGCGTCGATATCCCCTGCCGCCACGCAGTCGACGTACCCGTCGAGTGCTCGCGTGAACCCCTGCGAGAAGTGGTCGTACGCCCCATCAACGCGCTCCATATTCTCGTCGAGCGATTCGACGAGGGCACGATACACTGCCGCTGCCGACGCGTACCGTCCCTGATCGCGATACTCGCTCGCGAGGTCGAACCATTCCGAGAAGTCGATGGGTTCGAAGACGACGAAGTAGTCGAGATTCGTCTCCTCGAACTGCCGGTCGATCGCAGCGCGCAGGTCGGCGACCGACCGCGTCGACGACTCACCGAAACGGGCGAAGAAGCGTTCGCGGGCGGAAGCGTCAGTCGCCAGCGTCTCACGGAGGAACTCCCGGAGGTCGTCGGCGTCGGCCGCCTCGAGTGCGGCGTCGAGTTGATCGCCCTCGTCCGGAGGACAGTCGTCGATACACCGAAGCAACACGGCGACGATGTGCTTACACGCCTCCGGTCCGTCGTACGGGCAGTTACACAACGGATCGAACCCCTCGCCTGAGAGGTCAACACGCACCTCCGATCTTTGCCTCGTCTCCGAAATTGCTATCCCGGCGACGCATGGAGGTATCATCAACGGGGTAGTGTTCTCGATACGTGGATCTCCCAATTGACCCGACGCAAAACGATGCATCGCCGACGGATCTCGTCCGCGGTCTCTCCTCACAAGCCGCCCGCCGTCGCGTCCTCCAGGCAGCTGACCTCTCTGTCGACGTCGACGACCGGAGCTTTCCCGAAACGCTCGACGAACTCTCACGGATCGAACTCCGTCGGGTGGCCTCACAGCTCCGGTTTGCGGGCGCCCGGACGCTCCACTACTTCCACGTCGATGGACTTCAGCAAGTGTCACCTGACGGTGCGACTGGCCGGGCTGGAGATGTCAGTTCCTCGGGCGCGTATGGCCCCGAGATACAGACGGCGGTCAGAGACCACGACCGCGTCTACGTCGTTTGCGACGTCCCCGATACCGGGACACAGACGCAGCTGACGATCTCCGACGAGGACCGGACGACGACAGTGGCCACGTTCGAGCCACGGACACCAGTCCTTGCGGTACGTGCACCCGATAACGAAACTGCAGACGCGACTCTGCGAGCAGTGGTGGACTTCCTTGGACTGGACGCCGCGAGCCGGCTCTCATTTCTCGACGGCGGCTTTCGCGGCCGATTCGAGGACGCCTGTGTGGTTGGCTACTCGTCGGTTCGACTTCTGACCACGGGGAGTCGTGTTTCCTCATCGGAAATCGAGATCCGACCAGAGGAATCCGGACGTGGGAGTCACACTGATGTCCGGACCGACACGGTCGTGAGTGACTTACTCCAACGGAACGACACGGAACTCGACGAGGCGACTGGGATCGTGGCTATCTCCGGCGATGTCCGACCGCCGTCATCTGGCGAACGTTTTCGTCCGCGAGTCACGATCGGGTTCCCCGATGGTCGCGTGCGCTTCGAGCAGTTCGTTCCCGAGCAGGTGCTGCTAGAACTCGACGATATCGTACGCGATTCACTCTGAATAACCTGGACGATCTACAGAACCACTACTGGGCCGACAGTCAGTGACGAAATCGGACGTGACTGTTGATGGTATAGCTACCTAATCCGCCATACGGAACTCGAGTTCCGAGTGTCCGTACGTGTAGCGCTTGATCCCGTTCTCCTCACAGTGCGTCGCAAGCTCTCCCGGCGATACGTCCTCCTCCTCGAAATCACCCAAGAACGCGACTGTCACGTTTTCATCGCCACGCTCCTCAGAGTCTTCCACCACGACGGCCGTGTTCGGATCGTTATGGCTGGTCTTGGTTACCTGATCCCCCGACACATACGGGTTCTCCGCGAACGCGAGATTCTCGTGTTTGTACGTCCAGAGCTTGATGTCCTGGTCGTCACAGTACGACGCGAGGATCGCGGGGTGGTGGTCGCGCCACGCACCGGGCCCCTCGTCGAGCGAACTCGGGAAAGCAACCCGCACGGCTTCCCCGTCCATTTCGTGTCCGAACGCTCCGGTGTTCTGCTCCGGCGGCAATACCTCGACGACGATCCCCACCGACGGCTCCGAGTCACTGGATTTCACCACCCGATCTCCCGGTGAGAACGGATTCTCCGGCTTCTGGTTCATGTGAGCGGTATTGGGTCCGAGGTCGATCAGTTCGTTCATCGGTCGAGCCGCGAGGTGGTCGAGTTTCTCCGGAGAGTCCCCGGAGAACTCTTTCTCCGTTTTGACCTTCGATTTCAGGGTCTCGAGGCGCTCCCAGCCGAGTAACATCAGGCTATCCTCGTTGTCCCGGTGCCAGACCATCACCACGATGTCGTCGTCGGGGTCCCGTTCGACCAGCGACTCGGGAAGAAATGCGGAGACGTCTCGTGAGGATTTCACGTCAACCGTGTAGCCGAAGACCTCGAAGTCGTGTCCGGAGAAGCTCTCGGAGTTACACCGCCGGATCGCCTCCTCGTTTTCCCACTCCCACATCTCGACGGGGAGGTACTCGCGACAGAACTGCTCGAACGCGAGTTCGCCGAGGTTTCCGATCCGCTTGACATCCAAGTCGTCGGCTCCCTGAATGACCGCTTGGTGGTGGGCTCGCTCGTGATCGATTTCGTCCGGGGTGAACCGATACATTAGTTGATTATCAGACACCAGACAGATATATTTTCAGTATTAAATATCAAATCAAAGAAAGAGAGGGCGAAGGAGCGTCGCGATTCCGGCCCCCGACGAGAGCGGCTGATTAATCGTGAAACCTCGAGCTAGACTGGCCTAGCACGACGAAACCGCCAACCACCCAAAGGACTTTACCTCGACTCCGTCACGTGTATTTCACGAACCGCACGAAGGCGACGACCCCCGTCACGCTGCGTGACGAACTCAAACCCGTCACTGGGGGTTCGCCTTATATACACCCGGCCGCCGTCCTGTCAATTTGCCCCGTCAGAAAACGTAACGGGCGCGACGGGCGCGCGTTCACGCTCGTAACGAATCGTCCTTTCAGTCCTGTGCGGCCTGATTTCGGGTGTTTCAGATCGGGGTCTGATCGTGGTTTGCGCCATCAAGAGCATGAGCCTCGAACCACTCGACCCGGAAACCGGAGTAGAACTGTATCTCGCCGATCGCGAAACGGAGGTCGCTAAAGCAACGCTGTACTCACACAGCTCCCGCCTCGGTCACTTCGTCCGCTGGTGTGATGAGGAGGAGCTGGACAACCTGAACGATCTCACCGGGAGATTGCTTCACGAGTATCGCCTGTGGCGGCGTCGCGACGGTGACCTCGCACCCGCCACGGAGAAGACCCAGATGGACACACTCCGCGTGTTTGTGAAGTGGGCTGAGTCGATCGATGCCGTCGAGCGCGACCTCCACACAAAAGTTCGGTCTCCAGTCCTTCGCGACGGACAAAACGTCCGCGACGTAATGCTTGAGTCCAATCGTGCTGAGGAGGTCCTCGACTACCTCGCAAAGTACGAGTACGCCTCACGAGCACACATCGCACTCTCCTTAATGTGGCACACGATGATGCGCATCGGCGCCGTCCACTCTCTTGATGTTGACGACTACGATCGGAAAAGCAAGTCACTCGCAGTAGTCCACCGACCGGAGACAGGAACCACGATCAAGAACGGCGAGAGCGGCGAACGGCTCGTCGCCCTCTCGAATGACGTGTGCCAGTTGCTTGACGACTGGATCGCCGACAAGCGGCCCCAAACAACAGATGAGTTCGACCGCCGACCGCTGCTCTCCACTTCGAAGGGCCGCGCACACCGCACGACACTTCGAGGAGATTGCTACCGAGCAACTCGTCCTTGTATCGTGACGGGTGCATGTCCTCACGAGCGCGATGTCGAGAGCTGTGAGGCGACAGCGTATACCGCTGCTTTCGACTGTCCCTCAAGTGTGAGCCCTCACGCGCTACGTCGAGGCGGAATCACCCATCACCTCAATCACAATGTCCCGGTCGATGTGGTTAGTGACCGCGCTAATGTAACGCCAAAAGTGCTTGACCAACACTACGACCGGCGTAGTCAACGTGAGAAGATGGAGCAGCGGCGAAGGTATCTCGATAACATCTGAGGCGCACTTGACGATCACCACTCGTCACCACTTGTCCTGACATTTCAGACATGATACCTAAAATATAATCATCCAGAACTTATTGTAATAGCATTTAGTAGCGATATTTTTGTTTATATATTAAACGAAAATAAGCAGGAAAGATTGCTCTCGTGCCGTTCAGTTGTTCTTACCCACCCTTTCCGTTGTTGTTCCCCTTGTTGGAGGTCCCTCCATTTCTGGTGTCCCTCTTGTAAGATATCGTAGGAAGCGTCGCGGGCGTCCCAATCTTAATCACTATCTCTTCATCGTCGGGTTCAATATGCTTGTAGGTGCGGAAGAGCTCCTCGATTCTTTTGATGTTCGGGAATAGTGGCACCGGATGTCACGGTACCACGGCTCCTGATTTGATTACTACTCTTCAGTTACGTGGTGAGTTTGGATGGTGCCTGTTCGTCGGTGGATTGTCGCAACTCAGAGTGATAGAACGCTTCGCCCGTTTCAGCATCGAAGAGATGGAGACGTGCGGGGTCGTACGTGACCGATACTGTCTCGCCAGCAGTGATCGGCATTCGTGGCTCTGCCTGAATGTTACAAGACGTGTTGCCAATTGAACAGTGCAGAAGAAGACTGTCTCCAAGTGGCTCCCGTACGTTCACTTCCGCGTCTATTGTCGGTAACTCGTCGTTCGTCTGTGGGTCCGAGAGGTGGAGATCTTCCGGCCGGATACCAAGGATCGCACGCTGACCGTCGGTGATCTGTGCGTCACCTGCCCCATTCTGATTCGACTTGGGCTGGCCGTTTCCGGACGGGAGTGGAATGTCAAACGTTTCGTGGATAGCACGTCCGTCTTTGACATCAACGGGGATCATGTTCATTGCTGGGTCACCGATGAACTCTGCAACGAATCGATTCTCCGGGAAGTCGTACAGGACCTGTGGCTCATCGACCTGCATGATTTGTCCATCATTCATGACGACGACGCGCTCTCCAAGCGTCATCGCTTCTGTCTGGTCGTGGGTGACGTAGACTGTCGTTGTCTCAAGCGTGGAGTGAAGACGAGCTAGTTCCGCACGCATCTGGATCCGGAGTTTTGCATCGAGGTTACTGAGCGGTTCGTCCATCAGGAAGGCATCCGGGTCACGGACGATGGCGCGGCCGAGCGCCACGCGTTGCCGTTCACCACCGGACATCGCGTCGGGCTTTCGGTCGAGAAGATCAGCGATATCGAGGGTATCGGCTGCCTCCGTTACTCGACGGTCGATTTCCTCGTCGGTAAAGTCGCCGCTCGATTTCATTCCGAAGGTGATGTTTCGTCGCCCGGTCATATGCGGGTACAACGCGTAGTTTTGGAACACCATCGCAACGTTCCGGTCTTTTGGCTCAACGGTGGTAACATCCCGGCCACCCATCTCTATCCGACCGTCAGTTGTCGATTCAAGACCGGCGAGTAAGCGTAGTGTCGTGCTCTTCCCGCACCCGCTCGGCCCGACGATCACGAGGAACTCCCCGTGGTTGATTTCGAGATCGATTCCGTTGACGGCGACGACGTCGCCGAACTCCTTGTGCAGGTTCTGTAGTGTTACGGTTGTCATGGTTATTTTTGCTGGATACTGAACGTCTCTAACAGCGGTTTGCGGAACACGATCATCAACAGCAGCGGCGGTAGCAGGGTTAACGTTGAGCCGGCCATTACGAGCGACCATGAGAGCTGTCCGCCTTGTACGTCGCCTTGAAGAAGTTGCAGTCCGACCTGTGCGACCTGATTCGCCTCCGAATCGATGATGATCAGCGGCCAGAGGTACTGGTTCCACGCGTAGACGAACATGATAATCGAGACGCCGACGAGGACGCCTTTCGACATCGGCAACAGCACGAACAGCATGAACCGGAGTGGACCGACGCCGTCAAGTTTCGCCGTTTCGACGATCGAGGTTGGGATTGAGAGGAAGTGCTGACGCAAGATGAACACAGTCGTAGCGCTGGCGATGTACGGCACGGTGATTGCGAGGATGGTGTTACTCCAGCCGAGATCGTTCATCAATTGGAACAGTGGGATGAACCTCACTGGGACCGGCAACAACAGGGTAAACAAAATAAAGAGGAACACGAGATCCTTGTACGGGACGCGGTAGTAGACGATCGCCATCGCTGCGAACACGGACACGACGAGCTTCCCGACGACGATGACGAGCGACATCGCTAGTGAGTTCCACATGAAGCGCCCGAACTGATAATCGACCAGCGCCTCGCGGTAATTCTCGACAGCGTAGCTTCCCGGGAGCAGGTCGCCGAGGCTCGTGACCACACCTGTCTGTTTGGTGCTGACGATCACTGCAACGGCAATCGGGAACACAACTGCGAAGACGAGCAGCCACAGCTGGAGATGCGTCCCCGGTTTCGCGTCGTACGTGGTTTCAGCCGCGCTATTGCCACGGAGCGCATCGGCGCGCCGTTTCGCGTATTGGAGTAGCTCAACCATGTTAGGCACCGTAGTAGGAGTACTCGTCCGTCACTCGGAACTGTACGAACATCAACACGCCAACGAGCAGGAACAACACGACGGACTTGGCGGACGCAACGCCGAAGTTGAAGAAGGAGAACCCCTCTTGATACAGGTCGAAGATCAGGATGTTCGTGGCGTTCGAGGGGCCGCCGCTCGTAAGCAGATCGACGAACGCGAACGTGCTGAAGAACGCGTAGATGGTGTTGATGATCACGAGGAAAAATAACGTCGGCGTCATGATCGGCACGTACACGGAGACGAGCCGACGCAGCCCGGTGACGCCGTCGAGCTCTGCCGTTTCGGTCAAGGTGTTGGGGACGTTGTTCATCGCTGCGATCATGAAGATCACGTTATATCCGATCTGTTTCCAAATCGCTGCGAGCGCGACGACGACGAACGCTTGCGGGCCGTTGTTGAACCAGTCGACGTCGACGCCGAGCGCTTCGATCGGGCCGGTCAGCACGCCGAGGGTCGGATGCACGATGAACAGGAATACGAGTGCGCCGACGGCGGGTGGGAGTGCGTACGGCCAGATCACGGAAATCAGATAGAGCCCCTGTCCCGTGTCAACCTCATGGATAAGAAACGTAAGGTACAGTGAGACAGCGATGACGCCGACCACCACAACGGCGGCAAACAGTACTGAGAGCAGGAGACTCGAGTGATACCCCGAGTCGGTCAGGAGGGTGACGTAGTTTTTGAGACCGACAAACTCGTCGCCTTGACCGAAGCTCGAGTCGAAGAAACTCGTGCGAATGGCGAGTGCTGTCGGGTAGTACAGAAAGACGAGCGAGACGAGCAGCGTTGGTAACAACAGCAGCCCGGACTCGATCCGGCTGTCAAAAATTTCGCGTGTGGACATGCGTGTGCTCCGCAGTCAGTTGTAGTACTCGGTCAACACGTCGTCGACCTCCGTTTTGAGCGCCTCAATCTCAGCCTCGATGTCGTCAGCGTTCAGGATGTCGACCGACTTATTCTGGATGACTGTTTGGACGTTCCGCGCTGGGCCGAGAAGTGCCCGCTTCGTTGCCGGGTTGCTCGCGTCGCCGTTCTGGAGTTGGTCAAGAGCCACACTGTACATCGGGTTCTCTTCGAACCAGCCCTCCTCACGAAGCGCGTCGACCGACGGCTGCGTAATCGGGTAATAGCCCGATCCTTTGTGCCACTCGGTTTGGACCGCTGGCTGAGACATGTATTCGAGTAGCTGTCCGATCTCGGTGTATCGCTCCTCGGGGAGCCCGTCAGGAACGTAGAAGGAGGCACCGCCGATCACGGGACCGACCCGAGTGTCGCTAATGCTCGGATACGGTGCGGCGTCGACGGTGAAATCTTCAGAGTCAGCAATGAGCCCAGAGACCGAGGCAGTGCTTGTCAGCACCATCGCGGCCTCCTGTTCGATGAACAGCGAGGTTGCTTCACCCCACGCCTCGATTCCCGGGTTCGTGTAAAGATCGTCGTCGGCCATGCCTTTCCACCACTCGTAGAGGTCGTAGGTCGCGTCTGGAGTCCGGAACTCCGACGGTGCCCCGGCGTGGCCGTTCTCGGCGTCTGTCAGTAGCTCACCTTCGAACCCGTACCACGTCTCGACGAACCACACGTGGTTCGGCCAAGTGATCCCGTACTGTGTCACGTCTTGGTCGACGAGCTGTTCCGATGCGCTGCGAACCTCAGCCAGCGTCCGTGGCGGATCATCCGGGTTGAGCCCCGCTTCCTCGAAGGCGTCCCGGTTGATGTACATGATCGCGTTCGAGTTGTTGAACGGAAGCGAAGCGAGCTCGCCGTCAACGGTAAAAAACTCGGCGACGTTATCGAGGAAGATGTCGGCATCGAAGTCGTCTGGAAGAATTTCTTCGACGGGCCGTACCTGATCTGTGTCGAACACTTGTTGCGCGAACAGTGAGTCTACTTGCAGCATATCCGAGACGTTCCCAGAGTCGAACGCGGAGAGGGTGTTCGTCAGGACGTTCTCATAGGAGTCCTGAAACTCCATGTTCACGCCAATCCCTGACTGCTCTTCGAAGTTTGCCGCGATCTGATCAAGGGTCTCCCCGTTCGTTCCACCCATCGCATGCCAAACGGTGAGATCCTCTGCGATAGGCGAGAACTGTGCGCTGCTCCCGTCGTCGTTTCCACCTAAACAGCCCGCGAGACCGGTTGCCGCAGCAAGCGCGGCCCCGGTCGTCGTGAGCGTGTTTCGACGTGAGATCCCGGTCGACTCATCGGCATTTGGCGCCATACATACCTGTGTATCCTAACATCGGGCATAACCGCTGCTAATAGTACTATACGCTCGTACAGGTCGCTTGAGTGAGATATATATCGCTCCGCAGCACTCGGTGGTATCAACGAGCAATACAAATCATCGGCTCTGTTGAAATCCTTCGGAAATGATACATTCTGACCGGCCGTGGTCAGGACAGGGAACTCACGCACGGTCAATCACGCTGACTTACGCGCTACCTGTCAGTAGCGCCGTGCGAGATACAGAGGATGTATCTAGCGGTCTCACTCGTACCGAGGCAATCCTCAGTGAAGAGGCATGCCGGTGACCTATCACAGGTTGAGCAACGAGAGAGCCACTGAGCCGGACGGTTTAATTCACGCTCTTGGAGAGTTCGGCTCCAGCTTTGAACTTCACGTCGTCTGAGGCATTTATGTCCGTAAAGTGGAGAAGTCGCCCTTGTGCAGACATAGTCACAGGCACATCAGCGGCAGCCGCCTCCTCTTGCTGGTCAGCATCTCTTCCCGGCTTCTTCCGAAGGATGATGTCTTCTCCTTCTGCTTCTGAGAGGACCCCTTCGGCAACCGCATCCGAAACTGTCCCATCGAACAGTCTCGCCCCTCGTCGCTCTCGGTCATCCGACAGGCGACGAGGCATCATGTCACTGTACCCATCTCCATCTAAATCACCAGCGCCAACACCGATGACTGCTGTTGGTTCTCGCACCGCCACGAGCGTGAGTGAATCCTCGTAGAGGCTGCCGTCATCGATGACCCAGCCACCTGTGTAGATGTACTGGTCGGCGTTCTTACAGCGGCTCACGTACAACAGCGCGGGGAACGGCAACGGGCACTCTGGGGGCGCGACCATAATCGGGCACACCAGCGTCGAGGTGGTCGAACCCTCCCCGAGCTCAGACCCCCAGTCGTCGAAGTCTGCGGGAGCGGACGAGGAACCGTCTGCGCTGACCGCAAGCGAGGTCTTCTTATCTGTGGCCGTCGGTGGGTCATTCACCGGATTGACCGTGACTCGTCCGTCAACGACGTGTGATTCGAGGTGAACTCCCGTGTCGACTGGGCTAGAGACCGCGGAGACGAACGGGCCCGAGTTGTACAGCGAAGTGTCGTCAGACATGAGCCCGGAAAGGCCGTTTTCACCGCCGACCGCACCGGTCTCGTAAATCGGACCGCTGCTTCCAGCTGTGGCGAAGTCGTCCTCAGAAGCCCCCCATGTGTAGACCTTCCCGCCAGTGTCACCACGTCCTGTTACGTACTCGATGATGCGGCGCGGGGTGAGCTCGTCTTTGAGTGTTGCGTCACTTCCCGGGAGGCTGGCATCAGGCACGGTAATTGTGAATTGCTCTTTGATGACTGGCGCTTCAGCGAGGTACTCGTAGAGTGCGTCGATATCGACCCCCTTGTTGTCGCCCGGCATCACCATGTCCCGGTCTTCCCCGAGGATGATTTCTCCGTCTGTATCCTTCAAGGATGATTCGAGTAGTTCGATGTCCCCTTCGACGATTCCTTGTATTTCTCGGAGAGTCTCGGTAGCGTGGTCCCACTCTCCGTTCTCGACGTGGGCCGCCGCCTGCTGGGTCAGTTTGTCCCGTTCGTCGGCGTGTTCCCGTACAGTCACGCACACGTCGTCAGAGCAGCGTTCCAACGCGTTTTGAATGTCTCGGATGGTGTCGCCCATGTCTACGATACCCTCTCGGCCTTTGCGCGCGGAGCGCTTGCTGATGGAGTCTGCTGCGGCCTTTGTCTGAGAGAGAAGCGTATTCTCCAAGTCTAACGCAACCCAAAGAGCGTCATTGAAATCACGGTCACCTAATCCGCCGCCATCCGACCGAATCTTCGACTTATTGCTCCGACTGTTGTTGTAGTTGGCTCGGTCGGGATGAACCGTGCTCTCGTTGTAGTCGAAGCAGCAGGTGGCTGCGATAGATTGAGATGTGACCCATGCTTCGAGTTCGACTTCTCCGGAGAGTGGTCCCGATTCAGCGGTTACAGTTGGGGTTAGTTTGTACACGGTGGCTCTATTCGTCGGTGAGGGGCCAGTGTATGCGCCGATGCCTGCGAACGGTGCTGCTGGCGATGCTCCCGTGTTCGTCACGGACGATGCCACTCGATTCAGACACCCACTCAGACCACCAACCGCAACGATACCGCTCGCTGCCAGTAGCTTTCGACGGCTAATGATAGCACGTGACACAGGGTCTGCGTGACTGTCTCGTCCTCGTGAATTCATACTCGGATGATGGAGGAGAGGCACTATGATAAGTATTCGTATAATTGTAAAGAGAAAAATACCGGCGGCTGGCCGACTAGCGCACTGTATCTCGCACGGGTAACTGAACCCCTCTATGGATTGGCAGAATTCTCGACGCTCAATACGCACTCTTCAGCGACCGGCTGTTTCAGACAACAATATGTCTGAAAGAGAGGATTTCAACAGAGCCAAATCATCATGAACGAGCCGCTTACTCAGGCAGAAGGGTAGAGTAGTCGGCGATGAGCCCGTCTACGCCGGCTTCAATGAGACGATCCGCCTGATACCACGACTCGACGGTCCAGACGTTGACCGCCCGGTCGTTGTTCCGTGCCCTTCGCACGAGATCAGTATCACCGAACCGTGAGTCGTCGAAGAACGGGGTCCCGCGAATCATCGCCACCGGCGGGTGGATTGCGTCGGCGTCGTATGCCTCAGCAATTGCAAGTCCGTCGTCGATCGACTCCCACAAGATGGGCGCGACTGACGCCATCGACTGTTCGGACACGACGGCGAGTGCCGCCTCGTAGAACGACGAAAAGAGGACCTCGTGATCGTACCTTTCGACAATGTCGACAACGCGGGTGACAAACGGACGCCAGATCACCTGTTGGGTTTCGAGTGCGTTGCCAGTCAGTTTTTCACCGAATCGGAGTGCGGTGCTCCCCGGGTTTTTCAGTTCGATATTGACGGCAACATCGTTTGGGATCGATTCCAGTACGTCTCCGAGTTTCGGCACCGTTTCCTCAGTTCGGAGTACCGTCGCGCTCGTGACCATTTCCGTACTCGTCTCCCAGACGAGGCCCGAGGTGTCGGTGAGACCCATGCCCGTCCCGTCACGACCGGCAAGGTTGTCGTCGTGAAACACCACGACGTCGCTGTCAGCCGTTGGCACGACATCGAGTTCGATCATATCGGCGCGCCGCCCGGGTCCATCTGTACGGGTCGCCGCTTGTGCAGCTGCTCGCGTATTTTCGGGATTCTCTCCCGCAAAGCCTCGATGGGCGATTAATGTCGGGTTTGCCGTCGGTTCAGGAGATTGTCGATCGGCACCCGTGTTGCTCCCACCGTCAGTTCGCGGTGGCGCAACAGATGTGATCCCGACGGCTCCCGCTGCTACCGTCGCCGCTCCTAGCAGGACGTTGCGCCGCCGAGAGCCAAGGATCGCAAGCAACCCTCTGTTGCGGCCTCGATCGGTACGTGGTGATGAAGCCGCTGTCACGAGATCTCGTTCCGTTCGGATATCGCTGGTAGCTCTCGTACTCTGATCCGAAATCAAGACTTTCCGTTTCAGATACGGTAAACGAGGGACGGTAGCCATAGCACCGTCGGAGTGTCCCACGCAGATAGCTGCTGGTATGAGAACTATTGAGCGGTATGTACAAGGAACTGCCGTCGTTTCATACCTACCGAGAGACCACCTCGGCTTCGTCCGTTCCGGCAGAGACGTCCGAATCGGCGTCGGCCGAACCATCCGAGTCGGCGTCGACCGGGGCATCGGAATCGATGCGGGCCGGCAGCGTCGGCCCCCTCGACCGTCTCGCCCGCCGCGGTCGTGGTGCATCCGGGCAGTTATCGGAAGCATTCGGGCTTGACGACGGTGTCGACGTCCACCGTCACCCACGCCGACAGCCGCTCGTCGCCGGTCGCATCAACCGGGAACACCGTGACCCGGTCGGGACCCGACGACCGCCTGTCGACCTGATGTACCAGACCGGTGCACGCGGGAGTCGCCGATTTCCGTCCGGTCGCCTCGTCGTTCCTCGGTCTCCGGTTGGTGTCCGTTGTCATCTGTTACTCGTTCGGGCCATTCGGTGGCCTGCGCTTGAACGCTTATAATAGGTGAAAGGACGCGTCAGAAGCCGACCGGTGGGATATATACTCGTCGTGACCGGTCCGTTTTACCCGTTCTCGCTCCGCGAAGACGAGTCCTCTCCGATATTTAAATTGCAGTTTCAAGATTAAAATAATCCGGATATGGCGCGGCCCCGGACGGGACTTCGGAGGTGGGCGAGTGTGTCAAATCTGTTTGATACAAATTCGATTCTCTCCTGATCAGAGAACGCCCGTTCGGCCGTTGATCTCGTACGGAGCGATATATATCACTCATAGCAACGAAAACCGTACCTCGGTGAAATCTCCGACTGTATGTCTTCGCCCGAATACGGGACGCTGTCGCCGGTGCTCGATACGCTCCACACCGGTGTGGCGATCTACGACGCCGTCTCCGGGGCCGTTATCGACGCGAACGCGCGACTGGAGGAAATCCTCGGTTACAGTTCGGACCAACTGCGTGAGCTCTCCGTGGCCCAATATACGGCGAACACGTACCCGCACACCGAGTCGGAGTTCCACGATCGACTCTCTGCGGCCGCCAACGGAAGCCCGCAGCAGTTCGTGTGGCGGGCCAAACGAGCGGACGGCGAACTCATCTGGATTCAGATGTTCATCTCACGACAGCGCCCGACGGTGGACCGCCGTGTCCACGTCGAGGTACGGGACATCACGCGTCACTACGACACCCATCATCGGGCGGAGCTGTTCTGGCGCGTCCTCCGGCACAACCTCCGGAACGAGGCCGCGATCATCACCGGATGCGCGGAGCAGGCGATGGACGGCCCCGAGAGCGAACCGTCCGAGGAGGTCATCTCGACCATTCGGTCTAGAGGCGAGAATCTCGGTAACATCGCGACGTCCGTGAAACAGATCGAACACGCGGTGACCGACTCGCAGGCGAGCGTCGTCCGGGTTTCCGCCGCGAGCGCCGTGCGGGACGTCGCGAACCGGATCGACGCCGAACACCCCGACGCGGACGTCCGGGTCAACGAACGGAAACGGATGTGGATCGACGTCAACGACGCGTTCGAGTACGCGCTCGCACACGCCGTCGAGAACGCGATCGTTCACAGCGACGACGAGGCGCCGGTCGTCGAGATAACGGTCGGCCCGTCGCCCAACACCGGTCGCACGGAGATCCGCATCGAAGACGCGAATCCGCCGATCCCGCCCGAGGAGATCGCCGCGCTGTTTTCGCCGACCGTCACCACGAGCACGTCCCACGGCTCCGGGATCGGCCTGTTCGTGATGAAGTGGTGCGTCGAGTCGCTCGGCGGGGAGGTGTCGTTCGAATCGCGGGATTCCGGAGGGAACGCCGTCTGCTTACTGCTTCCGCCTAAGCAGCTCCCGAATCCGGCGACAACCGACTGAGTTCGTCGTTCGCGACGGCGTGTACGTCTCGGCAGGAGTTGTCCCACGAAGCTCAGTCAGCACGAATACCTCCCTAATTCACTCCATTGGATATCGAGCCGAGCGCTGTCGGCGGCGCCGTGTCCGAAGACGAAATGGAGGGGTTCACGAAAACAACCGGGGCGACCGCACCTGCAAATCGCCTCGATAATCGCAAGCCCACACGCAGACATACGGAGCGGAACAAATGTCTATTGAGCCGAAAGTGATGTGTTTCTCTTGGAGATCTCACCCGTCAGCAGTTCCGCCTTCGAATCCGTCTCTGAGATGCGATTCGAGTTCGCAGCGGGAGGCCAAGTGGGCGGTGCGACCTCCCGATCCGAACGAGCCGAGAATCTCTCGAGGCCCGCGAAAAGGTTGCGACACAGTAGACGCTCACTGTTTCTGTCGGACTGCTCGTTCACGCTGAGCGGCCCTGTTCGGCGTAGCGTTCCCAGCGGAGTCAAGCAGCGTCACGGGTGTGCAGACGCATATCCCCTTTGTCAGGTCGTATAGCCGGTTACCGTGGACGAACTGGCTCATGCCGACAACCTCCGTTCCACGTCTCGCCGGCGTTGCGGACGGGGTTCATTTACCGGTCCGGCGTGTGGACATCTATTGAATCTGATTTCAGGATCGGGTTCGAAAGGAATAGATTTGTCTCTTTTTGTGGTTTAACAAGCCTCTACGGAAGAATTAGAATTAATTGTGGAACGGCACATGAAGAGGCGGGCACGACGGGATTTGAACCCGCGGCATCTTGGTCCGGAACCAAGTGCTCTGTCCGCTGAGCTACGCGCCCTCACGACCGGATATCCGCGGCGAGCGTTTAACGCTTCTGACTGCGGTCGTCCGAGTGGGCCGATGGCGGGGGATCACCGCGGAAGATGCGCCGATCGATGGAGAACGATCGCCCGCAACCGTCGGGTATCGGCCCCGATTATCCCCGGTGATATTTTCGGGGCGCAACTTTATCCGATCGCGTTCGAAGGGGAAATCGAATCAGCGTGACTCTCCGCCCAACCGATCGCCCGTTGGCCGCCCGTCGCGACGCTCCCGCCGGCGATCGCCGGGAGTTGACCGACGGATGCGACGACCGATCCGATCGGGACTCGGCGGGAAAGAGGAGCCAATCGGGGGCGGGCGGTGGTGTCGACCCCGTCGAGGACGCCGCGCCGACCGACCCGTCCGTGCCGGGTGCCGACCGGTTCGTCGCGGCCGTCGCGGTCGACGGCGAAGTGTTGTTCGCCGGGCCGTCGGTGCCCGCGGTGCTCGGAGTCGAGCGGGCGTCCCTCGTCGGCGAGGACCTGTTGGAGCACGTTCACCCGAACGACCGCGACCCCGTCGCCGACGCGCTCTCCGCGGTCGCGACCGACCGCGTCGTCACACACCGACTCCGCCACGCGAACGGCGGATTCGTCTGGGTCGAATCCGTCGTCGACGACGAGCTGGCCCCCGAGTTCGGGGGGCGCGTCGTCACCGCACGCCGCGTCGACTCGGAGGCGGCCTTCCCGGAGCGGTTCCGGGAGTTCCTGGAGTACGGGTCGGATCTCGTCACCGTCGTCGACGCCGACGGTCGGGTCCGGTACGAGAGCCCGTCCGTCGAGGAGGTGCTCGGCTACGAGCAGGGGTCGACCGTGGGGCGCTCGCCGCTCGGCTACGTCCACCCCGACGACCGCGAGCGCGTGACGGAGCGGTTCTACCGCGCCCTCAACGACCCCGACGAGACGCCCACGATGGAGTACCGCTACCGCACCGCCGAGGGCGACTGGGTCTGGCTGGAGTCCCGGACCCGGTCGCTGCCCGCCGACGCCGCGGTCGGGCGCCTGCTCATCAACTCGCGGGACGTGAGCGAGCGGAAGGCGCGCGAGCGCCGGCTCACCGACCGCAACGCGCGGCTCGACCGCTTCGCCAGCATCGTCTCGCACGACCTCCGAAACCCGCTGTCCGTGATCCGGGGGTCGATAGAGATGGCGAAGCTGAAAGACGACACCGAACCCCTGGAGCGCGGGGAGCGCGCCGCCGACCGGATCGACCAGCTGGTCTCGGAGCTGCTGACGCTGGCGCGACAGGGCACCGGGATCGACGAGCCGACCGAGTTCGCGCTCGGGGACGTCGCCCGCGAGGCGTGGGACACCGCCGGACATGCGGACGCGAGGCTCGTCGTCGGCGCGGACGCGCAGGTGCGCGGCGACCGCGGCCGCCTGCGACAGGCGTTCGAGAACCTGTTCCGGAACGCGACGGAACACGCCGTACCGGACGGGGAGAAGGGCATTCGGCCGGGCGACGGCTCCGGCGACCCCCGGCTGACCGACGGCGGCGAGGACGCCGTCCTCACCGTCGTCGTGACCGCGACCGACGAGGGGTTTCTCGTCGCCGACGACGGGCCGGGAATCCCCTCGACGCACCGCGAGGAGGTGTTCGCCCCCGGCTTCACGACCCGCGAGGACGGGACGGGGTACGGGCTCGACATCGTCCGCGAGGTCGTCGAGTCGCACGGCTGGACGATCGGTCTCCGGGGCGAGAGCGCGGCGCCGCCGTGTCCCGAGGAGGTGCCGGTCCCTGACGGGGCCTGCTTCGTGGTCCGAGGGCCCGACCCCGACGCGGCCGAAACGGGCGAGCCGTGGATCGATCGGTAACCGGCGTCGGCGCATCGTGTCGCTTCGGCGCGTTGTGTCGTCCCGTCGCGTTTATTCCTCCCGCGCGCCAATCCGACCCGTGCCCCCCGTGGACGTGACCGTCCGGCCGGTCGAGCGCGCCGACCTACTCGCCGTGGTGCGGATCGAGCGCGAGTGCTTCTCGGACCCGTGGCCGTACGACGCCTTCGAGCGGCTGCTCGACGAGCCCGCGTTCCTCGTCGCGGAGCGGGAGGGGGCGGTCGTCGGCTACGTCGTCGCGGACGCCACCCCGAACCACGGGCGCGACATCGGCCACGTGAAGGACCTCGCGGTCCACCCCGAGGCGCGCGAGCGAGGGATCGGCCGGACCCTGCTCAGGTCCGCGCTCGCGCGGCTCCGCGCGGTCGGCGTCGCGGTCGTGCGGCTCGAAGTGCGCGAGAGCAACGCGGCCGCCCGGTCGCTGTACGCGGACGAGGGGTTCGACCCGATCCGCCGCGTCTCGAACTACTACCGGGACGGGGAGGACGCGCTCGTGCTCGTCATCGACCTCGCGGAGTGGACGGCGGGGGAGTGACGCACTGCGCCGCCCACGCGGGCGCCCTCGGTTGACAAGCCTTAGTGCCCCGGAGGCCAACCCCGTGGTATGAGTTCGGTTCCCGAGCGGGCGGATATCGACGAGGCGTACAAGTGGGACCTCCAGAGCATCTACGCCGACGACGAGGAGTGGGAGACCGCCTACGAGGCGGTGTCGGAGCGGATCGAGGAGCTGACGGCGTACGAGGGACGGGTCGCCGACGACGCCGCGACCCTCCTCGAACTGCTGGAACTGCGCGAGGAGATCTTCCGCGATCTCCAGCAGGTGACGACGTACGCCCGGCTCCGCAGCGCCGAGGACACCCGGAACCAGGAGTATCAGGCGATGTCGGCGAAGGCGTCCTCGCTCGGCTCCGAGGCGTCGAGCGCGGTCTCCTATCTCGAGCCGGAGCTCCAGTCGCTCACCGAGGCGGAGGTGGAGTCCTTTATCGACGCCGAGCCCGCGCTCGCGGAGTACGAGCACTACCTCGACGACGTGTTGCGGATGAAAGAACACACGCGCTCCGCCGAGGTGGAGGAGGTGCTCGCGGACCTCTCCGAGGTCACCGACGCGCCGAGCGAGATCTACTCGATGCTGACGAACGCGGACATGAGCTACGGCGTCGTCGACGACCCCGACGGCGAGGAGGTCGAGATCACGCAGGCGAACTTCACGAAGCTCCAGAAGAACCCGGACCGCGCGTTCCGCGAGCGCGTCCACGAGACGTTCTACGACGAGTGGGCGAGCGTGCGCAACACGGTGGGCACGTCCTTGGAGAAGGCCGTCCGAGAGCACGCGACGAGCGCCGAGATCCGCGGCTACGACTCGGCGCGGCAGGCCGCGCTCGACGGCTCGAACGTCCCGGTCGAGGTGTACGACACGCTCGTCGACAGCGTCGACGACAACCTCGACGTGCTCCACCGCCACGCCGGCCTGAAGGCCGAGGCGCTCGGCGTCGACCGGCTGGAGAGCCACGACCTGTACATGTCGCTGACCGGCGATCAGGGGCCCGACGTGGAGTACGAACAGGCCCGCGAATGGGTGATCGAGGCGGTCGCGCCGCTGGGCGAGGCGTACCAGGAGCGGATGGCCGAGGGGCTCGACTCGCGGTGGGTCGACGTGTACGAGAACCGCGGGAAGCGCTCCGGCGCGTTCTCCTCGGGGACGTACGACACCCAGCCGTTCATCCTGATGAACTACCAGGACGACATCGCCTCGATGTTCACGCTGGCGCACGAGCTCGGCCACTCGATGCACTCGGAGCTGGCCGGCGACGCCCAGCCGTGGCACGACGCGAGCTACGAGATCTTCGTCGCCGAGATCGCCTCCACCGTCAACGAGACCCTGCTCACCCACCACCTGCTCGACACGGTCGAGGACGACGAGCTGCGCACCCACGTGCTCGACGAGTACCTCGAGCGGTTCCGCTCGACCCTCTTCCGGCAGACGATGTTCGCGGCGTTCGAACAGCGGATCCACGAGCGCGTCGAGGCCGGCGAGGCGCTCACCCCCGACGCGTTCGACGAGATATACGCCGACCTCAAGGGCGACTACTACGCTCCCGCCGAGCTGACCGGCGGCATCGAACGCGAGTGGGAGCGGATTCCGCACTTCTACTACAACTTCTACGTCTATCAGTACGCGACCGGCATCTCCGCGGCGGCCGCGATCGTCGAACGCGTCCTGAAGGAGGGGGAGGACGCCGCCGCCGACTACCGCGAGATGCTCGCCGCGGGCGGCTCCGACTACCCCCTCGACGTCGTCGAGCTCGCCGGGATCGACATGGCCTCGCCGGACCCGATCGAGTCCGCGGTCGGGATCTACGACGACTACCTCGACGAGGTCGCGGCGCTGCTCGATCTGGAGTAGTCGGGGAGCGCCCCGGACGACGCCCGCCGTTAACTCGTCGCCGCCGCGCGCGCGACGGCGGACGGAAAATCGACCGCAGCGAGGGGTGATATAAGTATCCACCGGGGCGTTTACGATGGTAATGAATGACAGTCAGGAGGAGGCGGTCGGAGTCCTCCTCGATGCGCTTCCGGATCTCTTCTTCGCGGTCGGCGAAGACGGGACCATGGAGCTGTGGAACGACGCCGTTCCGGAGGTCACCGGCTACGACGAGGCCGCGTTACGGCGGATGACGCCGGCGGAGTTCGTCCCCACCGCGGACGACGATCGAGTAACCGAAACGATCGCGGAGGCGCTCGAGGCCGGAGCGGGAACCATCGAAGCGGAGCTCACGACGGCGACCGGAGAGCGCATCCCCTACCAGTTCAGCCTCCGCCCGGCGCCCGACGAGAGCGCGCTCGCATTCGTCGGCATCGGACGTGACATCGCGGTTCGAAAACGCGCCGAGAGAGACCGGGACGGGATCCTCAACCGGATGCGTGACGGCTTCTTCGCGGTCGACGACGAATGGCGGATCACCTACGCCAACGAGAAGGGCGAACAGCTCCTCTCCCGAGCGATGAACCGCCCCCGCGAGACGACGCTCGAGGGGTTACACCTGTGGGAGGAGATCCCGGACGCCGTCGAGACGACGTTCTATCGGGAGTACAACCGCGCGATGGAGACCGGGGAGCCGGTCTCGTTCGAGGAGTACTTCCCGCCGCTCGAGGACTGGTTCGAGGTCCGGGCGTTCCCGGACGACACCGGGCTCTCGATCTACTTCCGCGAGATAACCGAGGAGCAACGGTACCGCGACCGGCTCGAACACCGCGAACAGGTGTTAAAGGAGCTTCACGACATCACCGCCGACCGCGACGCCAGCTTCGCCGAGCAGGTGCAGCGGCTGCTCGTGCTCGGGCGCGCCGAGTTCGGCACCGAGTTCGGCTCGCTCTCGGAGATCGTCGGCGACAAGTACCAGTTCGAGGTCGTCGACGCGGACGACGACACCATCCAGGCGGGCGATGTCGTCCCGCTGGAAGCGACGAACTGCGAACGGGTGGCGAGCCGGAGAGAGACCATCGCCTGGGGGGACGTTGCACGGGACGCGCCCGAGGAGACCGACCGCGCCGGCTACACCGACTGGGGGATCTCCTGTTATCTCGGGGGGCCGGTGTACGACAACGACGGGGTTTACGGCACGTTCTGCTTCTACGGGACCGACACGCGCGCCGATCGGTTCTCCGAGTGGGAGGTGACGCTCGTCGATCTGATGAGCCGGTGGGTGAGCTACGAGCTGCAGCGCGAACAGATCACCGAGAAGCTCCAGCGACAGAACGATCGCCTCGAGCAGTTCGCGAGCATCGTCAGCCACGACCTCCGCGGTCCACTGAACGTGCTGCGGGGACGGCTCGAACTCGCCGAGGAAACCGGTGACCCGTCGGATCTGGCGGGGTGTTTCGACGCGGTGGAGCGGATGGAAGCGCTCATCGACGACGTGCTGTCGCTGTCGAAGGCGGGGGACGCGATCGACGACATCGAGCTGATCGGCCTCAGAGAGTGCGCGACGCTGGCGTGGGACGCCGCCCCGACCGAAACGGCGAGCCTCGAGCTCGCGGCCGACGCGACGGTGCCGGCGGACGCCTCGCGGCTGCAACAGCTGTTGGAGAACCTCTTCCGGAACAGCGTGGAACACGGTTCCACGGGCAACCGGACCTCGTCCGGTGACAGCGTGGAACACGGCGGCGAGGACGTGACGGTGACCGTCGGACGGCTCGAAGACGGCTTCTACGTCGAGGACGACGGCCCCGGTATCCCCGAGTCGGAGCGGGGCGACGTGTTCGACAGCGGGTACACCACGACGGCCGACGGAACGGGGTTCGGGCTCGCGATCGTCGCCGACATCGCCGACGCGCACGGGTGGACGCTCCGGGTCGCGGAGGCGGAGTCCGGCGGCGCGCGGTTCGAACTCACGAACGTCGGGGTGCGAGACGGAGCCGCGGACGGTCAGCGAGCCGAGTGAGTCGGCGGAGTCGCGGTCGCTGGACGGGAGTACCGGAGTGACGAGCCGTCGCCTCCGCGACCCTCCGACGCAACCCTTACGCCTCGTGACCGTCAAAACCGGGTATATGACCGACGAACGCGACGGCGACCGCCACGAGTTCTCCGCCGGGCAGGGCGTCGACGCCGACTACGAGGAGTTCACCCTCGACCCCGAAGAGATCGACGCCGACCCGAACACGGTCGACCCCGTCGACTCGCGCGTCCTCACCGACATCATGGACAAGCGCAACGTCGAGAGCGACGCGATCGACGTGGAGCGGCTGATCGACGTGGGGCTGTCGTACATGGGGATCAACCGCTTCGAGGAGGCGACTGAGACGTTCGAGCGCGCCGCCAGCTTCGCCGAGGAGGACTCGCTGGAAGCACAGGAGGCGTGGGTGAACAAGGGCGCGGCCCACGCCGAGTTGGAGGAGTACGACCGAGCGATCGGCGCCTACGAGGAGGCGCTGCGGATCGACGACGACTCCGAGCACGCCGCGACCGCCGAGACCAACCTCGCGTACGCGCTCTGGGAGTCGGGCCGCGGCGAGCAGGCCCTCGAACACGCGGAGCGCGCCGTCGAGACCGACCCGCGCTTCGCGGAAGCGTGGTACAACCGCGGGTTCCTGCTGGTCGAGCGCGGGCTCGCCGAGGACGCCGTCACCTGTTTCGACAACGCGGTCCGGCTCGGCTACCGGAGCGCGGGCGTGTTAGAGGAGAAGGCCCGCGCGTTGGAGGAGGCCGGCGAGCACGAGCAGGCCGAAGAGGTTGCCGACCGCGCCGAGGAGATCCGCCGCGAGGCGGAAGAGCAGATGGTCGAAGAGCAGACCGGACAGGCGCCCGGTCCCGGCGGACAGGCCGGCGGTCGGCCCGGCGCAGGCGGACAGCCCGGTGGACAGCCCGGCGGGCGAGGCGGTCGCGGCGGCGGACGCGAGGAGCCGGAGCGAGAGCTCCAGGGCGAGGGGCCAGAGGGGTTCTAGATGCTCCTCCGCGAGCGTGAGACCGCCGAGGGGCGGCTCGTCTCCGTCTGCGACGCCGACTGCCTCGGCGAGACGTACGACAACGGGCGCGCGACGATCACCGTCACCGAGGAGTTCTACGGCGGCGACGACGCGGTCGAAGCGACCGCGGAGGAGGTCGTCGCGGGGCTCCAGCGCGCGCAGGTGGCGAACATCGTCGGCACGGAGGCCGTCGGCGTCGCCGTCGATGCGGGGCTCGTCGACGAGGAGACCGTACTGGAGTTCGGCGAGACCCGACACGCACAATTACTTTGGCTCTGACCTGCGGGTATGAAGCGACTCACGCGATCGGAACTGACGGCGGTGTTGGGTCCGCATCCGCCGTCGGACGCGTTCTGGAACCGCGCGATCGACGCCGAACGCGCCGTCATCGGCGTCTCCGCTGAGGTCGTGGAAGGCGAGGCGGACGGTGAGAACGCGGAGCAAGCGCGTCGGAACCGCCGGCGACGCGGGGGGAGAGGGCCGGACGGACCGCTCTCGACGGGCGACATCGTCGACGTGGGAGCCCACGCGTTCGTCGTGGTCGGCGTCGAGGAAACCCGATCCGGCGGACGGCGGTACCCGATCGAGCTGGTCGAGCCGCGCCGAGACGACCGACGAAGCGGGTGACCGGGCGCGCTACAGGTCGGCGACGTCTTCGATCGCGTCGGTGAGCGCTTTGACGCTCTCGACGGTGTGCTCGCCCATGTGGCCGATGCGGAACGTCTCCTCGCCGAGCTGCGAACCGTAGCCGTTCGAGAACGCCATGTCGTACTCCTCGCTCACGCCCTCGATCGTCGCGGCGACGTCGATCCCCTGCGTGTTCTCGATGCAGGCGACCGTCTGCGACTCGTACCCCTCCTCGGGGAACATCGCGAAGTGCTCGTCCGCCCAGTCGTGGACGTACGCCATCATCTCGCGGTGGCGCTCGTCGCGGGCGCGGTGCCCCTCCTCGAGCATGTGTTTCATCTGCTTGCGGTACGCCAACATGATCGGGATGGCGGGCGTCGAGTGCGTCTGGCCCTTCCGGTCGTAGTAGTCGATGGTGCGCCGGAAGCCGCCGTACCACGAGGAGGTCCCCTTCTCGACCTCGCGGTCGTAGGCGTCGTCGCTGACGACGCAGACGGCGAGTCCGGGCGGCATCGCGAACGCCTTCTGGGTGGACGCGAAGATCACGTCGATGTCGTGTTCGTCGATGTCGACGTAGTCGCCGCCGAGCGCGGAGACGGCGTCGACGACGAAGTACGTGTCCGGGTAGTCGGCGATCACGTCGCCGATCTCCTCGATGGGGTTGCGGACGCCGGTCGACGACTCGTTCATCACGGTCGCGACCACGTCGTAGTGTTTGTCCGTCGATTCGAGGTGGTCGCGGATGTCCTCGGGTTTGACGGCCTCGCCCCACTCGTACTCCAGCCGATCGACGTCTTTGCCGAGCCGCTCGGCGACGTTGGCGTGGCGCTCGCTGAAGCTCCCACAGGTCGGCACGAGGATGTTCTCGTCGACGAGGTTGAGCGTCGACGCCTCCCAGAACTCGGTGCCGGAGGCGGTGAGGACGATCACGTCGTTGTCGGTGCCGAGGAACGTCTTCGTATCCTCGACGATGGTCGTGTACAGGTCGGTCATCCGGTCCATCCGGTGGCCGAACGTCGACTCCGTCATCGCCTCGATCACGTCGTCGCGGACCTCGGTCGGGCCGGGGATGTACAGCGTCTTGTCGTCGTAGTCGTCGCGGTATTCGCGTTTCTTCGTCACGGGATCCACCTGATGATTGCTACGGGGACGCGTGGGGGTATGTTCCTTGTGATACGCTCAAAACGACGGGGTCGTCCGTCGGGCGGGCCGCGGCGGTGCCGGGGTCGGAGCGCGCCTCACTTCCAGTGCCAGAAGTCGTTCCCGTCGTCCTCGACGGGGTCCGTGCGTTCCCGGAGGGCGGCGACATCCGCCTCGGTGGGCTCGTGATCGTCCGGGAGCGCCTCCATACACTCGAAACAGAGGAAGAACTCGGAGCCGTCGGTGAGCTCGAGCGTCAGCCCCTGCGTCGACTCGAACGCGAAGTTCCACAGATCGCCGATCCCGCCGGCGATCCTGACGGACCGCTCGCAGACGTCACACGACTCCGATGCCATGCGCGAGATAGCGGTTCGGGGCGCTAATGCGTGTCGCTGTCGACCGTGGTCGGCGAGGTGTGTTTCGCCGTCCGTCAGCCGTCGTCCGCGGCGATCACGTGCGCGTCCGCGGGGTCAAAGCCGACGACGACCTCGCCGGAGAGCGGGTCGCGCGTCCGGACCACGAGGTCGCGCCCGCCCCAGTCGAGGGTCACCCGCGTCGTCTCGCCGAGGAACTCGGCGCTGGCGACGGTGGCTCGGAGTCGGCTCGCTCCGTCGCCGATCCGCAGGTACTCGGGCCGCACGCAGAAGGTGAGGCGGTCTCCCGGTGTGACGCCGTAAGCGGTCGCGTCGTCGATCGCGACCCGCAGGGTCTCGCCGTCAACGTCGACGGCGGCGATTCGGGTGGTGCCCTCGCGCTCGCCGTCGCGCGCGACAGGCTCGTCAACGTCCACCACCCGCCCCGCGAACACGTTGTTGTCGCCGACGAACGCCGCGACGAACCGGCTCGACGGCTCCCGGTACACCGTTCGCGGGGGTGCGACCTGCTCGGGGGTCCCGTCGCGCATCACCGCGACGCGGTCGGAGATCGCCAGCGCCTCCTCCTGGTCGTGGGTGACGTAGACGGTCGTGATACCGAGCTCCGACTGGATCGTCCGGACCTGCACCCGGAGGCGCTCGCGGAGCTGCGCGTCGAGCGCGCTCATCGGCTCGTCGAGGAGGAGGAGGTCGGGCCCGGGCGCGAGCGCGCGGGCCATCGCGACGCGCTGCCGCTGCCCGCCCGAGAGGCTCTCCGGGTCGCGGTCGGCGGCGTCGGGGAGGTCCACCAGTTCGAGCAGCTCCGCGACGCGCTCCTCGCGGCTCACCCCGTCGGGCGGGTCCGCGAAGTTGAGCCCGTACCCGACGTTCTCGCCGACGGTCATGTGCGGGAACAGCGCGTAGTTCTGGAAGACGACGCCCACGTCGCGGTCCTCGGGTGGCACCCCCGCGACCGAGTCGCCGGCGAAGCGAACCGTCCCCGCGGTGGGCTCCTCGAACCCCGCGATCAGCCGGAGCGTCGTCGTCTTCCCGCAGCCGGAGGGGCCGACGAGCGTGAAGAACTCGCCCTCGCGCACCCGGAGGCTCACGTCGTCGACGGCGGCGGTGTCGCCGTACCGCTTGGTCACGCCGTCGAGTTCGACGGCCGGGGCGGCGCGAGACGGCTCGGCGTCACGCTCAGAGTCCACGCGTCTCACCTCCGAGCCGCTCGATGACGACGAAGCTGAGCCCGGTGACGACGAGGAGGACGACGCCCATTGCGGTCGCCGGTCCGAGCCGACGCCCGATGAACCGTTCGATGGCGACCGGCATCGTGTACGCGTCGGCGCCGGTGGCGAGCACCACCGTCGCCGTGAACTCGCCGATGGAGATGGCGAACGCGAACGCCGCGCCGGCGACGACGCCGGGCCACACGAGGGGGAGCTCCACGTCGCGGATCACCCGCGCCCGCGACGCGCCGAGCGCCCGCGCCGACTCGATCAGCGAGCGGTCGAGCCCCTCCAGTCCGGGCGCGACCGTCCGAACGACGAAGGGGTAGCCGGCGACCGCGTGCGCGACCACGATGGCGACCGCGCCGGTCGCCGCGAACCGCCACCCGGCGACCTCCACGCCGAAGACGAGCCCGCGGAGGAGCCCGAGCCCGACGATGATCCCGGAGACGGCGAGGGGCGCCATCGCGGCCGTGTCGACCAGCTTCCGCCCCCGGTACCGCCGCGTCGTCAGCACCGCGACCACGACGCCCATCGGGAGCGCGAGCAGCGTCGCCGCCGACGCGAACGCCAGCGAGTTGCGGATCGCGGGCCACGGGCGCACCTGAAACGCCGCCCCCGTGCGCTGGCGGTCGAGGAGGAACCGGTAGTGCTCCAGCGTGAGCGCCCCGTCCCCGCCCGTGACGCTCGCGAGGACCATCGAGGCGATGGGCGCGACGAAGACGAGCCCCGCGACGACGGCGTAGGCGGCGAGGCCGAGCCGGGGGAGCACCTCCCGTGCGGTCGGCGCCGTCGGGACGAGGGGTTTGCGCGGAAGGGGCCGAACCCCCCGCGAACTGACGCTGTTTCGCGCCTCGTACCGCAGGTACGCGAGCAGGACGCCGAGCGAGATCGCCAGCTCGACGATCGCCAGCGCCGCCGCCTCGGCGTAGTTCAGGTCGCGGACGAGCCGGTAGACGAACACCTCGACGGTCGCCAGCTCGAACCCGCCGAGCGCGAGGACGATGGGGAAGGTGCCGAAGGTGAACACGAAGGTGAGCGCCGCGCCCGTCAGCACGGCGGGGTACACCTGCGGCGCGACCACGTCGAAGAAGGCCCGGACCGGCCCCGCGCCGAGGCTCCGGGCCGTCTCGACCGCGCTCGCGTCGACCGACTCCCACGCCGCGGTCGTCACCCGGGCGACGAGCGGCGCGTTGTAGAACGCGTGGGCGATCACGATCGCCTCCAGCGTGAACATGAGGTCGACCGGCGGGAGCCCGGCGGCACCGAGAACCCGGTTGAGCGTCCCGTTGGTGCCGAACGTGGCGACGAAGCCGACGGCGACCATGATCGACGGGAGGACGAACGGGACGATCGTCAGCGACCGAAGGGTCCGGCGGCCGGGGAACTCGAAGCGCGCGAGGAGGTACGCCGCGGGGAGCCCCAGGGCGACGCTGGCGACCGTCGACAGCGCGGCCTGGTAGGCGGTGAACCCCACGATCCCGAGCCGGCGGTCCGGCGAGAGGAGCCCGCGCGCCACCGCGACCGGTGACTCCCCCGCGAACAGCCGGGCGAGTTCGCCGAAGTAGAACGGGTCGCGCAGGAGCTCGCCGAACACGGCGAGCGTGGGGGCGCCGTCGACGAGCACCGCCTCGATCAGGACGGTGCCGACCGGGTAGTAGAACGCGCCGACGAGCAAGACGCTCGTGACGGCCGCGAGCGCGGTCAACAGGCGTCCTCGGAGGCGCCCGTTGAGCCGGTCGCGGAGCGTCCGACCGCCGCCGGCGGCGTCGCGGTTGGCGTCTGACACGCCGCCGTCAGTTCCCGGCGAACTGCCGCTCCCAGTCTTCGACCCACTCACTGACGGAGCCTTGGAGCTCGTCGTACGTGAACGTCACCGGTTCGGAGGGTTCCTGCGCCAGTTCGGCGTAGTCGTCCGGGAGCTCGGCGGTGTCGGTCGCGGGGAAGGCGACGTTGCGCTCGGCGATCTGCCCCTGCACGTCCGGCTCCAGCATGAACGACATGAACTCACGGGCGAGCTCGGGCTCGTCGGCGTCGGCGAAGACGGCCATCCCCTCCGGGGTGGCGTACGCCTGATCGTTCAGGAATCGGATCTGGTGTTCCTCGAGGTCCGCGCCCTCCATGTCCGCGAACACCTGGTCGGTGGAGTAGGAGACGACCATCGGCGCCTCGCCCTCGCTCCAGGCGGAGTAGGCGTCGTCCCACGAGCCGAGCACGCGCACGTCGTTGTCCTGCAGCTCCGCCCAGTAGTCGAGGTAGTCGTACTCCGGGTCGCCGTCTCCGCCCTCCACCACGCCGTCCGGCCCGTCGCCGAACCGGTGGACCGTGTGGAGCAGGAACGACCGGCCCGTCGCGGAGGCGCCGGGGTTCTGGGCGATGAGCGCGCCGGCGTGCTCGTCGGCGAGCAGGCCATCGAACGTCTCCGGCGCCTCGGTGGCGGTGCCGTCGTACACGAGGCTCACGTAGCCGGTGTCGAAGGGGAGGGCGCGGTCGAACGGGTCGAACAGCAACCCCTCGCGCACGTCGTCGAACCCGGCGACCTCGCCGCGCTCGGCGAACAGGTCGTCGTCGAGCGTCTCGTCGACGCGCACGAGGTCCTCGGTGGTGAGCCCGACGTAGAGGTCGGCGTCGATCGACACTCCCGAGCTGGCGCGCTCGACGTAGTAGTTCAGCTCGTTGTCCGGGGTCGCCCACTCCAGTTCGGCGTCGACGCGCGACTCGAACTCCTCTTTGAGCCACTCGCCGGGGCTCACCGAGGGGGCGTCGATGAAGCTACTGTAGGTCGCGACCGTCAGGGTGGGCGTCTCCTCGTCGCCTTCCCCGCCGTCCTCGCCGTCCGTCCCGTCTTCGCCGTCCTCACCGTCTGTCCCGTCCCCGCCGTCGCCGTCAGTCCCGTCGGAGCCATCGGAGCCGTCCGTCGGCTCGGCGCTGCACCCCGCGAGCGCGATGGCCCCCGCCGCGCCGCCGAGCGCGAGGAACCGACGCCGGGTCTCGGTCGTGTCGTCGTAGCTCATTACCGAGTTGTTACACCCGGTGGTTACATAAGGGATCCGTGTCGCCGGCTCCGGATGCGGACCCGCCGGCCCCGGCGATTCCGGAGCCGGCGACGGGGACAGCGGCGGGACCACTCTCGGGGGGGATCGGGGGAGACGCGACACGCGATCGAGCGGGCCGTCTCACCGCCGATAGCGCCGCCGACACCGATTTAGCGCGTCTCCCCCTTCGATCCCCTATGAGTAAGCGACCGACCGGACGAGAAGCGGCGGCGTCGAGCCGAAGTACCGCCGGGGTCACGCGGCGACGCCTGCTCGCGGGCGGCGCAGTCGCCGCGGTCGCGGGGCTGTCGGGCTGTCTCGGGGGGCGCGACGGACCGGTACCGAAGCCGGAGGTGACCAGCGACCGAATCGACGACTGGCGACAGATCGACGAGTCCGAGAGCACCGTCTTCGAGCGGTCGTACGGGCCGATAACGGTCCGCGCGCGGGAGTCGACGCGAATCTACGAGTACGTCGACGTCGCCGAGGCGCTCGCGGAGACGGTCGACGCCTCGGGATCGCCCGTCGTCTTCTTCGCGACGCGGATCGACCTCCGCCCGGCGGTCGACCAGCTTCCGGCCGGCGTCGGCCGCGACCGGCTGATGACAGAGGTGGAGGCGGCGGCGACCGACGCGTTCCGCGCGCGGCTCCGGAACAGCGGCATCGAGAACGTCGAGGTCGTCGACGAGGGGATCACGACCGTCCGAAGCGGGCACACGGCGACCGCGTGGAAGCTCACCGGCGAGTACGCCGTCGACGGGTCGGTCCCGCTGCCGGACGGGTCGACGACAGCGGTCAGCGAGACGGTCGAGATCGAGTCGCGGCTCGGCGTCTGGCACGACGGCACCGACGTGATCGTCGCCGGCGGCGCGTACCCGACGGAGCCCCTGATCGAGGTCGTCGACGACGCGCTTCCCGACCCGATCGACGCGGAGACGTCGGTGACCGAGCTCGGCGACGCGGAGAGCGCCGACGCGCTCGCGACCGACCCCGCCGCGTTCGACGAGGACGTCTCGCAGCTGCTCATCTCGGTGACGTGAGCCGACGGGGAGGACGGCCGAACCGACCCGTTTAATCGGCGGCCGCGGCTGTACCCCGGTATGAGCCACTTCCCTTCCTTCGAGGTGATCCCCGCCGTCGACGTGCAGGACGGCGAGGTCGTCCAGCTGGTCGGCGGCGAGCGCGGCACGGGCAAGCGGTACGGCGACCCCGTCGAAGCCGCCGAGCGCTGGACCGAGGCGGGCGCCGAGACGCTCCACCTCGTCGACCTCGACGGGGCGTTCGAGGGCGAGCGCGTCAACGCCGACGCGATCGAGGCGGTCGTCGAGGCGGTCGGCGGGGACGGGGTCGGCCTCCAGCTCGGCGGCGGCATCCGGACCGCGGAGGGGGCGAGAGAGCTCCTCGAGCTGGGACTCGACCGCGTCATCCTCGGGACCGCGGCGGTCGAGACGCCCGAGATCGTCGCCGACATCGACGAGACTCATCCCGGCAGCGTCGTCGTCAGCCTCGACGCGAAGGACGGCGAGGTCGTCGTGAGCGGCTGGACCGAAGGGACCGGCCTCGACCCCGCCGAGGCCGCGACGCGCTACGAGGAACTGGGCGCGGGCGCGATCCTCTTCACGAACGTCGACGTGGAGGGGCAGCTCGAGGGGATCGACCGCGACGCGGTCGAGAGCGTGGTCGCCGCGGTCGACGTTCCGGTGATCGCCTCCGGCGGCGTCGCCAGCGTCGACGACGTGGTCGCGCTGCGAGACGCCGGCGCGGCCGCGGTGGTCGTCGGCACCGCGCTGTACGAGGGGCAGTTCACGCTGCGGGAGGCGCAGGCGGCCGCGGACGGGAACTGAGTCGACCTCGCCGCGCGCTCGATCGCGGCGCTCCGCTCACTCCTCGGGTCGCTGGCGTTGGACGACCAGCACCGGACCGAGGAAGCGCTCGGCCACCTGCTCGGACGGCATCCCGAAAACGAACGTGGTGACCGACGGATCGGTCTCGCCCATCACCACCGCGTCGTGGGATTCGGCCCGGCTCGCGATGGCGTCGATCGGGACGTCCTCCGCCTCGATCGTCGTCTCGATCCGGTCGGGCTCCACCCCGCGCTCGACGAGGTCGGCTTTCACCCCGTTCAGGAACGACTCCCCGTCGGCGGGGGACTCGTCCCCGCCGAGGATGTGGTACAGCGTCACCGCGACATCCGCGTCGGCGAACAGCCCGGCGACGAGCCGGGTGTTCCGCCCGACGCCGACGGTCCCGCGGAGCGCGACGAGCACCGACTCGACGCCCTCCGTACTGTTCGGGACCAGCACCGCGAGGCAGTCGTGTTCGTAGCTGAGCCGGTCGATGGTGGTCTCCTCGTCGTGGGTGAACACGAGCCGCGTCTGGACGTCGGCGCCGGCCGCGACGAGCTGCTCCGCGAACTCGTCGAGCTTCGACATCGCCGTCTCGCCGAACTGCTCGCGCGCCTGCTCGGTTGCCGTCTGGTCGGGGATCGTGTGGTATCCGAGCAGCACGACGCGGGCGTTCGCGAGCAGTTCGGGCGTGCCGTTGGGGATCGACTCGCCCTCCAACACCTCCAGCGGGACCAGCACCGACGGTCGGTCGGCCCGGTCGGCTTCGTCGATCTCGCCCCGACCGTCGTCGATCTCGGGCTGTGCGCCGTCGTCGTCCGTGGGTGTCTCGGTCATCTCAGAAGTCACCTTTGAGTTCGACATCGGTCGCGTAGTATCGGTACCAGCCGTAGGCCGCGACCATGATGGCGGCGCCGATGCCGATCGACGCCGGCTGCATGAACGCGATGAGGGCGAAGCTGGCGAGCCCGCCGACCGCTGCGACCGTGAACCCGGCCGGACAGCGGAAGGAAGGCGTGTACCAGTCGGGCCGCTCCCGGCGGAGCTGGATCAGCGCGACGCAGATCAGCCCGTACATCACGAGGTGGAGGAAGGAGGCGACCTCCGCGAGCAGCTCCACCTGCCCCGTCGCGGCCAACACGACGATCGGGCCGCCGGCGATGCCGAGAGCGACGTGGGGCGTGCCGTACGCGAGGTTGAGCCGGCTCGCGGCCTCGGGGATGATCCCGTCGCGGCTCACGGCGTACACCGCGCGGGAGGCGCTGAGGATCGAGGCGTTCGCGCTGGAGAACGTCGCCAACAGCCCGGCGACGACGATCGCAAGCGCCCCCGGAAACCCGATGAACGACCGCGCGACCTCGACCATCGCCGTCTCCCCGAACTGCCCGAGGCGGGCGCTGCCGAACGCGCTCGTCGCGACGAAGATCGTGACGACGTAGAAGACGCCGACGAGGATCACGGAGCCGACCATCGCCAGCGGCAGGTTCCGGGACGGCTCTTTGATGTCGCCGGCGACGGTCGCGACCTGTGCGAAGCCGAGATACGAGGTGAACACGAGCGCGGCGGTCTGTAACACCGGGAGCGCCCCGCCGGGCGGGAAGAAGCGCTCGGGGGTGCTCTCGGCGCCGAACACGCCGAGGGCGTCGAGGCTCCCGTAGCTTAGAAACAGCGTGAGGATGACGAGCAGCACGATGACGATCGCGTTCTGGAGCGCCGCGGTGTTCTCCGTCCCGAAGAGGCTGAGCGCCGTGAGCCCGACGCCGAAGGCGACGCCGAGGGGGACCGCGGGGTCGATCGGGAGCGCGATCCCCGCCTCGAGGAACACCTGTCCCGCGTAGCTGCCGAGCCCGACGAGGTAGAACGCGGAGGCGAACACGAGGCCGAGCCAGAGCCCGAGCCCGACGATCGCGCCCGGACCGGTGCCGAGCCCGCGCGAGATGAAGAAGTACCCGCCGCCGCTGCGCGGCATCGCGGTCGCGAGCTCCGACGCCGGGAGCGCGACGAGCAGCGCGACGACCGCGCCGATCGCGAAGGAGAGCGACGCCGCTGGACCCGCGTTCTCAGCCGCCAATCCGGGGAACACGAAGATCCCCGCGCCGATCATCGTCCCGACGCCGATCGCGAGGCCGCCGACGAGGCCGATCGTCCGTTCGAGCTCCCCTTCGCCGGTGTCGGCGTCGACGACGTCGGCGAGGGCGTCGGAGGCCTCGAGATCGGGCGGTGCCGGCGCTGACTCGCGCGTGTCGGCGGAGTCGGATCCGTCCATACCGTGCGGAGACGATTCGCCGACGTGCCAAATATCCACCGCCGAGGACGGGACACCTGATTCCGGCGCCGGGGCGGGCGAGAGTCGTCGATCGGTCGGCGGGAATCGTCCCGTCCCCGCCCGATCCACCCATCGCGTCCGGGCTCCGGTCAGGTCAGCACACCCGCAACCCACTTACGAATCGCCCGCGACGGGCCGGTATGAGCGACCACGAGCGCGCGGCCGCCGTCTCGCGGGAGACCGGCGAGACGACGATCGACCTCACCCTCGCGATCGACGGCGACGGCGACAGCGAGATCTCGACGGGGATCGGCTTCTACGACCACATGCTGACGTCGTTCGCCAAGCACGGTCTCTTCGATCTCACCGTCGACTGCGACGGCGACCTCGAGATCGACGACCACCACACGGTCGAAGACGTGGCGATCTGCCTCGGCGAGGCGTTCGACGAGGCGCTCGGCGACAAGCGCGGGATCCGGCGGTACGCCGACCGGCGCGTCCCCCTCGACGAGGCGGTCGCGAGCGTCGTCGTCGACGTGGCCGGGCGACCGTACTACGAGTTCTCCGGGGAGTTCTCCCAGGAGTCGGTCGGGGAGTTCACGAGCGTCATGGCCGACCACTTCGCGCTGTCGCTGGCGCACAACGCCGGCCTGACGCTCCACGCCGCGGTCGAGACGGGCGACAACGCCCATCACGAGGTCGAGGCGCTGTTCAAGGCTCTGGCGCGGGCCCTCGACGACGCGACGCGGCTCGACGGGCGCCGCAGCGACACGCCGAGCACGAAGGGCGAGCTGTAGGGTCGACGGCGGCCGCACGACCCTCCGAGACACCCACCGCCCCGTTCCGACGCTTTAAATCGGGTCGGGACCCACCCTCCACCAATGCAACCGAGTTCGCTCTCCGGGCTCCCCGCGGGCGTCGGCGAGGCGCTCGAAGCGGAGGGCGTCGCGGAGCTGTACCCACCGCAGTCGGCCGCGGTCGAGGCGGGCGTCGCCGACGGCGAGAGCCTCGTCGCCGCGGTGCCGACCGCCTCCGGGAAGACGCTCATCGCCGAGCTCGCCATGCTCTCCGCGGTCGAGCGCGGCGGGAAGGCGCTGTACATCGTCCCCCTGCGCGCGCTCGCCAGCGAGAAGAAGACCGAGTTCGAGCGCTGGGAGGAGTTCGGCGTCACCGTCGGCGTCTCCACCGGGAACTACGAGTCCGACGGCGAGTGGCTCGCCACGCGCGACATCATCGTCGCCACCTCGGAGAAGGTCGACTCGCTGATCCGCAACGGCGCCCCGTGGATCGACGACCTCACCTGCGTCGTGAGCGACGAGGTCCACCTCGTCGACGACCCGAACCGCGGCCCGACCCTCGAAGTGACCCTCGCGAAGCTCCGGAAGGTGAACCCCGGACTGCAGACGGTCGCGCTCTCGGCGACCGTCGGCAACGCGGACGTGATCGCCGAGTGGCTCGACGCCGAGTTAGTCGAGTCCGACTGGCGCCCCATCGACCTCCGGATGGGCGTCCACTTCGGCAACGCCGTCGACTTCGTCGACGGGAGCAAACGCGAGGTGCCCGTCGAGCGCGGCGAGGACCAGACCGCCCGGCTCGTCGCCGACGCCCTCGACACCGAGGAGGACGGACGGGGCGGCTCCTCGCTCGTCTTCGTCAACTCCCGGCGCAACGCCGAGTCCTCGGCCCGGAAGCTCACCGACGTGACCGGCTCCCGGCTCAGCGACGACGAGCGCGACCAACTCCGCGAGCTCGCCGACGAGATCCGCTCCGGCTCCGACACCGACACCGCCGCCGACCTCGCTGACGCGGTCGAGCGGGGGTCCGCCTTCCACCACGCGGGGCTCCGGAGCGAGGACCGCGCCCGCGTCGAGGACGCGTTCCGCGACCGACTGATCAAGTGCATCTCCGCGACGCCGACGCTCGCCGCCGGCGTCAACACCCCCGCCCGCCGGGTGATCGTCCGCGACTGGCGCCGGTACGACGGGGAGTTCGGCGGCATGAAACCCCTCGACGTGCTCGAGGTCCACCAGATGTGCGGGCGCGCCGGGCGCCCCGGGCTCGACCCGTACGGCGAGGCGGTCCTGCTCGCGAACGACGCCGACACGAAAGAGGAGCTGTTCGAGCGCTACCTCTGGGCCGACCCCGAGCCGGTCCGCTCGAAGCTCGCGGCCGAACCGGCGCTCCGGACCCACGTGCTCGCCACCGTCGCCTCCGGGTTCGCCTCCACCCGAGAGGGGCTCCTCGCCTTCCTCGACAACACCCTCTACGCCACCCAGACGGACGACGAAGGCCGGCTCGCGGCGGTCAACGACACCGTCCTCGACTACCTCGCGGTCAACGACTTCGTCGACCGCGACCGCGACGGCGGGACGGAGAGCCTGACCGCGACCGGCATCGGCCACACGGTCTCGCGGCTCTACCTCGACCCGATGAGCGCCGCGGAGATGATCGACGGGCTCCGGTCGGTCGCTCGAGACGCCGGCGGGGCGACCGCGGGCGCCGGGGGAGAGACCGGCGAGTTCGTCAGGACCGGCGACGCCGACGGCGACGAGCCGGGGTTCGGCACGTACACGCGTCCCGGCGAAGGGGGAGAAGCGGGCGGAGACGGCGAATCGGGCGGAGACGGCGAAGCGAACGAGACGGGCGGGGAGAGGTCGGAGGCGCCCGGGGTCACTCCCCTCGGCCTCTACCACCTCGTCAGCCGCACCCCCGACATGTACGAGCTCTACCTGAAGTCGGGCGACCGCGAGGAGTACACCGAGCTCTGCTACGAGCGCGAGGGCGAGTTCCTCGGCGCCGTGCCCTCCGAGTACGAGGACGTGCGCTTCGAGGACTGGCTCGCGTCGCTGAAGACGGCCCGCCTGCTGGAGGACTGGGCGAACGAGGTGGACGAGGATCGGATCACGGAGCGGTACGGCGTCGGGCCCGGCGACATCCGCGGAAAGGTCGACACCGCCGAGTGGCTCCTGCGCGCGGCCGAGACCCTCGCGCGCGACGTGGAGGGCGTCGACGGCGACACCGTCGTCGCGGTCCGCGAGGCCCGGAAGCGGATCGAGTACGGCGTCCGCGAGGAGCTGCTCGACTTGGCGGGCGTCCGCAACGTCGGCCGGAAGCGCGCCCGGCGGCTGTTCGAGGCCGGGATCGAGACCCGCGCCGACCTCCGCGAGGCCGACAAGGCGGTCGTCCTCGGCGCGCTTCGCGGCCGCGAGCGCACCGCCGAGCGCATCCTCGAACACGCGGGACGCGAGGACCCCTCGATGGACGGCGTGCGGCCGGACAGGTCGGCATCCGCGGCGGCGACCGCCGGCTCCGCGAGCGACGAGGACGGCGAGGGACAGGCGAGTTTGGGTGATTTCCGATGAGCGACGGTGACGCGGGAGGCGACGGCACGCCCCCCGATCCGTCCACCCCGCCTCACCGGCTGGTGGCGGGGACCGCCGCCATCGACGACCTCGACGCGTTCCTCGCGGCGCTCGACGAGATCGCGGGCGAGACGGGCGCGGTCGTGCAGGCGTTCGACGCGGATCTGGTCGTCTCCGCCGCGCACCTCCGGGAGGCGACGCGTCTCGCCGCGCGCTCGATCGCCCGCGGCGAGGCCGTCGCTCGCGATCCGGGCGTCGAAATCATGTTGTACGCGGCCGGGAGCCGCCAGATCGACCGCGCGCTCACGCTCGGGGTCGAAGCGGGCGAACAGCGCGCGGTCGTCCTCGTCGCGGAGTTCGGTGCGGGCCCTGGCGCGGGCCGATCCGACGCGGACCTCGACGCGGCCGCCGCGTCGGTCGCGGCGCTGCTCTCGTCGCCGACGGCGCCCGTCGCCGAGCGAGGGGCGTTCGACTCGTCGTTCGATCCGGAGCGGGTCCGCGAGTTCTACGACATCGGCGAGCGCGAGATCGCGGCGACCGCCGGGGGGATCCCCGATATCGTCCGCGAGCGCGTCGCGTTGCTCGACGTCGAAAAGTAGGTAACTGAACCCCCTTTCTTCGATTGGAAAACGCAGTACGTGGTGGCGTTTGTGTTCCAGTCGAAACGAGATCCGATGGCGATCGAGCGGCCGCATCGCGGGCCACGGGGCGTCGGGGACGCGGGACCGACGGCGGGCGCGATGGGAGTCGGTCGGCACGGACCGAAGCGAACCGCGAGAATAGTCCATCCTGGATTCGAACCAGGGTCGTTGCCCCCAGAAGGCAACAGGATTGGCCACTACCCCAATGGACTGTGCGCACTCACCGATAGCCAGTGGGTGTTTGTAAGCGTTGCGCGTCGGCGGCCCTCTGTCACGCGTTCACAGACGTTCCGAGCGGAGCGAGATCGATCGGGGAGGGCGGACGCCGCGGCTCCGCAGGAAACCGATCGCCGAACGTGCGTATATCGATGCGCTTTAGCCGGTCGGATAGCCACGAACCTGTATGTACGTCGGACGATTCGTCGTCGTCGCTCCCGGTATCGGCGCCTACCGCGTTTCCTCGCGCTCGTTCCCGAACCGCCGCGTGGCCGATCGCGACGGGACGCTCACGGTCGGCCCGACGCCGGACGCGCCCGAGACGGACAACCCGTACGTCTCGTACAACTGCGCGCGCGGGGTTCGCACGCCCGCCGACGAGCCGCTGGCCGTCGTCGGCAACGGCTCGCACGTCGACCCGATCGCGGAGAAACTCGAACTGGGCTACCCCGCCCGCGACGCGCTGGCGACGCCGCTGCTCGCGCTCGACTTCGAGAAGGACGACTACGACACGCCGCGGATCGCCGGCGTCGTCGGCGCCGAGACCGCGACGATCGGGGTCGTCCGCCGCGACGGGCTCGTCGTCGAGGCGGTCGAGGAGCCGACCATCGTCGCCACCTACGAGACGGACAGCCCCGAGCCGTACGCGTTCGCGGCCGCGGACGCCGAGACGCCCGACGCCGCAGCGGCCGCGACGGAGGTCCTCGACGCCGACTTCGAACACCCGGTGTGCGCCGCGGGCGCGACCGTCACCGCCGACGGCGTGAGGCTGGCGTTCGACAACGACGCGGAGTAACGGGCGGTGAAGAACGCGGTGCGACCGACCGACCGCCCGGCTTCAGACGCCTTTTGAGCCCGGCGGGCGACACGCGGGCATGGAACGGATCACCGCGGCCGATTACCGCGACATCGCCAAGCCGGGAGACCCGCGACTCTCTCCCGACGGCGACCGCGTCGCCTTCCTGCGACGAGAGCCGATCGACGACGAGACCACGGAGTCGACGGTGTACCTCGCCGATGTCGACGGGGACGACCCCCGGCGGCTGACGCTCGCCGAGGGCTCCGACGCGGAGCCGCGGTGGAGCCCCTCGGGCGACCGGATCGCGTTCACCGCTACGCGGGGGGCCGACGACGACCGCCAACAGCTGTGGGTGCTCCCGCTCTCCGGCGGCGAGGCCCGACAGGTCACCGACGTGGTCGGCGGCGTCTCCGAGATCGCGTGGTCACCCGACGGCGAGCGGCTCGCCTTCGTCCAGTCGGTGACCGACGCCGACCGCGAGGCCGACAGGGATCTCGCGGTCCCGGAGGAGTACGAGCCGAACGACCACCCGGACCCGCGCGTCATCGACCGCACCGTCTATCGGTCCGGGCAGCGCTACTTCGACGGCCGTCGGTCACACGTCTACGTCGCCGACGCCGACGCGGCGGTCGACGGCGCCACCGGCGGCGATCCGGCCGCGGGGATCGAGCGCGTCACCGGCGGCGACGCGGACTTCGGGACGCCCGAGTGGAGCGACGCCGAGACGCTCTACGTCACCGAGCAGGTGGGCGAGGACCCCGACGACTCGGTCGAGATCGTGATCTGCGCGCACGACTTCGCGAGCGGCGAGACCGAGACCGTTCACGAGACCACGGGGTGGGAGGCGGCGCTCGCGGTGACCGGAGACGGCCGAATCGCGTTCACGCACGCGGATCCCGAGCGGGTCTCGATGCAGCAGACGGAGCTCCGCGTGCTCGACCGCGAGAGCGGGGAGGTGACGGAGCTCACGGCGACCCTCGACCGCGGCGTCGGCCGCGCGGTCGCCCCGCAGTGGGGCCCCGACGACGCGACGCTGTACTTCGCGACTCCGGACGAGGGGAAGACGGCCCTCTGGCACGTTCCCGGTGACGGGAGCGCGGAGCCCGAGCGGCTCTGCCGCCCCGGCGCGGTGTCGGGTGGCACCGTCGGCGGCGACGCGGGCGCCGGTCCGGACGAGGTGACCGTCGCGTTCGCCGGCAGCGAGTGGGACCACCCGGGCGACGTCTTCGTGTTCGACGCGGGAGCCGGCGAGACGACGCGGACGACCGGGCTCAACGCCGACTACCTCGCGGAGCGCGCGGTGGCCGAGCCCGAGGAGGTCCGGTTCGAGTCGGCCGGGACGGAGATACAGGGGTGGCTGTTGCTGCCGCCGGAGACCGGTCCGGACGGCGAGGGGAGCGGGGCGGGCGAAGCCGAGGAGCACCCGCTGGTGGTCGAGATCCACGGCGGCCCGCACGCGATGTGGTCGACGGCGGGGACGATGTGGCACGAGTTCCAGACGCTGGCGGCACGCGGGTACGCCGTCTTCTGGTCGAACCCGCGCGGCTCGACCGGCTACGGCGAGGCGTTTCTGCAGGCGATCGAGCGCGACTGGGGCGCGGTCACCCTCTCGGACGTGATGGCCGGCGTGGAGATGGTGGCGGACCGGCCGGATGTCGACGAGACGAACGCGTTCGTCACCGGCGGCTCCTTCGGCGGGTTCATGACGGCGTGGGCGGTCGGACAGACCGACTACTTCCGCGCGGCCGTCTCCCAGCGCGGCGTGTACGATCTGACCGGGCTCTACGGCTCGACCGACGCCGCCTACAAGCTGGTCGAGGGCGATTTCGGCACGGTCCCGTCCGACGAGCCAGCGTGGCTGTGGGAGCAGTCGCCCACCGGCCACGCCGACGCGGTCGACACCCCGACGCTGCTGCTCCACGCCGAGGACGACACCCGGACGCCGATCTGCACCGCGGAGCTGTACCATCGAATACTCCGGAAAAACGGCGTCGACACGCGGTTCGTGCGCTATCCGCGCGAGGGACACGAGCTCTCCCGCTCCGGCGAGCCGGCCCACGTCGTCGACCGCATCGAGCGGATCGCTCGCTGGTTCGACGGCTACTCCGAACACCACGACGCGCCGCGCGCGCTCGACCGTCCCGACGAGGAGGGGCTAAGCGCCGACACGGAGGAAGCGGACGGTGAGAAAACGGACGGGAATCAGGAAGCGGACGGCGAGGAAACGGACGGCGAAGAATCCGGTTCGGAGTAAACCGGGGACCGAGAGAAGCGCTACGCCCGGTCGTTCGGGTCGAATTCGTCGATCGCGGCGTGGACGCCGCCGACCCACTCGTCTAACGCGTCGTGGAGGCGCTCTTTCGCGTCGGGGACCGGAACCGCCGTGTACTGATAGACGTAGCCGCCCGAGTCGAGCAGGCGGCGGCGGCGCTCGACGAGCCCCTTCTCCCGCAGCGTCGACAGCGATCGGTTCACGTTCGACCGGTCCCGGTCGAGGGTCTCGGCGAGTTCGGCGACGGTGCTCCCCGGGTGATCGAGCAGCGTCAGATACGTGCGGCTCTCGTGGTCCCGGACGCCGAACACGCAGGAGAGCACGTGCTCGAAGGAGGGGGACACGTCGCCGACGAGGTCCTCGATCTCGGGGTCGCTCATGGGCGCGATTCGGTGGCGGGCGGGTTAAAAGTCGCCATCCGGCCTCCCAACTGGTGCGGTTGCCGCCGGTGCTCAGCCGTCGTCAGAGGCGTATCCCATCCGCCGGACGCATCCGCGCATCCCCGACTCGTCGCTGTGACGGTGGAGGTTCGTCGGCGTGTCGCAGTGGTAGGTCTCGCCGTCGTACCGGAGCACGACCTCGTGATCGCCGCCGGCGACCTCGACGTCGACGAGGATCCGCTGCCCCTCGTTGAGGGCGTCGATGATCTCGTCGGCCGACAGTTCGCCGGCCGCCACCCGGAGTACCTCGGTCATTGATGTCCGTTCGCGGCTCTGCGAGTTAAGTTCGGCGTGTTCGCGTCGGCGGGGCGGAGTCAGGTCATCGTCGAGTCCGGACCGCCCTCCTCCTGTGGCGGCTCGACGCCCTCGGCGGCGGCCACGTCCTCGGTGCGTTTCTCGGCCTCGACGTGCCAGCGGTCGATCTCGGACTCGTACTCGGCGAGGATGTCGCTCACCTCGGATTTCAGCTCGTCGTCGTTGATGTTCACCTCGAAGACGAACGTCTCGCCGTCCTCGCCGCGCCCCACCTCCTGAATGTTGGCGCTGACGAGCTCGTTGTCGAAGTAGTAGGGCGCCATCTGGGTCATCACCTTCCGGTAGACGGCGTCCTCGACCTTCCGGAGCGCCTTGCGGCTCGCGGAGTCGGCCGCGCGGGCGACGTGGCCGATCGACTCGCCCCAGCTCTCCACGGCGCTCTCGGTGTCGTTCTCCTCGACCTTCTCGTAGGACTCGGTGAGCTTCTCGCCGGCCGTCTGGAGGTCCTCACCGGGTGACTTCCCGGCCTGTTCGCCCTCGCCCTCGTCGACGGACGCCTGCTCGGCGGTCTTCGCCGACACGTCCTCGTCGATGCGCTCGTGAGACTTGGGACGCCAGTCGTCGAACTCGTGGAACGGGTCGCCGTCGGCGCCCGTCTCCCGGAGCGCCAAGGCGATCCGCTCGCCGTGCTCGACGACGTCTCCCCAGTCTCCGCGCACTTTGAAGCCGGAGATGCTCTCTTCCATCGCTTGCACCCGCTACGGCGCGAACGCGTATAAGTCCCTGCGACCTGACGCGAGCCGACGGCTATCGTCGGTACGTGATTCGGCGACCGAGCGCGTCGATTCGGTCTTTGAGATCGCTCAGGAACCCCGCGGGCGAGACGCGCCGGATCGATGTCTCGTCGACCTCGATGCGCTCGCCGGCGAACGGGTCGCGCTCGGCGCGCTCGTCGCTCGACTGGTCTTCGGACACCGCGCCGACGACCGTCGACATCGAACACCGACCACACGCCTCCGTGCGGATCTCTTCGTCAGTCATGTTGCGTCTACCCGTGTGTGAGGTCCGCAACGGGTTAAATTCCGGTGCCGGTTCGGATCGCCCGCGGTTCGCCTCCGATCGGCTCGTCCGCGCCGACGGCTGCCGCCCCCGACGGGCTTTTCACGCGCTCTGTGGAACGTGCTCCCATGGGATACCGCCTCGTCGACGTGGACTCGGTCGAACCGGCGTCGGACCGCCCCTGCGAGTGTCGAAAGTTGGCCGGTCCGGGCGGCCTCGACGCCGCGGCGATCAACCGCTTTCGCGCGGCGCCGGGGGAACAGCTCCCGCTCGCGTACCACTACCACGAGACGCAACAGGAGGCGTTCTACGTCCTCGAGGGGAGCCTCGCCGTCGAGACGCCGGACCGGACGTACGAGGTCCCGGCGGACGACCTGTTCGTGGTCGACCCCGAGAGCCCGCAGCGCGCGTACAACCCGTCCGACGCGGACGGAGCCGTGACGGTGCTGGCGATCGGCGCGCCGCCGGTCGCGGACGACGCGGTCGCGTACGACCCGGACGATGAGTGAGCGGGCCGAGCCGGGCGACGACGCGCCGGCCGCCGCCGGCGACCGCCGCGACGCGGAGGAGCTACCGGCGGAGATCCGCGAGGCCGTCCCCGACTACGACGACGAGTACTTCGACCGCGTCTCCGACCGGCTCATGTACAGCTACGACCTCGACCGCGACGTGGTCGTCGACGGCGAGCGGTTCGGCCTGTACGCGGAGATGCGCGTCCGCAACCAGAAGCAGTTCCTCCACCCCGCGCTGAGCTACGCGGACCACGACATGCGGGAGTTCGTGTTCGCGCGCCGGGTGTCGCGCCCGCGCGTCGACGACCTGGAACGGCTCGTCGAGTTCGCGCACGAGGTCGCCGACGAGCGCGTCGACGGCGACGAGGAGCACTACGGCACCGACGTCACCGTCGTGCTCGTCGCCGATCGGATCTCGGACGGCGTCGCCGACTTCGTCGACGGCTTCCGCGACCGCACGCTGTTGAAGTTCGGCTACTACGGCCACTACGAGGTGAACCTGATCGTCGTCGCACCCGACGCGGAGCGGCTCGTCGCCAGCGAGACCGCCGACACCGCCGACGCGTTCCGACTGTGGGAGCGCATCGATCAGCCGGACGAGGGGCTCTTCTCGCGGGTCGCCAAGCGGTTCTGGCGGTAGGGACATCGCTCGCGGGGGCGAGAACGGCGGCGGAAAGCGGACCGCGCGGGGAACCGGTCGGCCGGGTCAGTCGTCGCCCGGTTCGGCGGCCGGGCGGTCCCCGCCACGGACGCTCGTGATGTTACCGTAGCCGATGCGCACGAGCGACAGCGCGAGGTAGACGAGGACGACCGCGAGCAGGATGCGGACGACCATCGAGATCTGATTGCCGATTCCGGTGACGCCGCCCTGGATCAGGTTGACGAACAGCCACTGGTAGCCCGCCAAGAACGCCAGGGCGATCACGGTGATAACCACCATGATCGCCATCGGGACGCCCGTGCTGACGAGCTGTTTCTTCTCGTCCCAGTTGGCGAGCCAGACCGTCCCGGTGAGCAGCGCGAGCGCGGCGAGCAGCTGGTTCGCGCTTCCGAACAGCGCCCACAGCGTCGCCCACTCGCCGGAGATGACCAGCGCGTACGCGATCGCGCCCTGGAGGATCGGGTTCACGTAGCGGCCGCTGAAGAACGAGCCGAGGCCGGCCCCCGATCCGGTCCCGGTCGGGGTCGCCTTCGTGCCGACGATCTCCTCCATCATGTACCGACCGAGCCGCGCGGCCGTGTCAGTGGAGGTGAGCAGGAAGCTCACGAGCACGAGCGCCATGAACGGGGCGCCGAACGAGGCGGGGATGCCCAGGCTGGTGAGCATGATCCCGCCGCCGGTCGCGAAGTTCGGCAGCGCGCCGCCGATCCCGCCGGCCGCGGCGTCGGAGGCGAAGCCGGCGATGGCGAGCGCGGACAGCGCCGTCGCGGCGAGCAGCCCCTCACCGAGCATCCCGCCGTAGCCGATGAGGCGGGCGTCGCTCTCCTTGTTGAGCTGCTTCGCCGTCGTCCCCGAGGAGACCAGCGAGTGGAACCCGCTGATCGTCCCGCAGGCGATGGTGACGAACAGCATGGGGAAGAGCGGGTACGGCGCCCGGCTATCGACCCCCATGAACCCCGAGAACGGACTGATACTGCTGTCGATGACGAGCGGCTCCGCGGACGTCCCGAAGATCGTCCCGACGACGATCGCCACCAGCGCGCCGCCGACCCCCGCGTACAGCAGGAACGACGAGAGGTAGTCGCGCGGCTGGAGCAGCGTCCAGACCGGGAGCGCGCTGGCGATTATCGCGTACACGATGATGACGGGGACCCACGCGGCGGTGTTCCCGCCGAGCGCGGCCGCGCCGGGCACCCACGAGCCCGTGCTCCCCTCGAAGAGGACGAACGTTCCCGCGGCGTGCGACGCGTCGCCCGCCAGCTCGAAGAACGCGAACGGGTACTGGATACCGACCCAGACGCCCGCGAACACGGCGGCGACGAACACGACGGTGCCGGGAATGAACGGCCCGTCAAGCTGGTAGAGGTACACCCCGAACACCACCGCGAGCGCGATGTACACGAAGCTCGCCGTCGCGGCCGACGGGAACGCGTTCAACACGATCCCGACGACCAGCGCGAACACCGCGACGACGAGGATGATCGTGAGGAACGCGAACCACAGCAGGAGGTTCTTCCCGCGCTCCCCGACGTACTGACCGACGATGTAGCCGATCGACCGCCCCTCGTGACGGATCGACCCAGACAGCGAGATGAAGTCGTGGACTGCGCCCATCAGGGGGTTCCCGATGGCCACCCACAGCAGCGCCGGGACCCATCCCCAGATGGCCCCGGCCGTGATCGGGCCGACGATCGGCGCGCCGCCCGCGATGCTCGAGAAGTGATGCCCCAGTAGTACCGGTTTCTTCGACGGTACGTACTCCTGTCCGTCTTCGTACTTGTGTGCCGGCGTCTCCCGCTCGTCATCGAGGTCGACGAACTGTGAGAGATACCGCGAGTACCCCATGTACCCCACGGAGAACGTGCCGAGCACGGCGACGACGATCCAAATTACACTTGTCATAGGTTCCCTGCCTCGTGGTATCGATTCACGATCGACTACTTAAACATTATCTTCAATAGTGATACAACGGGGAAACTCCTCGCAGAGAAGCGATTTCGATCGGCCGATGTCGGTTTTTTGTGTGCTTCAGCGAGTAAAATACACTACGTCCGGGTTCGGTCCCTATCGCGCGCGGTCACGAGGTTCGGTGGTCCCAGTACAGCTATCGGCGATCCCGCGGCGGCCGCGGCTCGGCCCGCTTCACCGATCGGCGCGCACGGAGGGATCGTCGGCGGAGTCGCCGTCGCCGTCCGTCTCGATGTCGAGCGCGGCCGCGACCTCCGAGAGCACGTCGCCGCGGACCTCGGTGGTCCGCGACTCGATCTCGGCGACGAGCGGGGGGTCGAACCGCTCGCGGACCTGTCGCAGGCGGTCCCGCTCGGTCGCCACTTTCTCGCGGAGATAGCGCGCTCCCCGGCCGGTCTCGTCCTCGTCGGGTTCGGGAGTGAGCTTGTTCGCGACGAGCCCGCGAACGCGCAGGTCGCGCTCGTCGAACCCCTCGATCGCCCGTTCCGTCTCGTTGACCGAGAGCTGGTCGGGGTTCAACACGAGGAAGAAGGCGGCGTCGTTCCGCATCGCGTCGCCCGCGAACTCGAAGAACTCCTTGCGGCGCTGGAGCCGCTCGATGACGGGGTCGCCGTCCATCAGCCGTCGCGGTTCCATGTCGCCGATCGCGGCCTTCTCGAACAGGTCGATCGACTGCTTGCGCTTGTACAGCAGGCGGTCGATCCAGTCGCCGAGGAACTCCGGGAGCCCGAGCAGCCGCAGCGTCGAGCCGGTCGGGGCGGTGTCGAAGACGACTCGCTCGTACGCCTCGCCTTCCTCGCGCATCACGCTCACGAACGCGTCGAACAGCGCCGCCTCGTAGGCTCCGGGAGTCCCGTGTGACAGCTCCAGCTGGCGGTTGATCTCCGAGACCATCGCCGCCGACACCTGCTCGGAGAGCGACTCGCGGATCTCCTGGAGGTGCCGCTGCATCTCGTCTTCGGGGTCGATCTCCATCGCGTCGAGACCGGGGACCCCGTCGACCGGCTCGGGGTCGTCGCCGAACTGCTGGTCGAACACGTCCGACACCGAGTGAGCAGGGTCCGTCGAGACGACCAGCGTCCGCACCCCGTCGGTCGCGCAGCGGGACGCGTACGCGCAGGAGACGGTGGTCTTGCCCACCCCGCCCTTGCCGCCGAAGAAGACGAACTGCTCCATCAGAAGTGGTACTGCTGCCCCTTCCGCTCTATCAGGCTCTCGCGGTCCCACAGCCGCCGCTCCCACGCCTCGAACTCGTCTTCGAGGTAGGGGAGCAGCTCCGCGGTGTAGTACGAGACCGGCGAGGGGATCCCGAACGCGTCGGGGAAGCACGCGAGCATGAACTCGTCTTCCGTATCCTCGGCCTCCTTCTCGATCTTCTCGTACGCCGGGTGCGTGATCATCCCGTGGTACAGCCCGGCGAGCCACTCCTCGAGAGTGGCCCGAAAGGTGGCGATCCGGTCGGCAACTGTCATGATTCATCGTGGTACGCGGGTGCGGTAAAAGCTGTCGCGGACCCGCGGACCGTCGCGCCGGTCAGGCCGAGTTGCCGTCGGCGGGGAGTTCGTTCTGCGGCTCGTCCGCCTCGTCGCTCTCGCCGAGTTCCGGCCGATCGCTGTCGTTGGGAGTGGGCGTGTGGACGCTGTTGCCGACCGCGCCCCAGACGAGGTACAGCATCGCGACGACCATGAGAACGGTCACGACCGTCGCGGCAATTCCCACCATAGACACGTACTGGAACATGGTGCGCGGTCCGCGGGCCCGACGTATCAACGTATCGGCTTTCGACGGATAGACGGGGTGGATCACCCTGAGAAGGGTCCCCGCCGAATTGAAGGGCGCCGCCGACCGACCGATCCCATGGACGACCGGATCCCGGTGACCGTGCTCTCGGGGAGCCTCGGCGCCGGCAAGACGACCCTGTTGAACCACCTCCTGCGAAACGCCGGCGACCGCGACATCGCGGTGCTCGTCAACGACATGGGCGACGTGAACGTCGACGCCGAGCTGATCGCGGAGGAGTCCGAGGTCGACGTGGAGGGCGTCACGGAGCTGTCGAACGGCTGTATCTGCTGTGAGCTGCAAGACGACCTCGAAAGCGCCGTGGTGCGGCTCGCGAAGGAGCGCTCCTTCGACGCGCTGATCGTCGAGTCCTCGGGGATCTCCGAGCCCGCGCCGGTCGCGCGGCTGTTCACGACGGAGTCGCGCGCGGCGGCCCGGTACCGCGTCGACGCGCTGGTGACCGTGATCGACACGCGGCAGTTCCTCGACGCCTTCGCGGGCGAGGGAACCCCCGAGCGCCGCGTCGATCCCGACGCGGAGACCGGAGACGGGAGCACGGGCGACGACGATCGGCCCCTCTCGGACCTGCTCGTCGAGCAGATCGAGGTGTCGAACCTCGTGGTGTGTAACAAGGCCGACCTCTGTAGCGACGCGGAGGTCGACGAGGCGGTCGAGCTCGTGGGCGCGCTCCAGCCCGACGCGGAGACGATCGTCACGGAGTTCGCCGCGGTCGATCCGGAGCGTCTCCTCGGCGTCGGCCTGTTCGAGGAGCGCGAGATCGGCGATCTGCCGGGGTGGAAGCGAGCGCTGGCCGAGGGGGGCGAAGCGCACGGCGACGATCACGACGGCCGCGAGCACGCCCATCGCCACCCCGACGAGGTGTACGGCGTCACCTCCTTCACCTACCGCCGCCGCCGACCGTTCCACCCGGGGCGGCTCGCCGACCTCCTCCGCGATCTCCCGGAGGACGTGGTCCGCTCGAAGGGAACGCTGTGGGTCGCGGGAACCGACCAGCGCCAACAGGTCGGACAGGCCGGACGGTCGGTCCGAGTCGAGGCGCTCGGCCCGTGGATCGCGAGTCTCCCGGCGGTCGAACGCGACATGCTCCGCTCGAACCGTCCGAACCTCGACTGGGACGACGAGCACGGGGACCGGCGGACCGAGTTCGTCGTCATCGGCACCGGTATCGACGAGGCGGCGCTCCGCGAGCGCTTGGACGACGCGCTCGTCACCGACGAGGAGTGGGCGGCCGTCGCGGAAGACGACGGCAAGACGGGCGAGAGCCTCCCCTTCCCGACCGAGCAGGGCGCGGAGGTGGCGCTCCGAGAGCCCCGAGGAGACGGGTGAGCGGCCGGAGCGCGGACGCCGCCCTCAGCAGGCGCACCCCGTCCCGCTCGCGCGCTCGAACTGCATCGGCTCGCCGCAGTCGTCGCACCAGTACGAGCCCTCGGAGCCGTCGTCGCCGGCGCGTCCCGGGGCGCGCTGGGTCGACCCCTCCATCACGTCCGCCACCGTCTCGAAGATTCCCATAACCGATCGTTCGAGTTCTGCCACCTTATTCTCCCGGTGCTGTGTGAACACGACTCACGGGCGCGGGCGTCGAGCGACGCCGGGCGTCGAGACCCGACCGAGAGCGGGATCACCGTTCCGTTCGTGGTCTTTCGACGCCGAGTCGCGTTCGGCTTCGTCCCACACCGAAGGGCGCGGTCTTCGCCTTGTTATTTATAATCAGAGCCCGGTGCATTTCGGGTAGGCCATAATGCTGGGGATGCTCGGAGGCGGGATCGTCGTCGCCTCTCTCGGCGCCAGTTTCGGCGCGCTGTATCTGTTGCAGTATCTGTATCGCCGCCGAGACAGATCGGGCGCGAGCTGGTTCATGGGGAACATCGCGTCCGTCGCCGTGTTCTGTGCCTCCTACGGGGTCGGGTTGCTCGTCTTCGACCCGGTGCCCCGGATCGCGCTCGGGGCGATCTCGTTCGTCTGTCTCTGTTTCATGGGGCCATTCTTCCTCGCGTTCGGCCTCGACTACACCGGGCGCGGGGACCTCATCCACACGCCGCTTTTCGGGATCGTCGCCGCCGTCCCGCTCCTGACGATCCCCCTCACGGCGACGAACCCTGCGCACCAGCTCGTGTGGAGCGGGTTCCGCCTCGATCCGGTGCTCGGGCTGGCGACGGCCGTGTACACGGTTCAACCGTGGGGCGTGTTCGCCGTGCTGTTCTCTATCGGAACGGCCGCCGTCGGCTCGCTGCTGTTGATCGGCGCGATACTGAGCTACGGACCGCTGTATCGACGCGAGGCCGTCGCAGTCATTCTGAGCACCGCCCCGCCGACGGTGGGAGGGTCCGTGTGGCTGTTCGGGCTCGGTCCGGTCCCACAGCTACACCTCACGGCGCCGCTCATGCTCGTTCACGTCGCGCTCGACGCGTACGCGTTCGTCGGGACGCACATGTTCGCGACGAACCCGGCGACGCAGCGGGTGGCCGAACAGACCGGACTGGACTCGCTTTCGGTTCCCACCTTCACCCTCGATACGAAAGGGCAGATCGTCCGCGTGAACGACCGCGCCAGGGAGGTGTTCCCGGACGCGCTGTCGAACGCCTTGCCGATGGGCCACGAGGCGGTGCTCGGCGTCAGCGTGGAGACGCTCCGCGACACCGGCGAGCTCGTGATCGGCACGGGGCGCCGGAGGACGTTCGGCGTGTCGTACACGCCGTTGACCGATCCGAGCGACAGTCCGGTCGGCAGTATGCTCGTGTTGTACGACGTGACCGAGGACCGGCAGCGCGAGCAGCAGCTGGCGGTGCTGAATCGCGTGCTCAGGCACAACCTCCGGAACGAGACGACGGTCATCAGCGGATACGCGCAGCTGCTCGGCGCTGACGACGAGGACTCCGAACGCGCGACGCAGGCGGGGAAGATCGAAGCCGCGAGCGACCGGTTACTCTCTATCGCCGAAAAGGTGCGCAACTTCGAGAAAGTGCAAAACCGGGAGCGGCAGCCGGCGGCGATCGATGTCGCCGCCGTGCTGGAAGAGGTCGCACAGAGCTGTGCCGCGTCGCACGGCGAGGTGAATATCGAGCGGACGGTCACGCCGTCGGGGTGCCAGCTTCGCACGGACCGAGTGTTGCTCACGGTGCTCCTCGACAACCTCATCGAGAACGCGATCGTTCACGCGGAGACGGCCGATCAGACGGTGGAGGTCAGCGTCTTCGAGGCGACGGACGCCGACGGCGACGTGGTCTTCGAGATCCGCGACACCAATGAACGGATTCCGGACCTCGAGATCGACACGCTCCGGGCGGGGGACGAAACGCCGCTACAGCACGGCCAGGGGATCGGGTTGTGGATCGCGTACTGGTGCGTCCAGAAGCTCCGCGGGCGCATCGAGTTCGAATACGACGACGGCAACGCGCTCTCGGTGACGCTCCCGGACCTGAGCGGGGAGGTCAGAGCAGCGGAAGAGTGAGCGCGACGAGCAGCACGCCGACCGCCGCCGCGGCGTAGAAGAGCCGCTCGATCCGCGGCGCGGGGGGAAGCGGGCCGGCGTCGAGCGCCGGAGCGCGGCGGACGAGCTGGTGATAGGCGATCGCGGCCGCGACCGCGAACGCCAGCGTCGACAGCGCCAGCGACGCCGGAAGGGTGAAGCCGTACGAGAGGCCGTAGATCGGACCGAACGAGAGCGCGAACGTGAACGCGATCCCGGCGGTGACGAGGAAGGGGACCGGATCGACCCGGTCACCGTGTCGGTTGTGAACAGGGATCTCGGTGCGCATGGGGGCCGTACGGACCGGACGGACAAAGAGCTAAGTGCCGGTCTCCCACGAGGTTCCCTATGAGCGAGGAGCCGAAGGGGATCCGCGAGGGCGTAGAGGAGTCGAAGGGCGACCCGCGGGTGGTGTTGATCCTGAACGCGGCCCTCTCGGGGCTGTTCGCGTGGACCGCGTTCTGGGCGCTACAGCTGCTCGACATCGCCGAGGTCACGGTGACGAACGTCGGGACCCTCGCGCTGGTCGTCTTCGCGCTGACGTACGTCACCGTGTTGCGGTGACCGACGCGGTGGGGGTAGCGGCGGCCGCAGCGGCGGATGGGCGCGGTGGGTGTGCGGACCGGATCGACCTCTCGGGGCGAGCCGACGAACCGGCGAGTTTCGCCATCTTTTAACCCGAACGCGGCGCTTCTCCCGACAATGACGATCGAAGACCGTGACGACGCGCACCTCATCACGCACGCGCTGGCGAAGGACACTCTCTCGCGGCTCCGCGACGTCGAGACCGAGCAGGTCGCCTTCCGGAAGGGGCTCGTGAAGCTCGGCCGGATCTGCGGGTACGAGATCATCGACGGCGCGATGGAGACGGAGTACGTCCCGGTGGAGACCCCGTTAGAGGAGACGACCGGCGAGCGCGTGAAAGGGCTCGACGACGTCGTCATCATCAACGTCCTCCGAGCCGCGACCCCGTTCGTCGAGGGGCTTCTCAAGGCGTTCCCGCGCGCGAAACAGGGCATCATCTCGGCGGGGCGCGACGAGGAGGCCGGCATGACCGACGACGGCGAGTTCCCGATTACCATCGACTACGTGAAACTGCCCGAGATCCGGCCCGAGGACACCGTGATCGTCGCGGACCCGATGCTCGCCACCGGCTCGACGATGTGCGCCGTCCTCGACCACGTCCTCACCGAGGCCGGCGACTTCGAGGACCTGTTCGTCCTCTCGGCGGTCTCGGCGCCCGACGGGCTCGTTCGCGTGAGCGAGTCGGTGCCCGAGGCCGACCTGTTGACGGTCTCCATCGACGACCGCCTCGACGACGACGGGTTCATCCTCCCCGGGCTCGGCGACGCCGGCGACCGCGCGTTCCGGACGGTCTGAGGCGACGACCGGGGCGGCCGGCCGTCGTGACACTCGTCGCGACCGCCGCCGTGACCGGCCACCGCGGTGATCGCTGCGAACGCCGACGTACTTTTAAGAGTCGCCCGCGCGACCGATCCGTATGAGCGACGCGCCGACGACCGAGCCCTGCGACGGCTGCGGCGACCCCACCACGGACGCGCTCGCGCGCGTCGTCCGGCTGAGCGTCGACCGGGCGAACATCGACACCCAGCGGCTCTGCCCCGACTGCTTCGCCGAGTGGATCCAGCGCTATCAGGACCGACTCGGCTCGGGCCCCAGCGACGGCGACAGCGACAGCTCCGAGATCATCGTCGACTGACGGGGCCGGCGGCGACGCCCAGACCCGGTGTTCGGACGGCAACGTCCGTCCCGACCGCCCGTCTTAAGCCCCGGCGGCACGCACGCCGACGTAATGGATCTCGCCATCGACGCCCCGACTCCGACGGCGCCCGACTGCGCCGACGACGGGGCCTGGCTCGCCTGTATCGCGTGCGACGAGACGTTCGCCCCCTTCGAGGAGGTGCGCTACACCTGCGACGAGTGCGACAGCCTGCTGGAAGTCCGGTACGCGGACCCGCCGACCTTCGCCGAGTTCGGCGACGGCGCCCCCTCCGAGGGCCCCGACCGCGGCGTCTGGCGCTACCGCGAGGCGCTTCCGTTCGACCTGGGCGTGACGTTGCCCGAGGGCGACACCCCGCTTCACCGCGTCCCCCGGATCGAGGAGTCGGTCGGCGTCGAGGCGCTCCGGATCAAACACGAGGGGATGAACCCCACAGGGTCGTTCAAGGACCGCGGGATGACGATCGGCGTCCGGGTCGCCAAGGAGCTCGGCGTCGGCGCGCTCGCCTGCGCGTCCACCGGCAACACCTCCGCCGCGCTCGCGGCCTACGGCGGTCGGGGCGGGATGGAGACGCTCGTGCTCCTCCCCGAGGGGAAGGTGGCCGCGGGGAAGATCGCGCAGGCGAGCCTCCACGGGGCCCGCATCCTCGAAGTCGACGGCAACTTCGACGCCTGCCTCGACATCGTACAGGAGCTGGCCGCCCGCGGCGAGGCGTACCTGCTCAACTCGCTGAACCCGTTCCGCTTGGAGGGACAGAAGACGATCGGCTTCGAGATCTTAGAGGAGTTCCGCGACGACTACGGCGACTTCCCGGACCGGATCGTCCTCCCGGTCGGCAACGCGGGCAACACGTCGGCCCTCTACAAGGGGTTCCGCGAGCTGGTCCAGTCGGGCGCGCTCGACGTCGACGACGTGCCGAAGCTCACCGGCGTCCAGGCGGCGGGCGCCGCGCCGATGGTCGAGGCGGTCGAGGAGGGGAACGACGAGATTCGTCGGTGGGAGGAGGTCGAGACGCGCGCGACCGCGATCCGCATCGGCAACCCGGTCAACGCGCCGAAGGCGCTCCCCGGTATCCGGAACACGGGCGGCACGGCGGTCGCCGTCAGCGACGACGAGATCACCGACGCCCAGCGCGACCTCGCCGAGGAGGGGGTCGGCGTCGAGCCCGCGTCCGCCGCGAGCCTCGCCGGACTCAGGAAGCTCCGCCGCGAGGGCGTCGTCGAGGACGACGAGCAGGTCGTCTGCCTGACGACGGGACACCTGTTAAAGGACCCCGACGCCGCCTACGAGGCCGGCAGCGACCCCGAACCCGTCCCGAACGACGTCGACGCGGTCGTCGAGCACTTACACGAGTGAGTTCCTCCGGGGAGCGAACGCCCCGGAGCCGCAAAATCAGGTGAGCCGAACCGTTACTCCGCCGCCCGCTCCTCGGCCTCATCCAGCGTGATCTCGGTGACCTCGACGACGCGGTCGTCGGCGAGCAGCGTCTCGATGGCCTCGTCCGGCACGTCCTGGTCGAGGTTGTAGACGGTGAGCGCCTCGCCGCCCTGCGTCTCGCGGGCGTTGTACATCCCGGCGATGTTCACGTCGTAGTCGCCGAGCACGGTGCCGATGAGCCCGATGACGCCCGGCTCGTCGGTGTTGCGCGCGACCAGCATGTTGCCGTACGGGACCGCGTCGACGCGGAACCCGTCGATCCGGACGATTCGCGGGTCCTCGCCCGCGAACAGGGTCCCCTCGACCGCGATCGAGTCCTCGCCGTTGTGAACGGTGACGCGCACCAGGCTCTGGAAGTCGTCGGTCTGTCTGGTCTTCGACTCGGTCACGTCGATGCCGCGCTCCTCGGCGAGCCGGGGCGCGTTCACCGAGTTCACCTGCCACTCCAGCGGCTCGAAGACGCCCTTCAGCGCGCTCGCGGTGACGAGCTCCACGTCCTCCTCGGCGATGTCGCCCTCGTAGGTCGCCTCCACTTCGGTGATGCGACCGTCGAGCAGCTGGGCGGCGACCTTCCCGGCGGTCTCCGCCACGGCGATGTACGGCTTGATCCGGGGGAACGCGGTCTCGTCGACGGAGGGGGCGTTGAGCGCGGTCAGGACGGGCTCGTCGTCGAACGCCGCGAGCACCGCCTCCGCGGTGTCGACCGCGACGTTCTCCTGTGCGGCCTCGGTCGAGGCGCCGAGGTGCGGGGTCAAGACGATCTCCTCGACATCGAGCAGCGGCGAGTCCTGCGAGAGCGGCTCCTCGGCGAACGAGTCGAGCGCGGCGCCCGCGAGGACGCCGTCGTCGACCGCCGCCGCGAGCGCGTCCTCGTCGACGATGCCGCCGCGGGCGCAGTTGATGAGGTAGCCGCCCTCCAGCTGCGCGAGCTCGTCCTCGCCGATCATCCCCTCGGTCTCGGGGAGGAGCGGGGTGTGGACCGTCGCGAAGTCGCCGCGGGCGAGCGCCTCGTGGAGGTCCTCGACGAGCTCGGCGCCGAGGCGGTCGGCGCGCTCCTCGGAGATGTACGGGTCGTAGACGACGAGGTCCATGCCGAGCGAGTCGAGGCGCTTGGCGACCTCCTGCCCGACGCGACCGAGGCCGACGATGGTGAGCGTCTTGTTGTTCACCTCGGTGCCGAGGAACTCGCCTTTCGCCCACTCGCCGCCGAGGAGGCGACCGTGGGCCTGCGGGATCGAACGCGCGACGGCGAACGTCATCGCGACCGTGTGCTCGGCGGCGGCCCGGACGTTCCCCTCGGGCGCGTTGGCGACGATGACGCCGTGGTCGGTGGCGGCCTCGATGTCGATGTTGTCGACGCCGATGCCGGCGCGCCCGACGATGACGAGCTCGGCGGCGGCCTCGAACACCGCCTCGTTCACGTCGGTTCCGGAGCGAACGATCAGCGCGTTGGCGTCGCTCACGGCGTCGAGCAGGTCGTCGCCCTCGATCTCGTAGTCCGTTACGACCTCGTGGCCGGCGTCTCGGAGTCGGTCCAACCCCGCGTCCGCGATGGGGTCGGTCACGAGTACCTTCATGGGCGTTTGCACCGGCGGCGCGAGGTTAACCCTTTCCTCATCGCTCCGTTTTGCCGGGTGAGACGATCCGTGATCGTGGATTATGAACCCCTCTGTTTCGGGTGGAGACCCCTCGTTCGTGGGTACCGATCGCCGAGTCCGAACGCGCCCGTCGGTCCGCGTTTCTCTCAGTCCGGATCGCGCCGCCGGGCGGTACTCCCTTTTATATTCGGACGTGTGGTCGGGGTATGGACATCACGATCGCGTTCGCCGGCGTCGGCGCCATCCTCGTGTTGACGGGGATAAGCGCCTTCTTCTCGAGCTCTGAGCTGGCCGTGTTCTCCGTCCCGTCGCACCGCGTCGACTCGCTGCTCGCCGCCGACGCGCCCGGCGCGCGGGCGCTGTCGGCGCTCCGGGGCGACTCGCACCGCTTCCTCGTCACCACCCTCGTGAGCAACAACGTCGCCAACATCGCGGCCGCGTCGGTGGCGACCGCGGTGTTCGTGCGGTTCGGCTTCTCCGGGGGAGAGGCGGCGACGGGGTCGACGCTCGTCACCTCCGTGTTCGTCATCGTCTTCGGCGAGATCGCGCCGAAGTCCTACGCGGTGGCGAACGCGGAGCGGCACGCGCTCCGCGTCTCGCGGCCCGTGGTCGCGCTCCAGCGCGTCATGCGTCCCGTGCTGTACGTGTTCGAGGCGCTCTCCGGGATCGTCAACCGGTTTACCGGCGGTGAGTCCGCCATCGAGTCGTACCTCACGCGCGAGGAGATCGAGACGCTCGTGCTCTCTGGCGAGGCGGGGGGCGCGCTCGACCCCGAGGAGGGGGCGATGATCCGCGGCGTCCTCGATCTGGAGTCGATCCGCGTGTCGACGGTGATGGTCCCGCGGACCGACATGGTCGCGCTGCCGGACACCGCCACGCCGGCCGAGGCGGCCTCGACCGCCGCCGCGGAGGGCGTCACGCGGATGCCGGTGTACGGCGAGAACCGGGACGACGTGGTCGGCATCCTCGACCTGCGCGACGCGGTCGCCGCCGACGAGCGCGGCGAGTCCCTCGCGAGCGCGCTCCGCGAGCCGACCTTCGTCCCGGAGACCCAACCGGTCGACGAGCTGTTCGCGACGATGCGGGCGAGCGACCTCCGGATGGCCGTCGTCGTCGACGAGTTCGGCGCGGTGGTGGGGATCGTGACCCTCGAGGACGTGGTCGAGGAGGTCGTCGGCGAACTGGTCGGGCGGTGGGAGACCGACCACGTCGACGTGGTCGCGCCCGACGCCGCGGTGGCGCACGGGTGGACCACCGTCGCGCACCTCAACGAGACGCTCGGGCTGGCCCTCCCGATCGACGGCGGCACCGGGACCGTCGCGGGGCTGGTCACACAACAGCTCGGCCGGGTCCCGACCGAAGGCGACCGCGTCCAGATCGGCGACGTGACGCTCTCGGTCACGGACGCGACCGCGACGCGGGTAACGCGAGTCCGCGTCGAACATCCGGGGATCGCAGAGGGAGTCGAGACCGAAGGGGACGGTGAGCCGGGGAGAAGCGCTGCCAGCGACGGCGTCGAGTGATCCGGCCGCCGGTTTCTCGTAACACAACATACATATTCGTCCGGAGGAATCTGACGATGTACGTTCACACACATGATGACTCGATGGGGGTGCGATCGGTGCGGATTCGCCGCGTGGGCGCCTGACCGGGCGTCGATCCGCGAGGTTACCGGCTCACACCTGCTGGCGCACCACCCCGAGGCCGTCACCCGCTCTGACTTCCGAACGCGGTGGAACTGTCCGTACTGTGCGACGACGAAGACGGCGTACGACGCCGATGGCGCGGTGGAGGAGTTCAAGACGCACCTGCACGAACACGTCGCCGACCGGATCGAGGAGGGCGTGCACATCGGCGACCGGGTCTCGTGGGACGGGACGGTCCAAGTGGCCGCGCCGGTCGACAGCGAGGACGCGGACGCGCTCCGCGCCCATTTCCACGCGGGCGGCGACCTGGTGATCGCGGTGACGACGAACCCGGAGCGCGCCGTTCGCCTGCTCCACGAGGAGCTCCACGGGTGGCCGCGCCGGACCGTCGTCGTCAGCACGGAAGCGTACCCGTTCGAGAAGGCCCCCGACCTCGACTTCTCCGAGATCCCCATCGAGGTCGTCGAGCTCGACCCCCGCCTCGGGCCGGACGAGCTCGGCGAGACGGTGTCGCGGATCATCGACGCCAACTGGGTCGACGGCGACGCGATCTCGTTGGAGGTGAGCGTGTTCCACGAGATCGTCCGCTCGTTCGACCTCCGGACCGCCTGCGACTTCGTCCGGATGCTCTCGGCCCGGTTGGACGACGACGGGGGCGTCCTCCAGCTGTACGTCGACGCCGACGCGGACCCGAACGTCTCGACGGTGCTGAACTTCCTCGACGACGAGATCGATCTGAAGATCGCAGCGGAAGAGGGTCGGTTCGTGCGCCGGGGGTGACGGCTCCGCGGCGCCGTCCATCTGCACGACCGCCTACTCCTCCTGCTTCTCGGTGTAATCGGCCGGGCGTCGCACGAAGACGTAGTCGATCGACCGGTCCGCGGCCGACGCCGCCGTCTGCCGCTTGAGCCGCCGGAGCACGGACCGGGCGCGCTCCCGTGCGTCCGGGTCGCTCTCGGGGTCGCCGGCGAGCGCGCGGACCTCCCGTTCGAGGTCGGGCGCGTCGAGCCGCGGCAGGTAGGCGGCCGCGATGTCGGCGACGTACGGGTCGTCGTGCGCGAGCGCGTCGAGCAGCCGGGAGACAGTGGGCCGGTCGGCGTCGCCGTCGGCGGCGTCGATGAGTTCACAGCAGAGCCACATCGCGTGTCGTTCGGTCGCCGCAGTGACGCGGTCCGACCGGTCGCCCGACGCGACCTCGTGGAACAGCCGGACGACCGCGCCGCCCCCGTCGCTCCGGGGCGAGTGGTCGGCCACGAGCCGCTCGCGGACCTCGCGCCCTCGCACGGCGTCGCCCTCCGCGACGAGCCGCGCCAGTGACGCCGCCGCGGCGCGCCGCACCGCGAGCGAGGGGTCCCGGAGCGCGTCGAGCAGGATCCCCGCCGACTCGGGGCGGTCCAGTTCGTGGAGCCGCTCGACGACGGTCTCTCGAAGGCGGTCGCTACCGTCGCGGGCCGCGACTTCCAGCAGGTCGGTCGCCTCGGGCGTGCCGATCGACACCAGCGCGTCGACAGCGGCGTGCCGGACGAGCGCGTTGGGTGCCCGCAACAGCGACCGAACCGGCGCGATCGCCTCGCCTCCGAGGCTCGCGTACGACCGAACCGCCCGCGCTCGGACGCGGGCGTCGTCGTCGTCGAACGCGTTCCGAAGTCGGTTCGTTGCGTTCGGTGCGTCCGTCGCGTCTGATGAGGCCGCCGCCGTGGCGCCCACCGCGTTCGAGGCGCCGCGCATCTCGGCGTCGGCCACCGCGCCCAGCCCGGTCGCGCCGACCATCCGATACGCCGCGTGGCCGCTCGTCAGCCACCGGGCGAACACGGCTTCGGGGTCGTCACCGCCGTCGCGGCGCCGGACCGCGGCCGCGACGCGCGAGACGAGTTCCTCGATGTACCGGTCTCCGTGGAAGTAGAGCGCGTCGATCGCTTCGGCGCGGACCGTCGCGTCGTCGTCGGTGAGCGCGACCCGCAGGAGTCGATCGGCGATCCGGCGCTCGCTGCCCGCCATCGAGCTCGACGGCGTCCCGAGCGCCTCGACGCCCTCCAGCCGGGTCGCCGCGTCGTTGCTCTCGTCGAGGAGCGCGAACGCCTGCGGGCGGTCGCCGCCGGACCGGTCCGATCGCGAATCGTCAACCATCTATCTACGCGTCGCGGATCACCGTGATTAAACGTGCCCCCAAGAGTATCAAAAGGGAGAATTGCGGTCCTCGCGGGTGCCGCGGTCGACGCCTACAGCCCGAACGAGGCGACGGTCTCGTACGCGGGCCCGTCGCTCGTCAGCGTCGACGAGACGAGGCGGACCGCGCCGACCTCGAACCGACCGATCTCGGGGTCGCGCTCGCGGACGGCCTCCTGCACCGACGCCTTCCCGCGGGCGTCGTTCATCCGAGCGAGCGTGACGTGCGGCGTGAACGCGTGGGATTCGGGGTCGACGCCGATCGCGGTCGTCTCGGCTTCGAGGGCCCCGTGAAGCGCGGTCAGCGCCTCGCTCCCCGCGCCGACTCCCGCCCAGACGACGGAGATGTAGTCGAGGCTCGGGAAGACGCCGAACCCCTCGACCGCGCACTCGAAGGGGCCGACGTCGGCGGTCTCGACCGCCCGCTCGCCGGCGACGAGCACGTCGTCGAGTGCGGGTGTGGTGTCGTCGCCGTCGTCGGTGCTCTCGTCGCCGTCGTCGATCTCGCCCAAGAACTTCAGCGTCACGTGCGCCTGTTCGGGGTCGACGAACCGCAGGCCGTCGGCGTCCTCGAAGGCGGCCTGCGCCTCCGCGACGCGGGGCGCGATATCGGCCGGGAGGTCGACGGCGAAGAACGCGCGCATTAGGGGACGGATCGGCCGCGTTCGTTCATAAGCGTTCCCGCAGGGTCTCCGCGGTCGCGTCGCCGACGCCGTCGACGTCGACAAGATCGTCGAGGGAGGCCTCGCGGACGCTCTCGACGGAGCCGAACCGGCGCAGGAGCCGACGCCGGGTCTGCGGGCCGACGCCGGGCACGTCGTCGAGGACCGTCTTGACCTCGTCGCGGACGGTCTGGTGGTAGGAGACCGCGAAGCGGTGCGCCTCGTCGCGCACCCGCTGGAGCAGGTGCAGTTCGGGGGCGTCGTCGGGCCAGCGGCGGGTGCCGGTCGGCGTGACGACGAGCTCCTCGGCCTTCGCGAGCGCGACGACGGGCACCTCCCAGCCGGTCTCCGCGAGCGCGTCGCGGGCGGCGCCGAGCTGGCCCTCGCCCCCGTCGATCAGGAGGAGGTCCGGGTCTGGGCGGTCGTCGTCGCCGGCGACCGCGCGCTCGGCGCGCCACCGGACCAGCTCGCGCATGTTCGCGTAGTCGTCGTTGCGGTCGGTGAGCTTCTTCCGGCGGTAGTCGCTCGTCTCGGCGCTCCCCTCGACGAAGCACACGTCGGAGCCGACCACCGCGGTCCCCTGCGCGTGGCTCACGTCGAACCCCTCGATCCGGGCGGGGCGGTCGATCCCGAGCCGCTCGCCGAGCGCCCCGACCGGGTCCTCGCGGCCGCCGCGCTTGCGGGCGTTTTTCAGCGCGAGTTCGACGAGCTTCGCCTCCCGGCCCGCGCCGGGGACGCGGACCGAGACCCCTTCGGCCGCCAACCAGTCGATCACGTCCGGGTCGGCCGGGCGCTCGGCGAGGAGGACCGCGTCGGGGAACTCCCGCTCGGCGTAGTACTGCGCGAGGAACGCGGACAACACCGCGGCGGGCGTGTTGGCGTCGGAGTCGGCGGGGTCGCTTTCGCCCGGCTCGCCGTCCGACGCCGCGTCGTCACCCATCGCCGCCGCGTCCAGCTGGTGGCGGCTCCGATCGACCAGCTGGCCGCGCTCGCTGTGCAGCCGCGCGACGCGGGCGGTGTCCCCCTCGACGGCGGCCGCGAGCACGTCGACGGTGCGGTCGTCGGTGTGGTCGCTGACGGCCTCACCGCCCTCGCCGTGGAACGCCTCGACCGCTTCGAGCCTGTCCCGGAGGTTCGCGGCGCGTTCGAACTCGGCGTTCTCGGCGGCGGCCTCCATCCGCCGGCGGAGCGGGTCGGCGAGGACCCCCGTCTCCCCCTCGAAGAACCGGCGGGCGGCCGCAACGTCCTCGGCGTAGCTCTCGGGATCGATCTCGCCGGTGCAGGGCGCGGAGCAGATCCCCATCTCGTAGTCGAGGCAGGGGCGGTCGCGGGTCGCGTACTTGTGGTCGGAACAGCCGCGGAGGCGGTACTCGTCGCGGATCGCCTTCACGACCGCGTCCACGCGCCGCTTGTTCGTGAAGGGGCCGTACGCGACCGCGCCCTCCTCGGGGTCGCGAGTCACCTCGATCCGCGGGATCTGGTGGTCCGTGATCGCGACCAGCGGGTAGGATTTGTCGTCTTTCAGCCGGACGTTGTACCGCGGTCGAAGCCGCTTGATGAGGTTCGCCTCCAGCAGGAGCGCCTGCGTCTCCGTGTCGGTGACCGCGAACTCGATCCGGTCGGCGCGCCCGACCATGCCCCGGATGCGGCCCGACCGCGGGTCGGCGTACGACCTGACGCGAGCGCGGAGGTCGACCCCCTTCCCGACGTACAGCGTCGTCTCCCCGGCCCGGAACTGGTACACGCCGGGCTCGGTCGGGAGGTCCGCGGCACGCTCGCGCACGGCGTCGGCGTCCATCGGATCGTCGTAGCCGCCGAGCGCGTTTGAACGCTACGGGCGGGGTCGGTTTCGGTGAGAGCAGACCGCGAGCGCCACGGAGCCGACCGCGAACAGCGTGCGTTCGGGACTCGAGATCGATCCTGTCGGCTCGCAGACCGGACCGTTATCAAATGTGAGTAACGGGGGGAACCGTTTATGCGGGTGCTTTGGGGAGCGGCACATAACGATGATAGGACTTCGAGGGCTGCTCCGACGAGCGTTCGGTCGGGATCGGGACCCGCGGTCGGTCCCGGACGGCGGGGTCGTCGTGGACGGGTCCGCCGACGAGGGACCGTCGGGCGGCGATCGCCCCGACTCCGGTGGGAACGAGCGGTCGGCGTACAACATCACCGAGGAGGACGGCGTCAATCGGGCGGAGACGCTCGCGGCCGCCGGGTTCGAGCAGATGTTCAACTCCACCGGCGTACCGACGTTCATCCTCGACGGCGAGGGGAACGTCGCCGAGTGGAACGAGTCCATCGCGTCGCTCACCGGAAACGACCGCGAGGACGCGATCGGTCACGGCCACGTCTCCGAGCTGTTCTATCCCGACGGGCGGCGGGCTGACACGCTCGCCGACAAGGTGCTCGACGCCCCGGAGGCCGCCGACGAGGTGTACGGCGTCGAGCGCTGTGACTCGGCGCAGACGCGCTACCGCGACACCAGTACGATGGTCGACCGCCACGGCGACGAGAAGCATATCGAGTTCACGGCGACACCGCTGTACGACGGCGACGAGCTCCTCGGCGTCACCGAGGTCGTCATCGACCGGACGGAGAACATCAACCAGCGTAACGCGACCGAAACGCTGGTCACCGAGGTCCGGGAGACGGCCGAGACGATCGGCGAGGGGAACCTCGAGGCGCGGGCCGTCCGTCACGAGGAGTGCGAGATCCTCGACGAGGAGCTGTTGAGCGTCATCGAGGTCGTCAACCAGATGGCGGAGAACCTCCAGAGCCTCTCCGAGAGCGTCCACGAGCAGGCGCGCCAGATCGACCAGACCGTCCAGAAGGCCAGCACCGCGGCCGCGGACATCGCCGAGAACGTCGACGAGCAGAACGAGCTGTTAGAGGAGAGCGTCTCCGAGATGCAGTCCTTCTCGGCCGGGATGGAGGAGGTCGCCGCGACGGCCGACCAGGTCGACTCCGCCGCGGTCGCGGCCAGCGAGGCCGCCGACGAGGGGCTCGACGCCAGCGAGGACGCCCGCGAGGCGACCGAGGACGTGGTCGATATCGGCGACGAGCTCGTCGAGAGCGTCGGCGCGCTCTCCGAGCGGATGGACGACATCGAGGAGGTCATCGAGGTCATCTCCGACGTGGCCGAGCAGACGAACCTGCTCGCGCTCAACGCCAACATCGAGGCCGCCCGCGCCGGCGAGGGCGGCGACGGCTTCGCGGTCGTCGCCGAGGAGGTGAAGAAGCTCGCCGACGAGACCCGCGGCTACACCGAGGAGATCACGGAGAGCCTCGCGGAGCTGCAGGCCCAGTCCGACGAGACGAGCACCGCCGTCGAGCGGTCGCACGACCGGATCGAGGACGCGGGCACCGAGATCGAGACGGTGCTCGACTCCCTCGAGGAGATCGCCGACGCGGTCGACGAGGCCGCCGCCGGCGTCGCCGAGGTCGCTCGGACCACGGACGATCAGGCCGCCACCGTCGAGGAGCTCACGTCGTCGCTGGAGGCGGTCCGGGAGCGCTCCGACCGCACCGAGGCGGCGACCGATCGCATCGTCGACGCCACCGACGACCAGGAGGTCGCCGTCGACGAGCTGATCACCCGCGTCGAGCGGCTCGACGCGAATCGGAACGGGCGGTAGTCCGGCTCGGGCTCCCGTCGCGTCCCCGTTCTCCCGATCGGCTCACCGATCGACTTCGCCCATGATCGTGTCGAGGCTCCCCAGCGAGGCGATCAGGTCCGGTATCGCCTCGCCGGTGGCCATCTCGGGGAGCGCCTGGAGGTTCGAGAAGGAGGGCCCGCGGATCTTGAAGCGGGCGGGTTTGTCGGTGCCGTCCGCGCGGATGTAGATGCCGAGCTCGCCCTTGGCGGCCTCGACGGCGCGGTAGATCTCCGTGTCGTCGTCCGGGCGCAGCGTGCGCGGCACGTTCGCCTGGATGTTCCGCTCGTCTTCGGGCCAGTCCTCGAGCAGGTCGACGCACTGCTCGATGATCTTCGCGGACTCCTCGACCTCCTGCATCCTGACGAGCAGGCGGCTGAAGTTGTCGCAGCCGTCCTCGGTGATCACGTCCCAGTCGAGCTCGTCGTAGTAGCCGTACGGGTCGTCGCGACGCAGGTCGTAGTCGACGCCCGACCCGCGGAGGACCGGCCCGGTCGTGCCGTACTCCTTCGCGACATCCGGCGGCAAGACGCCCGTGTCGACGGTCCGCATCTGGAGGATCTCGTTCCGAGTCAGGAGGTCGTGGTACTCATCGAGCCGCCGGGGGAGCCCGTCGAGGTACTCGCGGATCGTCGCGAAGAACTCCTCGCGGGGCTCGGGGAGGTCCCAGACGACCCCGCCGAGGCGGAAGTAGTTGAACATCAGCCGCTGCCCCGTCAGCTCCTCTACGATGTCTTGGACGCGCTCGCGCTCGTTGATGGCGTACATGAACGTCGCCGTGAAGTCGCCGATCACGTCGAGCGCGTACGCCCCCAGCGCCAGCATGTGCGCGAGGATCCGGCTGAACTCCGCGGACATGGTGCGGATCACCTGCGCGTACTCGGGTATCTCGATGTCGGCGAGGTCCTCGGCCGCGCGGGCGTACGCCCACTCGTTGAGCAGACCGGCGCCGCCCCAGTCCCAGCGGTCGGGATACGGCATGATCTGGTGCCGATACGTCCCCGACTGAGCCATCTGCTCCTCGCACCGGTGGATGTAGCCGATGTCGGGCTCGACGCCGACCACGTCCTCGCCGTCGAGCGTGACCTGTAGGTGGAGCACGCCGTGGGTCGCCGGGTGGTGCGGCCCGATGTTGAGCAGCATCGTGTCGCTCCCGGTCTCCGCGGACGAGCCCGGTTCGATGGGCTCGTTTTCGGAGAGCGTGACGATCTGCGGTCCGTCCTTCTCGTAGTCCATCGAGAGCGGGTGGCCCTGCCACGTCTCGGGCAGGAGGATCCGGCGCAGGTCGGGGTGATCGTCGTACTCGATGCCGATCAGGTCGTACGCCTCCCGCTCGTGCCAGTCCGCCGTGCGGAACACC
>NZ_NHOA01000013.1 GCF_002727125.1 Halorubrum persicum
GCGGCCGCGGGCTCCCTCGCACGCGCTCCTCGCGCCCTTATCAAGGCGCTCGGAGGCGTGCGCCACCGTACTTCCTGTTTATAACGATCTCCCGATCTACCGCTCGAACAGCGTCGGCTCGTCGACCTCGGCGTCCGCCGCCTCGCGCCACGAGTGCGACGGCGTCCACCCGAACAGCCGCTCGGCCTTCGCGATCGCGTAGGCGCCCCGGTCGTCGCCCTCGGCGAGCGCGCTCCCGTCGGTTTCGCAGTCTGCCGGAGCCGCGCCGTACGCCTCCCGTAACAGATCGAGCAGGGGCCGCCCGAGCGCGTTGTCGGCGGCGACGCAGTTGACCGCCTCGTGAGTGCCGGGATCGACGGCGGGGTCGGGCCCCGCCGTGCCCGCGAGCGCGGCGGCGACGAGGTCGGCGACGTCGCGGGCGTCGACGTACGACCAGAAGTTGCCGGCGCCGGCGTCGAGGTCGCCGACGTACTCGTCGCTCCGGCAGGCGTACTCGCCGGGGAACTGGATCCACGACGGGCGGATCGACACGGCCGGGACGCTCTCGCGACGCGCCACCGCGCCCGCGGCCGCCTCCGCGGTCACCTTCGAGAGGCCGTACGGGTCCTCGGGCCGGAGAGGGTGCCCCTCGGTGATCGGAAGCTCGTCCGGGAACGGCGTCGGATCGGCGAAGAAGAAGCCGTACGCGCCGTCGCTCGACGCCTGCACGATCCGGGCGTCGGCGCGGCCGGCGGCGTCGAGGACGTTCTTCGCGGCGTGGACGTTCGTCTCGAACACCCGACCGTCGGGATGGGTACCGGCGACGGGGATCGCGGCCCAGTGGACGACCGCGTCGGGGTCCACGGCGTGGACGGTGTCGAGCGCCTCGCCGCGGTCGGCGAGGTCAGCCGCGCGGAACGAGACGTGCGGGGCCGGGTCGACGTCGGGTCCGGGGTGGTCGTAGTCGACGACGACCACCTCGTAGTCGTCCGCGAGCCGGTCGACGATCCAGCGACCGGAGGCGCCGCGGCCGCCGGTGACGAGGACGGTCTCCATGCGTTTGGGTCGGCGGGGCGAGAGAAAAGCGCACCGACGCGGTCGGGGAGCCGTACCCCGGCTCCGGCAGGCTTTAACGCACCGAGAAGTAACTCACGTGCATGGAATGGAAGACAGACTGGGGACTCCGTGGACGAATGGGGTTCACGATGTTCCTGCTCTTCGCCCTCTACGTCGTGTTCATCGGCGTCCTGATTGAGGTGTTCAACGTCGGGATTCTCTTTACGCTCGCGATGTTCGGCGCGTTCTCGTTCGCGCAGTACTTCTTCAGCGACAAGCTCGCCCTGCGGAGCATGGGCGCCCGCGAGGTGAGCGCCGAGGAGTATCCGGACCTCCACCGCCGGATCGAACGGCTCAGCCAGCAGGCCGACCTCCCGAAGCCGGCGGTCGCCGTCGCCGACACGCAGGTGCCGAACGCGTTCGCGACGGGTCGAAACAAGAAGAACGCGACCGTCGCGGTGACGACCGGACTGCTCCGGTCGCTGGACGACGACGAGCTCGACGGCGTGCTCGCCCACGAGCTCGCCCACGTCAAGAACCGCGACGTGATGGTGATGACCATCGCGTCGTTCCTCTCGACCATCGCCTTCTTCATCGTGCGGTGGGGGTGGCTGTTCAGCGGCGACAACAGGCAGGGCGCGCCGGTCATCGTCGCGATCCTCGTGTCGATCCTCGTCTGGATCGTCTCGTTCCTGCTCATCCGCGCGCTCTCGCGGTACCGCGAGTACTCCGCCGACCGCGGCGCGGCGCTCATCACGGGGAAACCCGGCGCGCTCGCGTCCGCGCTGATGACGATCGACGGCCGGATGGACCGCGTCCCGAAAGAGGACCTCCGCGAGGAGGCGGAGATGAACGCGTTCTTCATCATCCCGATCAAGGCGGGGTTCGTCGGCAAGATCGCCTCGACGCACCCGTCGACCGAGAACCGGATCGAGCGCCTCCGCGAGCTCGAGCGCGAAATGGAGACCGCCTGATCGGCGTTTTCCGCTCGTCTTCCCACCTTTTTCTCTGACCGCCGGAGCGTGTCCGCGCACGACCGGCTGCGAAGCAGTCGACCGCGTTCCGCGAAGAGTAATCCGCCGCGCGGTTAGTCGCATCGCCCACCCCCGCGAACGTCCCGCCGAGGCGTCGGGAAGCCCCAGTGAGGGGAGTCGATAGCCCGTCGGCAGAGAGAAAGAGTGCATATATCGAACATCAAATCTGCGTTACTATAGCAAACATTTGGTAGTTTCAGCAGTATGGGGCGGTGGCTCGGATCGAATCGGGGTGACACTGGAGATCGCGGCGCGATCGGCGATCGAAGTCAGAAAGGCGTTTAGGCGGCCGTAGCTCGGAATAATTCGAGTATCCGATAGCATACTCGATGAGACATCGATAGCGGATAACTCCTCAACCGTAATTAGACGCTTGCCGACGAGAGGCGCCTTAGCGTGCTTCTTCACGAGTTCAGCGTGAGTCAGCGAAGGAACACGTGCATCGTCGCCGTCGATCGGCGGAGAGGGTCGAACGGGACTGTCGAGATGTTTCACAATATAAATAGTACGGAAGAACCATCAGTTTAGGCGTATTTGGCCAGCGCAAGTTCGATGTGCGGGTGCGAGCGCGAGTCGATCTTCCGCTGAGGCTCGTCACAGTTTGTGGCGGCCAGAATAACAGGCGTACGTATGTTATTCTGAGTGTGGCGGACGCGGAATACGCGTCGTTCGACACCGTCGAACGCGTCGCGCCGGGCAACGGACGGGATCCGGTGTCAGGAGTGTGCGATGTTGAGTTCCAGTTCGTTCGCCGCGCCGAGCAGTAGGTCGGGGAGTTCGGACTCGAACCGCTCTCCGGTCAGTCGATGCGAGGGGCCGGTGACGCTGAGACCGCCGATCACCTCGCCGTCCGGGCCGCAGATCGCGACGCCGACGGCGTGGGTCCCGCGGAGCGACTCCTCCCTGTTGAAGAAGTACCCGCGCTCCCGACCGGCTTCGATCTCCGCGCGGAGCTCGTCCGGGTCGGTGATGGTGTGGTCCGTGACGGGCTCGAACGACATGCGTTCGAGCATGTCGAATAGCTCGGGCTCCGGCAGCTCGGCGAGGATCGCCTTTCCCGCCGAGGCCGCGTACAGCGGGATGCGACTACCGAGGCCGGGGTCGGTGCGAACCGCCTGATCGCCGGCGGCGCGGGCGAGGTACACCGCCTTCCCGTGCTCCTCGACGAAGAACTGGGCGCGCTCGCCGGTGGCCTCCGCGATCTCTTCGACCTTCTGGCGCACCAGGTCGTACCCGCGGAAACTGCTTCGAGCGGTGACGCCGACCTCGAGGAACCGAAGCCCGACGTGGTAGCCGTCGTCGCGCTGGACGACGTAGCCGAGCTGCTCCAGCGTTTGGAGGTGGCGGTGGACCGTGCTCTTCGCGTAGTCGAGCTCCTCCGCCAGCTCCGCCAGCGTCGCCCCGTCGTTCTCGGTGAGTCGTTGCACGACATCGAACAGCGTTTCGGCGGTCCGTACGGTGTCCACGTCCCCCTCCGCGGCGTCAGACCTCGTTTCGTTCATAATCGATGATCTCGCTCCGGGCAAATAAGTGTTCGACCATTTCGAACGATGATCGGTGACCGCGACAGAGTTACTGGGAAACGGAGTCGGCGGCACCGCCGTCGACACGCGACCGACCGTCCAAACAGGGAGACGCGACCGACTGCCCCAACGCGTAGGTTTAATTCGGACGCCCGCCTGCTCGCAAGCGTGGTATCGCCCTCGTCGATCGCGGGAGCCGACGCCGGAATCGTCCGAGAGCGACCCTTCCAGCTGCTGCTCCTGATCAACGTGCTCCCGCCGCTCGGCACCGCCCTCCTCTCCCCGGTGCTCGGCTCGCTCGTCGAGCCGCTGGGGGCGTCGACGGTGAACATCGGGCTCATGATGTCGGCGTTCACCGCGCCGTCGATCGTCGTCATCCCGATCGCGGGCGTGGTCGCCGACCGATACGGGCGACGACCGGTGTTGATCTTCGGGCTCCTCTGGTTCGGGCTCACCGGCACCGCGATCGCGTTCGTCTCCACCTTCGCCGCGGCGCTCGCCCTGCGCGCGCTGCAGGGGGTCGGCTTCGCCGCGCTCACGCCCATCATCATCACCAGCCTCGGCGACCTCTACGCGGGGACGAAGGAGGCGACCGCACAGGGGCTCCGATTCACCGGCTCCGGACTCTCGCAGACGGCGTTTCCGCTGGCCGCCGGGGTCCTCGTCGGGATGGCGTGGCAGTACCCGTTCCTCCTGTACGCCATCTCCTTCCCGATCGCGGCCGTCGTCTACGCGTACTTCGAGGAGCCGCTCGACAAGACGGCGGACGGGAACGGGGAGGCGGGGCTCCGGACGCAGGTCGGCGACATGCGCGCGCTCGTCGCGCAACGGCGGGCGTGGACCATGGTCGTCGCGCGGGGGAGCGCGAACGTCGCGTGGTTCGGCTTCCTCACCTACAACTCGATCCTCGTCGTCGACGTGCTCGGCGGCACGCCGGCGGAGGCGGGGGTGCTCGCGGCGCTCGCGAGCCTCACGTACGCGCTCGCGGCGACGCAGGCGGGTCGGATCGCCGACGTCTTCGACGACCGGCTCTACCCGCTCGTGGCGATGAACCTCTCGATGGGCGTCGGCCTCGCGCTCGTCTTTCTCGCCCGGTCGCTCGCGGTCGCCGCCGTCGGCGTCGTGTTCATGGGCGCCGGCTTCGGGCTCGTGCTCTCCATCTACCGGAGCGTCATCACGACGCTTCCGCCGGCGGACCTGCGGGGCGGGCTCGTCAGCCTCGGCGAGGGGAGCGGGCGCGCGGCGGCGACGGCGACTCCGATCGTCATGGGCGTCGCCGTCGCGGTCTCGACCCGGTCGCTCGGGTTCGAGGCGGCCGTCCGCGCGGTCGGCGTCGGCACCGGGCTCCTCGGCGCGGGCGTCGGAGTCGCCTGCCTCCTCCTGATGAGCGCGTCGCCGCCGATCCGGATGGACGAGTAGCGCTCGCAGGCGCCCCGAGTCGCCGACACCGGCGGGTACGAGGGGCTGCGAAATCAGGTCGCGGAGGAGATCAGATCGAGGAGATCAAGCCGCAAAGAAGCCGACAGTCGCGAACGGCGAGCGACTACTGGTACGCCTGCAGCCCGGTGAGGTCCTCGCCGAGGATCAGGGTGTGGATGTCGTGGGTGCCCTCGTAGGTGTACACGGTCTCCATGTTCGCCATGTGGCGCATGGGTGAGTAGTCGGCCGTGATCCCGTTGCCGCCGAGCATCTCGCGGGCGATCCGCGACTGGTCGCGGGCCATGCGGACGTTGTTGCGCTTCGCCATCGAGACGTGCTGCGGCCGCATCTCGCCGGCCTCCTTGAGCTCCGAGAGGCGGTGGGCGAGCAGCTGCGCGAGCGTGATCTGCGTCGCCATCTCCGCGAGCTTCTGCTGTTGCATCTGGAAGCCGCCGATCGGCTTTCCGAACTGCTCGCGGTCGGTCGCGTACTGCCGAGCGGTCTCGAAGCAGTCCTGTGCCGCCCCGATGGCGCCCCACGCGATGCCGTAGCGGGCCTGCGTCAGACACGACAGCGGCCCCTTCATCCCCTCGACGCCGGGGAGGCGGTTCTCCGCCGGGACGTGAACGTCTTGGAGGCTGATCTCGCCCGTGATCGACGCGCGCAGGCTGAGCTTCTCGTCGATCTTGTTGGTAGTGACGCCGTCGCGGTCGGTCTCGACGAGGAAGCCGCGAACGGGGGTGCCGTCCTCGGTGTGGTCCTTCGCCCAGACGACGGCGACGTCGGAGATGGGTGAGTTCGTGATCCACGTCTTCGACCCGTTGAGCACGTAGTCGTCCCCGTCGGCCTCGGCGCGCGTCTCCATGGCGGAGGGGTTCGACCCGTGCTCCGGCTCGGTGAGCCCGAAGCAGCCGACCGCCTCGCCGGTGCCGAGCTTGGGAAGCCACTCCTCCTTCTGCTCCTCGCTGCCGAACGCGTGGATCGGGTACATCACCAGCGCGCCCTGCACGCTCGCCATCGATCGCAGCCCGGAGTCGCACGCCTCCAGCTCGCGCATCAGCAGGCCGTAAGCCCGCTCGCTGACGCCCGGCAGGCCGTACCCCTCGAGGTTCGGCGCGTAAAACCCCATCTCGCCCATCTTCGGGATGATCTCTTTGGGGAACGTGCCGTCGATCCAGTGTTGGCCCACGTCGTCGACCTCGCCGTCGATGAACGACCGGGCGGAGTCGACGAGCAGGCGCTCCTCTTCGGACAGGGTCGACTCCATGTCGAAGTAATCGAGCATACGAATGCTTGCGATCCCAAGGATAAATAAGTATAGTCTCGCTCGCCGAGCGGCCGGGTTCTCCCGGGATCGCGCGCCGCGATCGTTCCCGGAGCGCCGGCTCAGAACCCGGTCGTCCCCTCGAGGAGGTGCTCCTCGACCACGTCCGTGTCGAGTTCGATCCCGAGACCGGGCGACTCCGGCACCGCGATCCGACCGTCCTCGATCAGCGGCTCGTCGCGCGCCAGCAGGTCGTCCCACCAGTCGACCTCCAGCGCGTGGTACTCCAGCAGGTCGAAGTTCGGCGTGGCCGCGCCGAGATGGACGCAGGCCATCGTCCCCACCGGACTACAGACGTTGTGCGGGGACATCGGCATGTAGTTCTCCTCGGCGCGGTCGGCGATCCGCATCGTCTCCGTGAGCCCGCCGACCGTCGCCGGATCGGGCGTGACGACGTCGACGCCGTGCTCGTAGATCAGGTCCGACAGCTCGAACACGCGGAACCGGTTCTCGCCGGTCGCGACGGGGGTGCGCGTCGCCTTCGTCACCTCCTTCTGGGCGTCCATGTTCTCCGGGGGGATCAGGTCCTCGAGCCACATCAGGTCGAACTCCTCGAGCTCGTGAGCCAGCCGCTTCGCGCTCTCGACGGAGTAGTCCCAGTGGCAGTCGAAGGCGAGGTCGACGTCGTAGCCGATCTCCTCGCGCACGGCCGCGACGATCTCCTTTTTCTCCCGGATCGCCGCGTTCGTCAAGCGCCCGTTGTACGGGTCGTTCTCGTTGTCGGCCGGCAGGTCGAGGTCGAACTTCAGCGCCGAAAAGCCCATGTCGGTGACGCGGGCGGCCTCGGCGGCGTACGCCTCGGGGGAGTACGCCTCGGCGTCGGCGTAGGCGGTCGCGCCGTCCTCCACCGCGTACGCCTCGCCGGCGTGGCAGTCGCAGTAGAGGCGGACCTCGTCGCGGTACTTCGAGCCGAGCAGCTGGTAGACGGGGAGCCCGAGGATCTTCCCGGCGGCATCGAGCAGCGCGATCTCGATGCCGGAGGTCGCGGTGACGACCTTCCCGGTCGTGCCGCCGTGGCCCGACATCTCCTGGAAGATGTACCGCACGAGCCGCTCGACGTCGAGGGGGTTCTCGCCGACGAGGAACCGGTTGGTGTACTCGACGAGCTCCGGGACGCCGCCGCCGCGGTACGCCTCGCCGATGCCGGTGACGCCGGCGTCGGTCTCCACTTTGATCAGGTTCCACTCGAAGTTCCCCTCGACGACGCAGGCGTCGAGGCCGGTGATCTGTACGTCTCGGTCCGGGTCGCGGGTGTCGATCTGGTCTGAGTAGTCTCGCATATGTAGTGTGTCGGTGTTGTGTGTCGGAGTGGGTCAGTCGTCTCTGAACCGCCGCAGCGCGTCCTTGTCGAGCGGCACGCCGTGACCGGGACGGTCCGGCAGCCCGATAGTCCCGTCGTCGCCGGGTGTGACGGGATCGGCGACGACGTCGTCGAACGCCTTCACGTCCATGTCGCGGTAGAAGTACTCGACCCAGAGGCCGTTCTCGATGGCGCCGAGCAGGGAGGCGTGGATGTTCCAGTTGTAGTGGGGCGCGATGGGGATGTCGTACGCCGAGGCGTGGTTGGCGATCTTCAGCCACTCGGTGACCCCGCCGCAGACGGTGACGTCGGGCTGGAGGATCGTCGCCGCCCCGGTGTCGGCGAGTCGGGCGAAGTTGTGTCGCGTCCCCTCCAGCTCCCCGGTGGCGACGGGGTAGTCGATCCCGTCGTTCACCTCGGCCATCGTGTCGACGCGGTCGATCATCACGGGCTCCTCGATGAAGTACGGGTCGTACGGCTCGAACGCCCGACAGTTGCGGAGCGCCTCCGTGGTGGACCCCCAGACGCCGTTGGCGTCGAGCAGGAGGGTGCGCTCGTCGCCGATCTCGTCGCGCACCGCGGCGACGCGTTCGGCCTCCTCCGCCGCCGACAGGCGACCCACCTTCATCTTGACCACGTCGTGGCCCTCGTCGAGGTAGCGCCGCATCTCGCCGCGCAGCGCCTCGTGACCCTTGTCGTCGCGGTAGTAGCCGCCGCTGGCGTACGACGGTACCGACTCGGAGTGGCCGCCGAGCAGCTTGTGGAGGGGCATGTCGGCCGCCTTCGCCTTCACGTCCCAGAGCGCGATGTCGACCGTCGAGATGGCGCGCAAGAAGAGACCGGTACGGCCGATCTGCACGTTGCCGTCGTACATCTTGTGCCAGAGCCGTTCGGTGTCGCGGGGGTCCTCGCCGACGAGCAGCGGTTCGAGCATCGACTCGACCGCGTCGGCGATGAGGCCGGCCCCCTCGTATCCCAGCGAGTAGCCGACGCCCTCGTGGCCGGTGTCCGTCCGTACGTACGTGATCGCGTGGTCCCGATAGGTGAGCGTCCGGTTGGAGAAGGAGACGGGCGACTCCAGCGGCAGCTTGATCGGGAACGACTCGACTTCGGTTATCTGCATGTGTGCTGCGGCGTCACACGGGTACTAGTAGCCCGCTGTATCGGCAAACCTCTCACCCGCAGCTTTTGTACCGGGGCTGCGAGGGACCCCACATGGAGTTTCCCGACCGAGCCGACGTCGACCACCTCATCGACCCGCAGCCGCTGCCGGAGTTCGCGCGGGTCCGGTACGAGCCGCGGACGGAGCGCCTCGACGATCCGGTCGGGGCGGCCCGCGAGGCGACCGACGCGCTCGATCTCGACGACCTCCCCGAGGGCGCGAGGGTGGCCGTCGGGGTCGGCAGCCGTGGGATCGACCGGATCGACGAGGTCGCGGCGGCGGTCGTCGACCGACTCGCCGAGCGGGGGTTCGACCCCGTGGTGGTCCCCGCGATGGGCAGCCACGGCGGCGCGACCCCGGAGGGGCAGCGCGAGGTGCTGGAGGCGCTCGGGATCACCGAGGAGGCGGTCGGCGCGCCGATCGACGCGCGCATGGCCGCCGCGGAGCTGGAGACGGTGCCCGTCGGCGACGCCGACCTGCCGGTGTACTTCTCGGAAGCGGCGTCGGAAGCCGACGCCGCCCTCGTGGTGAACCGCGTGAAGGCGCACACCAACTTCACCGGACCGATAGAGAGCGGGCTCGCGAAGATGACGGTCGTCGGGCTCGGCAAGCAGCGCGGCGCGAAGTCGTTCCACTCGACGGCGATCGCCGAAGGGTACGTGGAGGCGTTGACCGCCGCGCTCGAGGTCATCGAGCGGGAGACGCCGCTGGTCGGCGGGATCGCGCTCGTCGAGAACTTCGAGGAGGAGATCGGTCACCTGGAAGCCGTCCCCGCGGGATCGTTCCTCGACCGCGAGCCGGAGCTGTTGGAACGCGCGTACGACGAGATGCCGACGCTCCCGGTGGACGACGTCGACCTGCTCGTCGTCGACGAGATCGGCAAGGAGATCTCGGGCGCCGGGATGGACACGAACGTCATCGGTCGCTACCGCGTGCTCAACGCGCCAGACCCCGAGACCCCGGACATCGACCTCATCTACGTCCGAGGGCTCACGGAGGCGACGAAGGCGAACGGCAACGGGATCGGGCTCGCCGACCTCACGCGACAGGCCGCGGTTGACCAGCTCGACCTGAAGAAGACGTACGCCAACGCGCTCACCAGCGGGTCGCTCGCGAAGTCGAAGCTCCCGGTGGTGGCGCCCGACGACGAGTTCGCGCTCCGGACCGCGCTGGCGGCGCTCGGAGGGTACGACCCCGAGACCGTCCGGATCGTCTGGATCCGGAACACGCAGGACCTCGGCGAGCTCCGCGTCTCCGACGCGGTGGTCGCGGACCTCCCCGCGGCGACGACGGTCGTGGGGCGCGAGACGGTGGGATACGACGACGGAACGGCGGAGTTCAATGACGAAACCGCGGAGTCCGAGGCCGACCCGACGGGCGGGTCGGGCGCGTGAGGGCGGTCCGCCCGCTTGCCTGTAGGGAAACGTTTTCACGCCGGACTCCGGATGTGTGAGGCATGGACTTACAGATCGACGGGAACGTCGCACTCGTGACCGCATCGTCCAGTGGACTCGGGAAGGCATCGGCGAAGGCGCTGGCCCGAGAGGGAGTAGACGTCGTCATCAACGGCCGCGACGAGGAGCGGCTGGCGGACGCCAAAGAAGAGGTCGAGGCGGTCGCGACCGGCGAGGTCGTCGCGCAGCCGGCGGACCTGACCGACGCCGACGAGGTCGCGGCGCTCGTGGAGGCGACCGTCGACGAGTTCGGCACGATCGACCACCTCGTGACCAGCGCGGGCGGGCCGCCCTCGGGCGCCTTCCTCGACACCGACGACGAGGACTGGCAGTACGCCTTCGACCTGCTCGTGATGAGCGTCGTTCGGCTGGCGCGGGAGTCGTATCCGCACCTCAAGGAGGGCGACGGCGGCACCATCGTCAACGTCACCTCCCGCAGCGTGAAGGAGGCCATCGACAGCCTCGTGCTGTCGAACTCGGTCCGGATGGGCGTCATCGGGCTGGAGAAGACGCTCTCGAAGGAGTTCGCCCCGGAGGTACGCGCCAACGCCGTCCTCCCGGGCCCCCACGAGACGAGCCGGATCCGGGACCTCGTCGAGGCGGCCGTCGAGCGCGGCGACTACGACTCCTACGAGGAGGGGCTCGACGACTGGGCACAGAATCCGCTCGAACGCATCGGCGACCCGATGGAGCTCGGCAACACGGTCGTGTTCCTCTCGTCGCCGAAGTCCGGGTACGTCAACGGCACCGCGCTCCCGATCGACGGCGGCTCCACCGGAGCGAACCTATGAAGCCGGTCGCGTTCGACGAGGCGGAGACGTACGAGCCCGAGGAGGGGTGGCGGCGCGTGTCGATGGCGGGAAGCGACCGGTTCTCCTTCGAGTGGTTCGAGAAGCCGCCGGGCCACAGCTCGCCGATGCACGACCACGAGAACGAGCAGGTCTGCCTCTGCCTGCAGGGCGAGCTCACGGTCGCGACCGAGGACGACTCGGTCGCGCTCCAGGAGAACGACTCCGTGCTCCTGGAGTCGAACGAGACCCACAGAGTGGAGAACACCGGCGACGAGCGCGCGGTCGGGCTCGACGTGTTCGCGCCCGGCCGCTCGTTCGACTTCTGGACGGACCGCGAGGAGTGAGCGATGAAGTACCTCGCACGCACCGCGACCGGAACCCCCCTGCTCGGTGACGACGAGGGGTACGTCCCGCTCGCTGCCGTCGAACCCGACATCGAGACCGTCCGCGACGCCCTCCCACGGGCGGCCGCGGGGACGCTCGGCGATGTCGCCGACGCGACCGCCGACCCCGTCCCGGCCGGGGACGTGTCGTTCGGCGCGCCGCTGGAATCGTTCGGGAAGCTGTGGGGGATCGGCCTGAACTACGAGGAGCACGCCGGCGACCTCGACGAGCAGCGCCCCGAGGAGCCGGCGAGCTTCATGAAGCCGTCGTCGGTGCTGACCGGGCCGGGGGGCCCGATCCGACTGCCGCCGGAGTCGCAGAGCGAGCGGGTGACCGCCGAGGCGGAGCTGGCGGTCGTGATGGGGCGGACGTGCCGGAACGTCGACGAGGCCACGGTCGACGACGTGGTGGCGGGCTACCTCCCCGTCATCGACATGACCGCGGAAGACGTGCTCCAGCGGAACCCGCGGTTCCTCACGCGAGCGAAGAGCTACGACACGTTCCTCGTTCCCGGCGCCGCGCTCGCGGTGCCGGAGGAGCCGCTCGACCTCGAGCGCCTCTCGGTGCGGACCGAGGTCAACGGTGAGGTGCGGGCCGAAAACGAGATCCGGAACATGCTGTTCCCGCCGGCGGAGATCGTCTCGTTCCACTCCGACGTGATGACGCTGGAGCCCGGCGATCTGTTCAGCACCGGAACGCCCGGCGCGGCGCCGATCGACCCCGGCGACGAGGTGCGCGCGGTCGTCGAGTCGATCGGGACCGTCGACGCGCCGGTGACGCGGTAGGGGCGGGCATCCCGACCGCAGGCAGTTTTATTACCCGCTGTTCGGTTAGGTTCTCGCATGTACCGCGTACTGCTTCCCGTCGGTGGGGACTCGGATAACGAACTGGCCGCAGCGGACGCCGTGGCGTCGCTGCCGAACGCCGCCGAGGAGGTCGAGGCGGTGATACTCAACGTCTACGAGGGGTTCGAGGTCAGCGGCGAGGCCGGTCGCGTCAACTCCGAGGACGTGTGGAACGAGGAGAACTACCCCGAGAGCGTCGACGTCGTCGAGGACCGGTTGGCGGAGGCCGGCGTCGAGACGGTCAGACGGCGCGAACACGGCGACCCGGCCGACACGATCGTCGAGGTCGCCGCGGAGCTCGACGTCGACGGCATCACCATGAGCGGGCGCCGCCGGAGTCCGACCGGGAAGATGCTGTTCGGGAGCACGACCCAGTCGGTGCTGCTCGGAGCCGGCTGCCCGGTGACGGTGATCCTCGACGAGTAAACAGCGGGACGGAACCTGTATAGCGAAGATCACGAAATGAATATTCTCCGTTTTCGAACTGGAATAAACAGATACATTGTTAATGATGGACGAACTGGTCACGGTTGAACATGGCAGACAAGTCGATCGATCGGCGGCGGTTCCTGTACGGCACGGGTGCGGTAGGCATCACCGGACTCGCTGGATGTAGCGGTGGGGGCGACGGTGGCGACGGCTCCGACGGGTCTGACGGCTCCGACGGGTCGGACGGTTCCGACGGATCGGACGGTTCCGACGGCTCCGACGGATCGGACGGCTCCGACGGCGGAAGTCAGGATCTCACGCTGCGCGTCGGGACATCCGCCGGCGGGACCCAAGACGTCGGGCTCGCGGTCGAGCGGGCGGTCAGCCAAGAGAGCGACACCCTGAGCTACTCGACGATCGAGAGCCCGGGGTACATCGGCACGATCCGCCGGATGGCGAACAACCAGTTCAACGCCGGCATCACCGACAACAACTCGCTGTCGAAGGCGCTCGACGAGACCGGCGCGTTCTCGGAGCAGCCCGTCGAACGCATCCCGCAGTACGGGTTCTACGCGTTCCCGTACAGCATCTACGTCATCGCCCGTGACGGCACGGGGATCGAGACGTTCGACGACCTCGCCGGCGCGAACGTCTACCCGGCCGAGCCGGGGTACTCGACGCGCGCGACGACCCTCGACGTCTGGTCGCAGGACCCGACGGCCGACATCTACGACCAGATGAACATCCAGAACATGGGCGTCGACTCCGCGCCCGGTGCGATGGAGGAGGGTAACATCGACGCCTGTATCGCGTACGGGACCCCCGGCGTGCGGTACACCGGGTTCGTTCAGGAGATCGCCTCCCGCATCGACATCCACTACGTCGAGCCGACCGACGCGCTCCGCCAGTCGGCCGAGTCGTACCCGGGCGCCGGGACGGGCACCACGAGCTACGCCGACTGGTCCATCGCCGACGCCGACATCGGCACCGACGAAGTGTTCCACTGGAACCTCGAGGTGAACTACACGTTCAACCCCGAGGCGAACCCCGACGCCGTCTACGAGCTGTGCCGCGTCGTCGACGAGCACAACGACACGGTCAACGAGGGCGAAGAGCAGTTCAACGACTTCGAGTCCACCGCGGACATGCTCGCCTCGGCTCGGGAGAACATCCCGGTCCACCGCGGCGCAGTGCAGTACTACAAGGACAACGACGCGTGGGACGACAACCTGACCGAAGGCGACAGCGCCTGATCGGTCGGTAACCCGACTTTCTTCCCGCTCTCCGGGGCGTACCGATCAGTAATTTAAAATCATCCAATCCGTAATCGACAACTCAGACACCAACTATGACACTATCAACCACGCCCGGGCGGACGACCATCCTCTCTAACGTACGCAGGCGCCAATGAGTACGGAAACGTCCTCGACGGCCCCCGAATCCGGACTGCTTCGGGGACTCGACGTCACGGTCACGGCGGCGGCGCTGCTGTTCTGGGCCGGCGTCCTCTACTGGGCCCAGACCCAGGCGATCTCGCAGGTGCGGTACGCCACCGCGTTCGTGGGCGGTATCCTGACCGTGTACGCGCTCAACGAGACGCGGACCGCGATTTCGGACGGCGACTGGATCGACGGCGCCGTGTTGATCCCCGCGTCGCTGGCGCTGATGACCGCGTCGGCGTTCTTCGCGCTCAACTTCCAAGACGTGTATCTCCAGCGGCAGGGGTACGCGCTCGACCACGAGTACATGCTCGCGCGGCTGGTCATCATCTCGCTGATGTACCTCACGTGGCGCGAGTTCGGCAACGTGTTCCTCGGACTCATCTTCGCCGTGTTCGGGTACGCGATGTTCGGGAACGTCGTGCCGGGCGTGCTGGGGCACGCGGGGATGAACCAAGCGACGCTGCTCCAGGCGACGGTCACCGACCTGTACGGGTTCTACGGGAGCCTCACGCAGATCACGGCCTCGTGGATCGCGCCGTTCCTGCTGTACGCCGGGCTGCTGTTCGCGTACGGCGCGTTCGACCTCATCTTGCGGGTCGCCATCGTGGCGGCGAAGTACATCGAGTCCGGGATCGCCCAGACCGCCGTCCTCTCCTCGGCGGTCATCGGCTCCATCAACGGCTCGTACACCGCCAACGCGGCGATGACGGGGTCGTTCACCATCCCGACGATGCAGGAGGCCGGGATGAAGGGACACCGCGCGGCGGGTATCGAGGCGGTCGCGTCCACGTCCGGGCAGGTGCTCCCGCCCGTCATGGGGGCGTCCGCGTTCGTGATGGCGTCGTACCTCGGCGTCCCGTACCTCGACATCGTCGTCGCCGGTCTCGTGCCGGCCGCCATCCTGGTCGTGTCGATCTCCATCGCGGTCCACTACCTCGCGATCTCCGACGCCAGCAGCCAGGACATGGAGTTCTCCGAGTTCTTCGACGAAGAGCTCTCGACGGAGAAGAAGGTGTTCGAGGCGCTCCGTTTCGGCGTGCCGTTCGCGATACTCATCTACCTCCTCGGCGTCGTTCAGTACACCGTGATGACGTCGGCGCTGTACACGGTGGTCGCGATGATGATCACCGGAACGCTCATGCCGCCGCTCCAGCGGATCGTGGACAGTAGCGGCGTCGGGCCGGGCAGCGAGCTCGTCACGCAGGTGAAAAACACCGTCCACGGGATCCGCCGCGGCGCGATCATCCTGGCGCCGATCGCGATCATCCTCGTCGTCATCAGCGGCGTCGTGAACCTGTTCAGCACGACCGGGATCCCGGCGAAGATCGCGCTGCTGCTCATCAACATCTCGGGCGGCGTGCTGCTGTTCGCGGTGCTGCTCGGGATGGCGGTCGCCATCCTGATGGGCGTCGGGATGCCGACGGTCGCCGCGTACGTCATCGTGGCCATCCTCATCGTGCCGACCTTCGTCTCGGACTTCGCCGTCGAGCCGATCACGGCCCACTACACGATGTTCTACGCGGCCATCCTCGCGGGGATCACGCCGCCGGTGGCGACCGCGGCGGTGATCGCGGCGGGGATCGCGGAGGCGAACTTCTGGCGGACCTGCGGGGCCGCGATCCGGATCGCCGCGCCGCTGTTCATCCTCCCGGTCGCGTTCGTCTACAACCCCGGCCTGATCTCGATGGACGTCGGCGGATACACGCTGTACGTCGGACTGCTCGTGCTGCTCGGCGCGGTGACGATCATCTACGGGCTCAACTACCCGTTCAAGATGCGTCCCGGCCGGAAGATCGGCGCGCGAGCCCTGCTCGCGACGCTCGGCGTCCTCATCATGGTGTACCCGAGCAACGTCGCGAAGATCGCGGGGATCGCCGTCTTCGCCGCCGTCTTCGTCGCCGAGAAGGTGATGATCCGCGGTCTCAAACTGCCGTTCGGCAGGGGGGCGAGCCAATGAGCGACGGCGACTCCCCCGAGGCGGTCGCCGAGGAGTCCGCACAGCAGGCCGGCGGGCTGGGCGAGATCATCCCGGAGCCGCTGATGCCGGTGTGGAGCCAAGTCGAGAAGGTGCAGGCGTTCCGCCGGACGCACGGCGAGACGTACGTCGGCGTCCTCGAACTGCTCACCGCGCTCACGCTCGCCGGCGGCTACGTCTGGTGGCTGCTCATCTTCCTCGAACTCCTGTGAGCCCGTAGCCGCCGCCGGGCCGCGTTCGTTTCTTCGTTTCTTACGTCGAAGCGGCGGTCGGTCGGCGACGGGCGCTCACTCGAACCACTCGGCGGCCCGCTCGACGTCCTGCGGGATGTGGTACTCCCGCTCGGAGACGTCGTCGAGGTACGAGCGTAGTTCGGGCGCGAACGCCGGGTGCGCGCAGCGCTCGACGATCAGTTCCGCGCGCTCGACCGGCGACAGGCCGCGCACGTCGGCGACGCCCTGTTCGGTGACGAAGACGTCGATGTCGTGTTCGGTGTGGTCGACGTGGAAGGTCTGCGGAACGACCCGCGACACCGCGCCGTCGTTCAGCGTCGAGGGGAGCGCGCACACCGTGATCAGCGAGTTCCGGTTGAAGTCGGCGGAGCCGCCGACCCCGTTTATCATGCGCTCGCCGCGGACGTGCGTGGAGTTGACGTTCCCATAGAGGTCGAACTCGACGGCGCTGTTGACGCCGATCACGCCGAACTGGTCGATGAGCCCGGGGTGGTTGGAGATGTCGGCCGGGCGGAGCACCACGTCCTCGGCGTAGCGCTCCACGTCGTCGAAGAGCCGCTCTTGCCCCTCGTCGGTGAGGGCGAGCGAGGTCGCGCTCGCCGACGCCAACCCGCCGGCGTCGAGCATATCGAAGAGACCGTCCTGAATGAGCTCGCCGAAGTAGTGCACCTCGCGGTCGCCGAAGTCGAGCGCCTGCAGTTCGCTCATCAGGGCGTTTCCGACCGAGCCGACGCCGAACTGGAGGTGGACCGCGTCGTCGAAGACGGCCGAGCGCTCGAGCTCCGCACGGAGGAACTGTCCGAGGTTGGCGGCGATCGCGAGGTCGTCGTCGGTCGGGTCTCGGAACGTGTACGTCGAGTCGGGGATCTCCGTCTCGACGACGCCCGCGAGCTTCTCGGGGGCGAACCCGACGTGTGCCGTGCCGATGCGCTCTCCGGGGGCGGACAGCGGGATCGGTCCGCGGTCCGGCGGCGCGTCGGGGCGGTACACGTCGTGGAGCGCCTGCAGTTCGAGCGGCTGGTGGCGGTTCAGTTCGACGTACAGCGCGTCGGCCGCCTCGACGAACGCGGGCACCTGCCCGAGCGAGGTGGAGGGGACGAACCAGTCCTCGCCGACGGCGACCGCCTCGACGACGGCGACGTCGGGGTCGACGAGCCCGCCGTACTGGACCTCGTCGCCGATCGACGAGGCGTTGCGGTCGCTGAAGGCGATTTCGCGGGTGTTGCTCTTCTCGCGGGCGACCCGCGACGACTGGTAGGTGAAGCGGCGATCGACCTGGCCGGAGTCGATGAGCTCGACGTCGATCTCGTCGCCGACCTTCCCGCTGGAGACCAGCGTGAGCGAGAGGTCGCGGG
>NZ_NHOA01000023.1 GCF_002727125.1 Halorubrum persicum
CGGCGCAGCGGTCAGCTGGATGTCTTCGGTTGCGTCCTCACCAGCCGTGAGTTCGATCTCGCTGGTGAAGTCCTGCTGGTCCGTCACGCCCGTCACTTCCAGCGTGTACGTCCCAGCGTCGAGACCCGTGAAGTCGTAGGTCGCACTCTGACTGAGGTCAGACGTTTCAGCCGGCGATGCGCTCGTGTCCGTCCCCGAGTAGAGGTTCAGCGTTCCCTCGGTAACAGCGTCACCGTTCGAATCCGTCACTTCCCCACTAACCGAGGCCGGTGCGGCGTCAATCGTCGTCGTATCCTGCGCCAGTTGGTTCTGACCCGTACCAGCGTTCTCGGCGTCTTCTTCTTCGTACAGCGTCGCCGTCACGTCGTCATCAGCTGCGAGGTCGAACGCTGCCTCATTGTCGCCCGAACTGTCTGCCTGCGTGATCGTCACGCTGTCGCTCGAAGTGTCAACGCCATCAGCCACGGTGAACGTCTCACTGTCACCCTGGCTGTTACTCACGATGAGGTACGCGTTGTCACCTTCCGTGTTCGCTACGTTGCTCACGTCAACCGTGAACTCGCCGTCATTTTCGACGATCGTGTCCTGCACAGTCACGTCGCCGGTCGGTGCCGCCTGGACCGTTACTGACGTGGTTAGGATGTCGTTCTCCAGCGACTGCGTTTCGTAGATCACCACGTTGATCGTTTCACCTTGGGTCGCCGCGTCAGCGAGGACGACCTCGACATCGCTACCACTCGTGTCAACGAGTTCCGCTCCGCTTCCACCGGTCAGACTCGTCCCGTCGTCAGCTTCGAGCTCAACGTAGACGCTGTCACCCTCGGTGTTCTCGAACCCCACGTTGTCGATGTTGACATCCGTTTCACCGTCTCGGACTTCACCAACGCCACCAATCGAGGCGGTCGGCGGGACAGTCAGGCTGAAGTCTTCGGTGACATCCGCACCGGAATCAACCTGGACCGGGTACCGTGTGGTACCTTCGAAACCACTAGCAGTCACTTGGACCGTGTACTCGCCGGGCGCCACGTCGACCGAGTACGCCCCTTCGGCGTCGGTCGTTGCGGTGGCGACCTCATCTTCATCGGCAACACTGTCACCGGAGTAGACCGCGACGGACGCTCCATCAACCGGGTCCGTACCGTCATCGACCGTCCCGGCGATCGAGCCCTCATCTGTAATCGTTACCGTCGCGTCGTCAGTGACGCCGGGGGCGAATTCAGTGCCGTCAGCGGCCGGGATCGCGTCGCCAAACGCGCTTCCAGCAGCCGGGAAGTGCAGCATTGCACGCACGTCCGTGTTTTCATCAAGCGACTCGCCGTCGTTGAGGTCGATGGTTACGCCCTCGGTAACGTCCTGCGTTTGATTGTTACTGCTCCCGATCACCGGGCCGACGCCGTCTTCAACGGCGCTCTGGTTGTGAAGAACGATAACGTAGTCATCGCTCGGAGCTAACTCAGCGGCCGCTACCTCGACTGAGTCGGTGCTTGTCGTGTACTCTTGATCGTTGATGGTAACGCTGCTCTCGTAGACCGTTCCCGTGTCCGTACTGAGCGCGTTCTCTATATCCTCTTCAGCCAGTGTTTCACCAGTCGTGTAGTCGTTTAGCGGAGTGTCGTCATCTAGCGCGTACGGGATGAGGTACGCGTTGTAGTCACCAGAGAAGCCACTGGGTTCTGCTATTTCAACGGGGACGTTAGCGTCTCCGGAGCCGGAGTACTCACCAATGCCTTCGATATTTCCGCTCTGGTCGGTAACGAAGACCTTCGCGTCTGCATCGTAGCCTTCCACCGCGGTCAGCACTGCGTCGTTCCCGTTCTCATCAATCCCGAGAGCTTGATCGTCGAACGTCACATCTCCATCGAGTACTTCTACCGTACCCGTGACGGAGTCATCAGCGGTGGAGACTTCAACGTCGTACGTGCCTGGGTCGAGATCGGTCAGCGCACCGTCGAACGTGATTGTGTCAGACTGACCAGCGTTGAGCGAGACGCCTTCCGTCACTTCCGTACTCGTCCCGTCAGCGGTGAGCGTGAGGTCAACTGTGAACGTACTGTCACGGTTGCCCGTGTTCTCTACGTCGACGGCTACGGCACTGTCATCTCCTTCAGCGACGCTCGCATCGGTACTCTGCTCGGCGATGTTAAGATTCGAAACCGACGATGTCGCCGTCCCGACGCCTAACACGGACTCACGACCCGCCCGGTCATAGTTCGGAGAGACGATTAACCGCTCGTTCCGCTCAGGCTGATCGACGAAGACCCAGTACGAGTCGTACGCCGTAATCGATGAGCTTCCACTAAGCTGGGAAGTCTGTTCTGCATCGAATACCGTGATGCCAGGGTCATCAACTTGGATGCTTCCAAGATCCTCGTCGAGCTCGCGGTCGCCCCCTTCACTACTGATTGCGAAGTTCGAACCGACGAGATGCCAGCCGTCATTCATCTCGACGCTACCTGGCGACGGTGCCTCATCGGTTTCGTACGTGTACCCGAACCGAGCGTCCGAGTTTGCGGCGTTCAGATACAGTCCGAGGTGCAGATCAGACACACTGTCGATGGTTGGAGACTCAAGCGAGTCGTAGGAACCAGTGCTCGGATTCCACTGGTTTGAGGACTCAACGTCTTCTGCGTATAGCGTCGCACGCTGCGGAACAGAGACGAGGTTGAATCCGTTGTCCAGGTCAAGGACTTCGTGTGTGAGCGTGACTTCCGCCGGGTTAGACACGCTTGCTTCCGCAAACCCGACTTCGACGTTTTCTGCCGGGTCAGCGTCAAGTTGCGTCGGGTCAATCTCTTCTTCGACCGTGCCGTCATCTTGGATTGTCGTTGTCGTGACGGCTTCCCCACCGATCGTGATTGTCACCTCTGTTCCTGAACTTGCTTCGGCAAACCCATCAGCTGTGACGGTGACCGTTCCTTCATCTTGGACGACGCCGATGAAGTCCGCGTCGATCTCGGTTGAGTCGGCTTGGAGCTGGTCTTGCGCTGCAACGGAACCGGTCGCCAGCGCTGCACCGCCGACCATCGCCACGACCATTATCGCCGCGACGAGAATTGTCCGGGCCTGTACGCGTGAGTCTGGAGTGCGTGTCATAGTGCTGAAGTCTGAAACTGTGTTTCGAGGTCTGTTCCCGCGCGATACGGCTGTTTGAAACTGAGTGTGTCCAATCCCATCCTGACTGAATCACCAACGTCCGGTGGAGACTGCTGATCGAGGCCGCGACCGTCCGTAACGCGACGCGGTATCCGTCCCCGACTCACCGGCCGAGACCACCCCGCCCGTCCCGACAGTACCCTGTAGGCTGCCTGGATACTGACGCGTGACCGTGTCAGATCCGTGATTTCAGCGATTAGAGGTGACTGCCAGCTCTCGGCTACTGAATACCTGTCACGTCGGAGCCGCGGCTCAAAACCAGTGGCGCGCGCCCCCCGGATTCCCCCGTTCTGCGTCATCTACCGATGATATACACCGCAATTGTGATTGGGATTCACTCGTGTCAATTCGAAGTAACGCATTGTTTCAATACATAAATAACTACGGGTGGACATTATAATTTGACAGTAACTCCGGTAAGCACCGACTAACGCCGGCGGCGGGCAAGAGACGTTGCCTATGATCCTTTTGGTACATTAATTCTCCCAGCGACCCGAAGAAGAGGGGCCTTGCTGAGTCAGATTGCAGTAGCTGTGTGTCAACCGCCTCGGGGTCAGCCCCGAGGCTTGTCAGTGGACTCCCGTTCTACCCGAGCAATTCGGTAGGCGTGTAATCGCCGTTCACGTTCAACGTCCCTGAGTTGAGGGCCAGTTGACTGGCGGCCCATCCACCGCGAGACTTCTGCCCGCGATGGATATACCCGCAGTATCGGTTGGCGATGTTCTTCGCCCCGTTGTAATCCGCGTTCACCTCATACCCACATGATTGGCACTCGAACGCCTTGTCGTCACGATTATCCTCGTGGGTAAACCCACAGTGCGAACACCGCTGACTCGTATACGCGGGATTCACCGTGTCCACGAACAACGCCGTGGACTCAACCTTGTACTCCACGAGTTCCACGAACTTCGCGTACGCCCACTGCTGGAACTTCGACCCGTTGGCGATGTTCTCGCGGATGTGGTCAAGGTTCTCGAAAATAATGCCGTCTACATCCGCGTTATGCGCTTCCGCGATAAGGTCGTTCGCTCTGTTGTGCAACCAGTCCAGCGACCAATCCGAGAATCGACCGCCGATGGACTGAATCGTGAGGTGCGCGGAACGAGTGCCAGTCTGTTGCAGTTTGGCGCGGCGTTGTTCGTATTGGTTGCGCTTGTGGGTGAGGTAGTCTGCACTGCCGATGAACTCGCCCGTAGAAGTGACGGCGAACGCGCCAGTCACGTTCAGGTCAACACCGAGAACCACTCCGTTCTCGGCACCCTCATCATCGTGACTGGCTTCTTGGCGTTCCGTTCCGTCAACCCTGTAGTCGGGGTTCTTCAACGTGACGTGCAGGGAGAACGTGTCGTCCTGCTCGTCGTACTGAAGCGTGGCGTGAGAGGCATCCCAGTCGTCGTTCTCGTAGTACCTGCCGAACGGTGTTTCCTCTCGCTCTTCTTTTGGTGGAAGGACGTATTCAGCGGTAGCTCTGCCGTTCGGCGTGGAGAGCGTGGCGTGGTCGTCGTTGAACGACGCGGAGCGTTTGTCGTACACGACACTCCACGAGTCGAACTCGGGTTGGCTGGTCTTTTCACCATTTTTCAGTTTCTCGACGCCTGCATCGACGGCTTCGATGGCTCGGCGGATGCCTTTCTGGACGAGATTCGCGGTGAGGTCGGTTTCCTCGCGCAACTCGTCGTATAGGGCGTTTTCGGCCTTGTTCTTGCTGGTGACACAGTAGTCATCGTAGCGCCACGCCCATTCGCTGGTGCGGTTGGCGCAGTGCAGGAATTGGGTTTTGGTTTGATGGAGGTCGCCACGACGCTCTTCGGGCACATCGAGTTTGATGGGCACGGTGCGTCGTGGCGCGTCGTCCATCCGTAGTTCACATTTATATCTGTTATCTAACAAAAGTTTAGGTGTAGGGTGGGGAGTCAGCCCTGCTATCGGGAGTGGTGAGTTTCATCGAGTGTCGGCTTCCTCCCCGACCTCAAGGGTCGGGGCATCCGCCTCGTACCGCCTGTGAACACGTAGGAGCAGGTGGACAACCCACGGGTGAGGAGATCGTGGGCAGCGCGGAACCATAGTGAAAACCGTGAGTTACGATTTGACGGGTTTGACACCTAGAATTGCGAGGCGTCAAATGAAAAATCGCGTGAAGGCAAAGGGGACTTGACGTATTTGACGGGTTTGACGCCTTCTAGAGAGGGGGTACACACACGCGCGAGCGCGAGACGAGCGCGAGCGCGACACGCGCAACACTCTCACTTCTACCTCTCTCACCTACCGTCAAATCCGTCAAATCTGTCAAATCGCAAGACGGCGAAGCCAAAAAATCGGGATTTTTTCACCCCCTAGTGTCAAACCCGTCAAATTGACATTTAAGTTTCATTACTGCTGAGTATTCACATGGCTTAGGAACAATAATATGAGGTTAATTATCAACCCGACAAGAGGCTGTTTCGCTCCCGACAGAATTCTGCCGCTCCGCGAGATCGACACGAACGAGCTGGACCGTCAAAGAACCTCTTTGCTCAGAAACACGTACGTTTAAGGGAACGGCCCGACGATGTGGGCACACGCAAAGCTAGGACGTAACACGCCTGAGGAACCGCAGCCCGTTCCAGGGACGAGGGGCCCAACCTTCTTCCCTGAAACGGCCAACCGTATCTGTGGTTTCTCACCCCGGAGTCAAAAACATTCCCCTCTCGCCTAACGGGTAGTTTCGGCTACGGGGTGGCGTCATGGTACGCCGGGCAGCCACTCACCGAGAAACCACCATGAACCCTACCGCCCATCCAACCTCACTCACACTCCAGACGAACCGGCTCGATCTGTCCTCATCTCGTGGAATGACACCCTTAGGTAGGACAGTTGAGACGCCCACTCATTTACCCCAAATACGTGCTTCTGAGATCCCTACAACGCACTCTTCAGACCCTACTAGCAACGAGGTGAGACAATGAGCGGCGACGGGTTAGACGAATCTACTATCCGGAGTCACTACGAACGGATCACCCCGGTAGTTGAGGGTCTCGCGTCGGTTGATTCGCACCTCACGATTGGATTAAATGATTACAGCGGGTGGTACGTTCGACGAGATCACGATAACTTCGAGGCGATCGATGCTGGGTACGAACAGGAAGGTCGATGCGCGACGTTAGCGGAAGATTACGATCAAGTCCAAGAACGGATTGATCGGGCGCTGTACGCCGTCACGACGTACAAGTCCCCTGACTCGCTCATAGAATGGGAGCCGTGTACCATTACGAACGGACAGACGGAGTGGATGACGGATGCTCCCACGCCTGGATACGGAGACCTTCGCGGCGTCATGGTCTGGGGAGACATCGATCTGGCCGATTCATTAAAACCTCAACGCGGGGAGCTCACAACCGACACGCAGCAACTCATCGAACGAACCCTTGACGCGTATATCGATGAGTACGCGCAGTTATACGGCGATCGTGACGCCGTTTTCGCCTTAGACAGCGTCGGTGGGTCCTACATTATGGGTGCGCCGGCGGCGACGCTGCCAATTGCCGAGTGCTTCGACGATGACGCGTCCGCACGCGAGCGCGTCATGGAAGAATTCGTCACCCGGTCGAATGACTGGCTCGCCACCGCTCAAGACCGGGTCGAAGACCGCATCGACGGCGCATCCGACGTGATCGATCCGGACTGGGTCAATAACTGTAACCGGCAGTACAAAGCCCCCCTCTCGCTTCATACAGACCACGACGCTGTCGTCGTCCCCCTCGATACGGACACCCCCACGTACGATCTTGTCCGATTCGACGAGGTTGACGCCACACTCATTGAGGAAACGGCACAGTGGGCGCGTGAACTAACTAGCAGCGAGTACCGGGACTGCGTAGACACCCTCGTCAAGCGACTCTGGCCTGAGGAGTACGACACGCACGGTAACTGGGACGCAGCGCTGCGTGCCTGGGTCGAAGCTGAGCGGGAACGCGAGCAGCGCGAACAAGAAGCTCGCCGCCGGGCACGTGAACGGCGCCGTGAACGGAAAGCAGAGATGGGGGACACGGCAGACACCGCTCCGATCACCCCGTTCATCAGCGATGTGTTCGACGCGATCGACCGACTCGATATTGAGACCGTAGCCGATCGGACGGTCGTCCACCAGTGGACCGACCGAGCCAGTGGGAAACGCGATAACTCCGGTGACGGGAAGCGTGCGTTCATCCCGATATGGGGTCCGAATGCCGAAACCGGGAATGCGAACTTCATCTCACGAGATGACGGGATCTGGGTCGATACTGGAGACGATCACGCAGGCGGCCCGGTGAAGATGGCGCTCATTGCCGAGGAAAACTGGAGTCGTGGTGAAACTCCGTCAGGGGAAGACTGGCGACGTGGCCTCTCATATCTCCGCTCGAAAGGCTTTGATATACCGCTCTGGACACCTGACGCTCGCTCAACGACGCCTGACGGTGATGACTACGAACAGATGCCGTACTGGGCAGTTCGCAAAGCCGCAGTCGCACTCGGTGTTCTCCCTGAAGACGCTTTCATCACCGCGCAGTCCGACCAAGGCGAGTACCAACGGTTCCCCGGCCCGGAAACGTATAATCACGCACTCGCAGCGATCGAAGAGGCAGGTCTTGAACACGGCCGAGAGTACATGACGGATGACGGTAGCCGGCCAGATGATTTAGATACGGCGGATAACACGGCGACTCCAAGTGCTTCTGGGTCGTCGTCTGGCTCAGCTCACACGTCTTCAGACTCCTCGTCGCAAGAAGACAGTACGTCGCCTGATACAGAAGACACCGCCACGTACGGGAGTTTTGACTCGTATTCACAGCTCGACCCGCATAACGGTGGGTACGGGTACTGGCATACGAACCATGAAACCGGTGAGACGTGGTTCGAGCAAGTCACGAACTTCACTATCGAAGTCAATTCGTTCCTGTATCATAACGACGAGCGTCTCATTGACCTCACAGTCATCCCGAATACTGGCGAAGAACCATATGACGTGACCGTCACGACGAAAGTCTTCAACGAGCGTCGACGCTTCCGTGATAACGTCGTTACCGGGCTCACCACGATCTTTGACGGTGGCGCTCAGGATTTGAACGAACTCCGCAAGCTCGTCGGCGGACAAGACGCTCCGAGTCGAACAGGCACTCACCACATGGGTCTCCACCCGGATGCGAACGAATTCGTCACCCCGAACGGCGTCCTCGCACCCGATGGCTGGACCGATAATCCTGACACAGTATACGTTAAACGCGAAATCAGCGCCGAACAAGCCTGGTCGCTCACGCCGGACGAACACGACGAGTACGATCCTAAAGCGGTCGCAGAAATGCTCGAACTCGTCCCGCAATCACGCTTCAGCGAGCGGTTCCTACCTGTGCTCGGGTGGGCGTACACAGCTCCACTCCGCCCGTATATCCAACAGTGGGAAGGGCAGTTCAACACACTCCACGTAACCGGTGAAACCGGGTCCGGGAAATCAAGTACGTTGAGTGTGCTCTGGTCGCTCCTCGGTATGGATGGAGAGCCGATGGCCTGTGATGACACGAAGTTCGCGTTGCTCACCTCAATGGCTTCAACGAACTCGATCCCGATGTGGTACGACGAATACAAGCCAGGAGATATGAAAGACTGGGAAGTCGATCGGTTCCAGAACCTCATGCGGTCCACGACTCGGGGCGGGACGGCAATTCGAGGTAACGCTGACAAGTCCACTGAGCAGTACAAACTCAAAGCCCCGCTGATGATCTCTGGGGAACAATCAATCCAAGGCCCAGCTGAAGAACGGCGGACGATTCAAACCCGGTTCCGGGACGGGGTCAAAGAACCAGGCTCCCGGACGAAAATCTCGTTTGCGAAACTCACCGGGATGTCGTACGACGCAGGCGGTGAAACACGTGAACCCGACGGGTACGACCTGCGCCAACACGCGCTCGCGTACTACCAGTTCGTGCTGAATCAGGATCCAGAGACACTGAAAATGCTATGGCGTGAATCTCGTGACCAGGTCCGCGAACTCCTCGCATCGAACGATATTACCGGCATCGATGATCTGCCACGTCAAGGGCTTCAAACAGTCCATTTCGGGATGAGCCTTTACCACCGGTTTGCGGAACAAATCAGCCTTGAAGCCGGGATCGAACCTGATGACCTCAGTCTCCCCACCGAAGACGAACTTACCGACGCGTTAGTGTACATCGCAGAGCAATACGGTGACGACGGCTCACGAAAATCCCATCTTGACAGGTTCATTGAACTGACTTCTCGCGCGGCGAACGAAGGCTACCTCGAAGACGAGACACACTACACGTTCGTAAACGAAGGCAAACCAGACGAGCAACTGGCGCTAAAACTATCGAGCGTCTACGATCGCGTCTCAAAATACGTCGCAGACCACGGACTCGACGGTGAAGATCTCCTGAATAACGCCGCTGACTACCGCGACCGCATGGCTGAACACGCCGACGACGCGGCGTCATACGTCACTACTCACTCACAGTACACGCCCCCTCTCGCTCGCTGCGCCCGCATCAATACAGCGCTTGCTGAAGACCAAATCGAGTTCTCCCGCTTAGCATTCGGAGCAGACCCACGCAACGATGAAAGCGGTGAAGGAGATGCAGGTGACGACGGTGATGGGGGTCCACCTGCTCCCCCATTCGGGGCTCGCCGCGTAACCGATGTCGCTGATGACCCCACCGGATACGCGACAGTCACCGTTGAAGTCCTCACATTAGACTACCCTGACCCGGAAAACGCCCCCGAGCTGAAAGCGACAGTCAAAGATCAAAGTACAGCAATCGACGTTATTTCATGGAACGATCCTGAGGCACTCCCGAGTACCGGCACATACGTTCTGGAGAATGTCCAAGTCGGCAAGCACGACGGCCAGGTACAATTAACAATCCGAGAAGGGGTGACGACAATCGAATCGATCCAACCTGGAGTGGGGTATACGCAAGCCGCTGAATCAGACGAAAATCAAGAAAAGCTTGATCAGGCAGCAACACACAGACAAGCGGCTGACGGCGGGACGGCAACAAGAGCTGATACCTCAGAATCATCTGAAACGGATCGATCATCCCCCCCAACAGATGATACTGACTCCGGATCTTCAACCGCCGTGCGTGAGGCTGATCACTCTTCAGTGCCCCAAGATGCAACCGGCCGCCTTGCAGATGCTCGACGACTTCGAGATCTCCTCTCGCAACGAGATATGCCAATGGATGAAAATGAAATCGTCGTTGCAGCTTCTATCGATCGTGACTTGATGCCCCCTGACCGGGCACAAACAGCCCTCGAATATGCAGTAGAACAGAAGGGCATGATCATACAGACGGATGAAGGGTATACTGTAGGGTGAACGAACTAGTCGAGGACGCTGGCCTCGCTTGACTCACCCAAGGGCGGCGTGCGGGTGTGGGCATCGGTGCCAGACAAGACCGGCGAAGTTGGAATTGGTCAGGCTGTGAGTACGGGTGGACGACTGAGAGCACGACCAGTGAGTACGGGTGGACGACTGAGAGCACGACCAGTGAGTACGGGTAGACGACTGAGAGCACGACCAGTGAGTACGGGTAGACGACTGAGAGCACGACTATTGTATAGTCGCGCGCCCGCACATGATATTATCAGAAAAGATATGGGTGAGGGTGTACGAGGCGAAGTCGGAACTCGGCACTTCGTACAGGGGTAGCGAGAACCCTTCGTACAGTCGTACAGACCACGTACACCCCGTTCAGCCGGTGAGATCGCTCGGTCGGCTTTGGGGGGTGTACGGTCCGCATTTATTGTGGGTATAGGAGAGTATGGAACCCCATTCAGGGGCTCCCAAGCATTATGAATTCAGAATGATATTATTGCGGTCAAGGAACTCAAACGCATCAACCCGGCCGGCCTCGATCAGGCCGCCGATCGTCCAAGACGCATCCACCGAAACGTCGTAGTCGGCACTCTGCCGGGTTCGCCGGACACGGTCGTTCACTCGCCGCGCGGACCAGTTGTCACTGTCACCACCGAACTCTCCGCGGTCGAGTTCGAGTGTGGTAGTCCGGAGCATATGGTTCCAGAAATCCACCATCGTCTCACGGTTAGCAAAAATCCAGATTGTCGGGCCAGCCGCTGGATCAGACCAGTGAATGAATTTCTTTTTCCAGCTCGCCCTATCGTTGTGGTTAGTCAGCACCTCGACGCGCGCCAGCAAGTCGCCAGCGCCAAAGAGCCGAAGATCAGACCGGTGAGCCACGTCTATTCGAGGGTACAGGTCACTCCCGGTACAGCGCTCGCAACGCTTGAATAGGTGCCGGGCCGCCATCGCTCCCTTTCGGTGTTCCAAGAGTTCGCCGCCGTCCCTGAACGTCGGTGGGCGTGAGTGTTCATCCAGCAGCCAGTCGGGGTAGAGATCCGTGTCGTCACTGAAGATGTGCTCAATCACTTTGAAACTCTTTACCGTTGGCAGCCACCGACAGCGGCGGCCAGCGACGTAGATCTCTTTGTCCTCTTTGTCGTCACTATCAGCGGTCTTGAAGAATTCACGATCGATAAGCTTCTGATGAGCCACTTCGTACTCAGGTTCCCAGGCACCCCCACACAACTCGCGTAACGTCGGTTCGTAGGCGTTACCGATATACGTGTGTTGGCTGGCGGTTTCCAAGGGGTGGCCGTTGAACCAATACGCGACGCGGTAAAGGATAACCACCTGTTCGCGGGACAGGTTGTATGTCTGGGCCTTCTCGTAGGCCGTTCGTTTGGACATACTCTACTTAAGTCGGATTTAACTTAAAACCAATCAAAATAGTGCCCCCTAATCGCATCTGTTTCGTTAGTTGGTGGGGATCGGTCTCAGTTCCTCAAACAGGAGCATATAGTCGAACAGACATTCTCGATGCCAGTCACAATCCAACTGAAAATATGAGTCACATACGAAGGCCAACGCTCCGCAGACAGCGCCTATTCGACCGGAATCGGTCGAAGTTCGTGAGGGCGAACGACGTAATTCCGTTTTGAATCGGGAGTTGGATGCCGCTCCGGCTCTCGGTCAGTCAACGTGTCGTGACCAACCCATCCGAGTAACCGCACTCGTTGCTCGTCAATCCGGTGAGCAAGAATATACAGGTCCGCATCGGGATGCTGGTCAGCCGGGACAAGCAACTCAGGGAGCGACATGTTAGTCGCCGTTGCCTTCACGTCTGCTCGCTTCCCCGCAAGGCACAGATCGTGTCCGGGATCACCCCGTACGTAGATCTTATCATCCAATTCAGCACGGGCGATCTTACAAACCGTCATTTCGCCAATTACCCCAGTAACGTGTGCCTCAATGTCATCGAGGTCACCAAACGTCTCTCCAACCGTAGTGTGCTTGTAGGAGAGCGCTCGGGCTGCAGCGATATGTTCGGCAATACGGTACTCGCGGTCGGTCAACTCAACTACCGGCGCGTTTTCGAGAACGGCCGACAGTTTTTGGTTCGGTGGGTGTGTAGTCGTCATTGCTGTCTGAATGGGCGGCACACGGTCACCGGCGCTGTGACGCCGGGGGCTTTTCAGTAGACCTCTCCCGTGCTAACTGGTACTATGGGTTCTATTCAAAAGTAGACTTGGAAATCGATCGAGTACACTGGCAGAACCGCTCTTCAACCCTACGTCGGCAGCTATCCGACTAACTCTTGACCGTGGTACGAGAGAGTACGGTTCGAGATGACAAGGTACGAGTGTGCCGAGTCTGACCGGATGGAGCGGATCCGATGACAATTGCGCCTTGCGGATATGCCATCTATCGCTCCTCAGCACTTAGGTCCGGCAAGTCGTCTTCCCAGTCTTCGTTCGGTACGTACCAGTCACCGCCAAATCGTTCACCAGTCGTCTCAATCCCGACAAGCGCTGCGGTTGCTGCAGCAAGTCGATCATCTTCGACCGCTGCCCAGTACGGTTCTTTGTGACGTACCAGACCAACTTCTTCGAGACGCTGAAGTCTCGGTCCGATACTTCTTTTTGGGATATTCGTGGCTTCCGCTAACTCCCTAGGGCGTATCCTATCCCAGGATGTCTGAGTAAGAATTCCATTACTGTTCACGCATTTGTTCCTTGAGAGAGGTCGAGCTGTCCATCACTGGGTGTATGAGATTCGAAGTCTGCCGGCATGGTGAGAAATTGTATTCAAATAGTATCAGTTCTTCTGACAGTCACACCGTCATACTACTGATTGGAGCAGCTGTCTGACGCAGGTTTAAGTTTAAGACTAATGTTAAAGCATAGTGTGAGATGACGAACCAATTCGATTCGGCACTAGACACGACTGAGCAAGTTCAACAGCGCTATGGCGCGCAGTTAGGGTTCGTCGAAGAGCGAACACCCTTCGCTGCGGAAACAATGCCTGACCGCCAAGTCGCTGTTGAAGTCAACGACCAGCTCATGCAAGAGGTCGCCAGCCATATCTTAAACAGAGCAGGTCACGTCTCAATCATCGATCGACACGGAGCCGGTAAGTCACACTTCCGCGATCTCGTGTATGATTCACTGGATGCCCGGCGTGAGCACTTCCGGGTTGCACGGATCCGAGAAGTGGAATCAATCACGACGCGACGGACGTACGTCCGGGTACTCGATGAACTCCGTGAGTACGACGACCTTGAGATACCAACCCAACTTCCTCGTGCCACTGACGAGGTGCGAGCAGTCGTTGAGGACGTATCTGAACAGCTTGAAGCGCTCGGCGTCGCTTGTATCGTCCAAGTCGATCAGATGGAAGACGTAGCGGGTGACACGCACCGCTTCGAACAACTATTGGCAGCGCTACAGTCAGTCGCTGATCTCGGAGATGAACGTCCAGTGTTCATCCTCTTCTTATTCGGAACCCCGGCTGCGGGTGAGCGTATCACAGAGCTCCGGGAGACTCTCTCATCCCGGATGATCGCTGAGGACCGACAACTCGAACGCTTTGGCCGTGAGCATACTGAGGAGCTTATCGGCCGATGGCTCTCGTGGGCGCGTGGTGAGGAGTACACGGATGGATACCCAATCGACCCGTTCGCGCCGGCGACAATACGAGCGTTATTGGATCGCGTGGATGACCAGACCCCTCGTGCTGTTCGGCAGATGTGCTACCACGCATATCGTGCCGGAGCCCAGCAGTACGCAGATACAGAAACAGTCGAAATAACTCCTGACACTCTCGACACGCACGTTACAGAGCCATAAACACACATTAACATTAAGCTTAAAATTAACATGACAGACGCATTCAGCGACACACTCGATGACGAATTGGAAGAAGAGGCAGACGATACCGACGCAGAAGATGCTACCGAGGAGTTCATTTCACGCTCGAATAGTGATGGAGCGGTGCGTGATCGGACTGTCGGGTTCGGCGTGAGTGAAGAGATGCACTATCTGTATCGAGAACTCTCCGATAGTGATGAGGTTGATGCTGATCTTCGCAAGCAGTTTCGTGACCAGATTGAGCGTATGGCTTCCCGTCATCCCGACGTGGCAGAACGCGCTCGACTGAAGTACGCGATAGACAACGAGTGATTGGATTAAGATTAATATTAAATCTAACTTGGTATCAGATTCTATATTGACTTAGGATTCATCACTGTGGTTATCGGATTCACTGAAGTAACTCCAATCGCCTGAATTCTTAATTCCCGTGTTCTATGGGTCATACACTGTCTTCACGGAATCTGAGTAAGTCAATATCTACAGGTAAATCGTCGAAGTCATCGTCCGCTCCCGCGACCAGTGTTGCCCCCTGCTCGTAAGCGAGTGCAACCGCATATGCATCGGCAAGTGAGATGTGCCCATCAGCTTTCATTTCAGCTGCAAGCCGCCAGTCAGCAGATTCAAGATCTAATCCTTGTCGTTCAAGCGCACGTATATCTCGGTCTGCTTCCCGAAGCGAGGCATCTGTTGGGGCGTCATTCACTCCTTCGAACCGGGCGACGAGATAAAACACTTCACTGGCATTTGTCTCAGTAAGGATCCCGTTAGCTTCGCCGGAGAAGACTTTGTCAAGCAGATCAGCCACGGTGTCGTGGCCGGGTTCACTGTAGAGGTAAGCGATGATTGCCTCAGTGTCGAAGACATACTTGCCACTCATGTATCCTCGGACGGGCGGGACCGCGCAACTCGCTCCTCTTCTTGACGTTTTTCTTCGTTTTTCAACTCACGTACGCGCTCCAGGACCTTGCCACGCTCATGCTCACCGGCATGGATGCCGTGTAAATCATCGGGTGACGGGACTGGCTCAATAATGATACGTCCTTGCTCTTCGTAGACGAATACTTCACCCGGTGTCTCAATCTCGAACTTTTCCCGTAGATCCTTCGGGATCGTCGCCTGTCCTTTCTGTGACACACGTACTACTACTGGCTCGTTGGTGCTACTTGCCATTCTTAGTAGTACCTATAACTTTCTGTATTACTAAACTCACCGGTCAAAAACAGCGAATATCCTCGTTATTCTCTCTCGCGTGCGAAAACCAGCACGACCGGATTACCTGATCTTACTGGAGACTCTCTGTTCGATACAGACGATTACTTGCACGATTACGCACAAAATAGAGTGCTATTCATAGGCCGCAAACCTGGGGGTAACACCCCGTTGAATGGGGATCACCACGGTTCGTTCTTTCTCAGGCATGGTCAGACGCGGTCGAAATGGTCGTAGCGCTGTTCCGTCGTTTTGATCGTGGCATGTCGAAGACGATTGCGGACATCGTACAGTGTGTAGTCGTTTTCTTCATGGAGCATCCGGTAAGCGACACTATGCCGAAGCGTGTGCGGCGTAACCTCGCTTGGGTCACCAACCCCACCTTCGATGCTCTGTGGCCGTACGTCAGCTTCTTCAGCCAACGATCGCACCACACGTCGAACGCTTTCGGTCGTCATCCGATTTGACTGCCGCGATGGGAAGATAGCTTCACTGTCCTTCCACCGTGTATTGAGGTATGATCGAAGGCGTAGGACAGTATCCTGCGTACTGTCATCGAGGCCGAGGTTCATCGACACGTAGGACGGCGACCGATCGGTTGGGTAGTCTTTCTGAATGGATGCTGGGATGCCGACGTATGGTTGCTCATCGTCGAGGTGTAGGTAATCTACATCCAGCTGGACGAGCTCACCCACGCGAAGCCCTGTGTCGTAGAGCAGGCGGATCAGCAGCTCATTCCGATCGCGCAAGTAGCCGAGGAACGTTTCGCTCTGTGCAGCGGCGTGGAGCTCTCGAACTTGCTCGGGTTTCAGCCACGTTTTGGCCCGAGTGTTGGAATTCACATTTTCGGTACTCATAGAATAGTTTCTTTATAAGAAGAACGGTACTTAGTGGTTCTGACTGTGGGTTTCTATTGACAGTCTCCAACACTGACCTCACCGCGGAGTCCTGGCGTATCGTTTCCCGATGAATGTCCCAATCAGAGCAATGCCACCGACTATGCCAGTGAACAAATCTGTCGCTACAAACCATCCTAGAGACCTCTCAGCAACTGTGAGAATAATGAGAGAAAAAATCGTGGTGAAAACACTTAGAAAAACGTCGTGTATAATCTGTGGTGGCATACAAATTCGCTCTCTTTGACACTATTATATATTAGGGGCTGACTCCCTCACGTTCAGATCACCTCTTGATTGAATTTCTTATTGACAAACGAGTCAAAATCGACATCGTTATTCTGGTATATATTGCGATGTTCCAAGACAAACTGCCCCTTCGAGGTAATCACGTACAATCCACTATTATTGATTGGTCCGACCCGTTCCAGCAGATTGTAGTCTTCAAGACTACGAAGCCGGGAGTTCACGTACCCTCGATCAGCATCGATTTCCGCAGCGATATTCGCACCGATGTTCCTCTTCCCGTCTTCGAAAGCATCGAGGATTTTGAAATCGGTCGGTTCTACGAGATGCATTCTACTCTTTATTCGTTCTGCTTCTTGACGATGACGGCGATCATAGCCACTAACGCGACGATTGTCACGACGATCCCGAAGCCAGGAATACTCTCATCCGAACCATCAGACTGCGAAGATCCGGTCGTCTCATCTGTATCCTGGCTTTCATCCTGACTTACCGTTACCGTCATCTCATCGGTGGCCGTTTCACCGGCATCGTTTTCGACGGTGAGTGACACGTCGTAGTCGCCGGCGTCCTCAAAGGCGGTCGTGACGGTTTCACCGGTGAACGCCTCGCCGTTGATCGTCCATTCGTAACTCTCAATCTCGCCGTGCTGATCGCTCGATGCACCCGCATCGAAGGTTACGTCCTCACCGGCAGTCGGGTCAGTCGGCGTCACGTCGAACGCAGCCTCAGGTTGACTCACCGCGCTGACCGAGAACCACGAGAACCCAGGCGTCTCCGCTTCCAGCACGACCTGCTCGTCAGTTTCATCAACGACTTCGGTCTCTAACCCCTGCCACTCACCGTCTGCAAAGCGGTTCACACGGAGTTCGTCAGGCCCGGCATCAATCTCCTCAACACGTTCCATCGAGACGCTCATCCGGATCGTCGCTGCCTGGTCCGGGTCAGGTACCGTGACTTGTGTGACCGCGACAGATGAGCCTGGAGACGGACCAGTCTCGCTGGGTTCGGAGTCATATTCTGCGACTGTGACATCGCCTTCGAGTTCGTCATCACCGAAGGTGATGCTTTCAATGGATGAATCGTCGCTGAAGACGGCTTCAGCCTGCCCAGTATCCTCATTGACCGTTACCGGTGCCTGCTCTGCACGCGTCGGAGTTACGTCTTCAGGTGAATCGATGACTTCATCAATCTCATCGGGGTCGTCAATAGTTTCAAGCTCGTCGCTAGGCTCAGGATCGGGACTTGGCGCAGGCGCTCCGCCGCCACCGTCGCCACCGTCGCCACCGTCGCCACCGTCCCCACCATCGCTACCGTCGCCACCGTCGCTACCGTCGCCACCGTCGCTACCGTCGCCACCGTCGCTACCGTCGCTACCATCGCTACCGTCGCTACCGTCGCTACCGTCGCTACCGTCGCTACCGTCGCTACCGTCTGCAGTTTCATCATCAAATGTACCTGCAGGGAAAGTGAGATCAACTTCGAAGGTGCCAGCGTCGAGATCACGAGGGCTTTCGAGGGCTTCCGCTCCGTTCGGATCATCGATATGGAAACTGACTGTCTCACCAGCATCACTATCCAACGCGAGTTTGCCACCAAACGCCCCTTCTTCGCCGTACTGGCCGGCCGTGTCAACGGTGATCTCGCCTTCAACCTCGCCGTCTACGACAGCGACGATGGTCGTGCCAACGGGCGCATCGTTCCCATCCTCATCAACTGCGTCACCGTAGAAATTCGCTGGTTCGCCTGGAGCATCCTCTTGTGCAGTAGCAAGAGCTGCTCCACCGAAGGCGAGGGCAGAAACGACTACGACTGCGATGAGGACCGTGCGTAATGAGCGCATAGGTATTATAGTTCAACACCTCGCGGTTGTGTATAAGCTTTGACTTTACCGTCGGCTTTGCTCTCCGAGATGAACTCACAGCGAGTATGTATCCTCGCCTGTGAAGAGTGATTACTCATCGTTCTTGAAGGAGTCCTCTTGCTGCGATAGGTATATTGCTCCCCCCACAGCGAGGAGTACCACTATCACGATTAGGGCGATCAGACCAGTCAGCGTGGAATCCTCATCCGGCGTATCATCTGGGGTGTCATCTGGGGTGTCATCTGGGGTGTCATCTGGGGTGTCATCTGGGGTGTCATCTGGGGGGGTTTCTTCAGTGGCTGACACAGTGTCAGTAGTCGTGGTCGTTTCACCGGCATCGTTTTCGACGGTGAGTGACACGTCGTAGTCGCCGGCATCTTCAAACGCGGTCGTGACGGTTTCACCGGTGAACGCCTCGCCGTTGATCGTCCATTCGTAACTCTCAATCTCGCCGTGCTGATCGCTCGATGCACCCGCATCGAAGGTTACGTCCTCACCAGCGGTCGGGTCAGTCGGCGTCACGTCGAACGCAGCCTCAGGTTGACTCACCGCGCTGACCGAGAACCACGAGAACCCAGGCGTCTCCGCTTCCAGCACGACCTGCTCGTCAGTTTCATCAACGACTTCGGTCTCTAACCCCTGCCACTCACCGTCTGTAAAGCGGTTCACACGGAGTTGGCTCGTATCTGCGTTGATAGCATCGATCTGGTCAGTGGACACGGCCGTCCGAATCGTCGCTGCCTGATCCGGATCAGGCACAATAATCTGGCTGACAGTGAGTGACGCGCCGGGACTCGGCCCAGTAACGTCTGATTCAGTATCGTAGTCAGCCACAGTCACGTCACCTTCGACGGTCCCGTCGGTGAACGTGATCGTCTCAACGCTTGTTTCACCACTGAACGCTACCTGCCCGTCGTCAAGGGTAGCCTGTTCGACTCGCGCCGGATCAATATCTTCGGGCGGGGAGACGATCTCATCGATTTCGTCAGGATCATCGATGACGGTAGGTTCATCTGTCGGGGGACTGATACCACCACCGCCACCGCCACCACTTGGCGGGTCGGGATCTTCGGGGTCCGGCGCTTCATTAATTGTGACTGTACGTGTGTCCGTATCGTCGCCTACGGTAACCTCGACGAGCAGGTCTTCACCGATGTCGCCATCGCTGAGTGACCGGTTCAGGGTGACTGATTCAGTCCCCCCACCAGTGATCGACACGGTTTCACTGTCGGATACGTCGCCGTCAAATTGAAGTTCAGCTGTCACGTCACCTTGGGCTTCACCAACATTCGAGATGTCAGCATCGACGGACAGCGTCTCATCAGATTCGAGTTCACTTGGTGCGTCATCGATCGTGGCTTCGAACGACGGAGCTGTCTGGACTGGTACGTCCGTGGCCGTCGCGCTGTCATCACTCGTTGCTAATTCTAAGTCACCGCTATCGAGCGCATTCGCAGTCGTCTCATCTACCTCTGTGAGTAGCGAAGTGAACTCGGTACCATCATACGTCTCACCGGCTGCGAGCTCACCGTTCTCACCGATTTCGAATTCGTCAGTCTGATCAAGCGCGTCCCCATCAAGCTGTAGGACGAGCTCATCAGCTGTCACACCGGCTGTACCGCCCTCATTCCGGATTGTGTACGTTACTTCAGCCGGATCATCTTCGACGATAGCGTCAATATCATCAAGGTTATCGTCGATGATTTGGTAATCCGGTTCCTCAACCGGGTCAGTCTGCCACGGTTCAACCGTCACCGGTGATTGAATCTCCTGGTTGGTTGGCCCGCCAGGGCGACCCCACCAGTTATTCGTCGCGTCGATCTGCCCAGCATCTGCGTCAATTGCTACGTTCGACCGTTCAATATTGTTATTCTCTATGTTGTGGATTCCAGCCGTTGAGAAGACGGCACGGTCCTCACTATCGAGGATGTTATTGTCTTGGATTTCAGCACCGTCAGCCCCGTTCGCCAGCCGGAGTGCAATCTCGTTCGCATCGAACTGGTTATTCGTAATGGCAGTGTCATCGGCTTCGATTACCGTGCCGGTGGTAACGGAAGAGCGGAAGTCCGAATTCCGGATTTCTGTATTATCTGCCGTGACGTGTACTGCCCTCTCCAGCCCGCGGAAAGTGAAGCCAGTGACTTCGGCTCCATCCCCTGTTACCGTCACGCCAGTCCCGGTACCAGTACCATCGATCACTGCCTCATCACCGGCTAGCGTAACGTCCTGCTCATCGAGATCGATCCCCCCGTCGTACGTGCCGGGAGCAACGTTGACAGTATCACCAGCACTGGCAGCTGCTATCCCGTCATTGATTTCTCCGAAGTCAACCGTGACGGGATCTGAGGTCGTCTGGTCGTCTGAGCTGGCGACCAACGTGCTATCATACGTGCCCGCACGCGTAGCATCTGGAACCGTCACCGTCAGCGAAGTCGAATCACCTGGCGCCAGCGTTTCGGTGCTTTGCTGACTCGCAATCACGTCTCCATTGAGGACCAGTTCGAGAGCGACCGTTTGCTCATCCGTCTGATCGCCGGTGTTTTCGAACGTCGCTGTGGCTGTCTCACCGCGAGTAAGTTCATCTTCATCCACCTCAGCGGTGAAGGTCGCCGGAACCGGGTCACGAACGGTTCTCGTTGCGGTCTGTGTACTCTCGTCGCTTTCAACGGCGATACTCCGGTCACCTAGCGCGAGTGTGGTCGGATCGATGTCGAAGGTAACTGTCTCACCTTCGCCACCATCGAGTTCGACGCTGGCTGTGTCACGAGTTTCACCGGCGACGACTAACGCTACGTCTTGCGTTTCGGTGAGATCTCCGATGTTTTCGACGTTGGCGGAGACTTCAACTGTTGCGTCCGACTCGCGCAACAGATCGTTGGTTGCCGTGGGGTCAGCAATATCTAACTCAGAGACGCGGAACAATGCGTCCTCGGAAGCTTCCAAGACCGTCACTGTCTCCTCGTTGAGAGCATCGGCTGCCGTCACCCCGACAGTCAGCTCACCTACCTGGCTCGCATCGAGGGTGGTCCCATCGAAGGTCACGGTTTCTGTCTCACCTGCGTCAACGGTAACGCTCGACTCAGTCGCTTCTGCCTCACCGTCAAGTTCCAGCTCGGCATCGACCGTGCCGGCAACGCCCCCGGTGTTTTCGATCGCTGCGACGACTTCCAACTCGTCTTGGTCGGCCCGAACCGGATTTGTTACGGACTCGATCGTAACATCGATTTCTGCCGGGTCAAGCACGGTACTCCGCGCAAGCGCTGCATCGTCGTCGGTGCTCACGAGCAGTAACTGATCACCAACATTGGATTCACTAGGAGCGACCGACAGAGTGACTGTATCAGTCTCACCACTGTCTAACGACACGTCCGTCGCGGTATCACTCCCGAGCCCACCACCGTCAAGTTGGACATCCTGTGTCCCGGGTTCATCACCGATGTTCGTCACCGTCGCGGTCACTTCAAGATCGTCGGTTCCAGCGACCGGATCAGTCGCTGTTACGTCGTCAATCTGGTACGTGGCCGGAGCATTGATCGTGACATCTCGTGTCGCGGACTCATCGTTCGTTCGGACACGAAGTTCGCGGTCACCGGCGTCATCGACGACTGTCTGCCCGCTCAGCGTCAGTGTCGTGTCCTCACTGCCGCCTAACTCAACTGTTTGCTCGTCGATAACGGTTCCATCAAGCGTCAGACGGACCGTTTCTGACCCTGTAATATCGCCGTCATTCGTTATCCTGGCCGTCGCCTCAACCGCGTCGCCAGCCGTCACCGGATCAGCATAATCGAGAATCTCCACGGTGAACACAGACGACTCAAGCAGCTCGATCGACCCGGACTCAGCATTGTCGGCTGCCGTATCAACCGTGTACGTGAGAGTTTCACCTTCCCGGTCAACCGATGGAATGTCGGTCAAAGTGATCTCGGTCGTCTCACCGGGCCCAAGCTCTACACTGACGCTGTCGACTTCAGTTGGATTGACAGTCGGAGAACTACTCTCTCGGACCAGTGAGACTGACTGTTCGGCCGTGCCAGTACCAGTGTTCTCAATCGTGGCCGTGGCAACGATCTCATCACCTGACGCTGCTTCATCGTCAGGGGTTAGCGTCGTCTCCGTGATCTCGAATTCGGCTGCAGCTTCCTCAATCGGGACCGTGACTTGCTCCGTATCATCTTGCACGTCCACCTCGAACGTTACGTCACGTTCAGATTGACCGTTCAGGTCATTCTGGTCAGGGACGTATGAGAGCTGCACCGTATCGGTCTCCCCGCCACGCAGTCCGACAAGGTCGAGGTCTGTCTGGACGGACTCACCGTCACGGGTCAGTGTTATATCTCGCGTGGCAGTGAGATCGCCCAGGTTTTCGACCGACACGGCGAACGTGATCCGCTGTCCAACCACGGCTGCGTCCGGCGTGGGATCAACCTCATTGATCTGGAATTCAGCCGGGGTGTTCACCGCGACTGTCTCTGTCGCCGTATCATCGTCAGTACTGACTTCGGTGGTGATCTCTGGCGGGTCATCACTGTCAGTCTCGTACGTGAACGTCCCAGTCGCCGTTTCACCACCACCAATCGTCACGTCGGCGTCCGTCGCTTGTGTCTCGCCATCAACGGTGAACTCGACAGATTGCGTTCCCTGCTCATCGCCGGTGTTCTCGACTGCGTAGTCAACGGTGACCGTATCACCGGCGGCGACTTCATCGTCAAACTCCGTGATTTCAACGTCGAAGAACGCAGGTTCTGGCTCCGAGACCGTGACCGTGCGCTGTTCACGATCCTGATCGCTAACCACCTCGAAATCAATCGCGTCAGCGTCACCGGTTTCCGTCGTGTACGTCAGCGTGAGTGATTCGGTTTCTCCACCCGGCAGTGTAACGTCCGCCGTATCAGCCGACGTGTCGAACGTACCGCTCTGGTCCGCATCGATGTTCAACTCGATTGTCTGCGTTGCTTCGACATCGCCTGTGTTCGAAATCGTGGCATTCACTTCAACCGTGTCACCCTCAACGACTGACTCATTGAACTCCTCAATACCGACATCGAAGAACGCCGGTTCGTTGACGACGACGGTCTCGGCGGCACTATCATTCTCACTCCTGACTTCCACGTCAATATCCGGAGCGTCACCATCACTCGTCTCGTATGTGAACGTGCCGTCCGTTCGCGTGCCCGAGTCAAGCTGTACGTCTTCATTACGGTCGATTTCTTGCCCGTCAACCTCGAAGACGATGTCTTGCGTCCCGGAAGCCTCGCCCGTGTTCTCAACGCTGTATCCAACCGTGACTTCATCGCCTTCGACTACCGACGTGTCCACGTCCGTGAGATCCACCACGTAGAAGTCATTGTCAGACTCCTCGACGGTCACTGTATCCGTCGCCGTGTCGTCCTCACTTGCGACAGTAAGACCAACGTTACCAACATCTCCAGCTGGGGTCCGCCAGGTCAACGTAACTGACTCGGTTTCACCGCCGGCCAGCGTGACTTCCTGCGTGTCAAGATTGCCATCGAATCCGTCAGCGTTGAGCGAAATATCTTGGGTCGCTTCGAGATCGCCAGTGTTCTCAACGCCGACTTCAACCTCAACTGTCTGCCCCGCCGTCACTGGCGAAGTCGCATCCTGAATTTCGACATCGAAGAACGCCTGCGCGTTCACCGCGACAGTCGCTGTGTCGCTATCGTCATCGCTCGCTACCTCAACATCGATTTCAGGCGGATCATCCCCGTCAGTCTCGTACGTGAACGTGCCACTCGTCGTCGCATCCGGATCAAGTGCAACGCCCTCATCACGCGCTTGCTCGCTACCGTTAACCGAGAACACGATGTCCTGCGTTCCAGCTTCCGTCCCCGTGTTCTCGATCTCGTAGTCAACCGTGACTTCCTCGCCTTCGTTCACCGACTCGTTCACGTCAGTGATCGTGACATCGAAAGACGGTGCGGACTCCGCGACAGTCAACTCCACCGTGTCGGTCTGTCCCGCGTACGCCGCTTCGAGCGTGGTCGTACCCGCACTCTCGCCCGTGATCGTCAGCCCATCAACACTGGCCACGCCGGGGTCAGTACTCTCAACCACGTCGTGCGTCACAGTCCGGTTAGTCCCATCGTCAAGCGCTACAACGACCGTCGCCGTCGTGTCCTGCCCGGTCTGAATCTCGTCGTCTTCGACCGAGAGGACGACTTCCTCAACTGTCGGGCCATCCTCGAACGTTCCTGCCGGGAATGTCAGCAGCTGCTCGAACGTCCCCGCCTCAAGGGGCTGCGGGCTCTCAATCGCTTTCGTACCATTAGGCCCCCCGACGTGGAAGTGGACTTCCTCACCAGCCCCACTGTCGAGACTGAGCTGATCCTCGAACGCCCCAGCCTCAGCGTACACGCCCGGCTCCTCAACCGTGGTACTGCCGCGAACCTCACCGTCAACGACAGCGACGATTTCAGTCCCAGCCGGTGCAAGCGTTCCGTCTTCCGAGACGGCATCACCATAGAAGTTCGCTGGCTCATCAGGCCCGTCATCTTGCGCGACGGCGATACCTGCGACGCCAGCCATCCCAGCGGTGATACACAGGAGCACAATTCCAACTGCGACAACCGATGAGGCCTGATGCGGGTTTGTCATTTTTGTCTACTTTTTGAAATAGGCAGATCAGAGAGGGTGTTTAGAGATTAGGCCGACGCCTGTACCGTGTTACTGTCCGAAGCCAGCTCGTTCTCCAGGGAACTCGTCTCGTAGACCACCACGTTCACCGTGTCACTCTCCGAGGCGGCCTGCGAGAGCGTGAGTGTCGCTCCGTCACCGCTGCTGGTGACTTCCGTCGCACCGTCGGTCAGGCTATTGCCCGAACCGTCTTCAGCGTCAACGTACACGCTGCCGCCAGCGTTCGAGAAGTCAACGTTGTTGACGCTCACTTCGGAATCACCGTCGGTGATCGTGTCCACCGAACCAATCGAGGCTGTAGCGGGACGTTCCGCAGTAGCCGTATCGGTGTCAAGCGGGCTATCGTCGAGAGTCGGATCGTTGATCTCGTGGACTTCCACACGGAGCGTGTCCTGATCGTTCAGGTTCCCTGTGTTCTGTCCAAGCGTGACAGCCTGTCCGTCACCAGCGGTTAGATCGGAGCTTGAACCAACAATCTCCTCAGTCTGACCATCGGCACCGCCATTCTGGTTGACGACCAGCACGTCCACATTACCGTCTTGGACGTTCTGTAGGTTGCTGATGTCAACGCTCACCTCGTCGTTGCTCACATCCTGCGTGCCGGAGCTGAACGCGACCGACGCAGAGGCCGATGCCGCCTGCACCGTGTTCTCGTTCGTTGCGAGACTGTTCTCCAGGGAACTCGTCT
>NZ_NHOA01000104.1 GCF_002727125.1 Halorubrum persicum
CGCCGCGCTCGGCGCGGGCGACGGGATCACGGCGCTCCGCGCGCTCGCCGGGCCGGGTCACGTCATCTACTCCGCGTTCGCGGGGTACTACCTCGGGCTCGCGAAGTTCAACCCCGAGAACCGCGGCCCGATCATCGTGAAGGGCCTCGTCATCGCCGCCGTGATCCACGCGCTGTACAACTCGCTGGTCGGACCGGTCACGACCGTGGTCTCGGTGGTGACCGGGCTCCCGCGGGTCGCCGCGCTGTTCGTCTTCGTCATCCTGTTCCAAGGCGCCTTCGGGTACGTTCTCGTCCGGAAGCTCCGGCGGTATCGAGACGCGTACCTCGAAACGCGCGACGCGGTCGACCCGGCCGTCGAACCCGAACTGACCGAGTTCGAGGACTGACGGGGGTGTCGTCGGGCCGGCTCTCTCGGGCCGGCGGCTTATTCCGGCGGCGAGTCGACGCGGGACCGGTCGCCCGTCCCGCCGGTGAGCGCGCTCGCGAGCGCGCCCTTCACCACCACCTCGTCGCCGAGTTCGGTGAGCCGCACTTCGGGGACGTTGATGAACACCATGTCGGCGAGCTTCTCGCGGATCGGGTCGAGCACGCGCTCGGGGTTGTTGAGCGCGACCGCGCCGCCGACGCTCACCACGAGCGGGGCGTACGCGTGAATCACGTTGGCGACTCCCATGGCGTTCCAGTGGGCGACCTGATCGATCACGTGGTCGGCGAAGATGTCCTCGCCGGCCGCCTCGAACACGTCGACCGCGGAGAAGTCGGGGTCCTCGATCGGCAGCGAGGTCTCGATCGGATCCTCCTCGTGGAGCTCGCGGGCGTACTTCGGGATGTTGTTGCCCGAGCAGTACCCCTCCCAGTGGCCGTCGAGACCGCAGCCGCAGGTCATGAACCCGTTCGGGTCGACGGTCATGTGGCCGACCTCTCCGGCGTTGCCGTCCCATCCCGAGAGCACGTTGCCGTCGACGGCGACGCCGGCGCCGATCCCGGAGGAGATGGTGAGGTACACCATGTCGTCGGGGTTGCGCTCGGAGTGGAACCGCTCGCCGATGACGCCGGCGATGGTGTCGTTGTGGAGGTGGACCTCGTCGGTTTCCAACAGCTGCGAGACGGGTCCGACGAGGGGTATCCGCTCGATGGTGTCCGGGAGGTTCGCCGGGCCCTGCACGACCCCGGCGGCCAGATCCAGGGGCCCGATCGAGCCGATCCCGGCCGCGACGGCCGCGGTCGGGTCGATGCCGGCGTCCTCGCACGCGCCGCGGATCACGCCGAGGACGGCCTCGGTGACCGCGATCCCGTTCGGCCCGCGCGGGGTCCCTCGCGAATCGGATCCGAGGATCGTCGCGGTCTCGTCGCCGACGACCGCCCGGACGTTGGTCGCTCCGAGGTCGGCGCCCACGTAGTACATCGGATAAACCCGCGAACCGGTATCACTTAAGCGGGACGCTTCGGGGGGAGACGCGCCGGCGCGCACCGCTCTCGGGATCGCGCGCGTCGGCCTCCCGAATTCCGGAATTTCGGCCGTAACGACGCTGATACCCCGATTACGACGCCGAGCGCACGAACGTCACCGGGCAGGGCGACGAGAGCAGGACCTCCTGCGCCACGCTCCCGAAGACGGCCTTCCCGGTCGGCGACCGGCGGCGTCCGCCGACGAGGACGCGGTCGGCCCCGACCGCGGACGCCGCCTCGACGACCTCGTCGGCGTGGTCGCCGACGGCGCCGCGGATCGAGTGCGACACGCCGGCCTCGGTGAGCGCCTTCGAGAGCGTCCGCGTGGTCGTGTGTCGCTCGGCGACGGCGTCCGGGGTCGACCCCTCGCTCGCCTCGTCGACGCCCAGCCGCGACCTGACCTCCTCGAACTCCTCGTCGGCGAACACGTGGGTCAACACGATCTCCGCGCCCGCGGGCTCGGCCACGGCGATGGCCTCCTCCGCGAGCCGTTCTGTCCGCGCTTCGTCTTCTGTCCCGACCGCTAGCATGACCGTCTCGATGCTCATACTTCACCTTCGCCCCCTGACGGCTTAAATGATCCGAATAATTAACTCGATTCTGAATAAACTTTACACCGATCGATCCTGACGTTATCCGCCCTGCGTCGGACGCGTTCAGTCATCGCGGTCTCGAATCCGCGACTCCGGCCGTCGTCGACGGCCGAGAACCGCGAGAACTCGTCCGCGTCGCTTCGACGGACCGTCAGACGGCGGCGCGAGCGACTCCGGTCTCCGGGTCGAACGTCCACTCCTGCCTCTCCGGCTCGCCGTCGACGCGCTCGTACGCCGTGCCGTCGACGCTGAGGACGGACGGCGGCTCCGCGAGTCGGGCGACGCGCACCTCCGTCACCGAACACCCCCCGGGGGTCTCGACGCGGACCGCGCCCGTGTCCGGCTCCCGGACCGCGGTGATCGTCCCGCTTTCCCCCTCGGTGCGACCGTGGTACTCGAAGGCGACCGTTTCCGGCTCGCCGTCCGGGTCCGATTCGAACTCCACGCGGAGCCGAAGCGTCCACGGGCCCTCCCCCACGTGCTGGCTCGCTTCGCGGGTCGGCACGATGCTTCCCGCCCGAACGAACAGCGGCACCGTATCGAGCGGCACGTCGCGGTCGAGGACCTGGCTCCCCACGTATCGCTCCCCGGTCCAGTAGTCGACCCACTCGCCGTCCGGGAGGTAGATCTCGCGCCGGCCGTCGTCGGACAGCACCGGCGCGATCATGAGCTCCTCGCCCACGTAGTGTTGGGTGTCGATCGCCCGCGCGGCCGGGTCGCCCTGATGCTCCAACACGAGCGGACGCATGACCGGGAGCCCCTCGCGGCTCGCCCGCTCTCCGTACGCACAGAGATACGGTAACAGGCGGTACCGCTCCTCCGCGTGCTCGCGGACGATCCGCTCGGCCCGCTCACCGAACTCCCACGGCTCCCGGGGCGTCGTCCCGTGGAACCGCGCGTGGCTGTTTCCGAGGAGCGCCCACTGCGCCCAGCGGACGTACAGCTCGGTCGAGGGCGTGCCCCGGAATCCGCCGATGTCGGCCGCCCAGAACGGGAACCCCGACAGCGCGAGGCTGAGCCCTCCCCGCAGGCTCGCGGCCATCGACTCGAAGGTGGTGTTCGGATCGCCGCCCCAGTGGATCGGGAACACCTGATCGCCCGTCCACGCGGCGCGGACCCACAGCGTCGGCTCCGTCCCGGCCGATCGCATCGCGTCTCGCACCGTCCGCTGGTACGCTCGGGGGTACCGGTTCCGCATCGCCGCGCCCGTCCGCCCGTTGGCCAGCACCGCGTCCCGCGGCAGGTACTCCCCGAAATCGAGCTTGAAGGCGTCCACCCCGAGCTCGGTGAGCTGTCGGTGTCGCTCGGCCCACCACTCCCGCGCGTCCGGGTCGGTGAAGTCGACGATCGCCCCCCTGTTGTCCGCGCTCAGCCGCGACAGGACGTACGGCGATCCCGACCCGTCCTCGACGAAGTACCCCTTCCGCGCGAACTCCTCGAACAGCGGCGAGTCGACCTGGACGTAGGGGAACTCCCACAGCGAGACCCTGAACCCGTCCGCCGCGAGTCCGTCGATCATCGCCGCCGGCTCCGGGAACGCGTCCGTGTCCCACCGCAGGTCGCACATGTCGTCGAGCGACATCCACGCGGGGTCGATATGCAACACGTCGCAGGGAATCGACCGCTCGCGGAGCCGCGCCGCGACGGACTCCACCTCCTCGCGGGACTCGTAGCTCAGCCGCGACATCCACACGCCGAACGTCCACGGTTCGGGGCGATTCGGTCGCCCCGTCATCGCGGTGTAGCGGCGGAGGATCGACTTGAACTCCGGACCGTGAACGAACACGAACCGGAGATCGTCATCGTCGACGCGTATCCCGTTCGTCACCGACGACGACGCTCCAACGTCGAAGCGCGTCCGGTGAACGGTGTCGACGAGGAGGCCGTACCCCCGCGTCGAGACGAACCACGGGACGTTCTTGTACGCGCGCTCGGTCTCCGCCCCGTTCGGCTGCGTGATCCACGACTCGATTTCGCGGCCGCGCTTGTCGAACTCGGTGAACTTCTCGCCGAACCCGTAGATCCGTTCGTCCGGGCGCAGCGCGAACGCGGTTCGGGTGGTGTCGACCCGGAGGGGCCACCCGTTCACGACCTCCTCGTCGAACCCGAGCGGTCGGCTCCGCACCGCCCCCTTCGCGTTCCGGTCGGACCGCTGCTCGCTCAGCAGCGTTCTGCCGTCCGCGTCGGACACGTCGAACGCCCACTCGTCGGTCCCGATCCGGAGGGTCAACGCCGACGTCTCGACGAGAAGGGTCCCCTCGGCCTCGGTGACCGAAAGCGACACCGGCTCGCGGATCGCTTCCGGCGCGTACGTCCGGGGGCCCTCCGCGGCCGGGGCTTCGGGGTTCGTCCGCAGCTCGAACCGAAATATCCCCGGCGCGTGGAACCGGATCGACACCGGGACGGTCCGCGTCACGTCTCGCTCGTCGGCCTCCACCGCACACGAGAGCGTCACCGTCCGATCGCTCACGTCGTAGGAGTCGACGGCGGACACGACGATCGCTGACATGTGTCGCGGTTCACCCCCCACCGACTTTTGTATGCCGGTCCGATCGGTCTCGGACCGGCCCGGTGAGCAGTTGAGCGCCTATCGGTGGATCCGCCGCGTGAAGGCGAAGACGAAGAGCGCGATCAGGAACGCGCCGATGAACCCCTGAATCGCCGAGAGCGCCTCGACGAACAGGGTGGCGCTGTCCGGCGCGCCGAGGACGAAGGCGACGAACGACTGGAGCGAGAACACGAACGCCTCGGTCACGGTGTACTCCGTTTGGAGGGGGTCGGCGGCCCAGTACGTGGCGCCGAACGCGGCCACGACGGCGAACGAGGAGAGCACGACGAGGTACGGTCGCTCACCGTACCCCGTCGTCGTGGCGAGCAGCGCCGACCGCCCCCACCGCGTCGCCGCCGCGATCCGACCGATCGGGCCGGCGCCCCGGGTAAGCGCCTCGTGCCGGTGCTCGTACCGGTGCGCACACATCTCCCGGTAGAAGAGCGACCCCGCGCTGGCGTTGTCGCCCGCGTCGTCCGCCCCGCTCTTCGCGTACGCGTACGTCGCCTGCAGCGAGTCGTGGTCGAACTCGCGGCCGTGTCGGGGACACGCCGGGTCGTCGACGATGAACCGCCCGTCGTGTTCCGATCCGTCGCCGCAGTAGCAGGGGAGCGACATGGGGTCGACGCTGAACCGGTGGATCCGATGGTTGGCGCCGTCGAGGTCGAGCGCGTCGTCGTCGGTGAAGTCGAACCCGTCGTACTCCGTTCGGTGGAACCTGACTTGGTCGATCACCGTCGTGTCCGAGCCGCTCTCGAACCGCACGTTTCCGAGGGTCGTTCGGTGCGCGTCGTATATCACCGACCCCTCATCGCTGGGAGGCTGATCCAGCGTCCCCGTCTCGACTGTCGATCTCGCCAGATCGACGTACGCGACGCTCCCGTCGGTGTCGGGGTTCTGAAGCCGCAAGCGACCGATCTCCCCCTCGCGGACGCGAATCTCGCGACCGAACGCGATATCGTTACACGACAGTCGCCCGGTGATCACCGCCATATCCGCGGTTACGCGGCCGGCGGTCGGTTCCAGCCACCGACCGTCGGCGTCCGGGGGACTGTCGGCGAGGTTCGCGTCGTCGAGTTCGACGTCCCCGCGGCACACCAGCCGATCGAGGCTGAGGCGCCCGCCGATGTACGACCGTTTGAAGTCGATCAAGTCGACGCACTCGCACGCCTGCAGCCTCACGTCTCGCCGGAACCGCGCGTCGTCGAACATGACGATGTCGCGGAAGTCGGCCGTGAGAAACGAGACGTGATCGCAGAACCGCGCGTCGCCGAAGCTCGTCGGATGGTCGAACTCGGCGTCTCGGAACAGCGCGGGGCGCCGGAACGTCGTCCCGTCGAACCGGACGATGTCGGCGAAGTCGGCGTGCGTGAAATCGATCCCGAACGGGATCTGTTCGAGGGCGGGATCGAGCACCTCACGGCCCGGAGACTCCGGCGGCGCGGCCCCGGAATCGAACACGGCGCCCGAGAAGTCGATCGGCTGTCTGAACTCCGTGCGGCGACACGAGACCGCGCCGATCGACGCGTGACGGAGATCGATCGTCGATCTGCTCTCCCCGCCGACGACCTGTGACTCGAAATCGAGAGGGTCGAGCTTCGCCCCGACGAACTGAAGCCGTCGCCGCCGCTGCTCGGGGTCGGTCGCCTCGTTCGCCGCTTCGATTCGACGGATCAGCAGCGTCGAGACGGGCTCCGCGTCGGGCCCCCGCTCTCCGGGGTCGCGGTGAAACGCGCAGTAGTCGGCGTCTCCCTCGGCGTCGTGGGGGCAGCGCCAGGCTCCGTCTCGAACGCCGGGCGTCGACGCGTCGATCCCCCAGTTCGGCGTCTCGTCGAGCCGCGGAAACGACTCGCGGTAGTCGGGGACCGGGAGGACGTAGCTACACGTGCCCTCCCGTCGGTCCGCGTTCGGCCCTGTGGTGTCAGGAACAGTCCCTCGCGTCACGGCTCGCTACCTCGCCGGAGACCACTAAACTGTTTGCAACCTCGCAGTTCCTCGGCGGCGACTGCCGACCGCTCGGCGGCGCGCGAACCGTTCAGTAGTCGGGGGCGTCGTCTTCGACTTCGCGCTTCAGCGAGTCGCGGCGCGACTTCGCGTCGCGGCCGGTCGCCTCCAGCAGGAAATCGTTTTTCGCGTCGACCGCGTCGGCGGCGGCGTCGGCGTTCCCCTCGGCGATCACGTCCTCGGCGGGGCGCTCCTCGAAGTGCACCGCGAGCTTGTCCTTCTTGCTTCCGTACTCGGCCGCGCCGGCCACGACGCGGTCGAACACGGGGTTGTCGGGGTCCTCGACGACGTACAGCTCGTGGCCCTGCCACTCCTCGGTGTCGGTGATGTCGCCGAAGTACTCCTCGACGGAGCCTTTCAGGTCGGGCATGCGGTCGTCCAGATGCTCGCCGCGTCGCATCTTGTACTCCTTCATGCCGCGTTCGTTCGACAGGGGGCCGTAAACCAGTTTCGTCACGGGGTCTTCGTCCGGTTCACCGGCGGATAGCGATCTCCGGGCGAGCGAACGCCCGGGGAGGAGCGCCCGCGACGGGTCCGGGCTCAGATCGGTCGCTCGTCGACGTACCCGCGCTTGCACTCGGGACAGATGTCGCCCGCGCGCATGGAGTTGCCGTCGGCGGCGCGGGTCATCTCGCACTCGGGGCAGTAGTACTCCGTCGTCACATCCGAGGTCGATGTCTCGAGCTCGGGGCTCTCGCCGCGGGTGATCCCGGCGCCCTCGTCGACCGTCCCGGCGGTTCCGGTCGGGGCGTCGGCCTCGCCCGCCGCCTGCGCCGGCGCCTCGACGTACTCCGCGTCCTCGTCGTCGGTCGGCGCGTCGGCGGCCTCGGGCGTGAGCCCGCCGCCGAACTCCACGTCGCCGGCGTCGCCGTCGCCGACCTCGGCGCTGAACCCCTCGTCCTCGCCGCCGTGTTCGGGCCACGGCGTCGGCTCTCCCTCGCCCTCGCCAGACTCGTCCACGTCGGGCCAGGCGCCGCGCTCGCGGTCGTCCGCGGCGTCGTCCTCCTCGTCGAGGATCACGCCGTCGTCGGTCTCCGCGTGCTCCTCGTCGGCGGGCGCTTCCGTCGCCTCGGCCTCGGGGTAGGCCGCGTACTCGCCCTCGTCGCGTTCGAGACTGTCGCCCGCGCCCGCGGCTCCGTCCGCGGGACCGTCGTCGATCAGCTCTGCGCCGTCGCCCTCGTCGGCGGCGTCCGTCTCCCCGTCCGCGCCCGCCGCCGGCGCGCGCTCCTCGCTCGCCGCTCCCGGCTCAGGCTCCGCACCTCCGGCGTCGACCGCCCCGCGTTCTGCGAGGCCGTCGTCGGCCGGTTCGGGCCCGTCATCGATGATCACGGCGTCGTCGCCGGCGTCGTCGTCGTCGACGCCGACCGCGGCCGCGGTCCCCGCGTCGGGCCCGACCTCGACGCCGCCGGTGCCGCCCTTGACGCCGCCGGTGTCGCCCCCACTGACCCCGGTGCCGGCCGATCCGGATTCCGGGCCGGCGTCGGGGTCCGTCCGCTCGTCGCCCGCGGCGGTGGCCTCGTCGGTCAGCTGCTCCATCGTCGTGACCTCGGTGTTCTCGCTGACCACCTGCGTCTCGCCGCAGCGAGCGCAGGTCTTTACCTCGGTGACGGTAGTGACGACCTCGTTCCCGTCCTCCTCGCGCTCGCGCCGTAGTTCGGGCTCGTCGAAATCGTGCCCGAGCAGACACCTGAGTCCCATTACGCTTCACCTGCGGTTCCGAGGGTAAAAAACGCCCCGTCCGGCGTCGGACGCCCGGCAGACGCGATCCGAGCCGGGTCGGGCCGATCCGGTCGCGCTCTCCGAATCGGCTTGCCGTCCCCGACGATTCTTTGTGGCTCGCTCACCAACCACTCGATCGTCTATGCCGACCGTATCCTACCAAGGCGAGGAGATCGAGTGCGAGAAGGGGGCGATCCTCCGCGACGTGTTGCGGGAGGCGGGCCTCTCGGTGTACAACGGCCGGTCCGAACAGCTCAACTGCCGCGGGATGGGGTCGTGTGGCACCTGCGCCGTCCAAGTCGACGGCGAGGTCAGCGACCCCGGCAAGAAGGAGGCGGCCCGTCTGTGGGCCCCGCCGCACCACCCGAGCCACGACGTCCGCCTCGCGTGTCAGGTCCGCGTCGAGGGGGACGTCGAAGTGACGAAGGGCCGCGGGTTCTTCGGTCAGCACATCTGACTCGGTCGTCGTCGCCGCATTCGCCGGCGCCGTGTTCGGAGCCTCCGCTCCGCTGCGACGCCGTCGCTCGTCGCCGGCCGGACCGACGACGGCGGCAGCGGCGCTCAGTGTCGTAATAAGAACCCGCGTCGGACGTGAATCCGGGGGCGGGCAGAAGTCTCGTTGTCGCGTGTCAGAGTCGCGTTCGGCGTCAGCCGGACCGACCCACCGTATCGGATCGGCTTACTGCCGAACGACGTTGGACGCGCGCGGCCCCTTGGGCGAGGACTCGATGTCGAACTCGAGCTCCTGGCCCTCTTCGAGGTCCGGCCCTTCGACGTCTTCCATGTGGAAGAACACGTCGTCGTCAGCGTCGTCAGTCTCAATAAATCCGTAGCCGCCAGTGTCGTTGAAGAAATCAACCTTTCCGGTCGCCATTGCATTCTAACGAACGCCCCCTCTGGGGATAAGGATTGCGAGTGTACGGTTACCACGTGTCTCGCCGGACAAACGTCTGCAGAACAGTCGAGGATCGAGACGATCGGTGACCGCACACGCGGTCTCCGGGCGAGACCCCGACCGATCCGACAGTTCAGCGACGAAAACGCTCCGAAGCGACGATTCGCCGATGCGATCGCCGCGGGGGACACCCGCGGCCGCTGCGCCGCTTCGGGTGGCGCCCCGACGCTTATGCCCGCCCGAGCCGAACCGAGTCCGCGTGTTCCGCCCCCTCCGCGAAAACGGCCCGGCGCTGCTCGTGCCGGCGGCGTGGACCGTCGCCGCCGCGGCGGTGCTCGGCGTCGTCTCGACCCACGCGCTGTTCGTCGCGCACCTCGTCATGAGCGCCCTCCTCGTCGGGTTCGTCGCCGCCTCCTGGCGGGATATGGCGGCGGGCGTGCTCCGGACGTGGAAGCTCGTGATTCTCGCGGGGACGCCCGTCACGCTCGCGGGCGTCGCGGGGTTTCTCGCGCTGGGCCGGTCCCTCGGCGTCCCGCCGGACGCTCTGCTCGCGCTCTCGCTGTACGGCTGGGCGCTCCTCCCGGCGGCCGGGTTCGTCTCTACCCGGAACCGCGTCGAGACGGGCGCGTGGATCTACGACGTCGGCGCGGTCTGCTGTGTCACTGGGGCGGTCGGCGTCGCGTTGGCGCCCGGCGCAACGTGGACCGCGGTCGCGCTCGGCGTCGTCGGCGCCGGGCAGACGGCCGGCATCCTCGACGCGACGTTCCGGTACTGAGCGCTCCCGACCGAAGTCGCGTGGAGTGTAACCATCCCACAGTATCTCCCGCTGGGGCCCGTACGCCACGTATGGTCGATCCGCAATCTCTCTACGTCGCGGCCACGGGCGCGCTGTTGCTCGTCGCGTTGGGGATCGGCGTCCACGTTCTCCGGAACATCGTGGGCGACGCGCGCGAGATCCGCCGGAGACGCCGATCCGGTGAACTGGAGCGGAACGGCGAGGAGGCGGCCGATCGGGCGTCCCGCCATTCGGAAGGAGTCGTCGGGGACGACGCTCCCTCGGTGCGGTGTCCGCGATGCGGAGCCGCAAACGACGCCGCGTTCGACTACTGTCGCCGCTGCGCGTCGCCGCTCCGCCCCGGCGCGTGATCGTCGCCGTCTGCGGGCTCGGGCCGCGTGTACCACCACGCCCACAGCAGCAACGCGCCCTGCAGCGGGAGCCGCGCCCACGCCGCCGCGCGGGCGACGCCCGAGAGGCGGTCGGGAACGAGATCGGCCGCCACGCCGTCGGTCGCCATGTACACGTTCGCGGGGAAGACGGCGCCGAGCAGCGCCATGAGCCCCCACGCCGACCCGCGTCGCGTCCGGTCGCACGCGACCCCCAGCCCCAGCCCGATCTCCGCGATCCCCGAGAGGTACACGAGGGCGCGCGGTCGCGGGAGTCCGGGCGGGACGACCCGCGCGAACGCCCTCGGCGCGAGGAAGTGCGTGATCCCCGCGACCACGTACGCCGCGCTCATCACGTAGCGGAGCGGGCGCTTCCGGTCCGCGAGCGCTCCGCCGTCGGAGTCATCGACGCCGTCGAAGTCGCTTCCGTCGTCGCTCATCCGCGTCAGTAGCGACGGCGGCGTAATGAGCGTTCCTCCCGCTCGGAATTCGAACGCCGGAAAACGTCGCTGCGCTCGCGGGGACGGGGTTCGGCTCGATCTCCAGCCGAGTGCTCCGCAAGGTCCGATCGCCCCCGGTGTCGATCGACGAGCGCACCTCGGCGCCGGTGGCGTCGGCGTCCTGCTGAGTGCCAATCGTGGCGGTCACGTCGCGACACGTCTGGCCGCACTCGGTGATGCTCTCGATGGCGAACGCGAGCGACGGGTGGGGCGCGGCTGTCGGAACTCGCCCGCACGCCGTCTGTCGTTCCCGATTCACCCCACCCGACAGTTTATTTTCACTCGGTGAGTCGTGTACCTCAATATGGCTGGTTCGGACGACGACCCTCAATCCCGCTCTTTGGTCATCGGGACCTTCACCGCGATGTACGACCACTTCTGGAACGTCCTCTTCACCGGCATCGCCATCATCATCCCGGTGGTCATCACGCTCTACATCGCGCAGATGGCGGTCAGCCTCATCAGGCAAGCACTCGACCCGTTCATCTCGGTGTTGCGCTACTTCAACCTCATCCGGCCCTTCGAGCGCGTCGAGCTCTTCGGCCTCCTCATCGAACTGAACCTCTTCTCGTTCGTCATCGAGTTCCTCACCGAACTCATCGCCCTGCTCATCCTCTTCGGCATCGTCATGGTCGTCGGCGCGGTCGGCCACAATCGGTACGGCGAACAGATCATCGACTTCATCGATCTCACTATCGCCTCCATCCCCGGGGTCGGCACCGTCTACAAGAGCTTTCGCCGCATGGGCGACGTGATGCTCGACAACGAGGCCGAGAACTTTCAGGACATCAAGCTCGTTGAGTGCCTCGGCGAGGAGATGTACGTGCTCGGCTTCGAGACAAGCGCCGCCCCCACCAGCGTCGAAACCTCCGCCGACCACGAAGAGATGATGACGCTGTTCGTTCCCATGGCCCCCAACCCCGTCACCGGCGGCTTCCTCACGTACGTCCCCCGCGACCGAGTCTTCGACATCGACATGAGCATCGAAGACGGCGTCAGAAGCATCCTCACCAGCGGCGTCGCCACCGGGAAAGGAGCCGCCGCCAAAGACCCGCTCTCCATGGACGACATCCAGAACGTCGCCAGCGTCGACCAACTACAGAACGCCTTCGGCTTCACACCCGACGAGCGCGAGAGCGACGAGTCCGACGAGTAACACCGCGGGTCGCGTTCGCGGCACGCGAAGAGCGCTGTGGTCTCGCCGGCCCAGGCCGACTGAACCGGCCGTGCGCAGTATCTCGCTCGATCTTCAGTCGCCACTCGTCGTGTCGGTGTGCGGAAACAAGAGTGCCGCCACCCCGATTTGAACTCGCCGAGACACTCGCCCTCGCTCCGCTCGGGCTCGCGACTCGTCTGCTCAAATCGGTCCGGCGTCGTTTCTTCACCCGCTCGCTGTCGCTCGCGGGTTCGGAATATGCCGCCTCCCCGATTTGAACGGGGGACAGCTCGATCTTCAGTCGAGTGCTCTCCCAATCTGAGCTAAGGCGGCTCGCACTCGGACCAACGCCGATTCGAGACAAAAGGATTTCGAAAGGCGGCGACCGGATCGGCGAGTCGCAGCGCCGCCGCCGGCGACGCGATGTCGGCCCCCCGTATCGCCCGAGACCGCTCTCGAAACTCGCTGAACGGCCCAGGAGCGACGGACAGGGACCTGCCAGATGGGAGCGTCCGGAGTCGAACCCGGGTCGTTCCGCCCGCGCTGCTCGCGGCGTTACTCGCAGCGGCAGAGTGGGACCGCCGCACGGCCGCGGCGCTCGCGAGAGTACTCACGCCGCGAAAGTGGGACCGCCCGGATTCGAACCGGGGTCACGGGCACCCAAGGCCCGGAGTATACCACTAACCCACGGTCCCGTACTCACGTATACCCGCATGGGCCGGTAAAGCGTTTCGTTGCGCGGGCGAGCAGCGTTCGGTCGCGCCACGCTCTCGCCCGGTCGGCTCTCGCCCTCGACGATCCGCTGTCTACTCCTCGTTATCGCGCAGTTCGAGGTCGGCGACGATCTGGTAGGGGTCCGTCCCCTTCCGGATCGCATCGAGCATGAAGAACGCCTCGTCGGGCGCGAGGAAGTGCCTCGTGATCCCGCGACCGAGCGGCGTCGGCTCGAAGCCGTCGATGAACTCCCACTCCAGCAGCTTCCCGATCGCGTGTTTCGTCGGCACCTCGCCGATCATCCGGTCGTTGAGTCGCTTGGCCTTCTTGCCCGCGACGACGACGTTCGCCAGCGTCTCCTCGACCGCGGCGGTCTCGTCGTAGTGGGTCGCCACGTCCTCCATCTCGCCTTTGAGCAGCGTGAACGCGACCTCGTCTTCGGTGCGATCCATGGAGTTGTGGTAGACGCCGTCGGGCTCGACGAGGAGGTAGACGCGACCGCGATCGTGGTAGTCCGGCCGCCCGGCCCGACCGAGCATCTGGGAGAACTCCTGTACCGAGAGCCACTCGATCCCCATCGCCAGCGAGTCGAAGATCACCTGCGAGGCGGGGAAGTCGACCCCGGCGGCCAGCGCCGCGGTGGTGACGACCGCCGAGAGGTCCTGATTCCCGAACTGGCGTTCGACCTTCTTCCGGCGCTTGTAGTCGAGCCCGGCGTGGTACGGCGCGGAGTCGTACCGGAGCTTCCGGCTGATCTCGTGGCAGCGCCGCCGGGAGTTGGTGAAGATGATCGTCTGTCCGCGGTACCCCTTCGAGGATTTCGTGTCGAACTCCCGCTTGACGAGCTTGTCGGCGATGTCGGCCTTCTCGCGGCTGTCCGCGAAGGTGACGTGGCGCTCGATGGGGACGGGGCGCTCCTCGTACTCGATGAGCGTCGCCCGGAGCTTCTCGGCGAGCCACTCGGGGTTCCCGACCGTCGCGGAGAGGTAGACGAACTGGGTGCCGTCGTACCCCGAACGCGTCTTCACCCGCTCCTCGCTGTAGTGTTTCAGCCGCGAGATGAGCCCGTCGAGCCGGTGGCCGCGCTCGCCCTCCTTCAGGGTGTGGACCTCGTCGATGACGACGGTGCCCACGTCGCCGAGGTCCTTCCCGGTCCGGAGCGCGTGGTCGATCCCCTCGTAGGTGCCGACGATCACGTCGGCGTTCGGGTCGAAGCGGTTGCCGTCGTCGTTCACCCGCGAGGAGCCGACGCGGATCGAGACGTTCAGCAGGTCGCCGTAGCGGTCCTCGAAGTCCTCGTGCTTCTGGTTGGCGAGCGCGACGAGCGGGACCAGAAAGAGGAGCTTTCCGTCCCCCTTCAGCGCTCGGTCGATCCCGGTCAGCTCGCCGACGAGGGTCTTCCCCGTCGCGGTCGCGCTCACGACGAGCTGGTCGTTCCCCTCCAGGAGCCCGTTCCGCACGGAGAGGCTCTGGACCGGCAGCAGCTCCTCGAAGCGTCCCTGTAGATGTGCGGAGAGGTCCGGGTGCAGGTCCAGATCCTCGGTCCGGACCGGCGAGATGTCGTCGACGTTGGCGGAGACCTCGTCGTACTTGGTGAGGTCGGGGTCGAGCCCGCCCTGCAGGAGGTTGACGATCCGGTCTAAGTCGCCCGACTCGTACAACAGCTCTTCGAGGCGCTCCTCGGCGGCGCCCGTGAACTCGCCTTTGTACGACAGCTCCCGCTCTAACTCCCGGCGGGCGCAGTCCCGGCAGATCAGCTCGCCGTTGTGCTCGATCGCGCCCTCGCTCGTGATGGGGCCGTACCGACCGTCGCTCGCGCAGCGCCGGCAGGTCCGGACCGCCGTCGCCTCCAGCTGGTAGCCGTCGAGCATCTCCTTCAGTCGCGCCCGGTTCTCGGGGGAGGTCTGTTCGGAGATCCGAATGCGGCCGGCCGCGCGGGCGAGATCGACGAACTCGTCGGGCTGACGGGGGTGGTCCTCGCCGTCGCGAATCACGCGGAACTTGCCCGGTCGCGGGCCCGCGGAGGTCTCTTTGAGCTCGAGGCGCCCGCGGAGCACGCGGTTGCCGTCGCGGTTCGCGACGACGGTGTAGTCGCTCCGCGCCTCGTGGAGGAACAGCGTCTCGACCTGGGCCAACTGCTGTGACACTGCGAACTTGTACGCGAGCGAGGTATTTCAGGTGTTCGGCTCGGGGACCGGCGCGGGTGTCGCGTTCGCGGCGCCGCGGCTACGTCACGCGATCGCACAGAGAAAAACCCGCCTCGAACGGACGGGGCGCGTCGGCGGTCGTTACGAGACGAGCAGCTTCTCGCCGCGCTCGACGGTGATCCGGCACGGCGGCGAGAGCTTGTTGTACGCGCGGCGGAACGCCTCCTTCACGACGGACGCCTGCTCGACGTCGCAGTAGGCGGTGAAGACGATGTCGTCCTTGTTGAGCCGCGCGGCGGTCCCGACCGGCTTGCCGAACGCCTGCCGCATCCCGTCGGAGACGCGGTCCGCACCGGCGCCGGTCGCCTGCTTGTTCTCCCGGATGACCTGGTGGGGGAACTTGCGGAGGGTCATCTTGTAGTTGCCCTCGCCGAGCTCCTTGATGAGGTGACGGTTCGCCGAGAGGCGCGCGCTCTCGAGCGAGCCGTGTCGGATCTGGAGTTCCTCCTCGACGCGGAGGCTGATCTGGACGGGGTAGTCGTCCGGCTCCGCGGAGAGGTCGCCCATGTTGTGCTGGGCGATCTTCGAGCCCGGAATGCCCGTGATGTATTCGCGGCGGGTGTACGACGGCTTGTCGATCGTCCGATACATAGAGGCGGGTTTGTCAGACATGGCTACTTGTCCGATGTAGCCGGTGCTGCGGCGATAAAGCCTTCGATACCACGGCGTCGTCGTCGGCTCCGCCCCGCTCAGCGCCGCCGGCTCACGTCTCGGGCGTCGGGTCGAGCGCGACGTGGCCGAACCCGCGCTCCGCGAGTCGCTCGGCGGCCCGATCGGTGATCGAGGGCGCGACGAGGACGCCCCGAACGGCGGTGGCGGCCGCTTCCGTCTCTTCGCCTTCTCCTCCTTTTCCTTCTCCTTCCACCCCAAGCTCTTCCCGGAGCGCCCGCACGTACCGGGCGAGCTGCCCGACCGCGTCCGGGCCCACCCGCCGGCGTTTCAGCTCGATGACGACCGGGGTTCCGTCCGCGTCGACGCCGAAGATGTCCATCGGACCGGCGCTCGACGGGCGCTCGGTCTCGCGGGGTTCGAACCCCGGCTCGACGAGCTCGGGGCGCTCCAGGATCCGGGTTCTGAGGTCCTCCTCGCTCCCGTGGAGGGTGAGGTCTCGGCCGCCGGTGACGGCCATCGCGGAGAGCTGGTGCACGTCGGAAAAGCGGACGGTCAGGGTTTCGTCGGGGCTGGTTCGCGTCGAGCGCACCCGGAGCCGCCCCTCGCGGACCGCGGCGCGGTGCTCCGACCCCGGCGGCTGCCAGTTGACGGGCTGGCGCCCCTCGTCGGTGTGGACGAGGGCGGCGCCGTCGGGCTTCAACACGAGCAGGCGGTCGCCCGCGCCGAGGTCGGAGGCGGCGCGGCCCTCGTAGCTGACGGTGCAGCGGCCGAACACGCTGACGAGGTCGCCGCGCTCGAAGGCGTCCTCGAGCTCCCAGAGGGCCTCGCGGTGGCTCGGGTCGTGGACGCTCGTGACTGTCACTGCCGTCAGTAGTCGGCCGCGGCTGAAAAAGGGCGCGCGCTCGCCCCGCGGTCTCCTCTCACTCCGCGCTGCTCCCGCCATCGCGGCGCGACACCGCGATGCCGGCGACGAAGAGGACGACCCCGAGCGCGAAGGCGCCGATGCGGAGCGTCGTGTCCGAAACGAGGATCCCGGCAACGATCGAGACGCCGAATCCGGCGTGTAACACCGCAGTCAGGTTCATGCGACTGGTTCGGTCGCGTCGCACAAAAGCCGCCCGGCCCGTCGCGTTCGGCGGATCGACCCCCTCGAAACCCCGGTCGGTTCCCGCGCTCCCGGCTCTTCAGCCCCCGCGCTCCCGGCTGTTCAGGTCCCGTGCTCCCAGCTGTCCATGTACTCGCGCTGCTCGTCGCTGAGGTGGTCGTACTCGACGCCCTCGGCGGCGAGTTTGATGTCCGCCACCTCGCGGTCGAGTTCGTCGGGCACGTCGTGGACCCCGGCCTCGTAGCGCTCGCCGTGCTCCGCGAGCTCGCGGACGACGACCGCCTGCACGCCGAAGCTCTGGTCCATCACCTCGACCGGGTGGCCCAGCGCGATCGGCGCGGCGAGGTTGACGAGCCGCCCCTCGGCGATCACGTTCAGCACCCGACCGTCGTCCAGCTCGAACCCCTCGACGCCGTCGCGGACCTCGTAGCGGTCGACGGCGAGGTCGTCGAGGTCGTCGAGGTTCACTTCCACGTCGAAGTGGCCGGCGTTCGCGAGGAGGACGCCGTCCTGCATCTCCTCGAAGTGCTCGCGGGTGATCACGTCGCGGTTACCGGTCGTCGTGATGAACACGTCGCCCGTCTTCGCGGCCTCCCGCATCGGGAGGACCTCGTACCCCTCCATGTGCGCTTCGAGCGCCTTCCGGGGGTCGACCTCGCAGACGATGACGTTCGCGTTCTGGCCGGCGGCCTTCTTCGCGACGCCCTTGCCGCACTGGCCGTAGCCGCCGACGACGACGTTCTTGCCGGCCCACGAGAGGTTGGTCGTCATCGCGATGGTCGCGAGCGACGACTCGCCGGTGCCGTGGACGTTGTCGAACAGCTGCTTCATCGGCGTGTCGTTCACGGCGAAGACGGGGTAGTGCAACTCGCCGTCGGCGTCCATCGCGCGCAGGCGGTCGACGCCGGTGGTCGTCTCCTCGGCGCCGCCGACGATGGAGTCGATCAGCTCTGGGTACTCCTCGTGGACGAGCTTCACCATGTCCATCCCGTCGTCGACGGTGATGGTGGGCTCGTGGGCGATGCAGGCGTGCATCGCGTCGTAGTACGCCTCGTCGTCGACGCCGCGGACCGCGTAGGAGGTGATCGACTCGTGGGCGTCGAGCGCGGCCGACACGTCGTCGTGCGTCGAGAGGGGGTTACAGCCGGTGATCGCGACCTCGGCGCCGCCGTCGGCCAAGAGTTCGACGAGGTTCGCCGTCTTCGCCTCGACGTGCATCGCCATCGCGATCGTCTCGCCCTCGAGCGGCTGCTCGTCGACGAACTCGTCGCGGAGGGCGTTCAGAATCGGCATATGTTGGAGCGCCCAGTCCATCTTCCGGCGGCCCTCCTCGCGGGCCGTCTCGGGGTCCGAGAGGTGCTGTGACACCGGCGAGTACGCGGTTTCGCTCATATCACTCGGTTCGCTCACGGCGCACTAAACCCTGCCGACACCGGGCGCGACCGGAAAAAGAACCGTCAGCGACTCGACGACCGAACCGGCGCGCGACGCGCCGTCAGTTACTGCGGGGCGTTCCCGTTACCCGGGCCGTTCCCGTTACCCGGGCCGTTCCCGGCGTCGTCGTCTTCACCTTCATCTTCCTCGTCCGCATCCTCCTCGTCTTCCTCCGCGTCGTCGCTGTCGTCTTCCTCTGCGTCGTCGCTGTCGTCTTCCTCCGCGTCGTCGCTGTCGTCTTCCTCCGCGTCGTCGTCGTCACCGTTCGGACCGGCGTGGCTCGGCGGTCCCTGCTCGTCGTCGCCCTCCGCGTCGTCGTCCTCATCTGCGTCGTCGCCGTCCTCACCGTTCGGGCCCGCGTGGTCCGGCGGACCCTGCTCGCCGCCGTTCCCGTTGCCCTGACCGGCGTGGTCGGGCGCGTTCCCGGGACTGTCGCTCGCGTTGCCGGCGTCGCTCCCGTTACCCGCGTCGTCCGGGCCGCCCGGGCTCCCGGCGTGGTCCGGAGCGTTCCCCGGGTTGTTCTCCGTCACGAAGTCCGAGACGGCGTCACCGATGCCGCCCTCGCGGTCCTGCAGGTCCTCGACGAACTCCTGGACGACCTGGCCGAAGGGCTGTTCCTCGGTCTCGCCGCCCTCGGCGACCAGATCGACCGTCGCCGAGACGGACTCGTTCTCGTACTCGGCCGTCACGTCGACCGTGACGTTCTCTTCGGCGGCGGGGAGGCCGACGGTTCCGTTCGCGTCGGTTTCGTACTCGCCCCCGCCGGCGTAGGTGACGTTCTGTCCGTTGGCGGTCGTGACGTTCACCGAGGCGTTCTCGACCGCCGCGTCGTCGTCGGTCACCGTGACGACCGGCTCGCCGTCGGCGTCCGACACGTCGAGTTCGAGCCCGTCGGGCGCCTCGAGATCGGCCGTCGTCGAGGCGGTCTGGTTCCCGGCGGTGACGGTCATCTCAACCGTCACGTCCTCCTCCGGAGCGGGAAGGCCGACGGTGCCGTTCGCGTCGGTCTCGTACTCGCCCGTCCCCGCGTACGACTCGTTCGCGGGGTCCGCGACGCTCACGTTGACCGTGGCGTTCTCGACCGCGGTGTCATTCTCGGTCACCGTGACCGTCGGTTCCCCGTCCGCGTCGTCGACGGTCACGCCGAGGTCGCCCTCGGCGGCCGCGACGCCGGTCATCGCGCCGAGCGCGACGACCGCGATCAGCAGCAGGCCAATCGTGCGTTCTCTCATGTGCATCCGGCCCGTGACACCGTTACCGTATAAAAAGGGAACTCCGTTAAGTCGGTTTAAACCGGATTTCACTCGGGTTAACGGGCTTCTCCGGCCAGTTTCGGGAATACGGGTCGAAACGCGGTTCGCACCAACCGATCGGGGAGCTGTTCCCCCCGTCTCGCCCCTCGGACGCGGCTCGGACGTGCGGCCGGCCCCCGCGCTCCGATCGTCGCGCCCCGGCACCCCTCACGGGGCTCGGCCCTCGTCCAGCGCGAGCCGCAGGCCGAACCCGACCAGGACGCTGCCGCTCGCGTATCGGACGGCGCGTCGACCGACCGCCGACTCCAGCAGCAGGTGCCGCGCGCGGTCGGCGAACAGCGCCACGCCGGCGAGATACAGGAGACTGAGACCCGCGTACACCGCACCGAGGACGGACAGCTGGAGGGAGGCGTCCGCGCCCGCCGGGACGAACTGCGGGAAGAACGCGAGCACGAACACGGCCACCTGCGGATTGGTGACGTTGATCGTGACGGCCCGCCGATACGACTCGACGAGCGACCGGTCCCCGGCCCCGGCCGACCCGTCGAGATCGAACGTCTCGTCGTCCCTGAGTAGCCGTACGCCGAGGTACACCAGGTAGGCGGCGCCGACGTACTTCACGACGAGGTACGCCTCGGCCGTCGTGCGCAGGAGCGCGGAGAGGCCGAGGACCGCGGCGCCCGCGTGCACCAACACGCCGGTCGCGGTGCCGACCGCCGCGGCGACCCCGGCCGCTCGGCCGTCGCTGAGACTCTGGGTCACCGTGTATATCGAGTCCGGGCCGGGCGAGACGATGACCGCCGCGACCGCCGGAACGAACGCGAGCACGACGGGCAGATCGATCACGACCGGCCCGTCGCCCGGGCGCCGATTAAAACCCCCCGACGCTCCGGATACTTGCTCCGCGACCGCGGCGTCGCCCGGTCCTCACGCGGCGTCGCCGACCCGGTCGACGAGGTCGCTCGCGGCCGCCGCCGCCCGCTCCTGAACGGCGTCGGCGTCGAGCGTGAGGACCTCGCGATCCCGCATCAGGACCGTCCCGTCGCAGACGGTGTGGCGCACGTCGCTCCCCCGAGTCGCGTACGCGAGGTGCGAGACGGGGTCGTGCACCGGCGTGAGATGCGGGGCGTCGAGGTCGACGACGGCGAGGTCGGCGGCGGCGCCCGGCTCGATCCGACCGCCGGGGAGCCCGAGGGCCTCGGAACCCCCGGCGGTCGCCATCTCCACGACCGCCTCGGCGGGGACCGCGGCGGCGTCGTCCGCGGCGAGCTTCCCGAGCATCGCGGCGTCGCGCATCTCGTCGAACACGTCGAGGTCGTTGTTCGAGGCCGCCCCGTCGGTGCCGAGCGCGACCGTCACGCCCGCCTCGCGGAGGCGTTGGACCGGCGCCATCCCGCTCGCGAGCTTCATGTTCGAGGCCGGGCAGTGGACGATCGCGGTCCCGGCGTCGGCGAGCCGGTCGATCTCCGACGCGTCGAGGTGGACGCCGTGCGCGAAGAAGTCGTCCGGACCGAGCGCGTCGATCGCGGCGGCGTACGCGATCGGCCGCTCACCCCGCTCGTCGACGATCGGGTCGACCTCGTCGGTCGTCTCGTTCGCGTGGAGATGGATCGGGACCCCCGACTCGCGGGCCGCCGCGACGCCCTCGCGGAGGAACTCCTCGCCGACCGTGGTCAGCGAGTGCGGCATGAACGCGGTCCGGATCCGACCGTCCGCGGCGCCGTCGAGCTCCGTCGCGATCGCTAAGCTCTCCTCGATGTCGGCGCGAGCGTCCGCGTCGTCCTTCCCGACCGTGACCACGCCGTGACCGAGCCGGGCGCGAAGCCCCGCGCGATCGACCACGTCCGCGACGCGGTCCATCGCGAAGTACATGTCCGCGAACGCGGTCGTCCCCGACCGGATCATCTCCAGTGCGCCGAGCTCGGCGCCGGCCTCGACGTCGTCCGGCGTGAGCTCGGCCTCGGCCGGCCAGATGTCCTCGCGCAGCCACGGGTCGAGCGGCTTGTCGTCGGCGTACCCGCGGAGGAGCGTCATCGCGACGTGGGTGTGTGCGTTGACGAGCCCCGGGATCACGAGCGATCCGTCGGCGTCGAGCACCTCGTCCGCGTCGGGACGCTCGTCGGCGGAGGTCCCCGCCTCCCCGTCACCTTCGGTCCGGCCGGCCGCGGTGTCGTCGCCCACCGCGACGATCGTCCCGGCGTCGCGGTCGACCAGCACGTCCGACTCGGTCACGTGACCGTCGGGACGGAGCACCTGTCCGCCCGCCACGCGAAGCGTGTTCATGCCCCCGCTTCCGCCCGGCGGACCTAACGCCTTCCGTTCGGCGGTGCCGGGGTCGTCCCCGTCGTCCCCGCCTCCGAACGTTCTTTCCCGGTCGCCGCCTGAGTCCGTCCATGACAACCGATGCCCAGCGGGCGTGTTTCGAGGCCGGGATCAAGTTCGGCTCGCTGTACCACCAGTTCGCGGGGACGCCCGTCAGCCCGGCGAGCACGCGCAGCCTGGAGGCGGCGATGGCCGAGGCGATCGAGAATCAGCCGTTCTGCGACGCGGTGACCGTCGATATCCACGACGATCGGGTCGCGGAGGCGATCGACCACGAGAACGGGTACACCGAGCTGACCGGTTCGCTGATGGACGTCGAGATGCGGATCGCTTACGAGGGTGTGACCGTCCGCACCCGGATGGCGATGCGGGACGGCTACCCGCTGATGGAGCTGGTCGCGGTCGACGATCCAACGGGCGACCCCGACGAGGGAGACGAGGTCAACGTGGACAGTTGATACGTCTGTTCACTCGAACCCCCCCTTCCTCCGATGACTATAGAAAACTTTGAGGAAGATTTTAGTACAACCTACCAAAAGCGGTGTAATATGCCCGATCCAAAAAGTGGGGAGGCAGTTGAGAGCACGAAGCGACGACGGCTACTCGGCCTCCTCGGCGGCGGGGCGGCGGTAAGCCTCGCCGGCTGTTCCGATCAGGAGCCCTCCGACGGTGGCGACGGAAGCGACGGGAGTGACGGCAGCGACGGTATGGACGGCGACGACGGCGAAGATGGCGAGGACGAGCCCCAGCGCACCAACGCCGACAAGGCGCAGGCCGCTTGGGAGCGCGCCGTCGCCAACCCCCTCCCGGAAGACGAAGAACTCCGAAAAGAGGCGTACATCGAGATGGAGGAGGCGGTCCGCGACGACGCCGCGGTCATCCCGCTGTTCCACTCCTTCACCGAGCGGTTCTGGTACGACTACGTCGATGTCCCGGTGAGCGGTGCGCTGGGCGCCCACTGGCAGCAGTACAACACGACGACCGTCGAGGGACAGAGCGAGCTCAACCTGGTCAACGACACCTTCGACGAGCTCGACCCCATCATGTCCACCGACACGGCGTCGTCGCGGGTCATCACGCAGCTCTACGAGAACCTGACGGCGTTCCCCAACGGCGTCCCGGTGATCGAGAACCAGCTCATGTCGGAGTACGAGGTCTCCGAGGACGGCACCACGTGGACGTTCACCCTCCGCGACGACGTCCAGTTCCACGACGGGAGCCAGATGACGGCGCAGGACGTGAAATACTCCTGGCGCCGCACCGTCGAGTCGGAGAACTCCGAGCGCGCGAGCTTCACCCTCAATCAGCCCGTCGGACTCGGTATCGACGCCGAGACGGACGACGACGGGAACGTCGTCGCCGACTCGCTGGCGATCGAGGTCATCGACGACCGAACCATCGAGATCCAGCTCGTCGGTCCGAACCCCGACGTGCTCGACGTCATCGCGTACTCCAGCTTCTCCGTGATCCCGCAGGGGTACGTCGGCGACATCGAGGGGTACGACGGCGAGGTCACTCACCAGGAGTTCTCGACCGAGGTCGCTAACGGGACCGGACCGTTCGAACTCGACGCGTTCAACGTCGACGAGGACGTCACCGTCGTCCGCAACGACGACTACTACGGCGAGGTCGCCAGCGTCGACGCCGTCAACTGGGAGATCATCGAGGACAGCCAGGCGGCGTGGACCTACGCGCTCGAACAGAACGCCGACATCTTCAGCGTGCCGACGTTCGCGTACGAGGCCGACGCCATCGACGCCGAGGCCGACGACCGCGGTCGACAGGTCGGGACGTACGGTCCGGCGGGCGAACTGAACGAGGAGGTCAACTACGTCGGCGTCTCGGAGATCAGCACGTACTACTTCGCGTTCAACGTCTCGAACACGCAGCGCGCGGCCCGGCAGGCGATCGCGTACGTGATGAACAAAGATCAGATCGTGCAGGAAGTGTTCGCCGGCCGCGGCACCCCGGCCTACAGCTTCCTCCCCCCCGCGATCTGGCCCACCGGGAACGACGGGTACAACCAGTTCCTCGACGCGTACCCGTACAGCCTCGGCGAGAGCGACATCGAGGGCGCCCGATCGGTCCTCGACGAAGCCGGCATCACGACCGACGACCCGGTCGATATGACGCTCACCACGTACGAGAGTCAGGTGTTCCAGACGGCGGGCGAGCTCGTCCGCGACCTGATCTCCGGGACCGGAGTCAACCTGTCGCTCGAGTCGTCGCAGTTCTCGACCCTGCAGAGCCGCGGTGAGGACGGTGACCTCGAGATGTACAGTCTCGGGTGGATCTGGAGCTGGCCGGCGGTTCCGTACGGCATGTTCCAGCTCGAACCGCTCAACACCGACACCTCGTCGATGCCCGGCGAGACCAACGGATTCTACCTCGACTGGCAGACCCGGCTCGAGGAAGAGGCCGAGTAGAGGCTCTCGCCCTCCGATTATCGAAGCATTTAGCTATCGCACGAGACACCCTCCAATATTGAGTCGATCCATGCCCACCACGACCCCAAGAGACCGTAAGACGCCATGAGCCGCTGGGAATACTTCATTAAGCGGCTACTGCTCACCGTCCCGGTGTTGTTCTCCGTGTTGACCTTCCTGTTCATCATGCTCCGGACGGGACCGATCGATCCGGTCGCCGCACGCCTCGGCCCCCAAGCGGGCGCGGCGGACAGACAGCAGCTCCGGGAGCGGCTGGGCCTCAACGACCCGCTGTGGGAGCAGTACGTCGACTTCATCACGGACTTCATCACGTTCAACTTCGGCCAGTCGTGGGTTGTGCAGGCCGAGCGGGACATCCTCGACATCGCCGTCGGCGCCGCACCGGCGACGCTCTGGCTGGGGTTTTGGGCGATCCTGCTGCCGCTGTTCATCGGGATCCCTCTCGGCTTCTACGCCGGACTCAACCCTAACACGTTCGGCGACTATGCGGCCTCCCTCGGCGGCATCATCTGGCAGGCGCTGCCGAACTTCTGGCTGTGCGTGATCGCGCTGGCGGTGCTTCGGCGCACCCGCGAGGGCGGCGAGCTGCTCGGCATCAACTGGTACACCCTCGGCCCGGACTTCGCGGCCCGCGACATCAGCATCACCGGGACCCCGGCACTCGAGTGGTTCTCGACGACCGACGTGCTGATGCTCCCGATGCCGTACGTGAGCGACTGGACGGCGCTGGCGATCGACATCAAGCTCATCCTGCCGCCGGCGCTCATCCTCGGGTCGGCGTCGATGGCGGCCGAGCTGCGCATCGGTCGGACCGCGATGCTGGAGACGGTCAACTCGAAGTTCGTCGAGACCGCGAAGGCGAAGGGGCTCCCCAGCCGCGTGATCGTCTGGAAGCACATCTTCCGCAACGCCATGATCCCGCTGCTGCCGGTGATCACGAGCGAAGCGTTCCTGCTCATCGGCGGCTCCGTGATCGTCGAACAGATCTTCAACATCAACGGGCTCGGGCGGATCTTCTTCCAGTCGCTGACGCAGGGTGACCTGCCGATGGCCGGGGCCCTGCTGTTCCTCTTCACGCTGATCATCTTGGGGCTCAACATCCTCCAAGACTTCCTGTACACCGTTATCGATCCCCGCGTGGGGTACGACCAATGAGCACGAGACAGAGCGATTCCACGGACGGATTCGAGGAACCGGACGACGACAAGCTGTTCCGCGACCGCGTCCGGGAGAATCCCCGACCGGCGGCGGTCTGGCTCGCCGGACTCGCGCTCCTGCTCCTGCTCGAAATCGGTCGCGTGTTCGCCGGCGTCGGTCAGGCGTTCGGGATCGTCGGGTTCACGGTCGAGCTCTTCGCGAGCATCCCGGCCTCGGTCGGCGACAACGTGGCCGGAACGCTCGGCGGCGCGGCCGGGTTCGTCGCGACCGCGCTCACGGCCGTGCTGATCGCCTTCGCGATCACGGTCCCCGTCTCCGGGAGCGTCCCCGACGCCGCCGTCGACATTCTCGGGCTCGACCTCTCGCGCCGGGGGCGCCGCTGGGCGAAGCGCGCCGAACTGACGTTCGTCCTCGTCGCCGTCGCCGGGCTCATCGCGTACACGCCGGTCGGCGGCGCGTTCTCCGCGCTGATCGGTGCGATCACCGGCGGCGTCGACGCGCTCGCCTCGGCGCTCCCGTCGATCACGAGCCGAGACCTGATCGCGAACACCGGCCACCGACTGCCGGACGGCGGCTGGGAAGGGACGTTCCTCGGCCTCTCGCCCGCCGCCGCGTGGGCGATCCGGACCGGGCTCGTGTTCGCGTACGCCACCGCGTTCCTCGTCTGGTTGTGGCGGGGGTTCAACGTCTACCGGACGCACTACCGGCTCGCCGACTGGACGCCCCGGGACGACACGGTCCGGCGCTTCCGGCACAACTACTGGGGGCTGTTCGGCTTCGTGATCGTCTTCCTGTTCGTCGTGCTGGCCCTGTGGGCGCCGGCGGTGAGCCCGGTCGAGGCCCAGCACAACATCTACGAGCCCAACGCTCACGAGTTCCAATACCTCGACGAGAACGGCGAGGTCACCTCCACGACGCACGTGTTTGCGAACCTCCAGAGCCGCTCCGACGGCCAGAACACGATCGGACCGATGAGCTACGACGGCTACGGGCGGTGGGCACCGCTCGGGACGACGAACAGGGGCCAAGACATGATGACGCACCTCTCGTACGGCGCCCGGACCTCGCTCGTCATCGGGGTCACGGCGATCGGGCTCGGGGCGCTCATCGCGGTCGTCCTCTCGCTCCTGTCGTCGTACTACAAGGGGATCACCGACATCGCGACGGTGATGGCGAGCGACACCATTCAGGCGGTCCCGGCGCTGCTGCTCATCATGCTCGTCTCCGTCGTCTTCCAAGAGGCGAACCACCCGATCGCCCAACCGCTCGACGGCGGACTGCTGTTGGCGCTGATCTTCGCGTTCGCCTACTGGCCCGGAATGTGGCGCGCGATACGCGGCCCCTCGCTGCAGGTGTCCGAACAGGAGTGGGTCGACGCCGCGAAGAGCTACGGACAGACCCCCCTACAAACGATGCGCAAACACATGGCACCCTACATCGCCGGCTACATCCTGATCTACGGATCGCTTCTGATCGGCGGCGTGATCATCTCGACCGCCGCGCTGACGTTCCTCGGACTCGGGATCAACCCGCCGACCCCCGAGTGGGGACGGCTCATCAACGGCGGACAGTCGTACATCTCGACCAGCTCCTGGCACGTCGCGACCATCCCCGGAATCGCGATCGTCTTGGTCGTTATCGCGTTCAACGCGCTCGGTGACGCGATCCGCGACGCGATCGATCCGGAGGCCGACGTGGACGAGAGCGAGGCCGCCACCGCCGGAGGTGGTGCGTGATGGCCGTCGAAGAGGAGTCCGCGTCCGGGGCTGCGGCGGCAGACGAGGCCCGGAGCGACGACCCGCTCATCGACGTTCGGAACCTCCAGACCGCGTTCTTCACCGACAAGGAGACGATCCGCGCCGTCGACGGGGTCGACTTCCAGATCGACTCGGGCCAGACGGTCGGCATCGTCGGCGAGAGCGGGAGCGGGAAAAGCGTCACGGCCCGCTCGCTGATGGGACTGATCGAGTCGCCGGGGCGCGTGCTCCGCGGGAGCAGCGTCCGCTACCGCGATCTCGACGCGGTCCGCGAGTTCGCCGAGCTGTTCTCGAAGCGGACGGTCGCGGTCGAGGAGTTGGCCGCGCGGTACGACCCCACGGAGGTGTTCGGGGCGACCGACGCCACCCCGGCGGAGTTCGGCCACGACGACCCCGCCGATGTCCCCGTGGTCGACGTGGCCGCGGCCGGCTACACCGACGAGGTCGGGATCACGGACGGCGACGAGTGCGTCTTCGTGCTCGACGGCGACGTCGACTCTCCCGCGTCGATCCGCGACGGGTTCGTCGAGATCACCCGCCTCTCCGGCGAGGCCCAGCGCAAGATGCGCGGCGGCCGGATCGCGATGGTGTTTCAGGACCCGCTGACCAGCCTCAACCCCGTCTACACGGTCGGGAATCAGATCGAGGAGGCGCTGGAACTCCACCAGGGGCTCTCCGGGAAGGAGGCCACGCAGGAGGCCGCGGAGCTGCTCGAGGCGGTCGGGATCCCGGACGCCCGCCGGCGGGTCAACGAGTACCCGCACCAGTTCTCCGGCGGGATGCGCCAGCGCGCCGTCATCGCGATGGCGCTCGCGTGCGAGCCCGACATGCTGATCTGCGACGAGCCGACCACCGCGCTCGACGTCACGATCCAGGCGCAGATCCTGGACCTGATCGCGGAGATCCAGGAGTCGCGGGACGTGGCGGTGATGTTCATCACCCACGACATGGGCGTGATCGCCGACGTTTCCGACCGGGTCAACGTGATGTACGCCGGCGAGGTCGTCGAGTCGGCCGACGTGGGACCGCTGTTCGCGGACCCGAAACACCCGTACACCAACGGGCTCCTCGACTCGATCCCGGGCGGGCAGGTCGGCGACAAGCTGTCGACGATCGACGGCAGCGTCCCGACGCCGAACGAGCCGGCGACGCACTGCCGGTTCGCCCCCCGGTGTCCGAAGGCGTTCGACGAGTGCGAGTCGGTTCATCCGGTTCCAACGCCCGTCGACGAGGAGACGGACGACCACACGGCCGCGTGCCTGCTGTACCCGGACGACGTTTCGACCGAGGAGGCCGTCGAGCGACATCAGGAGCAGGACCGCCGAGGTGACCGACAATGAGCCAGAACACAGCTTCGACGACGCCGGACGACCGGGCTGAGACCCCGTCCGACACGATGGTGAAGGTACGGGACCTGAAGACGTACTACGACAGCGGCAGTCTGTTGGAGGACCGTCCCGTCAAGGCGGTCGACGGCGTCAGTTTCGACATCCGGCGGGGGGAGACGCTCGGGCTCGTCGGCGAGTCCGGCTGCGGGAAGACCACCCTCGGTCGGACGCTCATCCAGCTCGAAGAGGCGACCGACGGCGAGGTCCTGTTCGACGGCACCGACATCACCTCGCTGCGCGGCGACCAGCTCTACGAGTGGCGACAGAACGCGCAGATGGTGTTTCAGGACCCCGACTCCAGCCTGAACGACCGGATGACGATCGGCGAGATCATCCGGGAACCGCTCGACGTTCACGACTGGAAGACGCCGGCCGACCGCCGGAAGCGCGTCAAATCCCTGCTGGACGAGGTCGGCCTCTCGCCCGAGCACTACTACCGGTACCCGCACCAGTTCTCGGGCGGGCAGCGCCAGCGGATCGGCATCGCGCGGACGCTCGCGTTGAACCCCGAGTTCATCGTGCTCGACGAGCCGGTGAGCGCGCTCGACGTCTCGGTGCAGGCCGAGATCATCAACCTGCTCGAAGAGCTTCAAGACGAGTTCGACCTGACGTACCTGTTCATCGCCCACGACCTCTCCGTCGTCCGGCACATCTGTGACCGGGTCGCGGTGATGTACCTCGGCAACATCATGGAGATCGGTCCGACCGAGGAGCTGTTCACCGACCCGGCGAACCCGTACACCCACGCGCTCCTCTCGGCGATCCCGAAGCCGGACCCCACCGCGAGCCGCGACCGGATCACGCTCCACGGGACGCCGCCGAACCCGCGGTACCCGCCGACGGGCTGTCCGTTCAGCACGCGGTGTCCGGTCCGCATCCGCCCCGACAAACACGAGGACCTCGACGACGAGGTCTGGGAGGGGATCAACGGGTTCCGCGAGATCATCCGCGAGCGCATGCGCGCCGACCGCTCGATCCGCGAGCGAGTCCGCGAGCGCTTCGGCTTGGAGACTCGCTTCGCTACGATCGACGAGACGTACGACGAGCTGTTCGGCGACACCGCGGTGCCGGACGAGGTCGAGCGGGTCCTCACCGACGTCGCCGAGGCCGCCGGCAACCACGAGGAACAGGCGGCGCTCGACCGACTCAACGCCGAGTTCGGAAGCGTCTGTGACGGCGTCGCCCCCGAGGGCGGGGCCGACCCCGTCGAGCCCGAGTACTACGAAGTGAGCGACAGCGGTCGCTTGAGCTACTGTCACCGCCACGATGCCGAGCACCGAGAGACGGAGACCGTGCTCGACGACCGCAGCTAACCCATGGGCGTTCCTCGCCGGTTCCGGACGCGCGCCCGCGCCCTGGCCGACGCGTTCGCGTACGCCCTCGTGGTGGCCGTCGTCGTGCTGCTCGGCTCGGTCGCGCTCGGGCTCGCGACCGGCGGGGGATTCGTTCGGGGGAAGCTGTTGGCGTTCGTGGCCGGCTGGCTTCTCGTCGGCTACGCCACGGTGCGGCTGTGGCCCTCCTCGGTCGACGACCTCGACCGCCCGTCGATGAGCGCGCGCGGCACGCGCCTCGAGGGTCTCGTTCGAGCGCTCCCGCCGATCCGGTGGATCCGGCTCCCGGCGCCGCCGGAGCGGGTCCGCGTCGCCGGAAAGGTGCTCCTCGCCGGCGTCGCGACGCTCGGGGGCTCGCTGCTGATGGAGACGGCGCTCGGCGTCGCCTGAGCGGGCTCGAAAAGAGTTATCTTTCTCCCCCGACCAGTCGCACACAGCAATGGACCCCGAGGAGGACGCCTTCGTCCGTCAGCGCCAGCGGTTCGGCGAGGAGCACATCACCGCGTGGGAGCAGACGCTCGAGGAGACCGATATGCTCGCCGAGGACCGCCGGGACGATGGGTGGGAGACGACCGTCGTCATGGTCCCCCATACCGACACGGTCAGCCGGGACATGAAGGACCACGACCGGTTCGGCCTGATGCACGTCGTTCCGAACAACTACGCCGACGCGTTCGTCGAGGCGTACGACGAGGAGGCGTACACCGAGTACCTCGTGTACGGGGACGCCATCGACGGGGTGATGTACGTCGCCATCGAGCTCATCGATCCGGACGCGAAACGATCGATCTTCGTGCCGTGCAAGTACGACATGACGACGGCGGACGGAATGACGCAGTCCGCCGTCGACGAGGGCGCGCTGTACAGCCACTTCAACACCATCTCCGGAGAGACCCTCGGGCGATTCCGGTACGAGGAGTTCCGCCCCCTCGTCGCGCCCCCGGACAAGGACAGCGCCACCACCGTCGCCACCGTCGACGAGCCGACCGGCAACGGCGGCGCCTGAGCCTCACTCCGCGGAGTCGTCAGTTCCGGTCTCGCCGATCGACCGGACGGTTCCGACGCCCTTGCTCGACCCCTCTCGGAAGACGAACCGCTGACCCTCCTCGATCAGGTACGGGCGGAACTTGAATCGGACCGTCGTCCGCCCGGTGTCTCCGGGGAGGAGCCGCCCGCCCTCGGGAGCGAAGACGGCCGCCTCCGACACCGTCTCGACGTGGACGACCGGCTCGTACCCCTCCTGTATCCGCGTCGGATGGTTCAGGACCATCACCTCGGCCTCGAACTCGCGGACCGGCTCGGGGTCGCTTCCGCGGGGCACCAGGGCCATCCCCCGCTCGATCTCCGACTCGTCGACCCCCTTCAACGCGATCCCGACGATCCGGCCGGCGGTCGCCTTATCGACGCGGTGGTAATGCATCTCGATCGAGCGCACCTCCACCTCGCGCAGGGAGCCGTCGGCCATCGGTCCCAAGAGGAGCTCGTCGCCGGCCTCCACGGTGCCGGAGTTGACCGTTCCGGACGCGACCGCGCCGACGCCCGTCACCTTGTAGCTCCGATCGACGTACATCCGGAACTCCTCGCGCTCCGGCGTCGCCCGCTTCGGGAGCGTCTCGAACAGCCGGTCGAGCGTCCCGATCCCCGCCTTCGTCACGGCGCTCGTCCGGAGCAGCGGAACGACGCCGTCGCCCACCTCTGCGACCGCCGCGTCGATCCCGTGTCGGTCGACGAGGAGGGGCGTCTGTCCGGCGTCCCGCAGCATCGACTCGGTCTCGCGCTCGACTTCGGCGAGCCGCTCGTCGCTCACGGCGTCCGCCTTCGTGATCGCGACGATCGTCGGGAGCTCCGTCGCCAGGAGGATCCCCAGGTGCTCGCGGGTCGTCGTCGTCGGCCCGTCGTCGGCGGCGACGACGAGGAGCCCGTAGTCGAGCTTCTGGCCGACGAGTCCGCGGATCGTCGTCCGGAGCCACGGCTCGTGGCCGACGGTGTCGACGAATGAGACCAGCCGGTCCGCCTCTTCGACGATCCGGGCGCGGTCGGACTTGCGGTGCGGGTTGTCCATCCGGACCGGCTCGTCGCCGCCGTCGTCGAAGCCGTAGACGGCGTACGACAGGTCGGCGGAGAGCCCCCGCTCGACCTCGTGCGGCTGGACGTCGAGGAAGCCGCGCGTGCCGCCCTGCCCGTCGTCGGCGTGGCCGGTGACGAGGGTCCCCACGAGCGTCGACTTCCCGTGATCGACGTGGCCGGCCGTGCCGATCACGAGGTGGTCGTCGTCCATCTCGAACATCCCCCCGTCGCGGAGGGTGGCGAGGCCGACGAGCCCCTCCGCGCTCCCGTTGCCGTCGGATCCGGCGCTCCACGTCTCCACGTCGGCGATGTGGGCGTCCGCCTCGTCGGCCAACAGCGAGAGCACGTCCATCGTCTCGGAGAAGGCGTCGGGGGAGATCCCGGCCAACCCGCCGTCGTCGGTGACGCCGAGGACGTAGGTGGCCTCGCCGTCGCCGGAGAGCACGCGATGGCGGAGCTGGGCCACGAGCGACTCCATTCGGCCCTCGGCTAAGTGGACCTCCCGAGTCAGGCGCTCCTTGAACTCGATCTCGCCGCCGTCCCGTTCGCCGCGCTCGATGGCCCGCCGGAGGGCGGACCGGTCAGCGCTCATGTCCGTTCGTAGGCGATAGCCGGGCTTAACGGTTTTCGTGCTATGCGCCCCCACGCCACATGACTGGTTCCGAGCGGTCGAGAGCCGCAGGGAGCCGCGGGGAGCCGTCGCCGCTCCCCAGATCGACGACCCTCGGCGCACCTTTTAAGAGACCGCCCGAAGCAACGGGCGTATGGACACATCGGTCCCCAGCGTCGCCGAACGGCGCGTTCACGTCGCCCCGCTCGGCCACGAGCGCGACCGGATCGTCGAGCCTCTCCGCCGTCACGGCGCGGACGCGGTGTACCTGCTCGCGGACGCCCCCGACCGCGAGGCCCCTCGCGGTGACGTCGACTTCGAGGCGGCCGGGGCCGCGGACCCGGAAGACACCCGGGTCGACCTCGACCGGCTCACCGACTACCAGCGCGACGCGTGGGCCGCGGCCGCCGAGTTCGCGTCGGTCCGCGCGCTCCCCGTCGAACTCGCCGACGTGTACGACGTGCTCGGCGTGACGACGACGGTCGCCGCCCGCCACGGCGCCGGCGAGGACGAGGGGGACCGGCTGTTCGCCAACGTCTCGACCGGTCCCCGGGGCGCCGCGGTCGGCGTCGCGATGGCGTGTATGATCGTCGGCGCGCGGCCCTACAGCGTCGAGCCAGAGCGCCACCGCCACGACGTGCGCGAGGAGCCGCTCACCGAGGGCGTCGAGCGCACCGTCGATCTCCCCTTGTACCCGATGGACGCGCCGACGACCGATCAGGTCGCGGTGCTCGGTCGACTCCTCGACCGCGCCGACGCCAACGTGACAACCGACAAGTGGAACCTGATCGAGTGGGCCCGCGAGCGCGACCTCTCCTTCCTCCGCGAGGCGGGCGCGAGCCGGACGGCGAAGTACCGCGCCCTGGAGACGCGCGTGCTCTCGCCGCTCCGCGACCGCGGCTACGTCGAGCTGGAGGACGTGGGTCGGTCGGACTCGGTCCGGCTCACGGAGACCGGCCGCCGCGTCTTCTTCGCCTTCCAGCACAAGCTCGGCGAGGCGTGAGCGCGGTGCGCACGCAGCGGACCGTCCGACTCGAGCGGATTGTACGCTTGGTCCGGACTATACATGCCTAACGTAGAAACAAGAACCGCCCCTCGATTCAGACGCGTGACGCCCTCCGGGCGGCCGCGGTGCCCTCCGCCTTCCGCCCTCCCTCTCGCCCGCTGCGGCCGCCGGCCGTCGTCGCCTCCCTCTCGGCGACGGCCGGTCCCCTCGGCTTCCCCGCTGACGCCGCCGCGGCCGCCCCGCGGACCGTCACGAAACGACGGCCCCGCCGTCGCTTTTTCGGCTTCCCCCGGGGACCTCTCGACCGCCGGAGCCGCCGCTGTCGTCTCCCGTCTCGACCGACACAGAAGGGAGGTCGTTCCGTGACGTTCGCGTCGGCGCCGTCGTCTCGCTCGTCGTCTCGCTCGTCAGCCGCCGATTCCGGTCGGAGCGGGCGCCCCGCGTCTCCCTCGACTCACTCCTCGGTCAGGTCGACGTAGGTGCGGCGAACGGTCACGGGAGTCACGTCGGCCACGTCGGCGGCCTCCTGCTGGGTGCACTCCGCGTCCAGCTCGCGGGCCGCGGTGTACAGACAGGCGGCGGCGACGCCGACCGGGTTGCGCCCGTTCGCGATCCCCTCCGCGACGGCGCGCTCCGCCAGCTCGCCCGCCCGGCGCTCCACGTCGGCGTCGCAGTCGAGGTCGCTCGCGAACCGCGGCAGGTACTCGGCGGGGCCGGTCGGCGCGATCGGGAGCCCGAGCTCGCGGTTCATCGCGTCGAAGGCCGCCCGATGCTCGGCCTCCGTCGCCTTCGCTTCGGCGCAGATCTCCTCGACCGTGCGGGCCACGTCGGCGGTGCGGCAGGCGACGTACAGGCAGGCGGCCGCGAACCCCTCGAGCGACCGGCCGCGGAGCAGGCTCTCGGACTGCGCGGAGTCGAACAGCGTGCAGGCGGCGTCGCGAACGCTGTCGGGCAGCTCCAGGGCGCCGGTCAGCCGGCGGATCTCCGTGTAGGCGTACACCTTGTTGCGGTCGCGCTTCGTCGAGATCTGCGCCCGGTTGTGCTGGGTCCGCATCCGGGCGAGCCGCCGCCGCTTGCGCCCCTTGACCTTCGTCGACCGACCGATCTCCGTCGAGAGCCCGCGATCGTGGCGCGAGCGCGTCAGCGGAGCGCCGGTTCGCTTGGGGTTCGTGTCGTCGTCGTCGAACGACCGCCACTCGGGACCGTGGTCGATCCGGTCGGACTCGACGACGAGCCCGCAGTCGGTACAGACCCGCTCCGCGGCGTCGGCGCGCGTCCGACCGCCGCACTCGGGACACATCTCGCGAGCGGCGGTCTCGTCGCCGTCGGTGGTCTCGTCGCGGGCCGTCGCGGCGCGGTCGGCGGGTTCGTCCCGATCGACGGATTCGCCGCGGGTCGTCGTCGCGGCGCGGTCCGCGGTCGCGGTGTCGTCGGTCTCGGTGCGGGGCGAGCGGGTCCGGGTAGAGCGTGCCTCACTCATCACACATCGAACTCGGGCCCGATGCCTTACTTAAACCCGGGAGAATTCGGGGCGGATCGACCGGAACGGCGCGCTCGAACCGACCGGTAACCGTTCGGTGTTTTCCGAACCTATCCCGCCGCAGTACGGTGGTTTTAACCGCCCGTGCGAGGCATGGCTTCGCATGACGCTGTCGGAGATCGCGGACGGCCTCGAAGTGACCGCGAGCCAGCGCGACCGGGGCGTCGCCGTCGCGGACGACACGGAGACCCCGCTCTCCGATCGGCTCGCGGCGCACGCGGACGACCTCCCGTGCACGCCGGAGGCGACGGCGACGCTCGTCGACGCCTTCACCGCCGGGCGGAGCGTCGGCGACGCGGCCCGCGAGGCCGGCGTGTCGCCGATGACGGGCGCGAAGGCCCTCCACCGCTGCGGCGTCGAGGGCGTCTGTCCGCTCGCGCCGACTCGCCGAGACGTGGTCCGGGACTGGCTCGACGGCCGGATCGCGCGCAGCGAGGCGGTCGCGCTCGCCGGCGGCGACGAGGCGGACTTCGCGCTGGCGACGTACGTGGAGACGCACGACCCGCTGTCCGCAGTCGCCGAGGCGGTCGACGCCCACATCGCCGGCTCCGCCCCGCTCGGCGCCGGTTCCGCCGGAAGCGATGGCGACGCGCTAGGCGGGGCGCTCGGGTCGCCCGACGGACTCCGCTGAGCGCCGGGCGTCCGCTCGCGATCAGGGTGCCAGCCGATCGACCAGCCCCGGCTCCGCGAACTCGATCCCGACCGTCGCGTCGAAGGCGGCTTCGAACGCGTCCGCGACGGCGCGCGCGTACGCCCCGTCTCCGATCGACGCCGTCGGCGCGTCCGCGACCGCGGACGCGGTCGGCGGGAGGTGAACGTCTGCGTCGGCCTCGTCTCCACCTTCCGCGCTCTCCCCGTCGCCGTCCCGCACCACCGCGATCGACCGGTTTACCCCGGCGCCCACGTCGGCGACCCGACCGCGGAGCCGCTGGAGGGCGTCGCGGCCGTGGGTCGTCGCCGGGAACACCGCGGCCGTCCGGTCCGCGGCGGTCACTCCCGCGACCGCCTCGTTGGAGCCGACGGGCGCGACGTCGACGATCACGGCGTCGTAGCTCGTCGCGGCCTCGTCGATCCGCCGCTCTAGCTTTCGGGCCGCCTCCGCGGTCTTCGCTCTCGCGACGCGCTCGAATGGCGCGCGGGCCGGGATCGCGTCGGCGCGCCCCGGGAGATCCGGGGCGTCGGTTTCGGCTCTTTCGGCGTCTCCGCCGCCCCCGACGATCGGGTACGTCGCCGCCGACAGCGACGCCCCGGTCTCGTCGGTGACGAGCGTCGTGAGGTCCGTTCCGATCCGCCCCGACACGTACTCCGAGAGCCCCTGCGTCGTGAACGCGGCGTCGACCACGGCCACGTCGCGGCCGTCGCGAGCGCCCAGCGCGGCCAGCTCGACGGCGGTTCGCGTCGTCCCCGCGCCGCCGGTCGCCCCGACGAGCGCGAGCGTTTTGGTGCGCATGGCTCCGCTCGCCGAGGTCGATTGTTAAGGGCCGCGGATCGCCGCGCCGCGCCGCCGCAACGAATATATCACGGATGTTTGTATGATACCGACGCATGGTCGCTCTCGCAGACGGGAAGTGGCGCGCGCTCGTGCTCGTCGGCGTCGCGGAGCTGTTCGCGATGACGCTCTGGTTCAGCGGGACGGCCGTCGGGCCGGAGCTGGCCGCGGCGTGGGGGCTCTCCGCCGCCGAGACCGCCTGGCTAACCAACGCGGTCCAGCTCGGTTTCGTCGCGGGCGCCCTCGCCTCGGCGTCGCTGACGGTCGCCGACGTCGTTCCGCCGCGGTACCTGTTCGCCGGGTCCGCGATGCTCGGCGCGGCGGGGACGGCGGCGATCGCGGCGGTCGTCACCAGCGGGCTGCCGGCGATCGTCTTGCGCTTCCTCACGGGCGTCGCGCTCGCGGGCGTCTACCCGACGGGCATGAAAATGATGGCGTCGTGGTTCGACGCCGGCCGAGGGCTGGCCATCGGCGTCCTGGTCGGTGCGCTGACGGTTGGGTCGGCCTCGCCGCACCTCATTCGAGCGGTCGGCGGGATCGGCCGGCCGGACACGGTCTTGTACGGGACGGCCGCGCTGGCGGCGCTCGGCGGCGTTCTCGTTCTCGCGTACGAGGACGGCCCGCACCAGCCGGAGACGGCGCCGTTCGATCCGGGCGCGGTCCGCCGGATCGTCACCGACCGCGGCGTCGTCCTCGCGAACGTCGGCTACTTCGGCCACATGTGGGAGCTGTACGCGGTCTGGACGTGGGTGCCCGTCTACCTCGCCGCGAGCTTCGAGGTCGGCGGCGTGGCCGAGGCCGACAGCCGCGCCGCGCTGCTTGCGTTCGCGACCATCGCGATCGGCGGCGTCGGCGCGTGGCTGGCGGGGTCCGCGGCCGACCGCTGGGGCCGGTCCGCCGTCACCAGCCTGTCGATGGTCGTCTCGGGGAGCGCCTGTCTGGTCGCGGGCGTCGTCTTCGGCTCGTCGCCCCTCGTCGTCGTCCCGTTCGTCCTCGTTTGGGGCTTCTTCATCGTGGCCGACTCCGCGCAGTTCTCCGCCGCCGTCTCGGAACTCGCCGACGAGAGCTACGTCGGCTCCGCGCTGACGCTCCAGACCGCCGTCGGCTTCCTTATCACTATCGCCTCGATCCAACTGGTCCCCGTCGTGCGGGACGCCGCCGGCTGGCAGTGGGCGTTCGCCCCGCTCGTCCTCGGGCCGCTCGTGGGCACCGGGGCGATGCTGTGGCTCCGCACGCTCCCGGAGGCCGACCGGCTGGCGGGCGGGCAGGGCTGACGGGTCTTCACCCCTCTCCGTCCACGAGCGACCGCTCGGACCGGCCGTTCAGCCGTCTATCGCGGCGGCCACGGTCTTGCCGACCTCGTCCAGCTCGTCGTCTGAGAGGTCCGGTCGCTCGCCGCCGACGGCGTGGAGGGGCGCGCCGCCGTCCCCCTCGAACCGGGGAATGATGTGGGCGTGGACGTGGGGGACCTCCTGTCCGGCCGCCTCGCCGTCGTTGATCCCGACGTTGGCGCCGTCGGCGTCGACCGCGGCCTGCACCCGCGGGGTGAGCTCGGTCACCGCCGCGAACAGCTCGCTCGCGAGCTCGCTCGCGAGGTCGCCGACGTGTTGCGCGTGGGACTTCGGGATCACGAGCGTGTGGCCGCGAGCGAGCGGGTTGGCGTCGAGAAACGCCAGCACGTCGCCGGTCTCGTAGACGGTTCGAGCCGGGATGTCGCCGTCGACGATCGAACAGAAGATGCAGTCTGCGGACATACGCGTGGAGTCGTCGCGGCGACCCATCAAGGTTTCCCGGGGGCGGTCGCTCCGCGTCCCGCTTCGACCGGTCCTACTCGTCCGCGTCGGGGAACGGCACCTCGATCAGGTCGCCGTCGTCGGGGAGGAGGCACTCTCCGCTGAACGCCTCCCGCGCCTCGCGGCGGATCGGCGAGGCGTCCGCGGCGTACCGCGAGGAGATGTGGACCAGTGCGAGCCGCTTCGCGTCGGCGCGCTCCGCGATCGACCCCGCCTCTCGACCGGTCGAGTGCGCGGTGTCGCGGGCGCGGTCCGCCATGGCGTCGGAGAAGGTGGCGTCGTGGACGAGCAGGTCGGCGTCCGCCGCGACCGCGGCGGTCTCCTCCCGCGGACGGGTGTCGGCGGTGTAGACGAACTTTCGACCGGGCCGCGGCGGTCCCACCACCTGATCGGGCTCGACGACCGAGCCGTCCTCGGCCTCGACCGACTCGCCGGCGTGAAGCCGCCCGAACTTCGGGCCGACGGGGACCCCGAGCTCCTCGGCCCTCGGGCGATCGAACCGGCCGGGGCGGTCGTCTTCCTCCAGGACGTACCCCTGTGATTTGGTCCGGTGGGCCGTCTCGAACGCCCGGACCTCGTAGCCGTCGGCGTCGAGCGCGACCTCGCCGGGTGCGACCTCGTCGATCTGGATCCGGAACGCGGGGTCGTGGCCGACCGCGTGGACGAGGTCGTGGAGGTCGCCGGCGGTTCCCGGCGGGCAGTGGATCGTCAGGGGGGCCGCCCGGTCGTTGAAGCCGAGCGTCTGGACCAACCCCGGGATCCCGAGGACGTGATCGCCGTGGAGATGCGAGACGAACAGGTGGTCGATCCCGAACCCGGTTCCGTGCTGCATCATGCCGCGCTGGGTGCCCTCTCCGCAGTCGAACAGCAGGCGGTCGCCCTCGCGGTTGACGAACAGTGCGCTCGGCGCGCGCTCGGTGGTGGGGACGGCGCCGCCCGTCCCGAGGAAGGTGACGCGAAGGGACATACACGGGTATCGGAGCGGCATTTGTAAACCGGTATCGATGACGGCGCCGCCGCGGCTGGCGGCGACACCGACATGTGTCCGCCGTCCCGAACGGGACCGTGCACGACTCGATCGCTGCGCTGGTCGGACAGGAGGGGTGGCGCGCCGAGGGCGACGCGGCCCGCGTTCACTACGACGGCGGGGGAGACCGGTACGCGGTGGAGTTCTACGCCGACGCCGAGCGCGTCCTCTACTGGACGGTCCCGCCCGTGGAACCGGACGCGGCCGCCGACGCCGCCGACTCGATCGACCCCGCCGCGAGCGCCGCCACGGCCGCTCCCGTTCCCCGTGAGCAGATCCCGGACCCCCTCCGGCGGCGCATCCGCGAGGACCTCGACGCCGCCGGCGTCGACCCCGATCTGGAGCGCCGCGAGATCTGATCTCGCGTTCGGTCTCGGCTCCCGTCTCGCTCCGTCTCCCCGCTCCGCGCTGATCCGCCGATCGCCCGTTTCGGCGGCCATTACCGGAGATTTCCGCCGATGTATCTCGCTTCGAAGGAAACGTATTTGCGGCGCGATACGATAGGAAACGGTAATGAGTAGTGCCGAGTGGGAGGAAGACGACCCCTTCGAGGAACAGCGGGACAAGATCGAGAACCCGATGAAACGGCTGTTCCTCGCGTACGGTCGCGACTACCTCCCGCAGGTGACCGTCGGCATCTTCGCCAGCGTCTTCGCGCGACTCCTCGACCTCCTTCCGCCGCTGATGCTCGGGATCGCCATCGACGCCGTGTTCTACGAGGACGCCGTCTTCAGCGAGCAGATCCCGCTCGTCGTCCTCCCGGACGTGTGGCTCCCGACCGGACAGGAGGCGCAGTTCTGGTTCACCATCGCCGTCATCGGCGGCGCGTTCGGGACCGGGGCCGCGTTCCACTGGGTCCGCAACTGGGGGTTCAACGCCTTCGCGCAGAACATCCAGCACGACGTTCGGACCGACACCTACGACAAGATGCAGCGGCTCAACATGGAGTTCTTCTCCGACAAGCAGACGGGGGAGATGATGTCGATCCTCTCGAACGACGTGAACCGCCTCGAACGGTTCTTAAACGACGGGATGAACTCGCTGTTCCGCCTCTCCGTGATGGTCGTCGGCATCGGCGTCCTCCTCTTCTGGATCAACTGGCAGCTCGCGCTGGTCGCGCTCCTCCCGGTCCCCATCATCGGCGGGTTCACCTACCTGTTCATCAGGATCATTCAGCCGAAGTACGCCGAGGTGCGCTCGTCGGTCGGGACGATGAACTCCCGGCTCGAGAACAACCTCGGCGGCATCCAGGTGATCAAGTCGTCGAACACGGAGCCGTACGAGTCCGACCGCGTCGACGACGTGTCGATGGACTACTTCGACGCCAACTGGGACGCGATCACGACCCGGATCAAGTTCTTCCCCGCGCTCCGCGTGCTCGCCGGCATCGGCTTCGTGCTCACGTTCGTGATCGGCGGTCTCTGGGTGTTTCAGGAGACGCCGCCGGGGCCGTTCACCGGCGACCTCTCGGTCGGGATGTTCGTCGTGTTCATCCTCTACACCCAGCGGTTCATCTGGCCGATGGCGCAGTTCGGGCAGATCATCAACATGTACCAGCGCGCCCGCGCCTCGTCCGCGCGGATCTTCGGGCTGATGGACGAGCCGTCGCGGCTCGCCGAGGACCCGGACGCCGAGGACCTGACCGTCGACGACGGCGACGTGGTCTACGACGGCGTCAGCTTCGGGTACGACGACGAGACCATCGTCTCCGACATCGACTTCGCGGTCGACGGCGGCGACACGCTCGCGCTCGTGGGGCCGACCGGCGCCGGGAAGTCCACCGTGCTCAAGCTGCTGCTCCGGATGTACGACGTCGACGAGGGCTCCATTCGGATCGACGGGCAGGACGTGCGCGACGTGACGCTCAAGTCGCTCCGTCGGTCGATCGGGTACGTCGGGCAGTCGTCGTACCTGTTCTACGGGACCGTCCGCGAGAACATCACGTACGGCACCTTCGAGGCGAGCGACGAGGAGGTCCGCGAGGCCGCGAAGGCGGCCGAGGCCCACGAGTTCATCGAGAACCTCCCGGACGGCTACGACACGATGGTCGGCGAACGCGGCGTGAAGCTCTCCGGCGGTCAGCGCCAGCGCGTCACCATCGCGCGAGCCGTCCTGAAGGACCCCGACGTCCTCATCCTCGACGAGGCGACCTCGGACGTGGACACCGAGACTGAGATGCTGATCCAGCGATCGCTCGACCGGCTCACGGCCGACCGAACCACGTTCGCCATCGCGCACCGGCTCTCGACGATCAAGGACGCCGACACCATCCTCGTGTTGGAGGGCGGTGAGATCGTCGAGCGCGGCAGCCACGACGAGCTGTTGGACAACGACGGGCTGTACGCGCACCTCTGGGGGGTGCAGGCCGGCGAGATCGACGAGCTCCCCCAGGAGTTCATCGACCGCGCGCAGGAGCGCACCGCGCGTCTGGTCGAGGACGCCGAGAGCGACGACGACTGAGGTCGCGGCTCCTCACCCGCCCACCGATTCTCACTCCGACAGCCGGCTCCAGTCGCCGGCGCGATCGATCTCGGGATCGTCGCGCTCGTCGCGCTCCGCCGGGTCGCCGTGATATCCGATCACCGCCTCGTCGTCGAGCCCACTGAGGATCGCGTCTCGGACCTCCCACGGCTCGGCGAACGTCGTCGCGTCGCACGACTGGAGCGCCGCCTCCAGCCGCCGCTCGCCCGCCGCGGTCGCCAGCTCGAACCCCCCGTACTGCTCGATCAGTTCACCGGTCGTCACCGGGTACCGGTGTTCGCGGAGCGCTCGTTTCAACGGCCCGAACGTCACCCCGTACGCCCGCGCTTGGTCTTCGTTGTCGTTGCTCATGGTTCGTCCATCATCCCCCGTCGGATTAATTCTCCCGCCCGAACGCGCCACACCGTGGTCGACCGAGCCGTTGGGCCCGCCTCACGGCCCGACGCGGACCGTCGCCTGTACGGCGCGGACCGTCGCCTATACGGCGCGTCCCGTCGAGGGGACGGTATGCGACTCGCTGACGCCACATGGACCGACGTGCGCGACGCCGACGTCGACGTCGCGTTCGTCCCCGTCGGCAGCACCGAACAGCACGGCCCTCACGCGCCGCTCGGCACCGACACGCTCGACGCGGTCGCGGTCGCGGAGGCTGGCGCGGCGGCCTACGAGTCGGCGGGAGCCGCATCGGCGGCAGTCGGATCGACAGCAGACAGAGCGGCGGCGGCCGAATCGCCGACCGAGGGCAAGCGAGAGCGCGGCGACGCCGTCGTCACCCCGGCGATCCCCGTCGGCGTCGCCGAGGAGCACCGCGCGTTCGACGGGACGATGTGGGTCTCTCCGGACACGTTCCGAGCCTACGTCCGCGAGGCGGCCGAGTCGCTCCCGGGCCACGGCGTCAACCGGGTGGTGTTCGTCAACGGACACGGCGGCAACGTGGAGGCGCTCGCGGAGGTCGCCCGCCGGTTCTCGCGCGACGACGCCCACGCGGGATACGCCGTGTCCTTCACCTGGTTCGAGGCGGTCGGCGAGCACGCGAGCGACATGGGACACGCCGGTCCCTTAGAGACCGCCCTGTTGCGCGCGACGCACCCGGAACTCGTCCGCGAGGACCGGGTCGGGGCCGCCCGCGAGGGGGCGACCGACCGCTGGGGCGAGTGGGTTTCGGGGGTGAACCTCGCGCACGACGCCGACGAGTTCACCGACAACGGGGTGGTGGGCGACCCCGCCGCGGGCGACGCCGAGCGCGGCGAGGCCCTTCTCGACCTCGCGAGCGACGCGCTCGGGGAGCTGGCGGCCGCCGTCGTCGATCGAGAGCCCCGGTAACTGCGCGGTCGCTACTCTTCGTCCTCCTCGCCTTCACCCGTCGTCGCCGCGTCCTGCAGCGCGCCGCGGATGGCGGGGACGGTGCCGGTGAGCGATCCCACCTCCTCGGCGGCGGCCTCGATGTCGCCGACGAGCGACTCCAGCTCCTCGATTTCCGCCTTCAGATCCTCGGCGTCCTCGAAGGCGTCGGCGCGCTCGCCCAGCACGTACGCCTTCTTCGCCGAGCGGACGCTGTCGACCGCGTCGCCGACGTCAAGCGACGACTTCAGCCCGTTGAGGACGCCGAGCACGTTGTCCGCGTCCGTCTCCCACACCGCGTCGGCGCCGGGGAGCTCCGCGCGGGCGGCCTGCAGGTGCTCTCGGACCTCGGCACGGGTTTCCTCAGCGGCCTCGCCGAACAGATCGTCGTCGTCGAACGTGGACTGGCTCATACCCGACTCGTCGTGCCGACGCCCTTTAAAAACGTGCCCGAAAGCGAAAGTGAAACCCGACCCGAGGCGGCGGCTGCGGTCCGGTTCGGTGCGAGCGGCCGTTCAGTTCCACTCGGGCCGGGGCCGGAGTCGCGCCCGATCACAGCCGGAGGACGAGTTCCAGCGCGAACAGCCCGACCAGCAGGCCGAGCACGCCGGCCAGCAGCGCCAGCGTCCGGAGCCACCGCCACACTCGCTCGGTCCTCGGCGTCGCGGCCAGCAACCCGGGCCCTCCGGAGGGAGCGCTTTTGGGGTCGCCGTCGGTCACGGTCAAGCGAACGTCGGGACACCACGTAAAGCCGACTATGAGGGCCGTATAGCGACTCATACGCGGACATAGCGATATATATCGCCGAGTCGGCGCCGGCTCACCCCGGCCTCGCAACGAGGTTACACCTGATTCCACGGCGCCTCCTCGAAGTCGACGATCCGCTCCTCGCGGTCGATCGCGTCGATCCGAGCGATCTCGCCGTCGGTCAGTTCGACTTCGCGGGCCGCCCAGTTGGCCTCGACGTGATCGGCGTTCGCGGCCTTCGGGATCGGAGCCACGCGGTCCTTCGAGAGCAGCCACGCGAGACTCACCTGCGCCGGGCTCGCGCCGTGAGCGGCCGCGATCTCTTGGAGGACGCCCACGTCGGCGACGCGGTTGCGCGCGATCGGCGAGTAGGCGACGAGCCAGTGGCCGTGCTCGGCCGCTCGCTCCCGCAACGTCTCCTGGCGGAGCAGCGGGTGACACTCGACCTGATGCGCGAACACGTCGTGTTCGAGCCGGTCTATCGCCTCGTCGAGCTGTTCGGGCCGGAAGTTCGAGAGCCCGATCCGGTCGACGACCCCCTCGTCGACGAGGTCGTCGAGCGCGGGCAGCGTCTCCTCGGGATCGTAGGTGTTGATCGGCCAGTGGACGTACAGCAGATCGATCGAGTCGACGCCGAGCCGGTCGCGGCTCACCCGCGCGGTCGCGGTCGCATCGTCGTACGAGAGGTTGTCCGTCGAGAGCTTCGTCGCGACGAACAGATCGTCGCGGTCGATGTCGGTGTCGTCGATTCCCGCTGACACCGACGCCTCGTTGTCGTACCCCTGCGCCGTGTCGATGTGGCGGTACCCCGTCTCGATCGCGTGGGCGACGCCGGAAACGCACTCCTCGCCGTCGGCCAGCTTGTACGTCCCGTACCCGAGCCTGTCGAAGGCGTTCCCCATGTTCTCTCACTCGGTCGCCGCCGGCCTCAACGTACCGGTCGCGGGCGCGATACCGTCTCGCAGGAGGAGTGTCCGGGTTCCCGGTGAGGCGCGCTCCCCGATTCCTCGCCACCGACAGACACGGCCGCGGGCTTCGTTATCATGCATAATATTCGGGTAGCAGTTATTATGCCGATACGATCCCTGCAATCCAGTACACTATGCAAGAGGGATCGTCCTCCGGCATCCGGTCGAGTTACGGCGCGAAGCTCGCGCTGTCGCTGATCGGGGTCATGGGGGTCTCAGTTTCATACGGCGTCATCGTGTACCTCCGTGCGGAGGAGGCCGGGGCCGCGGGCACAGAGGTGCGCTCCGGGCTCATCGGAATGACGCTGTTGACGGTGATCGGGCTCGCGCTCATCGGCGTCACCGTCGGATCGAACACGGTCATCTCCCTGCGGCAGCTCACGGCCAAGGCCGAGCGGATGGCCGAGGGGGACCTCGACGTGCGGCTGGAGACGGGGCGAACCGACGAGATTGGGCGGCTGTTCCGGGCGTTCGACGCCATGCGAACGTCGCTTCGGTCCGAGATCGACGACGCCGAGGAGGCCCGTGAGGAGGCCGAACGGGCCCGGTGCGAAGCGACCGAACGCGCCGAGACGGTCGAGCGCAAGGCGACCGAGTACGAGTCGGCGATGCGCTCGCTCGCCGACGGCGACCTGACCCAGCGCGTCGACCCCGACAGCGACAACGAGGCGATGGCTCGGGTCGGCGCCGCGTTCAACGAGATGGCCGACGAGCTGGAGGGGACGGTCGCGTCCGTCGCGACCGTCGCCGAGGACACCGCCGACGTGGCCGGCACCGTCGACGACCGCACGGAGAACCTGCGGACGACGACCGGGACCGTGAGCGAGGCGGTCGAGGAGATCGCCGAGGGCGCGCGCACCCAGCGCGACGACCTGCAGGCGGCGACCGACGAGGCCGAGAACCTCGCGTCGTCGGCCGAGGAGGTCGCGTCCACCGTCACCGACGTGGCGGAGTCGGCCGAACACGCCGCGGCGGTCGGCGAGGAGGGTCGCGAGGCCGCCGAGGAGGCGCTCGCGGAGATGGACGCGGTCGAGGAGACGACCGCCGAGACGACCGCGGAGGTCGAGGCGCTCGCCGCGGAGGTCGAGGAGATCGGCGAGGTGGTCGACACCATCTCGGAGATCGCCGAGCAGACGAACCTCCTCGCGCTGAACGCCTCCATCGAGGCGGCCCGCTCCGGCGCCGACGGCGCCGGCTTCGCGGTCGTCGCCGAGGAAGTGAAGGCGCTGGCGGAGGAGACGCAGGAGTCCGCGAGCGAGATCGAAGCCCGGATCCACTCCGTCCAGGAGCGCGCGGAGACGGGCGCCGACGCGATGGCGCGGACCGAACAGCGGATCTCCGCCGGCGTCGACACTGTCGAGACGACTATCGACGCGCTCGAGCGCCTCGCGGAGGCCTCCGAGCGGACCGACACGAGCATGACCGAGATCACCCGAGCGACCGAGACGCAGGCCGAATCCGTCGACGCGGTGGTCGGCCACGTCGAGGACGTCTCCGCGATCAGCGCACAGACCGCGAGCGCGGCCGGCGACGTGACCGGCGCGGTCGACGAACAGGAACGGACCCTCGGCGCGGTCGAAAACGCGGCGGGGTCGCTTTCGGACCGCGCGATCGCGCTGCGCGACGCGGTCGACGACTTCGAGTTCGCGGCGGGCGCCGGCCTCGATGCCGCCGCGGGCGTCGACGGTGACGCCGGCACCGCCACCACCGCGGTCTCCGACGGGGGGACCGACGGCGGGGCCGCGGACGGCTCCTTCGACTTCCCGCACGAGGACGGGTCTGACGACCGTCCCGATGGAGGAGCGAACGGTGAGGGGGTGAACTGAGATGCTCGTCGACACCGCCGTCTGGGCGTGGATCGGCGTGCTCGCGATGGGGGCCGGCACGATTCCCCCGCTGTGGGCGTGGTTCTCGCGGTCCTCGGAGAGCGACGAGTCGCACGCCGTCTACTACGCCACCCTCGCCGGGGTCACCGGCATCGCGGCGCTCGCGTACCTCCTGATGGCGCTCGATCTCGGCACGCTGTCGACGGCTGCCGGGGAGATCGACCTCGTCCGGTACGTCGACTGGCTGCTGACGACGCCGCTCCTCCTCCTCTACCTCGGGCTGCTCGCTCGCCCGTCGCGCACCGTGCTCGCCGGGCTGATCGGGGTCGACGTGGTGATCATCGCCGGCGGTATCGTCGCCAGCGCCACCACCGGCACGCTCTCGTGGGCCGCCTTCGGCGTCGCCGGGGTCGCGTATCTCGGGCTCGTCTACGGACTGCTCGTCTCGCTCCCGCGGTCGGCCTCGGCCGAGGGTGACCGCGTGCGCGCCGTCTTCGGCACGCTCCGGAACATCACGGTGGTGCTGTGGACGCTGTACCCGGTCGTGTGGCTGCTCGCCCCCACCGGGCTGGGCCTGATGACGCCGGCGACGGAGATGCTCGTGTTCGTGTATCTCGACATCGTCTCGAAGGTCGGCTTCGTCGTCGTCGCGGTCGCGGGCGCCGACGCGCTCGACCGGATCACCGCCGACCGCGGGCTCGGCGTCGGCTCCGACAGCGTCCACGTCGACGCCGGCACCGACGACGAACGCACGACCGTGCTCGGCGACGACTGAGCCGGCTTTCTTCTCTCTCCGCTTTTCGCCGCTCCGGTTTTTGCCGCTCCGCTTTTCCGCTACTCCTCGTCCGCGACCAGGTCCTCGTACCGCGCCCCGGTCTGTTTCAGCGTCTCCGTCGAGTAGAGCCGCTCGTGCGAAAACGGGAGGTGGTCGGCCGCCAGTTCGTCGATCTTCGCGTCGACCGCCTCGGCCTCGCGGCCGTGTATCATGGTGAACAGGTTGTACTCCCAGCCCTGCTCGGTCCGGCGCGGCCGGTGGTAACACAGCGTGACGTACGGGAGGCTCCCGACCGCTTCCCCGCGATCGTCGAGCTCGTCGTCCGGCACGTCCCAGACGACCATGCAGTTGTTCGTGAACCCGGTGACGACGTGGTTGACGATACAGCCGATCCGCTTGATACAGCCGTCCGCGAGCAGGCGATCGACCGCCGCGAGCACGTCGTCGATCGGGGCGTCGATCTCGGCCGCCACGTCGGCGTACGGGGTCGCCGACAGCGGGAACCCGTCTTGGATCGCCAGGAGGAGGTCGGCGTCGAGCGGGGCGAGGTCGCCGCGGGCGTTCTCGGAGATGCGCGTGGCGGAGACCGCGGTTTCTTCGAGCGATTCTCGTGCAAATCGATCGCCGTTCACCACCGGGAACTCCAGGTCGATGTAGTAGTCCGTGAGCATCGGCAGGTTCAGGACCTCGCAGCCGGTTCGCTCCTCGATCTCGGCGAGGATCGCGTCCCGGGTCTCCCGCGAGCCCGCGGTGACGACGAACCACTGGTTCCACTCGTGGTCGCGGCGGTAGTTGTGGTTCACCTGTCGATACCCGTTGATCACCTCGGCGACCTCGTCGAAGCGGTCCTCCGGCGCGCGCACCGCGGCGAGCGTCGAGGAGCCGATGACCGGGGGGTTGAGCACGGCGCCGAACCGTCGGAACACGCCGCGCTCCCGGAGACCGCGGACGCGATCGAGGACCTCGTCGGCGTCGAGGGCGACGCCCGTCTCGGCCGCGATCTCGCTGGCAACTCGCTCGAAGGGGCGCGGCTCGACGGGGAAGCCGCTCTGGTACTCGTCGATGAGGGCCGCGTCGACCGCGTCGATGTCGGCCCGCCAGTCGGCGTCCAGACTCATTACGTCGAATTGGGGTCGCGCCTACGTACGGGTTTCGGAGGCGGTTCGGTGTGGTGGGGCGGTCCGCGGGCTCGGTGTGGCGGGATGGTCCGAGCCGACTCGGCCGAGCCGAACCGTCGGAGCCGATCGGTCGTCAGCGGGGGCCGGGGGCCGGTCGCCGGCAGGGGTGTCAGTCGTCAGCGGCGGCCGCACCAGGCGTCGGTGCGAACGCCCGGGCGCTCTCCTCGAGCTGTTCCGTCGAGCAGCCGCCGACGGTCGCGGCCTGTTCGAGAGTCAGTGTGCGGGAGCGATACAGTGTGAGTGCGGTGGCCACGGATTTGGACGTCATCGGGAACAACTGTTCACTAGATGGACGTACATATAACTCTAGCGCCTTTCAGAGGTTATAATGGAACCTTTTGCTGACAAAACTGTTCTTATCTACCCTTCTCTGCTTAGAAACCCAACGATCGTCTCCTTATTGTGTGTGGTGGTGTACCACGGACTCGGTGCGAGCCGGCCGACTCACCGCACCTCGCCGCTCGCGCGCACCGGAAGCGGGGCGGGGGCTCGGTCCTCGGGCGGTTCACTCTCCGCCCCGGCTGACGCGTCGATCCTTCCCCTTCCCAGCGTTCGGGAGGGGAGCGGGGGACTTTTCGTTCGAGGTCCCCAACGACGCGTATGGCTCAGGCGACCCAGGAGTTCGGCGACTGGCCCCTCAAACGGCTGATGACCGAGGTCTGCGGCTCCGGCCACAAATCGGCCGACGACCTCACGCGCGCGCAGGCGACCGAGGCGTTCGAGCGCATCCTCGCGGACGAGCCCGACCCGACGACGCTCGGGGCGTTCTGGCTCGCGAACCGCTGGAAGCGGAACACGCCCGAGGAGCTGGGCGCGTACGTCGACGTGATGTGCGATCGCGTCGAGTACGCCGAACCCGACGCCGACCCCGTCGACTGCGGAGCGAACTACGACGGGAAGGGGCGCTCGGCGATCCTCGGCGTCGCGGCGGGCGTCGTCGCGGCCGCCGCGGGCACCCCGGTCGTCGTCCACTCCGGCGACCGAGTCCCCACGCAGAAACAGGACGCGTACAAGCACGTCCTCGACGAGCTCGGCGTCCACACCGAGCTGACGCCCTCCGACTCGGCCGACATGGTCGACGAGACGGGCTTCGGCTTCTACTACCAGCCGGCGTTCAACCCCGCCATCGACGACCTGTTCGACCGGCGCGACCAGATGGGCGTCCGGACGTTCGTCAACACGATCGAGACGCTGGCGAACCCGGCCGGGGCGTCGGTCCACCTCGGCTCCTTCTACCACCTCGCGTTCGCGAAGAAGGTCGTCGACACGTTCGTGGAAAGCGAGTTCCACGACCTCGACCGCGTCCTGATGTTCCAAGGGATGGAGGGGTACGACGACGTGCGCCCCGGCTACACCAAGGTCGCCGAGTGGGACGCGGGCGGCTCCGACGCCGACGAGGCCGGCAGCGACGGCGCGTCCTTCGACGACTTCGAGATCGAGACCGCGGAGTACGGGATGGACCTCGAAGAGGAGGACCTCGCGGTCGACGACGTCGCGGCCGAATCCGCCGCGATCACCGAGGCGGTGCTCACCGGCGAGCGCGACGGCGCCTTCGCCGACGCGGTCGCGGTCAACGCCGCGCTCCGGATCTACGCCCGCGAGGACGCCGACTCGATCGAGGAGGGCCTCGACGCCGCCCGCGCGGTCATCGACGACGGATCCGCGCACGACGTGCTCGAAGCGCTCCGCGACTTCTGACCGCGGCCGACGCCCGGCCCCGTCGGCGTTCGTTCGCTGGGCGGTCGCTTTCGCTGCCTCTTAATCTTTTCACGCCCCGGATCGGCGGATCTGGGTCGAATTTGGGAGAGAATTCGGAAAGCCGTCTTGAGGGCGGAGCACCAAGTGAGTGTGTACCGAACATGACCCACGATACCGCATCCCACCATGCCGACGTGTGAGCACTGTGACGCGCACGTCTCCGAACGATTCGCCCGGGTGTTCTCGGACGCTCGCGGCCGGATACACGCGTGTCCGAACTGCTCGGCGAACGCCGGAATCGCGGAGGTCGCGAAAGAACGTGCGCAAAACGTCTGAGTCCTGCTAACCGTCCCTTTTCGGCCCGCCCCGTCTCTCCGCTGCTTCGGCTTTCCGGGGTCCCCGCTCGGACGACGCCTAGCGCTCGGGCGCGGGCGGCATCGCGCGCTTGTGGGCGCTGCGCTCGTAGAGCTCGACCACGCGGTCGACCGCCTCCTCCGGCACGTCGAGTTCGCGGACCGTCGCCGCGCGCGAGAGCCCGCCGTCGACGTGGACCGCCAGAATCGCGTCGACGGTGTCGTAGTCGAGCCCCATCTCCTCGGCGTCGGTCTGGCCCTCCCACATCCCCGCGGTCGGCTCCTGCATCACCAGATCGCGGGGGACGCCGACGTGCGCGGCCAGCTGGCGCACCTGCTGTTTGTAGAGGTTCCCGATGGGGTTACAGTCGACCGCCTGGTCGCCGTACTTCGTGAAGTAGCCCGTCATCGCCTCCGCGCGGTTCCCCGTGCCCAACACCACCCTGTTCTCGGCGTTGGCGACGAAGTAGTTCAACACCGCCCGAGTCCGGACGTAGACGTTCCCCGCCGCCATGCGGTCGTCGGCGGCCTCGGGGAACGCGTTGAAGACGGACTCCGCGATCGGCTGGATCTCGACGATGTCGTACTCGACCCCGAGCTCGTGGGCGACGCGCTCGGCGTCGCTCATCACGTCGGGGTCGTTCACTTCGGCGGGCATCGTGATCCCGTGTAACCCGTCCTCGCCGAGCGCCTCGACGGCGAGGTAGGCGACCAGCGTCGAGTCGATCCCGCCGGAGAGCCCCAGCACGGCGCCTTCTGCGCCCGCATCGTCGACGAGATCGGCGATGAAGGCGACGATGCGCTCGCGGGCGTTCTCCAACTCTGCGTCGGAGAGGCGGAGGTCGAGCGGAGGGTCGTCCGACAGCAACACCGACTGGTCCGAGGTCCGGCTCATGGGTTACGTCTGGTGCCGAGGCGACTAATACCTCCCCGTCGGCGCGGGGAACTGGACGCGCGTCGGGTTCCACGGATAGTAACCCTCCGATCGGCGCGTTCTTCGGCGGTGAACTACAGGAGTCCTTCCTGCTCGGCCAACAGCAACCCCTCGAGCGTCGCGTCGTTCGTCGGCGGCTCCCGCGCGACCGCCAGCGCCTCGTCGATCGGGACCGTCCGCGGAACGAGGAACTCGTTGCTGTCGTGGTCGACGTCGACCGGCTCCAACCCCTCCGCGAACACGTAGCCGCGCGTGTGACGCAACACGCCCGTCGAACACCACACCTCTTGGAGCAGGGAGGTCGACGACGGCGCGAAGCTGGTCTCCTCGGCGAGTTCACGCGCGGCGGCGGCGGTGTACGACTCGCCGGCCTCGACGATGCCCGCGGGCAGCTCCAGCTGGGTGTTCCGCACGGTCGGCCGGTACTGCTCGACGAACAGCACGCGGTCGTCGGCGACGGCGATCACGACCGTCGCGGGCGACAGCTCGGCCCAGTAGTACTTCTTCTCCGTCCCGTCCGGCTGCTCGACGCGGTCGTATCCGCCGACGAACCACCCCTCGTCGTACTCGACGACGACCTCCCGGACCGGCCACTCCGGCTCGCCGGGCAGCGAGTGACGCCGACCGTCGTCGAAGGCCGAGAGACCGCTGAGATCGTCGCTCACGGCTGTCCCACCTCCACGTAGTAGGCCTGCCCGTCGCGTCGGACGCGGACCCCGTCGTCGACCGCCGCCTCGGGCACCTGTTGGGTAAGCGCGTCCACCTCGTCGAACGGGGTGTGGGTGAACCACTCTTTCACTCCGTACGGGCCGGTCTGGTACCCCGCGGAGCGCCCGTCCGCGCTCGCGATCGCGCTCGTGAGATACGGATACCGACGGTCGGAGACGTTGTTCACGTCGGCCGCGGTCTCGTTCGTCTCGATCGGTTCGGCGGTGAGGTAGTAGGGGTCGCCGCTCCCGAGGTAGCTCGGGAGCGCCCCCAACGCGAGCAGGGCGACGGCGATTACGGCGATGGCGATGAGGAGGTTCCGGGTGACCCGGCGCATGGTCGCCGTTGGCGCCGGCGGGGAATACCGGTTTCGCCCGCGGCGCCCTCGCCCCGGCACTCGCCCCCTCGGCGCCGACGCGCTTTACTCGCCCGCGCCCCTGTCTCCCCCATGGAGTTCCGGTTCGAGCTGGCGCTGTGTGCCGCGCTCGAATCACCGGACCGCGTCGTCGCCCGCCAGTTCGGGGCCGGGATCGAGAACCCCGGCGGCCGGATCGTCGACGTCTGCGTGCTGACGCCCGGACCGGGGTTCGACCGGCGCGCGGCGATCACGCCCGACCGGATCCCGGAGCCCGCGATCGAGGCGCCGGTCGGTCCCGGTGAGGCGGTTCCCATCCAGCGGGCGTTCGATCTCCCGCCCGACCGCGCCGAGGCGGTCGCCGAGCGCGCGGCCGCGGTCGGCTACCTCGAACGCGAGCGCCGCGACGGGCGACCCGTCGTGCGCGCCACCGCTCGGTACCCCGACGACTGGGTCGGCTCGCTGACCGCGATCGAGAACAAGCCGGACCTCGGTTCCCCCGGCGATCTGACGGCCCAGCTGCGGTACGACGCCGCGCTCGGACTGTTCGACGAGGTCGTGCTCGCGACCGCCTCCTACGTCACGCGCGCGCACCTCAACCGGATCCCGGAGTCGGTCGGCGTCTGGCGGTTCGACCCGGACACCGGCGAGCGCGAGGTCGTCCGAGAGCCGACCCCTCTCGACCCCGACGCGTCCGGCGTCGAGATCCGGGAGGAGCGCGCGCTCCGGACCGACGTGACGCTCGTCGACCCCGCCGCGAAGGCGCGGAAGCGCCGCCGTCTCGCCGAGCGCGCGTACGGGAAGGGGTGGCGTCCGGAGCCGCCCGCTTGCGCGCACGCGACGACGACCGCCGACGGGCGACCGCGCTGCGAGCGGTTCGACCGCGTCGTCGATCCGGGACGCGACTGCGGCGCGGCCTGCGACGTCCGCGAGCCCGCGGATCCGCCGCGCACAGACGAGGACCGTCTCCGCGACGAGCGGACCGCGTGGGTGGCCGACCCCGCGGGCGACGGTCCCCGCCGCCAGTCCGGGCTCTCGCGGTTCCTGTGAGCGCCGTCGCCGGTCTGCGTGGCAACGCTTTATACGCCGACGACGGAACGTGTGCACATGGACGACATCGAAGACGTGTTCGTCGCGCGATTGATGACGAGCGAACTCCACACGGTGACGCCGGGCACGCTGGTCGAGGACGCCGCGGCCGTGCTGCTCGACAACGACATCAGTTCGGCGCTGGTCGTCGACGAGGCGGGCGTCCTCGTCGGCATCCTCACCACGACCGACTTCGTCGACATCGTGGCGAAGAGCCAGCCGAAGGCCGAGACGACGGTCGAGCGGTACATGACCCGAGAGCCGATCACGGCGAGCGCCCAGGACTCCGTCTCGGCGGTGGCCGCGACGATGGTCGAACACGGGATCCACCACGTGCCGGTCGTCGAGGGCGACGAACCGATCGGGATCATCACCACCTCCGACTTCGCCGCGTACGTCTCCTCGCCGGAGGCGCCGTCGCCGTAAGGGGCCGCCGTCGTCGCACCGCGCTCGCAACCCCCGACAAGTGCCGCCCCTTTCTGGGGGGTCATACGCGCGGATCGCGTACCGCGATCCATGCCCGATCACCTGCATCTCAACCTCTTTACCATGGCTTCGGTCGAGCACGTCTCGCCCGGGTCGTGGACCTATCCCGGCGACCGGTCGCCGGAGTACACCGACCGGGAGTATTGGACCGAGGTGGCGCGCACCGCCGAGCGCGGCGGCTTCGACGCGGTATTCTTCGCCGACGTGCGCGGGATCTACGACGTGTACGGCGGCGACCGCGAGACGGCCGTCGAGAAGGCGGTCCAGACGCCCGCGAGCGACCCGCAGCTCATCGTCCCCGCGATGGCGGAGGTCACCGACGACCTCGGCTTCGCCGTGACGCGCTCGACGACGTACACACACCCCTACCAGCTCGCGCGGGAGTTCTCCACGCTCGACCACCTCACCGACGGACGCGTCGCGCTCAACGTCGTCACCTCGTACCTCCAGTCGGCCGCCGAGAACCTCGGGTTCTCGGAGCGGATGGACAAGGAGACGCGCTACGACCGCGCCGACGAGTTCCTCGACGTCTGTTACCAGCTCTGGGAGGAGTCGTGGGACGACGACGCCGTCGAGATCGACCGCGACTCCGGACGGTACACCGACCCCGAGAAGGTCTCGGCGATCGACCACGAGGGCGAGCACTTCTCCGTGCCCGGTCCGCACGGCTCCGAGCCGTCGCCGCAGCGCACGCCCGTGATCTATCAGGCGGGGTCGTCGGACCGCGGGCGGGCGTTCGCGGCCGCGAACGCGGAGGGCGTCTTCGCCAGCCAGCCCACCGAGGAGGGGATCCGCGAGTACATGGCCGACGTGAAGTCGCGCGCGGCGGACCGCGGGCGGGATCCCGAGAGCCTCCGCTTCTTCATCGGCGTCGTCCCGGTCGTCGGCGAGACGGAGGCGGCCGCCGAGGCGAAGTACGAGGCGTACACGCGTCACGTCGACGTCGAGGCGACGCTCGCGCTCCTCTCCGGCTTCCTCGACATGGACCTGTCGGCGCTCGATCCCGACCAGAAGGTGGAACACATCGAGACCGACGCGATACAGGGGACGATGAACGCGTTCACGAAGGCCCAGCCGGACCGCGAGTGGACCGTCCGCGAGGTCGCCGAGTTCTGCGGGCTCGGAACCACCTCGCCGACGATCGTCGGCACCCCGGAACAGATCGCCGACGAGTTGGAGCACTGGCACGAGGAGGTCGGCGTCCACGGCTTCAACGTGAAGGAGGTCGTTCGCCCCGACTCGTTGACCGACTTCGTCGACCTGGTCGTGCCCGAACTGCAGGAGCGCGGGCTCGTCCCCGATCCGGACGACGCGGGAGACGCGCCGCGCGGCGACGGCACCCTCCGCGAGCGGCTCCTCGGGACGGGACAGTCGCGGCTCCGAGACGACCACCCGGCGAAGCAGTGACCGGGAGCGGCGTCCGTGCGGCGTCGCGGCTCTCCCGTCGGCGCCGGAGACGACAACTCTGCCGCCCCCGGCACGCTTAAGTGGATTCCCCTGCTTCTCTCTGGTGACGCTTCGCTTGGAGGGCCGAAGCGTCAGCGGGGACCTACTGAACGGCACGCCTGTGCCACCTTTTCCCGGCACGGGCGTGCCGTTCGTTCCTTTGATCACCCGAGAGCGGCCGATCTCTCCCGATCGTGCGCCTCGAGTACCGCGGTTTCGGTCGCTTCATACCCATCGCCGACACACCCAAGCGGCTCGGCGTCGACCGCCGGGTATGCCGCTCTTACAGTTCTCGACGACCCTGTCGCTCTCGCCGCCCGAGCGCGAGTCGTTCGCCGCGTTCGTCACCGACCGGTACGTCGAGGAGATGGAGACGACCGCCGGACACGTCGCGGTGACGATCGATGAACTGGACCCTTCGGCGATGGCGCTGGGTCGCGCCGTCGACGGGCCACTGTTGTTCCTCGACGCCGAGATCCGAGCGGGCCGCCCGTTCGAGTACAAGCGCGCGTTCGCGCTCGCGGTCATGGAACGCGCGGTCGCCGAGCTCGGCGTGCCGGAGCCGAACGCGAAGGTCGTGTTCACCGAGCACGCGGGGAAAGACATGATGGGGGTCGACCGGGTGGGCGGCGACTGGGCGGTCGAGTGACTCTCCCGAGACCGTGACCCCGGCGGCGCCCGCCGCGCTCTCTGCCCCCGTTAGAGTCCTTCGCCCTGATACGCCCCGTCGTAACTCCCCTCGTGGTCGGCGGCTGCAAGCACCAGCTGGGCGATCCGCGCGCCCGGCTCGATCGCGATCGCGTGCCCCACGTCGAGGCGCCCCTCGCCGACGCCCTCGTAGCCCGCGTCCCAGACCGCCGTATCGAGGGTACAGGAGTTGCGCAGCAGCGTCGACCGCGGGAGCACGAACCCGATCCGCTCGTCGGGGATCCGCACCGGCTCGCCGTACCGGACCACGTACGTCCCAGCCTCCAGCCGGTACGCGCCGCCTTCCGGTTCGAGCGCTTCGCGCTCGCCGACCCGCTTCCCGTCGCGGCGGATCGCGCCCGGCTCCGCCTGCTCGAAGACGGCGCCGACCGTCAGGTCGACCCCGTTCGGCTGTCGTTGCCCGTCGTCGAGGTCGGCGCCGCCCGCTTCGAGGGCCGCCGCGACCGTCGCTCCCGAGTCAAACATGTCCCATCGGATCCGCGGGCGAGACTAAACGGTGTCGTCCGCGATCAGGCCGCCGATCGGGGCAAGCGCGGGATCGCCCAATACGGCCGATTTCGGCAGATATAGGCCTTTATTAGCCTTATACACTCGTTACGCCTATTCTTTCCATGGGGAATGATATCACTCACACAATCTCGCAATAATTGCTCGATCTACCGATCTAACACGGTCGATCTTGCAAAAAACTCGCGGGTTTTATATCCACGGGAGAGCCAACTTCGGATGATATGGGAAAGACAATTACGGAGAAGATCCTCGATGACCATCTCGTCGAGGGCGAGCTGACGCCCGGCGAGGAGATCGGCATCGAGATCGACCAGGTGCTGACGCAGGACACCACGGGGACGATGGTGTGGCTCCAGTTCGAGGCGCTCGATCTGGACGAGGTCCAGACGGAGCTCGCCGCGCAGTACTGTGACCACCAGACGTACCAGTTCGACTTCAAGAACACCGACGACCACCGCTTCCTCCGCTCCGCGGCCGGCACGTACGGCGCGTACTTCTCGCGCCCCGGCAACGGGATCTGCCACCAGGTCCACAAGGAGAACTTCGCGGCGCCCGGCAAGACGCTGCTCGGCTCCGACTCGCACACGCCGACCCCCGGCGGGCTCGGCCAGCTCGCGATCGGCGCCGGCGGCCTCGACATCGCCGTCGCGATGGGGGGCGGCCCCTACTACGTCGAGATGCCGGAAGTCGTCAACGTTCACCTCGAGGGCGAGCTCCCCGAGTGGGCGACCGCCAAGGACATCGCGCTCCACCTGCTCGGCGAGCTGACGGTCAAGGGCGGCGTGGGCAAGATCTTCGAGTACACCGGCCCCGGCGCCGAGAACCTCACGATCCCCGAGCGGACCACGATCACGAACCTCGGCACCGAGCTCGGCGCCACCTCCTCGATCTTCGCGACCGACGAGAAGACCAAGGACTGGCTCGCGCGCCAGGACCGCGAGGAAGAGTACGTCGACCTCCAGCCCGACGAGGACGCGGAGTACGCGGAGACGATCGAGGTCGACCTGAACGATCTCGAGCCGCTCGTGGCCGCGCCGTCGATGCCCGACAACGTCGCCCCCGTCAGCGAGTACGAGGGCACCGACGTCGAGCAGGTCATCGTCGGCTCCTGTACCAACGGCGCCTACGAGGACATCCTTCCCAGCGCGAAGATGCTGAAGGGTCGCGAGGTCGCCAAGCAGACCGAGATGATCGTCGCGCCCGGCTCCAAGCAGGCCTCCGAGATGCTGGCCCGTGAGGGATGGACTGCGGAGATGATGGCGGCCGGCGTCAACTTCTCTGAGGCGACGTGTGGCGCGTGTATCGGGATCGGCCACGTGCCCGCCTCCGACTCCGTCTCGCTGCGTACCTTCAACCGCAACTTCGAGGGTCGCTCCGGCATCGAAGACGACTCCGTCTTCCTCTGCTCGCCGGAGGTCGCCACCGCGGCGGCCATCACCGGCGAAATCGTCGACCCGCGCGACCTCGCCGACGACCTCGGCGACCTCGAGGCGCCCGGCCTGGAGATGGGGACGAAGTACGGCCCCGGCATGGGAGAGGACGACTCCGACATCATCTCGCCCGACGAGGCCATCGACGACGGGCTCGTCAAGGGCCCGAACATCGGCGACGTGCCGCTCAAAGACGGGATCGACGTGGACGGCGGCGAGGCCCTCCTCAAGATGGAGGACAACATCACCACCGACCACATCATCCCGGCGACCGCGGACATCCTGAAGTTCCGCTCCAACATCGAGAAGCTCTCCGAGTTCACGCTCTCGCGCGTCGACGACACGTTCGCGCAGCGCTCCCTCGACGCCGACGGCGGCGTCCTCGTGGCCGGCGAGAACTACGGGCAGGGCTCCTCGCGTGAGCACGCGGCCCTCTGTCCGATGTACCTCGGCATCGAGGCCGTCTTCGCGCAGAGCTTCGCCCGCATCCACAAGGCGAACCTGTTCAACTTCGGTATCGTCCCGCTCGCGATCGACGCGGAGACGTACGAGAAGATCGACCAGGGCGACGACATCGAAATCGTCGACGACGTGCCCGCGGGCGTCGCCTCCGGCCAGGAGGAGTTCACCGTGAGCGTCAACGGCGAGTGGGAGTTCACGGCCGACCTCGACGCCTCCGAGCGCGAGCGCGACATCCTCGGGGCCGGCGGCAAGCTCTCGTGGGTCAAACAGCAGCACGCTGACGGCGACTCCGGCGCAGCGCCGGCCGACGACTGAGCGCGCTGTCCCGCGGTCGACGCGCCGTTTCGGCATCTGCGTTCTCCATTTTTTGCGCGCCTACACCTTCAGCAGCGGCTACGCGGATTGTGGACGTGGTCGACCTTCTCGGTCGACGGTCGCGATCGTCTCCGTGAGTGACGCTGCACGGCGCCGTCGCTCTGCGGGTCGGAGTGAAGCGGGGGAACCGCGAAAACGCGTCCCGTCGGTCCCAACGCGGAACCGGCGTTAGCGGGCCGCGGCGGCGACGCGTTCGCGCTCCTCCTTCTGCGAGATGGAGTAGGAGCGTTCGGGGTCGTAGTCCGCGGCCGTGATGAGCTCGTTGGCGAGCGCCTCGGCGGCGGCGGTCGTCGACTTGTACGTCGCGTTAGCGACGCCGTCGGAGATGAACAACAGCGCCTGATCGACGCGGCGCTGCGGCGCGACGTCGACCGCCTTCGGGACGGAGATCCCGCCGTACTTCAGGCGGACGGTCTCCTCGCGGGGCGCGGCGCTCTCGACGGCCGTCACGAGGATCTGGACCGGGTTCTCCTCGGTCCGCTCGTGGATGATGTCGAAGGCGTCGCGGACGATCCGCGTCGCCTGCTGTTTCTTGCCCGTGTTCTCGTCGGTCTGCATCAGGCGGTTGATCAGCCGCTCGACCAGGGAGATCTCGGACTTCTTGAACTGCTTGGACGCGTGGCGGCCCATCGTGTGCGCGATGGGCGTCACGGTCATGTAGCGCTTCGTCGAGGGGTCCTCGTAGGCGATCTCGGTGACGTCCCAGACGCCGAACAGCTGGGCGTTCTCGTTGGCGGCCTCGCTGGACGCGGGCGCGTCCGGATCCGGCTCGTCGGCGGCGACGTCCGCGTCGGACGGCGCCTCGGTCTCCTCCCCGCTCATCTGACGGGCTTCTCCGCGTTTCCGCGAACCAGTTCGATCATGGAGACGCCGTTGACCTTCTCGACTTTGTAGTTGACGCCGGAGAGGTCGCCCATCGCGCGACCCTTCGCCCCACCGATCCCGGCGATCGTGACCTCGTCGTGCTCGTCGATGAACGAGATGGCGCCGTCACCGGGACAGAACGCGGTGACCTGCTTCCCGTTCTTGATGAGCTGAACGCGGACACACTTTCGGATCGCCGAGTTCGGCTGCTTTGCCTCGATCCCGACCTTCTCCAGCACGATCCCGCGGGCCTGCGGGGCGCCCTCGAGGGGGTCGGACTTCTTCTTGAGCCCGCGCTCTCGCCGAGCGTACTCGGAGTCGGACCAGCGGCGCTTCTGCCGGTCCTGTTTGAGCTTACGGGCCGCGTATTTGCCGTTCGCCATCGTACATCCACTTCCAAACGGAGCTACTTAAGCGTCGTCTTTCGACCCGGAGAAACGCCCTCAGATCGCTCGAACGGTACCTCTCGTCCGTTCTGAGGGTGTTTTCCGGAACGAGTCGGTCGAAAACGACGGGTGCTCTCGCCGGCTTACCGGCTCAAAAGTTGCGAGCGCCCGTCGTTTCGCCCGGACGGTATCGATTCGAGATCGCGCCCGCGAGTCAGGCGCTCGTGGCCTCGCGCGCCTCCTCGACCCAATCGGGCTCCGACACCGTCGCGCCGAGGTCGCGGTAGTCGATGTCGACGTCGACGGTCGCCTCCTGTCCGTCGTGCTCGCCGGCCCACGACTGCTCGAGCCGCGGCACCACGCCCGACTCGTACACGTGGACGCTCGCCGACGCCGTCTCGATCGTCCCGGGAATGTTCCGCTCGCCGTCGAACGAGTCGGCGGTGAACCGGGCCGTCGGCTCCCCGCGCACCTCGCCCTCGCCGTCGCTCGTCGGGTTCCACAGGTTCAACCCCTCGTACTCCGCCTCGCCGCCCGCGGTCTCGCCTTCGACGCGGATCCCTGTCACGACCTCCATACGCATCACTTCTCCGAGGTCGTCTGCCGACCGGTCGACCGGCTGCCGACCGTACCGCGTCTCGTCGCCGGTCTGCTGGCGGACCAGCACCTCGTCGTCGGCGACGTACAGCTCCGACATGTCGGTCTCTTCGGTCTCCGTCAGCTCTTGGCGCACGTACTGGCGCCCGTTCTCGAGGTCGTACGCGGACTCGTACTCCTGCGAGGGGAGCCACGGGCTCGGCTCCGCGTCGCCATCGTGGGCCGTCTCCGCGACCGAGAACAGCGTGGCACCCCCGGCATCGACGAGCGCTTGGACGTGGGTTTCCGAGAGAGTCATCACGTCGAGGCCGTCTTCGTCTCGCCAGTCGGCGTCGGGGAACGGGCGGTCGGATCCCCCGCCGAGACAACCGGTGATTCCGACGGCGACTCCGGTCCCGACCCCGGCGAGGAAGCGTCTCCGGTCCATGCCGCGACAAACGACCGCGTCGGCAAAAGGGGCGGGGTTCCGCCTCAGGTCAGCTGGATGTCGTCGATGTCGAAGTGGCGCTTCGCCAGCGTCCGCGCCGTCTCGATGTTGGCGCCGTCGGCGCCGATGGCGACGCCGCGGTCCGGCTCCGGCACCTCGACGTACGCGACGCGGTCGTTCTGCTCGGAGATCGTCACGGCGTTGACCGCCGCGGGCGCGAGCGCGCTCGCAACGAACGCCTCCGGCGTGTCGGCGTCTTCCACCAGTTCGATGGATTTGCCGAGTCGGCGCTCCGTCTCCTCGACGGTCTCGCCGGCCTGCCCGATCGCAGCGGCCATCTCGCCGGCCGGCACGAGAAACACGAGCCGGTCGCCCTCCACGAGGCAGTCCTTCGGCGCCACCCCGGTCAGCTCGTCGAAGCGACCGATGTACTGCCGTGCCTCGTCGGAGAGCTCGACCCGCATCAGTCGTCGCCCACGACCCGCGACCCCATCCGGAGGTCGACGTCGCCGGTGCCGAGCGAGATCGGTTTCCCGGCGATGACGTTTTCGATGACCCCGTCGAGCTCGTCGTACTCGCCGTGGATCGCGGCGTCGAGCAGGTGGTTCACCGTCACCTCGAACGCCGCGCGAGCGAGCACGGAGTCCTTCGACCCCGAGATGCCGTGGCGACCGATCGACTCGATCTCGCCGTTGTTCGTCATGATGTCGGCCACGAGCATGAGGTGGCGGACGTTCACGTCGTCGAGCCCCTGCTCTTCGAGCGTGTTCTTCGTCTCGTCGATGATCGTCTCGCGGGCCGCCTCGACCCCGAGGTTGCGGTAGATCTCGTGGATGTTGTTACACGTCGTCCGCGAGGCGTCGACGCCCTCGATATCGAGGGTGTCGCCGAACGCCGACCCCTCGGTGTAGAGGACGAACTCCTCGTCGCCGTCGATCTCCTCTTTCCGGATGACGACGCGCTCGATCTCTTCGATCCCCTTGAACACGATCTCCCGGAGCCGCTCGACGAGCTGGAGCAGTTCGCGGTAGCTCGGCTCGTTCGGTCCGAACTCCACGACGGTCCCCGACTGTCGGGTGTCGACGCCGAGCGAGTCCTCGATCGTCTCGGCGATGATCCCGGCGACCTCGGTCGGGTCAGAGTGGGTCGGCCACCGCTCGAGGAGGGTGTCGTCGTTGAGGTCGATCCGCACCAGCATGTCCGCGACGTTCGTCGACACGTCGCCGAGCGCGAGGATGCGCGTCGCCTCGATGGACCACACGACCTCGTGGGCCTTCTGGCGGTCCGTGGCGTACTCGCCCTCGAGGTGGACCGTCATCATCGGCGTGTCGGGCGTCTTCCGTGCGTCCACCAGCTCGATGAGCCGGGGGAGCCCCTGCGTGACGTCGATCTCAGCGACGCCGGCGTAGTGGAACGTGTTCATCGTCATCTGCGTCCCGGGTTCGCCGATCGACTGCGCGGAGACGGTCCCGACCGGATCGAGCGGGTCGACCCGCGTCTCGATGTACCGGTTCTCGACGCCGGTCGCGATGTCGGTGGCCTGCTCGACCGTGACCTCGCCGGTCTCCTCGGCCTTCCGGTCGATCGCCTCGTACACCTCGTCTTTGAGGCGGGCGGGCAGCTCGGTGGCCTCCACGACCGCCTCGATGTCGTCGGTGACGTGGGCGTACTCAGTCATCCGACTCCACCCCCGAGGCCTTGTTCAGGCCCGGTCCGGAATGCTCCGAGAGGTTCGTCGGCGGCGACCGCTCGCCCAGGAACCGCTCCTTCTCGTCGCTGGACTCGAACTCGGCGTCGACGACGCGGTCGACGATGTCGTCGACGTCGATGCCGTCGCCCTCGCCGGAGGAGACCTTCACCGGCGAGGTGCCGTCCTCGCCGAACTCGAACTGGACGATCCGGCCCGAGGTGTCCCGGACCGTTCCGTCGTACTGCGCCTCGAGCTCGGAGAGCGCGTTGATGAGCCGGCGCTGGAGGTAGCCGGACTTGGAGGTCCGGACCGCCGTGTCGACCAGCCCCTCGCGGCCGCCCATCGCGTGGAAGAAGAACTCCTCGGGCGTGAGCCCGCCGCGGTAGGAGTTCTCCACGAACCCGTGCGCTTCCGCGGAGAGGTCGTTCTCCTTGTAGTGGGAGAGCGTCCGGTCCTCGTAGCCGCGGTTGATCCGCTCGCCGCGAACCGCCTGTTGACCGACGGAGCCGGCCATCTGCGTGAGGTTCAGCATCGACCCACGCGCGCCGGATCGGGCCATCACGACCGCCGGGTTGTCGTCGCCGAAGTGCTGGTCGGCGATCTCACCGGCCGAGTCGCGCGCCTTCCCGAGCGTCTGCATGATCTTCATCTCCAGCGTCTCGTCGACGCCGCGGCCCGGCAGCGACTCCAGCTCGCCGGCCTCGTACGTCTCGATCAGCTCTTGGACGCGGTCGTAGGCGCTCCCGATCGCGTCGTCGACCTGCTCTTCGGCCTCCGGCGGAATCGACTCGTCGTCGATCCCGATCGAGAACCCGAAGTGCATGATCGCGCGCATCGCCAGCGACGCGATCTCGTTGATGAACACGCGCGAGCGCGTCTCCCCGTACTCCTTGGTGAGGGTGTCGACGACCTCGCCGCCGAACGCGCCGACGGCGTCCTCGTCGATCGTCCCCTCGATCAGCTGGCCGTCCTCAATGCGCACGCTGTCGCCCGTCGAGGAGGTGAACTCAAGCGAGAGGTCGTCGGGGAGCAGCTCCGAGAACAGCGTCCGACCGGTCCAGTACTCGCGCCCCTCGTCGTCGACGCCGTCCGCCTCGGGCAGCTCGTCGACGCGGGTCGCGCGCAGCAGGTCGAGCGCCTGCGTCTCGGTGAACTCGGGGTTCGAGTGCGTCAGCAGGTAGGTCCCGGAGATGTGGTCCTGAATGGCGCCGATGATGTTCCCGCCGAACCGCGGGCTCAGGATCTGCTCTTGGACGCGCATGAGGACGCGCGCCTCGGCGCGGGCCTCCTCGTTCTGGAGCGCGTGCATGTTCATCTCGTCGCCGTCGAAGTCGGCGTTGTACGGCGGACAGACGACGGTGTTGAGCCGGAACGTCTTGTACGGCATCACCACGACCTCGTGGGCCATGATGGACATCCGGTGCAGCGAGGGCTGCCGGTTGAAGATCACGATGTCGCCGTCGACGAGGTGGCGGTTGACCTCCCAGTCGGCCTCGACCTTCTCGGCGAGCTCCTCGCAGTTCTTCTCGGTTACCTTCAGTCGGCGACCGTCGGGGCGGCGGACGTAGTTGGCGCCGGGGTGGGCCTCGGGGCCGTTCCGGACGTACTGACGCGCCTCCTCGACGTTGCGCTCGGTGACGTTGAGCGTCTGGGTCATCTCCTTCGCCACGCGGTCCGGGACGCCGACCTCGTTCAGCGAGAGGGTCGGGTCCGGCGAGATGACTGTCCGGGCGGAGAAGTTGACGCGCTTCCCCGAAAGCGAGCCGCGGAAGCGTCCCTCCTTCCCCTTCAGCCGCTGACTGAGGGTCTTGAGGGGACGGCCGGAGCGGTGTCGCGCCGGCGGCGTCCCGCTGATCTCGTTGTCGACGAACGTGGTGACGTGGTACTGGAGCAGCTCCCAGAGGTCCTCGATGATCAGCTGCGGGGCGCCCGCCTCGCGGTTCTCCATGAACCGCTGGTTGATCCGGATGATGTCGACCAGCTTGTGCGTGAGGTCGTCCTCGGAGCGCTGCCCGTTGTCGAGCGTGATCGAGGGACGCGTGGTGACCGGCGGAACCGGAAGCACCGTCAGGATCATCCACTCCGGTCGGGAGTGCTCGGAGTCGATACCGAGCACCTCCAGGTCCTCGTCCGGGATGTCCTCGAACCAGTCGCGGATGTCCGAGGGCATCAGCTTGTTCATGTCCTCCTCGGTGAGGTCGACGTCCAGCGCCTTCTCGATGGCGCGGCGGTCCTCCTTGCGCGGACGGAACTCGCCGGCCATGATCTCGTTGATCCGGTCCAAGGCGATGTCCGTCTTCTCGGCGAGCTCCTGCGGCGAGGTGCCCGGATCGTCTTCCTCCTCGTCGGGCTGCATCGCGGCCGCGATGCGCTCGGAGTAGTCGCCCGAGAGCACGTCCTGGACCTCGTAGTAGGTCGTCGGCTTCTCGTGTTTGATGTCCGCCTGCGGCTCGCCGCAGAACGGGCACGTCGACGCCTTCCGGGCCTGCCGGACGGCGGCCTTCAGCACGTCGTGTTCGTCGTCGCCGAGCTCCTGCGCCCGCTCGTAGCGGTCGCGGAACTCGTCGCGCTGCGCGTCGTCCAAGGCGAGCCGCCCGCACTCGCGGCACGTCGAGCGCAGCAGCCGGCGGATGAGCTTCGTGAAGCCCACGTGGATGACGGGCGCGGCCAGTTCGATGTGGCCGAAGTGGCCGTTACAGGAGCCGGAGTGGGAGCCGCAGGTCCGACACTCCAGGCCGGGGTCGATGACGCCCAGCCGCGGGTCCATCAGCCCCATGTCGATCGGGTAGCCGTCGTCGTCGTACGTGTCGGCCGTGATCACCTTCGTCGCGGACATGTCCCGGTACGTCTCCGGGTCCATGAGGCCGAAGTCGATGCCGCCGAGCACTTTCGGTGTTTGCATTGACATTTAAATTGCGTCCTCCAGTTCGAGTTTCGGTCGGATGCCGAGGGCGATCATCTCGTCGAGCAGGAGCTTGAACGCGTAGCTCACTTCGAGCTCGTGGATGTCGTCCTCGTCGCCCGTGACCGGGTCGTACACCCGGCGCTGTTCGCGGTCTTCGACTGCGACGAGCCCCGTCTCCGCGGAGACGTGCACCGTCTCGGCGTCCGAGGACTCCAAGAGCCGCTCGTTGAGCACCATCGACGCGCCGTGGCCGATGATCGTGTCGCGCTCCATCTCCCCGACACGCAGGCCGCCCTCGCGGGCGCGCCCCTCGGTCGGCTGGCGCGTGAGCACCTGCACCGGACCGCGCGAGCGGGCGTGGAGCTTGTTCGACACCATGTGGTACAGCTTGTGGTAGAAGATCGTCCCGACGAAGATCTCCGCCTCGATCTTCTCGCCGGTGACGCCGGAGTACATGACCTCCTTCCCGGAGGATTTGAAGCCGTGCTCCTCCAGTCCACCGCGAAGCTCCTCTTCGTCTTCGCCCTGGAACGGCGTGCCGTCGACCCGCGATCCGCGGAGCGACCCGACCTTCCCGCCGAGCATCTCCAGCACGTGGCCCACCGTCATCCGGGACGGCAGCGCGTGCGGGTTCATCACGAGGTCAGGGACGACCCCCTCCTCGGTGAAGGGCATGTCCTCTTGTGGTGCGAGGTGCCCCACGACGCCCTTCTGGCCGTGTCGAGACGCGAACTTGTCGCCCAGTTCGGGGACCCGCTGGTCGCGCACCTTCACCTTCGAGAGCTTGGAGCCGTCCTCGCCCTCCATCAGCGTCACCGTGTCGACGACGCCGGATTCGCCCGAGCGCATCGTCACGCTGGTCTCACGGCGCTTCTGCGGGGAGAGCCCGCCCATGTCGTCCGGCTCCTCGAGGAAGCGCGGCGGGCTGGTCTTGCCGAGCAGCACCGAGGACTCGTCCACCTTCGTCTCGGGGTTGACGAGGCCGTCCTCGTCGAGGTGGGTGTACGCGTCCTCGCCGCGTGCGCCGCGAACGTCTTGGTCGGGAATCTCGAAGCGGTCCTCCTGACCGCCGGGGTACCGGCGCTCTTCGCCCTCGTAGGTCCGGAAGAAGTGCGAGCGGGTGAGCGCGCGGTCGACGGAGCCCTGGTTCATCACCAGCGCGTCCTCGATGTTGAACCCCTCGTAGGACATCACGGCGACGACGAAGTTCTGCGCCGCCGGCCGCTTGTCGAAGCTGATCTGGTCGGACGTCTGCGTCCTCACCATCGCCAGCTGCGGGTAGTGCAGCAGGTGTTGACGCGTGTCCGGCCGGATACGGTAGTTGGCGGAGGGGAGCCCGAGCGACTGCTTCATCATCCCCGCGCCCATCGTAATCCGCGGGCTCGCGTTGTGCTCGGGGTACGGAATCATCCCCGCGCCGATACCGAACACGAGCTGCGGATCGATCTCGAGGTGCGTGTGGTCCTCGGTCACGTCCTCTTCGTCGACGGCGACGAGGATGTCCTCCTCCTCCTCGGCGTCGATGAACTCGACGTAGCCGCGCTCGACGAGGTCTTCGAACTCGACCTCGCCGCGTTTGACGGCCTCGACCTGCTCGTCGCCCAGCAGCGGCTCGCCGTTCTCGACGACGATCAGCGGGCGGCGGGCGCGCCCCGCGTCCGCGTTGACGATCACTTCCTGGGTTCGGTCCTTGACCGAGACGTTCACCATCTCCGAGACGTCGCCGCGTCGGCGGGCCTCGCGGATCTGTTCGGCGAGGGCCTCGGGGTCCGGGTGGGTCCCGACGAGGCTCCCGTTGACGTACACCTTCGCTTCGCGTTCTGCCTGAGCCATATTAGTCGTCCGCCGTCTGTCGTTCGACGCCCTCGATGCCGGGGATCCCCTCGACACCCATCGACGCCAGTTCTCGTTTCAGCCCCTGTTCGTCGTCTACGGTCTGCGAGAGCTCCATCGCCTGCGCGAAGTTCTTCACGAGTCCGCAGTTCGGCCCCTCCGGCGTCTCGGAGGGACAGATGCGACCCCACTGGGTCGCGTGGAGGTCTCGCGCCTTGAAGTGCGGCTGCGAGCGCGACAGCGGCGAACGCAGGCGCCGGAGGTGCGAGAGCACGCCCATGTAGTCGGTCCGGTCGACGAGCTGGGAGACGCCGGAGCGGCCGCCCACCCAGTTCCCCGTCGCGATCGGGTGTTCGAGCCGCTCGGTCAGCACGTCGGAGCGGACGACCGTGTTGACGGTGAGCTCGCGGTTCCGCATGTTCGCACGCTCGAGCTGGTACTTCACGTCGCGCGCCAGCTTGTTCAGCGCGGTCCGGAACAGGTCGCGCATCAGGTCGCCGGAGACCTTCAGGCGCTTGTTCGCGTAGTGGTCCTTGTCGTCGGCCTCGCGGCGGTCCAAGGCGAGCTCGAAGCACGCCTCGGCCATCCGGCAGAGGTAGTACGCCTTGTTGATCCGCACGTCCTCCTCCTCGACGCCCTCCTCGTGGAGGTGCGGGAGAAGGTAGCGGTCGATGACGTAGTTCGCCCGCTTGAGCTGGTAGTTCTTCCCCTGGCCGGAGGCGACGCGCTCGCCGAGGGTCTCGATGGCCTCCTCGGTCGTCTGCACGTCGGCCTCCTCCAAGTTCTCCAGCATGAACTTCACGATCTCGGGGTCGTCGGAGACGCGGTGGACGATCTCCTCGTCGGATTCGAGCCCGAGCGCGCGGACGAGCGTCACGAAGTCGATCGAGCCCGAGACGGACGGGAACGACACTTCGAGCAGCCCCTCGCGGTTGCGCTCACAGAGCACCAGCGCGCGGTACCCGCGGCGCTGGGAGAACGTCTTCGCGACCTGGATCTCGTCGCCGTACTTCGAGTCGTACTCGGCGAGGATCTTGTTCGGTGCGAGGTCCTCCGAGGTCATCAGCACGCGCTCGGAGCCGTTGACGATGAAGTAGCCGCCGGGGTCGACGGGGTCTTCGCCGATGTCGATGAGCTCCTCGTCAGAGAAGCCGGCCATGTTACACTTGTCCGAGCCGACCATGATCGGCATCCGGCCGACCTTGGTCTCGGTCGTGTCGACGACCTGCTCGGGCTCCTCCTCGCCGCCGCGCACGATGGACATCTCCATGAACACGGGCGCCGAGTAGGTGATGTTTCGGAGTCGGGCCTCCTGGGGGTACAACAGTTCCTCGGAGCCGTCGGCCTCGCGAACGCGCGGGGTGACCATCCGCACGTCGCCGAGCTCGACGTAGACGGGCTCTTGGCCCTCCTTGTCGCCGATGTCGGTTTCGATCGTCTCCTTCTCGTCGACGACCTCCTGCATGCCGCGGTCCAGGAAATTGTTGAACGATCGGAAGTGGTGTTCGGCGAGCCGTTCGTCCGAGAAATACTCGCGTGACACCACGCGTCGGTCTTGCCTGTTCATGAGACGACTAGTCGGTACACGACCGCTTCCTCGGTCGTGCGGGAGTTTCGAACGATCTTCACCACGTCGCCGACCTCGGCCTCGTCGGGGAGCGCGGGATCAGTGCGTTTGATCTTCGGTAGGTTCGTCCGTTTCACGTCGTACTCCGCCAGAACCTCGTCGACCTCTTCGGGTTCGAGGAGAACGTGGTCCGGGACGAGTTCGTGTTGGCTTACGTCTACCATGGGTGGTGGTTATTGAAAGAAGCTATCACGAGATACTACAGATCGCTATATGCGCCAACCTCATAAGGCTTGCCAAGCGGCTCCGCCACGCACGGCTCACGGCGACAGGGGCGTGCGATACTCCAACTCATGCGGGTATCACACAAAAGGGTACCGCCGCGATCGACCGCGCGTTCGTCGTCGCCCTCGTCGTCGGTCTCGTCGAGGGGCCGATCGGGCTCCCACCGACGCCGCACCCTCCCTGTCATCGGTCACCATCGTCGTCGGGGATGACAAGCCTTATTTGCCAGACAGGGGTACGAATGACTGCGACAAGCCCGGATGGTGTAGTGGCCCATCATACGACCCTGTCACGGTCGTGACGCGGGTTCAAATCCCGCTCCGGGCGTCCCCACGCTTCGGGGTTAGTCGCTGTTTGCCCGGATGGTGTAGTGGCCCATCATACGACCCTGTCACGGTCGTGACGCGGGTTCAAATCCCGCTCCGGGCGTTTTCGACGATCAACACGACGAGCGATCGCTCCGCTCGTCGACATCGCGCTCAAGGGGTTGCTTCTGAGAATGACCGAACGGAGTAAGCGCCCTCCGCCGAGTTCACATCCCACGCCGAACGTTTCTGTCGCCGCCGCTGACGAGTGAGGAGCGAAGGCGAATCCGGCGACGCCGAACGCTCTCGACCCCGACTCAGCGAACGATCAACGTTCCGTCACGACAGATCGAGCTGTTCTCGCAGCTCCGCCACCAGCGACTCCGTCTTCTCGTCGGGATCGTCGTCGTCGCTGACGGGGGTGCGCCCGTCGAACGTCTCGTGAACCATCGAGACGCCTTCGGCCAACGTGTCGAGCCCGTACCCGCCCTCGAGGACGAAGGCGGTCGCGGCCCCGATCTCGTCGGTGACGGTCCGAATCTGATCGGTCATCAGCGCGTATCCCTCGGAGGAGACGCGCATCCGCGAGATGGGGTCGTGTCGGTGGGCGTCGAATCCGGCCGAGACGATCAGGAGGTCGGGGTCGAACCGTCCGAGCGCCGGGGCGATCGCCTCGTCGATGGCGTAGCGGTAGTCCGCGTCGCCCGCGCCGGCCGCGAGCGGGATATTCGCGGTGGTCCCCTCTCCGTCGCCGCGGCCGGTCTCGTCGAGTGCGCCGGTGTCCGGGTAGAGCCCCTCCTCGTGGATCGACGCGTAGAACACGTCGCCGCGGTCGTAGAACACGTCTTGCGTC
>NZ_NHOA01000134.1 GCF_002727125.1 Halorubrum persicum
CCTCACGCCTCCCCAGCCTCGTCGACCGGCGCTTATAAGCGCCGGTCGACTCCCTCGCACGCGCTCCTCGTGGCCGCCGGGCGCGGCCACTCGGAGGCGCGCGCCTAACCCTGATTAGGAAACTCGTGACTATCCAACTAGACCGATTAGAGAAAGCACCGGCCGAGACTCCACGCGAGCGCAGCGAGCGGGGAGTCAGGGCGGTGCACGACCAAAGGGAGTGCACCGGCCGAGATTTGAACTCGGGTTGCAACCATGGCAAGGTTGCGTGATACCACTACACTACCGGTGCGTGCTTCGCACTCGGTGGTTGGTTGGAGGATCACTTAAACCTGTCACATCCGACTGACGGCGAGCAGATGACGTGACGGGGAGCGGGCGAGACGCCGGGTGCAGTTCGGGGTCACTCCCCGCGCATCGCTGCGATATCGTCCGCGTGGGCGTGCACGAGGTCGGCGAACGCGGACGCCTCCGCGCGCTCCTGCGTCCCGTCGTCGCGGCGGTCGCGCACCCGCCGTTTGATCGCGCGGAGGGCGTCCCGCTCGCCGCTCGCTATCGCGTCCGCCACCGATCGCGGGTCGTCGACCACGCGGGAGACGAGCCCCGTGCGGAGCGCCTCGTCGGCGTCGAGCACCCGCCCCGACAGCGCGAAGTCGAGCGCGTCGCCCTCGCGCATCACCCGCGGGAGCCGAACCGTTCCGCCCCACGCGCCGAACAGCCCGAACGCGACGCCGGGCTCCGCGAACGTCGCCGCCGGCGTCGCCACCCGGAGATCGGCCGCGAGCGCGATCTCGACGCCGCCGCCGCGGGCCGCGCCGTCGATCCCGCAGACGACGACCGTCTCCGCGTCCGCGATCGCCCGAGCCGTGCGCTGGCCGGCGCGGGCGAACGACGCCGGGTCGTCGAGGGCGGCGACCACGTCGAGGTCGGCGCCGGCGCAGAACGCCTCGCCGGCGCCGCGGAGGTACGTCACCGGCGCGTCGGCGTCGGCGACGGCGGTGCGGAGCGCGCTCAGGTCATCGGGTCGGAGGGCGTTCCGGCGCGCCGGTCGGTCGATAGTCACCACGCGGACCCCGTCGTCGTCTCGGGTGCGGATCACACCGTGGTATCCCGTTCGTTTCCAAAGGTCTTTGCCCCTCGATCGACTACCGTTACGTAATGGACGATGCCGCGCGAGCGCGTGACGCCGCGTGTGAGGCGCTCGCCGACGTCGAGCCCGATCAGCTGCGTGAGGCCCTCGAAGACCGGATCGCGAACGCCGCCGTAACGCCCGGAGTGCTGGCGCTGGTCACCGCCCGCGCGGTCGACCCCGAGGTCGACCCCGACGCGGTGGTCGACCGGGCGGCCGGCGTACAGCTCATCTACGAGGGGCTCCGGCTCACCCGGTCGGTGGCCCACGAGGAGCCGTGGGCGACCGCGGCCACGCGGGAGACGGACATCGACGCCGACATGGACGTGCTCACCGCCGACGTGCTCGTCTCGCGCGGGTTCGCCCTGCTCGCGTGCACCGACGCCGCCGCGGCCGCGGTCGAGGTCGTGCGCGCGTTCGGCCGCGACCAGACGCTCCGGGACCGCGAGGGGACCGATCCCGCCGCGGCGACCGCGCTCGACCGGAACTTGGAGATCGACGCGCTCGAACTCGCCGTCGTCGCCGGCACCACCGCCGTCGGCGGCGACCCGCCCGAGGAGCTGTTGACGTACGCCCGCGATCTGGCGGCGGACTACGACGGCGAGTTCCCGCCGCCGGGCCGCGCGCTCCCCGAGACGACGGCCGACCGCATCGCCGACATCTCCGACCGCGCCGTGAGCGCGACGGACCGGTGAGGTCGCCCGACGGCGACGGACCGGTGTGTGTCTTCGTGACGGAACGGCCCCGAATCGAAACCCCTAAAGTCGACTCCCGTCAACGACTGATTGCGCCTGGGTAGCTTAGCGGTAAAGCGCGTCCTTGGTAAGGACGAGACCCCGAGTTCAAATCTCGGCCTAGGCTCTTCTCGCAGTCCCTCGATCGGATAGCCCCGCTGCCGACGACCCGTCCGATCGTCGTCCGCAAACCCGATACCCGTCGCCGCCGACGGGTCCCGTATGACCGCGACCTTCGCCGACCTCTTCGACCGAGCCGCCGGGGCTGACGTGAGCGCCGAGACGGTGAGCACGGCGCTCGCCGAGCGACGGGCCAACGCCGGGGATCGCGACACCGCCGGAAGTGACGACCTTCCGCCCGTCGACCGCGATCCGAGCTCCGCCCGCGTCGTCGCCGACGCCGACGTGCTCGCGGCCGACCTCCTCGTCGGCGGGCCGGCCCGCGAGGCGCTCGATGCGCTGCGCTCGCACGCGTGGACGACGCTCGTCGCCAGCGACCCGCTCCTCGACGACGCCGAGGCGGTGATCGGCGCGCTGGCGGGCGACGGGCTGGCGGACGCCTGGCGAGACGCGATCGAGGCGTGGCGCGAGCCGGTGACGCAACCCCCCGGCGACCACCCGGCGCTGGCGTCGGCGTACCGCGGCGGCGCGATGCAGGTCGTGAGCCTCGATCCGTCGCTGACGGGAGCGCGGGCCGCCGCCGGGCTTCGGGACCGAATGGCGGTGAGCGTTCGCGAGCCGCGGGCGTTCGCGACCGTCTTCTCGCCGGCGCGGCTGTACCCGGAGGCCGTCGGCGGCGAGTATCCGGGCCCCGACCGCGACCCGCGAACGATGGAGCCGGTCCGGACAAACGCGGACGAGCGCCACGACACCGACGAACGGTCCGACGCGGACCAGCACGGATAAACCGCCGCCGACCCGACCGACGGTAATGACCGACTCGGACGCGACCGCCGCGACCGTCGCCGTCGACGACGGCGACGCCCCCGCGCTGCCGACCGACCTCGGCGCGGTCCGCGAGGCGCTCATCGACTGGTACGAGGCGGACCACCGCGAGTTCCCGTGGCGGCGCACCGAGGACCCCTACGAGATCCTCGTCAGCGAGGTGATGAGCCAGCAGACGCAGCTCGATCGGGTCGTTCCCGCGTGGGAGGATTTCATCGAGGAGTGGCCGACGACCGCGGCCCTGGCCGCCGCCGACCGCGGCGACGTGGTCGCGTTCTGGTCGGACCACTCGCTCGGCTACAACAACCGCGCGAAGTATCTCCACGAGGCCGCCGGGCAGATCGAGGGCGAGTACGACGGGACGTTCCCGGAGACCCCGGAAGCGCTCCAGGAGCTGATGGGCGTCGGTCCGTACACCGCGAACGCGGTGGCGTCGTTCGCGTTCAACAACGGGGACGCCGTCGTCGACACCAACGTGAAGCGGGTGCTCCACCGCGCCTTCGCGGTGCCGGACGACGACGACGCGTTCGCGCGGGTGGCCTCGCACGTGCTGCCCGACGGCGGCTCCCGCGTCTGGAACAACGCGATCATGGAGCTCGGCGGCGTCGCCTGCGGGACGACGCCGCGCTGCGACGAGGCCGGGTGCCCGTGGCGCGGGTGGTGTCACGCCTACGAGACCGGCGACTTCACCGCGCCCGACGTGCCCGAACAGCCGAGCTTCGAAGGAAGCCGCCGGCAGTTCCGCGGGCGCGTGATTCGGGTCCTCGGCGAATACGACGAGCTGGCGCTCGACGAGCTCGGCCCCCGTGTCCGCGTCGACTATTCGCCCGGCGGCGAGTACGGTCGAGAGTGGCTCCGCGGGCTGATCGCGGACCTCGCGGACGACGGGCTCGTAGCAGTGGAAGAGGAAGGCGGTGGAATCGCGGTTCGACTCCGGTCGTAAGGGTCAGACAGGGTTTCGCCCCGCCACCGTTTGCATACATGACAAATTCTTTAATATTGGATTTCGTGTCGGTAGTCATGGCTGGTGAAAACGTGCGAACTTCGCACAGTAGTGACGAGCGGGGCGTGTCGGCGAGTCTCCCCTCCAGTGACAGCGGGGAGACGCGCGGTTCGCGGGTCGGGCGGCGGACCGTGTTGGGGGCGATCGCCGCAGGCTCGGTGCTCGGTGCGGTCGGAATGCCGTCCGTCGCCGCCGACGGGCATCTCGTCAGGGCGGACGACCTCGTCGCTCGCTGGCCGTTCGCGGAGGGGTTCGGAGACACCGTCGGGAACGCCGACGGCGCCGCAGAGTACGGCAACCCCTCAGTCGGAACGTTCGGCGGGCGGTCGGGGGTTCAGTTCGATGGCGACGACGGGATGCAAGTCGGCTCCGGGTCGGATAATCCACAGCTGAGTATCGCTCGGCGTGACAACGGTCCGGCGACCGTCGTCGGCTGGGTCTACTTCGATCGGAGCGAGGGCGGGAAACCGAACGGCGAGGAGGCGAACCACCACCTCTTGCGAAACGACGCGGAGTACGTGTTTGCGGGACGACCCGACACGGGCGATGCGGAGACCGTCCGGCTGTCCTTCCGCACAGGCGATCTCGGAGGAGGCGTCGTGTACTCGACCGAGGATCACGTCGACGCCGAGCTGGACGTCTCCGTGGGCGAGTGGCACCACGTCGCCGTCGTGTTCGACCCGGCGAACGCCATCCGGATCCACGTCGACGGGGAGGTCCGCTTTTCGGACGACGAGATGGACGGTTACAGCCCACGGAACACGAACTACTGGTCTCACCAGACGATCGGAAGCTGGTACGGAACCGGAAATCCCGACTGGTACGGCCTCCTCGTGGGCAAGCTGTCCGACCTCCGTATCTACCGCGCCGAGCTCTCGGCGGGCGAGATCGATCAGATACGGACCGAATCAGAGGGCGGCGATCCCGCGTACGACGTGTCGATCGCGTCGACCACGTCGCCCGTCGAGGCCGGCGAGCGACTCGAGGTCTCCGTCGAAGTCACGAACGCCGGCGGCGCGACCGGGACCACCGACGTGACGTTGGAATCGACCGGCGGGTCGGTGGTCGACTCGGCGACCTTCTCTCTCGATCCGGAAGAGACGGCGACGGCGACGCTGACGTGGGAAACCGCAGAATCTGACGTCACCGACGGAGAGATCGTCGTCCGGTCCGGCAGCGACCAAGCCAGTGCGTCCGTCCGGGTCGAAGAAGTGAGCGACGGAAACGACGACGAGGCGGACGACGGCGGCTCTGACGATAGCACCGACGACAACGGAAGCGGTGACAACGCGGCGGGAGGCGAAGAGCCGACCGCGGCGTTTGAACACGCACCGACGTCGCCGTCGGTGGGACAGCAGGTCGCTTTCGACGCGACCGAGTCGTCAAGTCCGGACGGAGAGATCGTCGAGTACCGGTGGGACTTCGGCGACGGGGGGACGGGAGAGGGTCAGACGGCGACCCACACCTACACGGAGAGCGGCGGGTTCAACGTGACGCTGACCGTGACCGACGACGCCGATCGCGCTTCTCAGAGCGCCGACCCGCTCGAAGTGACGGGCGCGGAGGACGATTCGGACGACGGAACGTCGTCCGTCGAGATACCCGGATTCGGCGTCGGAACTGCTGTTTCGTCGCTCGTCGGGGCGGGATACCTCATGCGATCGCGCCTCGGGCCTGGCGACGGCGGCGACAACGCCGAGGGCGACTAGCCCTTCGGCCCGAGACACCGCCGGGGGAACCGTTACCCGTTTATCACGGGAGCCGGAACAGAACGCTATGAACGAGACCGTCGACGCCGACCTCTACACGCGGACGAAGGCCCTGCTGGAGCCGGGCGACATCGAACTCGCGGGCTGTATCGTCCACACGACGCTCGGCGGGCAGGAGGACCTCGAGATGCACGAGCTCACGGTCGCCATCAACGAGGTCATCGCCGACCACGCCGGCAAGGGCGAGGCGTACATCGAGGCCGGCAACGACGACACGAACTTCTCGTCGAACCAGTTCCAGGGGCGCACCCTCGACGACGAGGCGTTCGTCTGGGAGTGCCAGCAGCTCCTCCGCGACGGCACCTTCGACCTCGTCTTCTACTACGAGGCGACCGTCGATCAGGAGACGCTCGCGGGCGACCTCGCCGACCTCGACGGCGTCGATCGCGTGACCCAGGTCCCCTGAACGGCGGCGGTTTTCCCTTCGAACTCCCGTGAGCGACACCGTTCTCGTCCCGGGCGGCCGGGACGTGCGCGCCACCCTCGACACCGCCGCGAGCGACGGCGGTGGCGACGCCGCCGCCGAGAACTCGCGCGCCGACGCGGTCGTCGTCGCCTGCCCGCCGCACCCCCAGCAGCGCGGCCACCGCGGCGACGAGCGGCTGACCGCCGTCAGCGACGCGCTCACCGATCAGGGGATCGACTGCCTCCGGTTCGACTACGGCGACTGGGACGAGGGGTACGGCGAGAGCACCGACGCCGACAACGCGGTCGGCTGGGCGACCGAGCGCTACGACCGGGTGGCGCTGTTCGGATTCTCGTTCGGCGGCACGGTGGCGCTCGTCGCGGCGGCCTCCCGTCCCGAACTCGCCGGCGTCTGCGCGCTCGCGCCGACCGCCCGCCTGAACCCCGATGTCGACGCGGTCGCGGCCCTCGACGATCTCGTCGCGCTCGACGTGGAAGCGCGAGTCCTCTACGCGACGCGCGACTCGACGGCCGACTGGGAGCCCGTGGTGGAGCGGGCCGAGGAGCTGGGGATCGAGACGGTCGCGTTCGCGTCCGACCACTTCTTCGTCGGGCGCGCCGGCGACGTGGGCGACGCGGCGGCGACGTTTCTCGGGTCGCGGCTGCGGGACGACTGACGGGGGTCAGTTGTACCCGCGCCAGCGGTGCCCGCGCTCCTCGTCGATCTGCTTCTCAACCCGTTCAGCGACGCCGACACAGAGGCAGCAGCCGAGCGGCTCATATCGGTCGCCTTCGCAGGGGATCAGCGTATCTGAACGCTCCCGCCCCCGTCGTTCACCTCGCCGTTGACGGTGACGCTGACGCCGTACTCACCCGCGCTCGGGTTCGTCACCGATTCGTATCTGACGGCGAGGGCGTCGCCCGCCTCCAGGCTGTAGCTCCCCGAAAACTCGATTCGGAGGGTGTTCCCCCCGTCGGAGACGATGACGCCGTCGCCGGGGGGACAGCACTCCACGTCGCCGGTCGCGTCCGTCTCGACGGTCCCGTCCCGGTCGCCGTCGATACCCACGAGCGTGACGGCTGCTCGCTCGTCGACGCCACTCACGTCGACCGATCCGCTCTCGTACTCGACCGTGACGGAGTTGAGCGAGTTGCCCGCGGTGTCGGAGTCGGCGGCGACGGTGTAGTTCACGACGTGTGTCGTCGTCGCGCCCGCGCCGTCGTCGACGGCCCGGACGAGCTCGCCCGCGTGTGACTCGTCGCCCGCCGTCGCGTCCGCGTCCCCGTCGACCGGTCCGTCGGTGAGGTCGTGCACGTCCTCGCGCTCGCTGCCGAAGTCGGCCAGATGGATCGCGCCCGCGGCGAACATCGTCGCCAGGAGGAGGGTGATGACGACCACGAGGGCGACGCCGATGACGGGAGAGATCGCCCGTTCGTCCATGCCGACACTTCGCCTCCGAGGGTAAGAACTGCCGACCTAACCGCCCGCGACGCCCGCGGTTTTCTCACAATAGGGCCAGAGCCCCAATCTGCCCAAATCGGCAGCGTCAGGTTGGGATTAGTTATACCCTCTCCACCGGTGCCCGCACTCCTTGCATTTAAAGAAGCGCGTCGGGGGCTCGTCGGCGGCGCCGGTCTGTTTGATCGTGTACCACGCCTCGCCGTGGCCGCACTCGTCGCAGACGATGTCGTTGGCGGTCGGCTTCCCCTCGAAGTTCGCGCCCTCCTCCGTCTCGATCACCTCGTCGCCGGTCTGTTCGGTCGTCGACTCGAACTCGGCGGCGAGCGCCTCGTCGCGCTCGGTGGTGGCGCCGCAGTCGTCGTTCTGACACACCATCTCTCCGTCGCGAGAGACCATCATCGAGCCGCAGTCGTCACAGAACTGCATATGCGGCGTGCTACGGCGTCGAGCCGTTTAGCTCCCGTGGCTGCGGTCCGAGACCGCGCCCCGGTTCCGCCTCCGGAACGCCCTTGCGTTCGCCCCGATCAGGTGAGAGTGAACATGAACCACCGAACGCTCGGCGACGTCGGCGCGGTCAGCGAGGTCGGCTACGGCGCGTGGGAGATCGGGAGCGACTGGGGCGACGTGAGCGAGTCCGAGGCGGTCGACGCGGTCGAGGCCGCCCGCGAGGCCGGAATCGACTTCTTCGACACCGCGGACGTGTACGGCGACGGGCGCTCGGAGCAGATCCTCGGCGACGTGCTCGACGACGAGATCGCGACCGGCGACGTGACGGTCGCGACGAAGGCGGGCCGCCGGCTCGATCCCCACGTCGCGGAGCGGTACACCGAGGCGAACCTCCGCCGGTTCGTGAACCGGTCCCGGGAGAATCTCGGGACCGAGACGCTGGACCTGGTCCAGCTCCACTGCCCGCCGACGGACGCGTACTATCAGCCGGAGACGTTCGACGCCCTCGACACACTCGCGGCCGAGGGGAAGATCGCGAACTACGGCGTCAGCGTCGAGCGCGTCGAGGAGGGGCTGAAGGCGATCGAGTACCCCGGCGTCGAGTCGGTCCAGATCATCTTCAACCCCTTCCGCCAGCGGCCCGCCGAGCTGTTCCTCGACGAGGCCGCCGCCCGCGACGTGGGCGTGATCTGCCGGGTGCCGCTCGCCTCCGGGCTGCTCACCGGCGCGCTCTCGCGGGACACCGAGTTCGCCGAGGACGACCACCGCAACTACAACCGCGAGGGCGACGCGTTCGACGTGGGCGAGACGTTCGCCGGCGTCCCTTACGAGGTCGGCCTCGACGCCGCCGACGCGCTCGCAGAGCGGGTCGACGCCGTCGCCGACGACCCGACCGACGCGACCGGCGACGACCTCTCGCTCCCGCAGCTCTCGCTGCGCTGGATCCTCGACCACGACGCCGTCTCCACGGTCATCCCCGGCTCGACGACGCCGGACCACATCCGGGCGAACGCCGCCGCCAGCGACCTCGCACCGCTCGGTGAGGACGAACGCGAGGTCGTTTCGGACGTGTACGACGAGTTCGTCCGCGACCACGTCCACCAGCGCTGGTAGCGGAGCCGACAGCCGGCGGAACGAGTCGCTTTTGTCCGGAGCCGGGTCACGTCGAGGTGACCCGTGAACGACGGAGCCGGAGCCGGAAGCGACCGCGAACGCGAGGCGGCGTCGAGCGGGAACCCCGACGACGCCGTCCCCGACGACGAGCGCGAGGCGCTGCTGACGATCGCGGGCGGAGCGGTGGTCACCGCGGGCGGCGTCTCGGGCCAGCGCGCGCTCACGGCCGCGACGGAGTTCGTACTCGCGCGCAGCCTCGGTCCGGCCGCGTACGGCGTGTACGCGCTGGCGTGGCGGATCGCCCAGTTGCTCTCGCGGCTCGTCACGTTCGGCAGCGTGCCGGCGCTCCAGCGATATCTCCCCGAGTACGCGGGCGCTCCCGACCGACAAGGGGTCGTCGCCGGGCTCGCGTACGCCACGACGCTCGGGTTCGGGGCCGCGATCGCCGGCGGGATCTGGCTGGCCGCCCCGTGGATCAACGCGCGCACCGTCTCAGACGCCGCGTTCCCGGCGACGATGCGCGCGTTCGGCCTCCTCGTCGGGCTGCTCGGGGTCGTGATGATCGCGTCCGCGATATTCCGCGCCGTCGGCTCTGCCCGCGGCGAGATCGCCTTCAACAAGCTGCTCCGGCCCGGCGTCCGACTCGTCGGAGCGGTGGGGGCGCTGGCGCTCGGCTACTCGGTCGTCGGCGTCGCAGGCGGCATCGTCGCCGCGACCGCGCTGCTCGCCGCCGTCGCCGCGCCGCTCTCCGCGCGGGTGACCGGAGTCGTCCCGTCGCTTCGGGGCGTCAGCCGGGAGGCGCGACGGTTCTACGACCACGCGGCGCCGGTCGCGATGAGCAGCCTCGGGAAGGTGTTCCAGAACCGCGTCGACGTGCTGCTCGTCGGAGCGCTGCTGACGGCGACCGCCGCGGGGGTGTACAACGTCGTCCTCGTGTTGATCGCGATCGCGTGGATTCCGCTGCTCTCGTTCAACCAGCTGCTGCCGCCGGTCGCCTCCGAGCTGTACGCGGAGGGGGAGACGGAGACGCTCAACGCGGTGTACACCTCCGTGACGCGACAGATCGTCGCGACGGTGATCCCGGTCCTCGCCGTGCTCGTCGTGTTCGGACGGGAGCTGCTCGGGCTGTTCGGCGACCCGTACGTGGCCGGCTACGTCCCGCTCGTCGTCTACCTCGGCGGGGTGTTCGTCGGCAGCGCGGTGGGCGCGACCGGCTGGCTCCTGATGATGACCGACCACCAGTACGCCCGGATGGCGCTCGACTGGCTGCTCGCCGTCCTCAACGTCGCTCTCACCTACGCGTTCGTCGTCCGGTACGGGCTCGTCGGGGCCGCGCTCGGCACCTCGCTGGCGATCGCGGTGCAGAACGGGATTCAGGTCGTCCTGCTGCGTCGCTTCGAGGGACTGTGGCCGTTCGACCGCACCTACCTCACGCCGCTCGCGGCCGGCGGCGTGGCCCTCCTCGCGATGCGGGCGATCCGGGAGGTCGTCCCCGGCGGAACCGCCGTCGTCGTCGGGTCCGTGGCCGGAGTCGCGGTCTACGTCGGCGCGCTCCGCGCCCTCGGCGTCGACCCCCGCGACCGGCTCGTCGCGCGCGAGCTGGCGGGGCGGTACCGCGCCGCCCTCGCGGATCGGCTCGGTCGGTAGCGCGCTGACGCGGTTCCGCCGGGCGTCGGCCGAGACGCGTCTCGGCGTCGGCTACCCGGAACGGCGACACTTTATCCGGGGCGACGCGTAGTGGAGATATGGAAACGATCGACCGCGGGTCAGCCGGGTCGGCCCGCGTCGCGATCGTCGGCGGGATCCACGGTGACGAGCCCGCCGGCGAGCGGATCGTCAGGCGACTCGCCGACGCGCTCGACGCGCCGGAGGACGGCGCCGGTGACGGGATCGTTCGACTGATCGTCGCCAACGAGCCGGCGCTGGCGGCCGAGACGCGGTACACCGACACCGACCTGAACCGCGCGTTCCCGGGCGACGCCGACAGCGACGAGTACGAACGCGCGCTCGCGCCGCGGCTCGCCGCCGAACTGGAGGGGATGGACGCGGTGCTCGCGCTTCACACCTCCCACAGCGCGCCGCCGCCCTTCGCGATCTACAGCGACCTCACGCCGTCGGTGCGCCGGAGCGTGACGGCGATGCCCGTCGACTACGTCGTCGACGCGGGCGGGCTCCGCGGGACGACGCTGGACTCCACCGTCCCGAACACCGTCTCGATCGAGGTCGGTCGACAGGGGAGCGAAACGGCGGTCGAGTTCGGCTACGAGGCGTGTCTGGCGTTCCTCCGAGCGCACGGCGCCGTCGACGACGAGCCGCCGACGTTCAGCGAGACGACGGTCGTCGCGGGCGACAAGGAGGTGCCGAAGGGGAGCGGCGAGCCCACGGTCCACTTCGCGAACTTCGAGGAGATTCCCGTCGGCGCGGTGTTCGCCGAAGACGACGTGTACACGCACCGCGTCGAGGAGGAGGGCGTGGTCCCGATCCTCGCGAGCGAGGAGGGGTACGAGGAGATATTCGGGATCTACGGGCGGGTGATGGGAACGCTGGAGCCGCCGGCGTCGGCGGACCAAACGGCCGCCGGAGGCGAACGGGTCGACGAAGCGGAGACGGAGTAGCCCGGGCTCACTTCGCGGTCGGCGTCACGTCGCCGACCGCGTCCATCACCTGCATCGCGGCGCTCGCGGCCAGCCCGCGCGCGACCTCGTCGGTGTCGGCGTCGGCGATACCGGCTTCCAGCTCGTCCGGGTCCGGCGTGAATCCCGCCGAGACCGGGTGCCCCGCGGGCGGGTTGACGGCGACGGTCGCCTGCGGTCCGTTCGCGCCGACCGACAGCTCGGAGCCGACGGCGTAGCTGTCCGGGAGATACGACTCGGTTCGCGAGACGATTCCGGCGACCGCGCGCCGGAGACGCCGTTTCTGGTCCGGAGAGAGGTCGACGGCCGCGGGCTCTCCCGCGTTCGTCACACCCGGTGCCCCGGCGTACGGGTTATTGCCGTTCATCGAAGACACGTCTGATACGCGGAGCCCACTCAAAAAGGCGTCGGCGAGGGCGATCCGCGCTGGCTCGCCGTCGATCCGGCTACAGGATCGGCTCCGATTCGCCGTACGCGGCGATGACGACGGCGGTCGTGAAGCGGTCGGGCTCGGCGGCCGCGGCCTCGACGCGCAGTTCGCGGTCGGGGAGCTCCCAGTCGCGGAGGTCGCCGCCCGCGTCGAGCCCCGCGTGGATCCGATCGCGCACGTCGGCGGTGTCCTCGCCGGTCACCTCGTAGAAGAGGCCGGGGCCCGGGCCGGTCGCCCAGCCGAGCCCGGCGACCACGTCCGGATGGCGACGCGGCGCTCGCTTCGAGGCGGCGTCCTCCGCGCCGGCGCGCCCGCCCTCGCGGAAGTCGACCGCGTCGCCCGGCCCGACGGTCCGGCGCGCCTCGACGACCGTGAGCCGGTTCCCGGTGGGGCCGAGGTCCGGGGCCGCGGCCACCGACTCGACGGTCGCCTCGGCGGGGACGACCGAGGAGACCGCGACGAGGTTGTAGTTGTGGAGGTTCGCGTCCGCGAGCGCGGCGTCGTAGGAGGCCATCGCCGTGTCGGCGACGCCGACGCCGCCGGCGACGTGGATGGTGTTCATCGGCGGGAGGTCGGCGGCGCGGGAGGTAAGGGGTTACGAAGCGGGCGGCAGGACGGTAAGAACCGAGCACGACGAGCCGGCGGGACGCCGGTCAGTACTGGTAGTTGATGACCTGTTCTTCGGTCTGCTCGGCGTCCTGCAGCTTTTCGCGCGCCTGCTCGAAGTCGGCCTGCGTGACCTCGGTGCGGCCGTCGCGGATCGCGAACATCCCGGCCTCGGTCGCCAGCGACGCGATGTCGGCGCCGCTGTACCCCTCCAGATCGCGAGCGACCGCGCCCACGTCCGTCCCCTCGGCGACGTTCATCTCCTGCGTGTGGATCTCGAGGATGCGCTCGCGGCCCTCGGGGCCGGGCTCGGGCACCTCGATGAGGCGGTCGAAGCGACCGGGACGCAGGATCGCCTCGTCGAGCATGTCGAAGCGGTTGGTGGCGGCCATGATCCGGACCTCGCCGCGGTCGTCGAAGCCGTCCATCTCCGAGAGCAGCTGCATCATCGTGCGCTGGACCTCGGCGTCGCCCGACGTCTTCGAGTCCGTCCGCTTGGCGGCGACGGCGTCGATCTCGTCGATGAAGATGACGGCGGGCTCGCGCTCCGCGGCGAGCTCGAACAGGTCCCGGACGAGCCGGGCGCCCTCGCCGATGAACTTCCGGACGAGCTCGGAGCCGGCCATCTTGATGAAGGTGGCGTCGGACTCGTTGGCGACCGCCTTCGCGAGCATCGTCTTCCCCGTGCCCGGCGGGCCGTGCAGGAGGACGCCGCTCGGCGGGTCGACGCCGACAGCTTCGAACTGCTCGGGGTCCTCGAGCGGGTCCTCGACCGCCTCGCGGACCTCGCGGATCTGCTCGTCGATGCCGCCGATGTCCGCGTAGGTGACGTCCGGCGACTCCGTGACCTCCATCGCCTGCGCCCGGGAGTCGGTCTCGTCGTCGAGCACCTGCTGTACCGCGAAGGAGTCGTTGATGGCGACGCGGTCGCCCGGCCGAAGGTCGGACTCGAGCGTCGTTGACGCCTGCGTCAGCACCTCCTGGTTGTTGCCGTGCTGCTTGATGACGACGCCGTCATCGGTAATCTCCTCGACCGAGGCGATGTACAGCGAGGAGGTCTTCAACACCTCGTTCTCCCGCTTCAGCTCGTCGACGTCCGCCTTCAGCTCGCCGCGTCGGTCCTGTGCGTCGTCGAGCCGGTCCTCGAGCTCGTCGTTGACCTGCAGTATCCGCCGGTAGTGCTGGCGGATCGCCTCGAGCCGTTCCGTCTCGCTCATCTCCGGATCGAGCTCCAGACGGGGACGGTCGGGCAGTGAGGGGCTATGAGACATTCGTTGTCCCCGGTTACGAAGCGCGCGTAAATGTGCCTTTGGGTCACGGCGGTCTCCCGGTCCGACCGAAAGTATCGATCTTGATATCCATGGGTCAAGGTTTTAACCAATCTCCCGAGTAGACTGCGTCATGAGCGTACGAACAGCAGTCGACCGCGCCATCTCGGGAACCTCAGCGGGCGATCAGCGGACCGCAGTCCTCCGAGCATGAGCGACACCGAAACGAAGCACACGGTTCTCGCGGTCGACGACGAGCCCGATCTCGCCGAGCTGTACCGGGTGTACCTCGACACGGCCTACGAGGTGCGGATCGCCACCGGCGGCGAGGAGGCCCTCTCGATGATGGACGACTCGGTCGAGGTGGTCCTCTTGGACCGGCGGATGCCCGACATGTCGGGCCACGAGGTGCTGGAGGCGATCCGCGGCGAGGGGTACGACGCGCGGGTCGCGATGCTGACCGCGGTCGAACCCGACGTGGACATCGTCGAGATGCCGTTCGACGACTACAAGACGAAGCCCGTCACGAAGGAGGACCTTCTCGGGCTCGTGGAGGTGCTGCTCCACCGCGCGCAGTTCGACGAGCACAGTCAGAAGTTCTTCGCGCTGGCGTCGAAGAAGGCCGCGCTGGAGGCCGCCGACACGACGCACACCGACGAGTACGAAGAGATCTTAGAGGAGATGGAGCGCGTCCGCGAGCGCGTCGACAGCACGCTCGACCACCTCTCCGCCCGCGACGCGTTCGTCGAAGTACCCGGTAACGTCCCGTAGCCCTGCCGTCTCTCGACTACTCGATTTCCAGGTCGCCGCTCGCCTCGCTGCCGTCGCCGCCCTCATCCCACTCCAACTCGAACTCGACGCTCAGCTCGCCGAGGGCGTCGGCCGGTCCCTCGCGTTCCGCCTTCACCTCGAACGTCGGCTGCGCCGGGGGCTCCATCGTCACCGACTCCCCGCCCCGCTTCAGCGTGATCGGGTCGCCGGCCTCCAGGGAGTCCGCGACGGTCCGCAGGTAGGCGGCGATGTCCGCTCGGCTCTGTGCGCTCTCGGATTTGAAGAGAACTTCCTCGGGCATACGTCGAGGAACGCGCCCCGGAGTGATAAATGCGGACGTCGATCGTCGGGCGGTGCGATCCCGCCGCTCACAGCGTCCGCCGCTCGCAGTGCCCGTCGCTCACAACGCCCGCCCGCCCGAAGCGCTTGCCCGGCCGCGCTCAGAACCCGTCTTCGAAGGCGAACGTCCCGTCGCGCTGGACGACCTCGCCGTCGACCTCGATGACGGAGTCCTCGCTCATGTCGACGATCATGTCGACGTGCTCGGCCGACTCGTTGACCGCGTTCTCCTCGCCCACCGTCTCCGGGTACGCGGAGCCGACCGCCATGTGGACCGTGTCGCCCATCTTCTCGTCGAACAGCATGTTGTAGGTGAACCGGTCGATCTGGCGGTTCATCCCGATGCCGAGCTCGCCGAGACGGCGGGAGCCCTCGTCGGTGTCGAGGATGCCGGAGAGCAGGTCCTCGTTGCGCTCGGCGGAGTGCGAGACGACCTCGCCGTCATCGAACCGGAGTCGGACCCCCTCGATCTCGCGCCCGTAGCGGTAGAGGGGGAGATCGAAGTGGACCTCGCCGTCGACGCCGTCGCGGACCGGCGCGGTGAAGACCTCGCCGCCGGGGAGGTTCGCCTCGCCGTCGTCGTTGAGCGTGGAGTTGCCCGACACGTCGAGCGTGAGGTCCGTCTCCTCGCCCGACTTGATCCGGACCTCGTCGGCGGCGTCGAGGATCTCGACCATCTCCGCCTGGAACTCGCGCTGTTCGTCCCAGTCGAGCGAGACGGCGTCCCACACGAAGTTCTCGTACGCCTCGGTGCTCATCCCGGCGAGCTGGGCGTGGCTCGCGGTCGGGTACTGCGTGAGACACCACGTCTTCGAGAGCCGCGTCCGCTTCACCTCCTCCATCGCGCGGTTGTACGCCGCGTTGGTCTCCGGGTCGACGTCGGCGTCCTCGGTGGCGTTCGCGCCGCCGCGCGCGATGATGAACACGTCGGCCTCCTCGTAGAGCGCGCGCCGGTGGCTCGGCTCGGTGAACTCGTCTGCGGAGCGCTTGAAGGCGCGCTGCGCGCGCTTCGAGTAGTTGAGGTAGACGGGGTTGGCGCCGCGGTCGCCACAGACCTCGTGGAGTGCGACCGCGAGGTCCTCGGCCTCCTTCGGCAGCTGGATGACCACGTCGTCGCCCGACTGGATGTCGGTCGAGTGGTCGGCGATGATCTCCGCGTGTTCGCGAATGCGTGCGTCCATGCACGGTGTTTCGCGGCCGGGGAATTACGGCTTTCCTTCCGGGTTCGGTGCCCGCCGCGCGAGAGCGGCTACAGCCCGTACTGCTCCCGTGCCGCGTCGCCGAGGCCGCGCTCGTCGAGCAGATCGAGCGGCGCCAGCAGATCGAGTTGGACGACGCCCGGGAGCCGGCCGATCTGGACGCCGCCGGTGAACGTGCACCGGGCGCGGATCTCGCCCTCGCTCATGTCGAGCAGCCGTCCCGCGCGGTCGAAGGCGTTCTGCGTGGCGTCGTTGACGGTGGCGCCGGAGCCGACGACCTGGATCGGGGCCATGTCGTCCTCGACGTCGACGCCGTGGTCCGCGCCGAGGTCGCGGCCGGCCTCGCGCTCCGCGTCGGTGTACGGCCGACTGATAAAGGGGAGGTCCTCCTCGTTCGGCAGGAGCACGGGGCCGTCGAGGTCGAGGCCCTCGATCACCTCCACGTCCATGGTGACGGTGCCGCTCACGTCGGTCGTGTGGAGGGAGAGCTCGCCGTCGCCCTGGTTCGCGTGGAGATCGCCGACGTACACCCCGCCGCCGTCGATCGCCACGGGACAGATCAGCGTGGCGCCGGCGCGGACCTCCGGGATGTCCATGTGGCCGTCGGTGCGCTTCTCGAGGTCGGTCTCGGTCTCGACGCCGTAGTCGTGGTCGGCGCCGATGAGGTTCTGACCGAAGTCCCCCGCGTTGTGCGAGTCCGGCATCGTCACTGGGGGCGTCGTGCCGATGTTCCCGATGAAGGGGCGGAGGCGACCGAGCGTGCCGGGCATCCCGTCCGGCTCGTACAGCAGGATTGGGTGTTGCCGGGCGTTCTCGGGGATGTCCATCACGCGTTCGGCGTCGGTCGCGAGCGCGTGGGCGCCCTCCTTGTCGAGGGTGATGCCGACCGCGTTCTCGTGGTCGAAGGCGACCGTGTAGCCGTACTCGAAGCCGAACGAGGAGGCGTTGGCGCCGCACTCGGCGCAGCGGATCGCGTCCTCGCCGGTCCCCTCGACGACGGAGTCGGGCCACGTCGTCCCGCACTCCGGACAGCGGTGGTCGACGAAGGGGTCGTCGCCGAACGCCCCCTCGCGTTCCGCCATCGACCCGGTGCTCGTCGCCATGCTCGTCACCTCGACGTCGCGGATGTGAATCGCGATCGCGTCGCCGACCTCCGCGCCCTCGACCCGGATCGGGCGGGTCACCTCGTGGCCGCCGCGGAACGAGGGCGTGACCATCGGGCCCCAACACCCCGGCGGCGTGTACGTCTCCACCGTCCCGCCGTCCGCGACCGTTCCGGCCCACTCCTGATCGGGGCCGACGAGTCCGAGCGTGTACTGGTCGACGTACAGCTCCTCTTGAACGCCTTGTTGTGACATACCATGGTGTAGTGCGGGCGTCTCGCCAATAACGCTACTGCTCGCGGACGGGCGTCGAGGGGCCGTTCGACTCGAGAGAGAGGCGTGAGGATGGAGGGCGCGCGCCGGTTACCAGGCGACCCGGCGCCCCAACACGAAGACGACGAGCGCGACGAGGAGCGCACCGAGGAACGCTTCGAGGCCGGCGAGCGCACGCGCGGTCGACCCCACGGGCTGGATGTCCCCGTAGCCAAGTGTGGTGAACGTCACCATGCTGAAGTACATGTTCTTCCCGAGGACGACCGCTCCCTCCGGCGTGAGGAGGTTCGGGAAGCCGTTTATCCCCTGCGTCGTGAGCCCGCTGCTGCCCGTCGTTCCCTCGGTCGTCGTGGTGTACAACACTCCCCAGATGAACACGGTCACGGCGGAGACGTAGACCACGCGCCAGAGCCGCTCGCCGTACCCGCACGTCTGGTGAAGCACCTTATTCCCGATCCACTTGCCGAGCGCCCTGGTGCGGTTGACGGCCGACACGTCCTCCTCGCGGGTGAACGTGGCGCGCCAGTTCTTCCGCCGGCGGTACACCATCTCCTTGATGAAGAACTCCGCGGCGGCCTTGCGGTCGCCGAAGTCGCTCGCGCAGTTCTTCGCCTTCAGATACGTGTTCTCCAGCGTGGCCGGCGTGAACTGGCCTCGGTTCTTCGATCGGTGAGCCGCCTCCGAGGCGGCGAAGGTGTGGATCTCCCAGTTGTTCCGCGCGAGGTACGTCTTGTGGGCCGTGAAATCGAAGCCGCGGAAGTCGGTGTTACAGAATCGGAAGTGGTTGAACAGGCCGTGGGTGCAGTCGGTGTCGTCCAGCGTGATGTCGCAGACCTCCGCGTGCGTACAGTCGTAGAAGGCGTCCCCGTCTTCGGGCTGACCGAGCGTCCCGCCGCGCACGGCCGCGTTGCTCAGATCGACGAGCGTCTCCGACTCGTCGGGGCGGGGTCGGAAGACGACGGAGTGTGCGAACTCCGCGTCGGTGAACGTGGCGTCTCGGGCGAACGTCGCGTGCCTGAAGTTCGCGTAGAGGAACGACGCCTTGTCGAAGTCGGCCGTCTGCCGGAACGTCGCCGCCTCGAAGCTGGCGTCGTCGTTGTGCATGTTCGCGCTCCCCTCGAACTCCGCCGACCGGAACGTCGCGTCGTCGTCGAACTCCGCGTCCGCGAAGGTGCTGTCCTTCTCGAAGCGAAGCTCGTCGAAGTGTGCCTCGCCCTCGAAGCGACAGCTGGAGAAGTCGGACTCCTCGAGGAACCGAGACCGAGAGAAGATCGCCGACGCACCGAACCACGCGTTTCGGAAGGTCCCGTCGTCCTCGAAGACGGTGCGCTCGAACAGCGCCGTCCCCTCGAACTCCACCCCGGAGAAGTCGGCGACGCGGAACTCGGCGAGCTTGAAGTCGGCGCTGTCGCCGAACGTCGCCGCCTCGAAGTCCGCGTCGGTGACCGTGTGCGCGCCGCCCTGAAACTCGACGCCGCGGAAGGTCGCTCCCTCCTCGAACGTCGACTCGACGAAGCTCGCGTCGCTCTCGAACCGGGCCTCGTCGACGGTGACGCCGGACTCGAACGCGATGCCGTCGAAGGAGACCGGCTCGGTGAATCGCGTGAACGACAGGTCGACCGACTCCTCACACAGCGCGTCCTCGAAGCGGGCGCGGCCGAACAGCGACTCCCGGAACGACACGGCCCCCCGGAACCGGGCGTCGTCGAAGCCGGTCTGGCCGAACTCGATCTCCCGGAAGTCCGCTTCGTCGTCGAAGCGGGCCCCGGAGAACGCGGCGTCGTCGTCCTCGTGGTAGTCGCCGACGAACTCGACGCCGAGGAAGGAGACGGGGGCGCTGAACGCCGCGTCCTCGAAGATGGCGTCGTCGTCGAACCGCGCCTCGGCGAACGTCGTCTCGCCTCGGAAGGCGGCGTCCCGGAACCCGCCCTCGCCGGCGAAGCGCGTCGCCTCGAAGTTCGCGGGGCGCTCGAAGACCGCCGCCTCGAAGTTCGCGTACTCGAACTCCGCGCGGTAGAAGTCGGCGTCGCCGCCGAAGGCGGCGTCGGCGAACGTCACGTCGTCGTCGCGGACGTTGTCCCCGCCGTCGAACTCCGCGCCGCGGAAGCTGGCCCGACCGGTGAAGGCCGCGCCGTCGAAGGCGGCGTCGTCGTCGAAGCGACACTCGTCGAAGCTCGCCGCCGCCTCGAACGTCGCGTCCGCGAACGAGAGGTCGTCGTCGAAGCGCGACTCGTCGAAGACGGCGTCGCCGCCGAAGGAGACGCCCGAGAAGTCGCTGTAGCCGAACTGGGCGCCGAGGAAGTCGACGTCGTCGCCGAAGGCGGCGTCGGCGACGGAGAGGTCGTCGTCGTCGACGTTGTCGCCGCCCTGGAACTCGGCGCCCCGGAACGTCGCGGGCCCCGAAACCGTGACCGCCTCGAAGCTCGCGTCGTTCCGGAATCGGGCCTCGTCACAGGACAGCGACGCCAGCGTCGCGTCCGCGAAGCTGACCTCCTCTACGAAGCGCCCCTCGTCGAAGACGAGCTCGTCCGCGGCCGTCAGCCCCGCGAAGTCGGCGAAGCCGACGACCGCCCGTCGGAACGTCGTCGCCGCCTCGAACGTCGCGTCCGCGAACGAGAGGTCGTCGTCTTCGAGGTTGTCCCGCCCGCGGAACTCCGCGCCCGCGAACGTCGCCGGCCCCGCGAACGTCGCCCCCGCGAACGCGGTGTCGCCGTCGAAGCGGGCCTCGGCGAAGTCGGCGCGGCCACCGAACGCCGCCCGGTCGAACGCGGCGTCGCGGTCGAACGCGGCGGACGCGAACGTCGCCGTCGCCTCGAACGTCGCGTCCGCGAACTCCGCGTCGCCGCCGAACGCCGTTCGGTCGAACGTCGCGTCGGCGCCGAACTCGCAGCCGACGAAGTCCGCGTACCGAAAGGCGGCCTTCGCGAACGAGACGGGCGCGTCGAAGCGGGCGTTCTCGAAGCAGGCGTCGTCGTCTAAGAGGTTCGCGTCGCCGCGGAACTCGGCCCCGTCGAACGTCGCCGCGTCGTGAAATCGGGTCTCGCGGAGGGACGTGTCACCGTTGAACCGGACCTCTCGGGCGTCGACTGGGCCCTCGAACGTCGTGCCGACGAGGTCGACATCGCCCTCGAAGACGGCGGCCGTGAGCGTCGCCTCGCCGCGAACGACGGCGCCGGAGAGGTCGACCGGCGCGTCGAACGCGGACTCCGTCCAGTCGATCGCCCCGATCTCTGCGCCCGTGAGGTCGATTCGCTGTTCGAACTCCGACGCGGTGAGATCGAGGGTGCCGGCCACCGTCGCGCCTCTGAGGTCGAGGGGGTGTTTGTCGGCGGCGGCGAGGATCTCGTGGCGGAGCGAGACGTCGCCGAACCGGGCCCCGAGGAGCTGTTTCGCGGTCTTCCCGCGCTCGCCCGCAACCTCCCTGAGCCGGTCGGCGACCGCGTCGTCGTCGACGCCGAGTTCGTCGCGGGCGTCGCTCGACAGGTGGAACACGCAGCGGTCCGCGCCGGCGTGAGCGTCGTGAGGACAGTGCCACACCTCGTCGATTCCGGTGTCGGCCATCCCCGTCGCGTCGTACTCGTCTGGATCGAATCGGTACGTACACCTCCCCTCCATCGGTATGTTGACAGGTCAATGTGAAGACAGGGACTTTAATTTTGGTACTCGCCCGCACGTTTGCGGGCGGGCGCATCAGCACGGCCGCCGCCCCGCCGAACCCGGGTCGGGATCTGTCGGGGCGGTGAGGAGCCCTTTTTACCGCTCTCCCGCGTACTCCCGTCCGTATGCAGACCCACGTCGTGCCGGTCGGCTTCGACTACGACCGCATGATCGCCCCGCTCATCCGGGACCAGTTCGACGTCGACCGGGTGATCCTCCTGGAGGGGACGGTCGGCAGCGAGGCCAACGTCGAGTACTCGCGCAACATCGCCCGGAAGCTCGAACAGGACTTCCGGAACCTGCTCGGCGCCAAGACGGTCCGCGAGCAGTTGGACGACGTGTACGACTACGACGCCGCCTTCGAGCGCGCATACGACCTGATCAACGCGGAGCTCGACCGGGACGAGGGGGTCGGCGACTCCGACGAACGCGAGGTGTGGGTGAACCTCTGTTCGATGCCGCGTCCCGTCTCCTTCGCGTTCGCGACTGCGGCCCACTCGATCATGGTCGAGCGACAGGACGACCGCGACCGGATCCACACCTACTACACCGCCCCGGAGAAGTACCTCGAGACCGAACTCGCCGAGGAGCTGCGGGCGAACCGCGACCTCCTGCAGGAGCTGGTCGAGGACGACGCGGTGGACGACGACCGCGTCGCCGACCGCCTCGCGAGCACCACCGACCTGCTCGCGGAGTTCGACGAGCGCGGCACCACCATCGGCGCGAAGCGCATCGGCGACAGCCACGTGATCGAACTCCCGGTCGCCTCCTTCCAGAACGTCAAGCCGTTCGAGGAGCTCGTGCTGTTCACCCTCGGCGAGCACGGCGAGTTCGAGTCGGTGTCGGAGCTGGCCGAGACGCTCGCCGACGACCTCAACGAGGAGTACACCGACTCCTTCCGCTCGAAGGTGATCTACAACGTCGACCGGCTCGGCCCCGGCGGCAAGGGGTACATCGAGCGCGAGGAGCGCGGGAAGTCCTACCGGACCACGCTCTCTCGGATCGGCGAGCTCTGGGTCCGAGCGCACGCCGGCGAGGACCGGGACTTGGCGTGAGCGACTGCCGGCGCCGATCGGTCGGGGAGGGGCGCGCCCGTCCGCGCGATCGCATCCACCGCTCCGTCGGGTGTCGTGACCGCCCCGTTTTTATCCGTGGGACGGGGAGACACACGCGATGACTCCGGCGCGGGACTCCGACGCGACAGACCGCGACGCCGCCGACCTCGACGGCGACTTCGGCTTCGCCGAGCCGTCGACCGATCAGTCGTTCGAGAACGCGCTGGCGAAGGCCCGCGACGGGAGCCGCCTCTCGGTCGACGACGCGATCGAACTGCTCGCCACGGGGACGGACGCGGACGGGATCGATCCGATCCGCAAAGAGCAGGTCCTCGAACTCGCCGATCGGCGGCGCCGAGAGACGGTCGGCGACGAGGTCACCTTCGTCGCCAACCTCAACAACAACGTCACGACCGCCTGCAACACGGGCTGTCTGTTCTGTAACTTCAAAGACTCCGCGCACGCCTTCGAGGCCGACAGCGACGCCGACCACGCGGGGTTCACCAAGACGCCCGCCGAATCCCGAGCGATCGTCGAGGACGCCCTCGACATGGGCGTCTACGAGGTGTGCTCGGTGTCGGGGCTCCACCCCGCGCTCGCGCTGAACGAGGAGCACCACGAGATCCTCCGGTCGTACGACGACCCCGAGAGCGCGGTGAACTACAAGCCGCCCGCCCGGTACGCCACGGATCCGGGCACCTACCTCGAGCAGATCGAGGCGATGTCGGTCGGCGGGATCCACGTCCACTCGATGACCCCGGAAGAGGCGTATCACGCCGCCCGCGGCACCGACTGGGAGTACGAGACCGTCTACCGCGAGCTGGCCGACGCCGGCCTCGACTCCGCGCCCGGCACCGCCGCGGAGATCCTCGTCGACGAGGTCCGCGACGTGATCTGCCCGGGGAAGATCCGCACCGGCGACTGGGTCGACGCCATGGAGGGCGCGATGGCCGCCGGCCTCGACACCACCGCGACGATGATGTACGGTCACGTCGAGACGGTCGCCCACCGCGCGGAGCATCTGGGGGTGATCCGCGACCTCCAGGACCGCACCGGGCAGATTACGGAGTTCGTTCCGCTCTCCTTCATCCACCAGAACACACCACTCTACCGCCACGGCGTCGTCGAGTCGGGGCCGTCCCGCGACGAGGACGAACTGGTCGTCGCGGTCGCGCGCCTCTTCCTCGACAACGTCGACCACGTGCAGGCGTCGTGGGTGAAGTCGGGCGACGCCCACGGGTTGAAACTGCTTAACTGCGGCGCCGACGACTTCATGGGCACCATCCTCTCGGAGGAGATCACGAAACGCGCCGGCGGCGAGTACGGCGAATACCGCTCGTTCGACGACTACGTCGAGATGATCACGGCGATCGGCCGCGTCCCGGTCGAGCGCTCCACCGACTACCGCAGCCGTCGCCGGATCGATCCCGACGACGGCCCCCACGGACCGCGGCTCGGTCCCCGCGCCGACGGCACGCCGATGCTCTCGGATCGGTCGAACGAAGGGCCGGCCCCCGACGGCGACTCCGCGAGCGCCGACGACTGACCCGGCCGGCGGGTCGGCGACCGGTACGGCTCCCAGCGAACGGGAACCACCGGAATACTCTTACCATTGGTACACGTTAACAATCATAGAATGCCCTCGTCAGACGCACCGGCTCCCGGATCGGAAAGCGACGCGCAGTCCGAGGAGGTTGACGGCGGGTCAGAGCGCCGGAGCGCCGCGCTCACCCGCACCGACGAGCGGGTGCTCGCGTATCTCGACGACGCCGGCACCGACTACCCGGCGTTCGTCGCGAGCAACACGGGGCTGTACGTCGACCACGTCGAGTCGCGGCTGGACGCGCTCGACGCGTCGGGCCTCGTCGAGCAGGTGACAGGCGAGGAGGTCTTCCGGGTCACCGACGCCGGCCGCGACGCGCTGCGCGAGGACTGCGCGGCGTGGTCGGACTGACGGGAGCCGACCGGATTTCGCCGGGCTACCGCCCGAGATCCGCGTGCGCGGAGGAGAGGTGTCTGGAGCCGAGCGCCGCGAGGAGGGAGAGCTCGCCGGCGAGCGCGCCCACGGCGATCGCCTCCGCGAGCGCGTCGCCGTTGCTGCCGGCGGGGTCGCCGCCGCCGCGGACGCCGAGGACGTCGAGTCCCGCCGCCTGCGTCGGGAGCTTCGTCCCGCCGCCGACGGTCCCCACTTCGAGGCTCGCGAGCGACACGGAGAGGTACAGATCGCCGTCGGGCGTCGTCTCCGCGGTCGTGATCGCGTTCGCGCCCTCGACGACCTGCGCCTCGTCCTGTCCGGTGGCGAGGAACATCGCCGCGACCGCGTTGGCGACGTGGGCGTTGAAGCCGAGCCCGCCCGCCTTCGCGGAGCCGACGAGGTTCTTCCGCGTGTTGATCTCGGCGACCGACTCCGGCGTGGTGTGGAGCCGCTCCTCGACGACCTCGCGGGGGATCTCCACGTCGGCGCTCACGGAGCGCCCGCGCCCCTCGACGGCGTTGATCGCGGCCGGCTTCTTGTCCGAACAGAGGTTCCCGGAGAGCGCGACGAGCGAGGCGTCCGTCTCCGCTTCGATCGCGTCGCAGGCCTCGCGGGTCGCGATGGTGACCATGTTCATCCCCATCGCGTCCTTGGTGTCGTAGCGGAACCGCAGGAAGACGTTGTTGCCGACGACGTACGGCGTCACGTCGAGCAGCTCGCCGTGGCTCGTCGTCGACTCGGCGGCCTCGCGCAGCGTCGCCTCGTTGTCCCGGACCCACGAGACGAGCGCTTCCGCCTCGGCCACGTCGGCGACCCGGAAGACCGGCGCGCGGGTCATCCCGCTCTTCGTCACGCGCGCGGTCGCCCCGCCGGCGTCGTTGACGACCGAGCACCCCCGGTTGATCGAGGCGACCAGCGCGCCCTCCGTGGTCGCCATCGGGAGGTAGCGCTCGCCCGAGAGCGCGCCGCCGTCGACCGCGACCGGGCCCGCGACGCCCATCGGCACCTGCACGGCGCCGACCATGTTCTCGATGTTCGACCCGTGGGCGTCGGCGGCGTCGAACGCGTACTCCCCGAGGGCGTCGACGTCCGCGTCGGCCGTCTCGCCGACGAGACGGCGTCGGGCCGCCGCGGCGGTGTCGGCGTCGGCGTGCTCTTCGAGCTCGTGGAAGCGCACGTCGCCCTCGCGAACGCGGTCGGCGAGCGACGCGGGAGTTGGTTCGGTCATGACCGGGAGTCCTCCCGGCGCGTGCTAATGGCTATCGGTTCCGGCGGCGCTAGAGGGGGTCTGCGACTCGGCACGACCGGCGTGTGTGGCAGAGCAGGCGATCGGCGGGAGCGACCCTACTGACGAGAGCGACAAGAGCGACGCGGCCAACGAGACCGGCGAGACCGATGAAACCGACGCGACCTACCGGCCGACGAACCCGGAGAGCCGATCGCGGAGCGACTCGCCGCCGAGTTTGAGGTAGTAGGCGTCGCCCCCGTCCTCGTAGTAGTTGTCGATCCGGCGGACGACCTCGAAGCCGAGGTGTTCGTAGAAGCCGAGCGCTCCGGTGTTGGTCGTGCGGGCGTGGCAGGTGACCGACCGGTTCTCCTCGGCCACGTCGGCGATGAGGCGTTCGGCGTGGCCGCGTCCGCGGTGATCGGGGTGGACCGCGAGAAAGAGGACGTAGCCGTCGCGCCGCACGGAGGCGAACGCGACGACCGCGTCGTTCTCGACGAGCAGGTGTGTCGTGGAGCGGCGGTAGGCGTCGACGAAGAACCCCCGCCGCTGTCGGAGGACGCCCTCTTCGGACCGGATCCGCTCTTTGAGCTCCCACGCCTCTGTGGCGTGGTCGGCCTCGCCGGGCGGTTCCGTCCGCTTTTCCACGTTGACGCTCACTGCAGAAGGCTAACACGCCAACAGGATATAACTCCACCGCCACCGGGCACGGTTGCAGTCGGACGCGGCCCGCGTGGCCGGGACGCAACTCCCGTGACCGTTCCGATCGCGCCCGTCCGCACGGCGACGGAAACGTTTTGTCGCGCTCGGCCGTCGATGCGGTAATGATCGACCCGTCACCGGCGGGCCGGAAGCGACTCCGCCGCGCGTTCCTCACCGGCGTCGCCGTCATCGTCCCCTCCGTCATCACGCTGGTGGTGCTCAGCGTGGTGTTCAACGCGATCTACAACTATCTGGACGCGTTCTCGTCGACGATCGTGCCGGTGTTGCCTCCGGCGACGCTCCCGATCAGCAGGGAGGTGGCCATCGAGATCGCGACGCCGATCGTGTTCGTCGCGTCGATCCTCGTGCTCGGGATCCTCGTCGAATCGACGCGGTACGGGGAGCTCGCGGTCGAGTACGCCCACTACGGTATCGAGCAGATCCCGGGCGTCGGGTCGGTGTACCAGGGGTTCAGACAGATGAGCGACGCCATGCTGGAATCGGACACCGGCAACTTCCGGGACGTCGTCCTCGTCGAGTTCCCCACCGGGGGGAGCTACACGCTCGCGTTCGTCACGAGCGAGACGCCGGCGTCGATCGCCGACCGGGCTGACGGGGGCGAGATGCGGTCGCTGTTCATGCCCATGGCGCCGAATCCGGTGATGGGCGGCCACGTCGTGTTCGTCCCCGAACACCGGATCGTCGACGTGGACCTCACGGTCGACGAGGGGATCCGGGCGATCGTGACGAGCGGCGTCGCGCTCAGCGGCGAGGGAGCGGACGCAGACGCGGGCGGGCTCTCGCCCGAGGAGCTCAAGCGGATCGGCGCGCAGAATCGGATCGGCTCGGAGTTCCGGTCCGAGTACGACACGCAGACCGGGACCGAGACCAGGACCGACACCGGGACGGACACCGAAACTGAGACCGAGACGGATACCGGAACCGAGGCCGAACACTCGAGCCGAGACGGGGGGAACGAGTCATGAGTCACACGCTCCGAGAACACACGGCCGACGTGGCGGTCGAGGCGATCGCGCCGACACTCCCGGCGCTGTTCGAGGCCGTCGCCGACGGGCTCACCGCCGCGAGCTGCGAGGCGGTCCCCGAGCAGGGAGACCGCTTCGAGTTCACCGTGACCGCCGAGAGCCGCGAGGCGCTGCTGTTCGACTACCTCGATCAGCTGATCTACGAGCGCGACGTGCGGCTCGTCCTCCCCGACGACCACCGGTGTACGGTGTCGCGGTCGGGCGACGCTGCGGGAGGTGACAGCGCGGCGTGGACCGCCGAGGCGACGGCTCGCGGCGTCCCCCTCGACGCCGTCGCGGCCCGAGAGATCAAGGCGGTCACGTACTCCGAGATGACCCTCGAACGCCGCGGCGACGAGTGGTACGCGTACGTCGTGTTCGACGTGTGACGGCCGCCGGCGAGCGAACCGGGTGACGGCGGGGGACCGGCCGACTCGCGCCCGCTGACGCAACGCCCTTCTCCCCCCGCGCCAAACGCCGGGGTATGACCACGCGCGAGTTCGACGGGATCCGGCTGGAGAAAGTGCGCGAGCACGTCTGGGAGATCCCCCGCGAGGGCGACATGAACGTCCCCGCGCGGGTGCTCGCCAGCGAGAGCCTGCTGGAGGAGATCGGTGAGGACGACTCGCTCCAACAGCTGAAAAACGCCACGCACCTGCCCGGGATGGCCGAGCCAGCCCTGTGTATGCCCGACGGCCATCAGGGGTACGGCTTCCCCGTCGGCGGCGTCGGCGCGATCGACGCCCGGACCGGCTGTATCTCGCCCGGCGCGGTCGGCTACGACATCAACTGCGGCGTCAGGATGGTCCGGACGAACCTCACCTACGACGACGTGCGCGGCCGCGAGTCCGAGCTCGTCGACGCGCTCTTCGAGGCGGTCCCGTCCGGACTCGGCGGTGGCGGCGTCATCGGCGGCGACGCCGACGCGATCGAGGGCGCCCTCGAACGCGGCGTCGAGTGGGCGGTCGAGGCGGGGTACGGGATCGAGAGCGACCTCGCGCGCTGCGAGGACGAGGGGCGACGGCCCGACGCGCGGCCGGAGTACGTCTCGCAGAAGGCGATGGACCGCGGACGCAACCAGATGGGGTCGCTCGGCTCCGGGAACCACTTCCTTGAGGTCCAGCGCGTCACCGACGTGTTCCGCGAGGGGGTCGCCGAGGAGTACGGCCTCCGCGAGGACGGCATCGTCGTCCTGATCCACTGCGGGAGCCGCGGGCTGGGCCACCAGACCTGCAACGACTACCTCCGGCGGATCGAGAAGGAGCACGGCGACCTGCTCGCCGACCTGCCCGACAAGGAACTCGCGGCCGCGCCCGCCGGCTCCGAGCTGGCCGAGGAGTACTACGGCGCGATGGGCGCGTGCATCAACTTCGCGTGGGTGAACCGCCAGCTGATCACCCACCAGGCCCGCGAGACGTTCGGCGAGGTGTTCGACGCCGATCCCATCGACGATCTCGGGATGGAACTGCTGTACGACGTGGCGCACAACATCGCCAAGAAGGAGACCCACGAGGTCGGCGTCGACGCCGACGGCCGCCCCGCGGTGGGCGACGAGGCGGTCGACCGGACGGAACGGGAGCTGTACGTCCACCGCAAGGGCGCGACCCGCGCGTTCCCCGCGGGCCACGACGACGTGCCCGAGGTGTATCGCGACGCCGGCCAGCCCGTCATCATTCCCGGAAGCATGGGCGCCGGCTCGTACGTGCTCCGCGGCGGCGACGAGTCGATGTCGGTCTCGTTCGGCTCCACCGCCCACGGCGCCGGGCGGCTGATGAGCCGGACGCAGGCGAAACAGGAGTTCTGGGGCGGCGACGTGCAGGACGACCTCGAAGCCGGCCAACAGATCTACGTGAAGGCGCAGTCCGGTGCCACCATCGCCGAGGAGGCGCCCGGCGTCTACAAGGACATCGACGAGGTGATCCGCGTCAGCGACGACCTCGGCATCGGCGACAAGGTCGCGCGGACGTTCCCGGTGTGCAACATCAAGGGGTAGATCGGTTGGAGCGGCCGGTCAGCGCTCCCGCTTCGCTTCCCGACCGAGACGCTCCTCGACCGCAGTCACCTTCTCCGCGGCGGTCCCGTCGCTCGTCCGCTTGTCGTCGACCTTCAACACCGTCGAAACGCGGTCGCCGTCGATGGCGTCGTGGGCGGCTGCGGCCGCCGCGAACAGTGTCTCGGCGTCGTCGGCCTCGATCACGGTTCCCATCGGGTTCGTCTCGTAGCTCACGTCGAACTCGTCGAGCGCGGCGACGGCCTTCGCGACCTCGCCGGCCATGCTCTCCTCGATCACCGGCGCGACGCTCAACAGCGCGATGACGGTCATGCCCGATCGTCCGCGCCGGGAGCACTTAAAATCGGACCGCGACGCGGCGGGAGTCGCCCCGGCGGCTCCCTCAGTCGAGCGCGTCCCGGAGGAACGAGAGCTGATGGCCGATCGCCGGCTCGAAGTCGTCGCCGAACGGGGAGAAGTGGTCCGCGGGCATGGTAACGACGGTCCCGCGCGATAACGCCTCGCCCGCGTCGACGACGGCCTCGCTGTCGACGATCGCGTCGTCGGTGCCGGCCAGGAGCAGCGTCGGCGCTCGGATCTCGTCGAGCTGCGTCACCGGGCGGTAGCCGACGAGCCCCAGCAGCGACCGCGCGGGCGTCTCGTTGCGCCACGCCGACTCGCGGTCGACCAGATCGAGGTACTTCCGCTTCGTCCCCGGCTCCGTGATCGCGGCGAGCTCCTCGGCGGTGCCGACGATCGGGACCGTTCGACCGCGACCGAATCGGTGACCGAGCAGGTCGCGGACGCCCGCCGCCCCGGAGCGCGCGAGGTAGCGCCCGCCGCGCCGCCGGGCGATCGCTCGCCCGTCGAGCATCGGGACCGCGCCGATCACGGCGTCGGGGTCGCGCCGCTCCGCCGCGAGCGTGAGGACGTGCGCGGCCGACAGCGACGCGCCCCACAGCACCAGCCCGCGCCCGACCGCGTCGACCCGACGAACGCGGTCGATCGCGGCGGCGTAGTCCGCGCGCTGCCCCTCGGGATCGACGAGCTGCGAGTCCCCGTCCGACGCGCCGAACCCGCGGTAGTCGAAGAGGAACGCCGCGTAGCCGGCGTCCGCGAACCGCTCCGCGACCGCCGGGTAGCCGAAGCTCCGCTCCGCGCCGAGCCCCGGCGCCATCACGACGACCGGCGGGTCCTCGCCGTCGCCGCCCGGCAGGTACAGCGTGCCGCGGCAGGTGTCGCCGTCGGCGTCGAACGCGAGCTCGCGGGTGGCGAACCGCTCGCGCGGCGGTCGGCTGAGCCGTCGCTGCGCCCGGTTCACCGGGTCCCGACGGGTCACGCTTCGTCCCCGGCGTCGGCGGGCTCGCCGTCCGCGACCGATCTGTCCCCGACCGAGCCGTCGGCGGGCTCGTCCGCGTGGGTCAGCGTCTCCAACACGCGCGTCGAGAACTCGGTCTCGCTGATCTCGTAGGAGAGGAGCGCCTCGAACCACGTCGCCTTCGCGTGCCACGTCCCGAGCACGTCGCCCGGCGAGCGGACCACGGTCGCCTCGACGCGGACGGGGTCCCACGCGTCGGCCTCGGCGCGGTCGAGGAGCGCGTTGAGCGCGCGCCCGATCTCGCCGTGGTGCACCTCGCGGCCGGGAAAGGCCGTCATGTACGTGAGATCCAGCGGATCGCCCCCCTCGACGGCCTCGACGCTGATCCCGTAGCTGCGGAGCGTCGGCTCCACCTCGGTCGTCCGCTCGTCGCCGGTCATACGCGACCCACGTCCGGGCGAGATAAATCGGTACCGGCGTCCGAGCGGCGCAGTCGCTCAACGCGTGAGAAACGATTCGTTCGAAGAGCCGCGGACGGGGGGAAAGCCGTCGTGGGAGACGGCCAGGATCGGTTTTGTCAGAGGCACACGATTGTCCCGCGCGGCCACTCGGTAGTATTCCACGATATTATATAAACTCTCGGGAGGGGCCGAAATCGGTGATCGGTCGGGCCAAAACCGACCTCCGGTCCGCGGTCGACTCTCCGATTTCGGCTACTCTTTATCAGTGTCGCGTCACAGGATCTGATATGCTTCGGGGGACGGTGACCGCGCTGACGCGCTCGACGGACACGAGCGGCGTCTTCGTCGTCGGCGGGGTGCTGACGCTGCTGACGTGGGTCCTCACTCCGGCGTGGATCGCCGGCACGCTGTTTTTCCCGCCCCTCGTCCTGCTCGCGCCGCTGGCGCTCGCGCCCGCGTTCGTCGCCCGCGGCTACTTCGTCCGCGTCCTCGCGGCCGCCATCGAGAGCGGGAACGCCGACGGCGCACCGCCCGTCGTCGCGTGGAACGTCCTCTACCGGGACGGCATCAAATCCGCGCTCGTGAGCGCCGTCCTGCTCGCGCCGCTGGCGCTGGGACTCGCGCTCGCGGCGCTCGCCGCCGGGGTCCTCGGGAGCGGCGCCGTCGACCCCGCTCCCGCCGTCACCGCGGTCCGAGGTGCCCTCGGTGAGGGCGGAGTAGCCGCCGTCGGCGGTGTGGCCGGCGGACTCGTCGGGACGGTCGCGATGGCGTACCTCCTCGCGTTCGCGTACGTCAGGCCGGCGGCGCTCGCGGCGTTCGCCGCCTCCGGGCGCCTTCGCGACGGCTTCCGTCCGAGTCGGGTCGCCGGCGTCGCCGGGTCGGGATCGTACGCCACCGCGTGGGTCGTCGCGGCCGCGACGCTGGGGGCGGGCTACGCGCTGGCGGGGCCGTTCGTCCCGCTCGTGGTCGGCCTCGGGCTCGTCTTCGTCGTCCGCGTCGTCGCGTACGGACTGTACGGTCGGGGCGCGGGGGCGACGCTGTCGGTCGCCGACCCGGGAGCCGAAGGCGAGGCGAGCGAGACGAGCGAGTCGACCCGGACGGAAGCGGCCGATCGGTCGCTCGATCGGGGGCGTCATTCGACGCCAGAAGTGCCGCCGCCGGTCCAGATCGGGCGGTCGGTCTCGATCGGTGAGCGGCAAGCCGGCAGGGCCGGCGTCGACGGTTCTGTGCCAGACGGCGCCGTATCAGGCGGCACCGTGCCAGACGGCTCCGGTGGCGCCCTCGGGGCCGACGGCGGGTTCGACTGGTATGCGGCGGGGGGAGAGTCGAACGAGCGCGCCAGCGACGGGGCGGCCGACGACGGGGATCGAGCCCGCGGCGCGGTCGCCGCCGACACGCCCGCCGCCGACGAGGCGCCCGGCGACGACAACGCGCCCGCCACCGACGAGGCGTTCGAGTGGAGCGTCGAGGTCGCCGAGCCAGAAGACAAGAGTTGATACGCGGCCGGGGCGACGGTCGGGTATGCGCATCTCCGAACGGGGGTACGGCGAGGAGGGCCGAGAGCGGCTCACGCTCGTCCCCGAGAACGTCGACGACCTCTGGCACCTCGCGCACGTCCTCGAACCGGGCGACCTCGTCGAGGGCGACACCACCCGTCGGATACAGCGGAACGACGATCAGATGCGGGACACCGGCGGCCAGCGCGAACACCTGTTCGTCACGCTCGAAGTCGACGACGTGGAGTTCGCCCGGTTCGCCAACCGGCTCCGCGTGTCGGGCGTGATCGTCGGCTGCTCGCGCGAGGACCAGCTCAACGCCCATCACACGATCAACGTCGAGGAACACGACGAGATCACGGTGGAGAAACACTTCAAGCCGGACCAGACCGAGCGGCTGGAGGAGGCGACCGAGGCCGCCGAGAACCCCGACGTGGCCATCGCGACCGTGGAGGAGGGCGCCGCCTACGTCCACACCGTCCAGCAGTACGGCACCGAGGAGTACGCCTCGTTCACGAAGCCGACCGGGAAGGGCGACTACTCGCGGCCGCGCGAGGAGCTGTTCGCCGAGCTGGGCGAGGCCCTCGCGCACCTCGACGCCGACGCCGTGATCCTCGCGGGACCGGGGTTCACGAAGCAGGACGCGCTCGACTACATCACAGAGGAGTACCGCGACCTGGCCGACCGGATCACCACGGTCGACACCTCGGCCGCCGGCGACCGCGGAGTCCACGAGGTGCTCAAGCGCGGCGCGGTCGACGAGGTCCAGAAGGAGACCCGGATCGCCAGGGAGGCGACGCTCATCGACGACCTCACCGCCGAGATCGCGCAGGGCGCGAAGGCGACCTACGGCCCCGAAGACGTGGCCGAAGCCGCCGAGTTCGGCGCGATCGAGACCCTCCTCGTGGTCGACGACCGGCTCCGGCAGGAGCGGCAGAACGAGGGCGACTGGGAGATCGACGTCAACGAGGTGATCGAGTCGGTCGAACAGCAGGGCGGCGACGTGGTCGTCTTCTCCTCGGAGTTCGACCCCGGCCAGCAGCTCTCCAACCTCGGCGGGATCGCCGCGATCCTGCGCTACCGACTGCAGTGAGGGACGCTGGCGGCGACCGGGCCGCGTCCCGTTGCGCCGGAAAACACTTACCGGTCGCGGCGGCACACCACCCATGCGACGGCGTACCCTCCTCCAAGGAGCGGTCCCCCTCTGCGTGGGGCTTGCCGGCTGTTCGGGGTCGGGCTCCGATTCGTCGATGCTCTCCCTGACGGTGTTCAACCACTCCGAGGTCCCGTACACGGTCGAGGTGACGCTGTTGCGGGCGGACGGATCCGACTCCAGAAGCGATGCCAGAGCGTTCTCGGGCGCGATCGACGTCGACCCGGGCGGCCAAGCGGTCCGTGACGCGGTCGCCGAGCGACGGCCGTACCTCGTCGAGTACGGCCTCTACGAGGAGAACAGCGATCTGACGGATCAGGACCACGTCCACTACTACCCGGACGACGGGAACGAGAGCGACACGCTGTCGTTCGACATCGATTCGTCGGGAACGCTGACGCGGCGGTGAGGGGTCCACACCCCCGTCAGATCGCGGATCGGGCGAGAAGGCGGTGCTACTCGCCGGTCAACGCCTCGCTCGCGGGCGCGAAGGCGATCGTCTGTCCCCGGCCCGCCTCGCTCGCTCGCTCGTAGAGCATGTGCGCGGCAGCGACCGTCTCGACGCCGCTCCCGCCCGAGTCGAAGACGGTCACCTCGTCGTCGCTCGTTCGACCGGGGTGATCGCCGGCGACGACCTCCCCGAGGTCGGCGGCGACGTGATCCTCGTCGATCAGCCCCGCCTCGACCGCCGCGAGGAACGAGCCGGCGTCCTGCGCCGCCCGCGCCCGGAGGTCGGGGACGTACGTCGCCCGCGCGACGAGCTCGGGCGGGAGCTCGTTCTTCTTTGGGTGGTACTGCCCCATCGCGGTGACGTGGGTGCCGGGCTCGACGTCGCCGTCGTCGATCACGGGCTCGCTCGCGGTGGTCGCGGTGATGACCACGTCGGCGCCGGCGAGGGCCTCGCTCGCGCTCCCGACCGCCGACACGTCGGCGTCGAGTCGGTCGTCGAACGACTCGGCGAACGCCTCGCGGTGCTCCGCGGTCGGAGAGAAGACGCGCACCGCCTCGAACTCGCGGACGGTCGCGGTCGTGGCGAGCTGACCGCGGGCCTGCGCGCCGCTCCCGATCACGGCAATCTCGGTCGCGTCGGCGCGGGCGAGCGCGTCCACCGCGACCGCCCCCGCGGCGCCGGTCTTGAAGGGGTTCATCGAGGCGCCGTCGAGGAGCGCCAGCGGCTCGCCAGACTCGGCGTCGAACAGCGGCGTCATGAACCAGGCGTCGCCCGCGCCGAAGCCGGCGGAGTAGGTGTACCCCCCCATCGCGCCGGTCTCGGGCAGCAGCGCGGCGTAGGTGGTGAACATCCCGGGCGGATCGCGGTTGAACAGCTTCGTCCGGGGCTCCGCGGGCGCGCCCTCGCCGATCTGGCGGTAGGCGTCGCGGACGACCGCGACGTAGTCGGCCGGCTCGGCGAGGTCGTCGACCTCGGCGCTCGTCAGGAACAGGGCGTCGGTCATATCGGGCCGGTCGGGCGCGAGGAACTAAATCCCATAGGGAACCGGAACTCGCGGGCGGCCGTCGTCAGTCGGTCCGTCTCGACGACCGGCCGCCGTCAGTCGGCGCCGCCGGTCCGCGATCTATCAGTCCGCGATCTATCAGTCCGCGATCTATCAGTCCGTGATCGGCCGGTCCGCAATCCCCCGATTCGTGATCGACCGCCAGAGCGCTCCGCGGGGCGATCGGTCCGGACGCGGGGGTCGCCCGTGACTGGGGCCTTGACGAACACCGCGTGGGCCATGACGGCTCCCGCGGCGAGTGCGCCCCCGAGGAGCGCGGCCGTCAACGACAGTCCGACCAGGTTCAGAGCGGCTGTCACGCCGATCAACGCCGCCGGAATGAGCCCGAGAACGTAGTCGTAGTACCCAGTCATGCTCCATACGACAGTACGGCAAAATCGCTATTAAATCTTGTTCGGGGTTCTGTGTGGCTCTCAAGGAGGCCACGTCAAACGTTTCTATAACTTATGCGAGCGAGGTCGGTGCAGGCGAGGAATAACGGCGTGTCGGCTCGGCCCTCAAAGCGTAACCGCGACCGCCGCTCGAAAAAACGTGACCTCCTATCGGAGCTTGAAGTACAGCGCGCGCCAGCCGCCGAGCGCGACCGATCCGAGAACGAGCATGACCACCGCGAACGCGGGCGCGGCGCTCCCGCGGAAGACGAAGTGGCGAAGGGCCAAGCCGACGACCGCGGCCGGGATCCACGACCGGATCACGAGCGGGATCGACGACTTCGCGGTCTCGACCGCCCCGGCCGAGTACGCGCCGATCAGGGGTGCGACGATGGCCCAGCCGATCAGGAACGGCGCGAACACCTCCAGCAGGTACAGGGGGTTCGAAGACAGGAACTCGACGGTGCTGTGGTTGAGCGCGCCGACCGTCAATAAGACGATCAGCGCGATCAGGTCACCGACCGCGAGGGGTGCGGCGTCGCGGTCGAGTCGTGTTGCGAGGAACGACGAGTCGTCCATGTCGACCCGTCGGAGCCCCCCCTACTTTGTACGTACGGATTCGGTCGGGCAGTCGGGGCGCCGCCGGCCGGCGCGGCGCTACTCGTACAGCGGGTGCTCTTCGCAGAGTTCGACGACGCGCTCGCCGACCTCGTAGATCACGTCGTCGCTGTCGACGTTGTCGACGACGCGGTGGATGAGGTCGCCGACCTCCTCGATCGCCGCGGCGTCGAAGCCGCGGGTCGTGAGCCCGGCGGTGCCAGCGCGGATCCCCGACGGGTTGAACGGCGAGCGCGTCTCGCTGGGGACCGTGTTCCCGTTGAGGACGATGTTCGCGGCCGCGAGCGCGTCGGCGGCGTCGCCGCCCGGCAGGTCCGGGTGCGAGTCGCGGAGGTCGACCAGCACGAGGTGGTTGTCGGTGCCGCCGGAGACGAGGGTGAAGCCGTGGTCCTGAAGCGTCTCGGCGAGCACGTCGGCGTTGTCGACCACGTTCTGCGCGTACTCGTCGAACGAGGGGTCGAGCGCCTCCTTGAACCCGACCGCCTTGCCGGCGACGTTGTGCATCAGCGGGCCGCCCTGCCCGCCGGGGAACACGGCCTTGTCGATGTCGTCGGCGAACTGCTCGTCGCACAGCACGATCCCGCCACGGCCGGCGCGGATCGTCTTGTGCGTCGAGCCGGTGACGAAGTCGGCGACGCCGACGGGCGAGGGGTGGACGCCCGCGGCGACGAGCCCGGTGATGTGAGCGATGTCGGCGAGGTGGTAGGCGTCGACGGCGTCGGCGGCCGCCTGAATCTCCTCCCAGTCGACCGTGCGCGGGTACGCGGAGTAGCCGGAGACGATGATGTCCGGCTCGAACTCCTCGGCGGCCTCGCGGAGCCCCTCGTAGTCGATGTAGCCGGTGTCGGCGTCGACCTCGTACTGCTCGACCTCGTAGATCTGCCCGGTGAAGTTCGCGGGGTGCCCGTGCGAGAGGTGCCCGCCGTGGTTCAGATCCAGCGAGAGGATCTTGTCGCCGGGGTCCAAGACGGCGTAGTAGACGGCCTGGTTCGCCTGCGTCCCGGAGTGCGGCTGGACGTTGACGTGCTCTGCGCCCCACAGCTCCTTCGCGCGCTCGATCGCGAGCTCCTCGACCTCATCGGCGTACTCGCAGCCGGCGTAGTACCGCCCGCCCGGGTAGCCCTCGGCGTACTTGTTGGTGAGGACGCTCCCCTGCGCCTCCAGTACCGCCTCGCTGACGTGGTTCTCGCTGGCGATCATCGCAAGCGTCTGCTCCTGCCTGTCGCGCTCGCCGTCCAGCGCGTCGGCGACCGCGGGATCGACCTCCCGGACGTGCTCGTGGTCCATGTAGAAACCCCCGTTCGATCACGCATTAATCCTTGCGTCACGTCGGTGGTCGCGCGACGCCCCCGGCCGAGCCGCCCGACACGGTCTCACCCGGGCGGAACGGGGGCGATCGGTGAAAACATCGTATTCCCCATTTTCGAGGGTTTCGGCGGCTGATAACCCGTTGTTCACCCTCCTAACCCCGTTAATATTAAATACGCAACTGGCTTTTATCCGGAGAGATAGATGGTGTCAAATTTACTGGAGGCGGACGTCGAGAACGTCCTCGACGCGGCGTTCGAGGGGGACGACGAGGAGCTGTTCGTCGTCGACCCCTCTCCGGAGACGATCGTATCGCTGGTCGAGGCGGCGATCGGTCGTGACGACCTGCCGGAGATGTCGATGCTCGTCGACGAACGGACGCTGAAGAGCGTCATGGAGGACTTCCTCGTGGCGTCGAAGGCGGCAGACCTCGTCGCCGACGGCGCGCTCCACCTCCGCGTCCTCGACGACGCCGTCGACAACGCGCTGTTCGTCTCCCCGTCGCGGGTCGTCGTGCTCGTGAGCACCGACGACCACGTGGCCGCGCTCGCCTCGAACGACGAGGAGTTCGTCGACGAGGTGTTCGAGACCCACAGCGACGCCTTCGACGACGCCGAGACGTACGGCCTCCGCACCCCCGCGATCAGCCGGGTCCGGGAGACGATGGCGGCCGAGATCGGCGAGGCGACCCGCGAGGACTTCGACGCCGTGCTCGCCTCGATAAACTCCGCCCGAGGCGACGACGGCGGGCTGGACGAGGTGACCGTCTCCCTGCTCGTCGCCGCGAAGAACGACGTGCTCTTGTACGACATCTCGAAGTGGGGCGAGGACGTCGGGATCGCTTCGAAGGCGACGTTCTCCCGGACGAAGACCCGACTCGAGGACCTCGGGATCATCGACACGGAGAAGGTCCCGATCGACGTCGGTCGTCCCCGTCTCCGGCTCAAGGTCGGCGACGAGCGCCTCCAGGGCCTCGACGCCGCCGCGCTCGCCGACGAAGTCGCGGAGATGCTGGCGTAGCCGACCGACGATCGAGGGGCGGGCACCGCCCGTCGCGACACCGTCACCCGCGGCTTTTTTTCGCTCCTTCGCCTCGGCAGGGACATGGACATCGGACTTGTCGGCGACGGCCCCGCGGCCGAGGCCGTCTCGGCCGCGCTCGGCGACGTCGACGTGAACGTGATGCCCGTCGAGGCGGGGCTGCTCGACGGGTTCGACCTCGCGGTCGTGATCGACACCGCCGGCTCGGAGACGTTCGCGACCGCCGACGAGCACCTCGACCGCTGGGTCGCGATCGAGGTCGGCGGGCTCGGCGGCGTCGCCGTCTCGGCGGTCGACGCCGCGGTGACCGCCTTCGACGAGACCTGCTACGACTGCCTCCGCCGACGCGTCGCGAGCGGCGGGGCCGAGGCGGCCGACGCGCCGACCGGCCGGCGATCGGCCGTGCGCTACGCCGGCGCGGTGGCCGGACGCCGCGTCATCCGGCTGCTCGCCGGCGACCCGGTCGGCGACACGGTCGCGGAGGTGCCGGGCGCCGAGCGGACCCTCCTCCCGGTCCCGGGGTGCGGCTGCGGGGACGATCCGGGCGAAGCGCTGCCCCGCGAGGGCGAAGAGCGGTCGCTGTCTGACGCGGTCGACCGCGCGGAGCGGGCGGTCGACCCCCGAGTCGGCCCGCTCTCGGAGGTCGGCGAGCAGGAGTCGTTCCCCGTGCCCTACTACGTCGCGCGCGTCGCCGACACGACGCCGTTCTCGGACGCGCGGGCGGCCGAGTTCGGCGGCGGCGTCGACGCCGGCTGGGACGCCGCGTTCATGAAGGCGCTCGGCGAGGGGTTGGAGCGGTACGCCGCCGGAGTGTACCGGGAGGCGTCGTTCACGCGCGCGCCGGCGGCGAACGTCCCGAACCCAGTCACTCCCGACGCGTTCGTCCGCCCCGAGAGCGCGGAGTCGTACGCCCGCGAGGACCGGCTCCCGTGGGTGACCGGCGAACACCTCGGCACGGGCGAAGCCGCGAGCCTACCCGCGGAGTTCGTCGGCTTCCCGCCGCCGGAGAACCGGTATCGACCCGCGATCACGACCGGGCTCGGCCTCGGCAACTCCGGGCCGCACGCGGCGCTGTCGGGGCTCTACGAGGTCATCGAGCGCGACGCGACGATGACCAGCTGGTACTCGACGGCCGACCCGCTCGGGATCGAGGTCGACGACGAGGGGTTCGCGGAGCTCGAGAAGCGCGCCCGCGCCGAGTCGCTGTCGGTGACCCCCCTCCTCGTCACGACCGACATCGACGTGCCCGTCGTCGCGGTCGGCGTCCACCGCGAGGGCGACTGGCCCCGCTTCGCGGCGGGCTCCGGCGCCGACCTCGATCCCACCGCCGCGGCCCGGAGCGCGCTCGCGGAGGCGCTGCAGAACTGGGTCGAACTCCGGTCGATGGGGGCCGACGCGGCCGCCGAGCAGGGCGCGGCGATCGGTCGCCACGCCGACTTCCCGACGGAGACGCGGGCGTTCTTCGATCCGGAGGCGACCGTGCCCGCCGCGTCGCTCGGCGAGCCCGACCGCTCGGGCGCCAACGAGTTGGCCGCCGTCGTCGAGCGCGTGGAGACGGTCGGGCTGGAGCCGTACGTCGCGCGGACGACGACCCGAGACCTCGCCGCGCTCGGCTTCGAGGCGGTCCGCGTGCTCGTCCCCGGCGCGCAGCCGCTGTTCACGGGCGACCCGTTCTTCGGCGACCGCGCCGGCGACGTGCCGCGGTCGATGGGGTTCGAGCCCGATCTCGAGAAGGAGTACCACCCGTTCCCGTGACCCGTCGGGGGGCCGGGCGCTCCTCGCCGTTTCCGCTTGCCACATCCCGCCGGTTTAAGCCGCTCCCGGCCGCTCACTCGCGCATGGACGTACTTCCGGACGCGGACGTGGAGGCTGTCGAGGCGGTCGACGGCGTGTTTCTCACGCAGGGCGCCGCCGGCGAGGAGACGAGCATCCAGCGGTTCGCCATCGATCCCGGCGCCGAGGTCCCCGAGCACGACCACCCGCACGAGCAGGTCGGCGTGATCACCGAGGGGACGATCACCTTCGTCGTCGACGGCGAGGAGCGCGTCGTCGAGGCGGACGACACGTACGTGATCCCGGGCGGCGAGCCGCACGCGGCGCGCAACGACGGCGACGAGCCGGTCGTCGGCTACGACATCTTCTCGCCGCCGCGGACGAACCCGGACTGGCAGGAGTAATCGTCCGGGCCGGCGGTGGCAGATCTTGCGGTGGCGCGTGCCGGTGAGCAGCCGTCAGGCTGCGAATCGCACGCGCGAGGGAGCGGTGAGCGCTCGGAGAGCGCGAACCGCGAGGCTGGGGAGGCGTGAGGTGCGGTCGCTGTGCGGGTGGGACTCAAAGGGGCAGCCGCGAGGGCGAAGACGGGCGACGCAAGCACTGCAGGGAGCGAACAACGTGAGCGACCGAAGCGCGCAGCGAGCCCATCGAGTCCTCGCGGCTGGGGCTTTGGAGGAGTTCATCGACGATCCGCCAGCAACCGCGTATACGCGGCCGCGTCAATCGCGACGCGTCTATCCACGGTCCACGTACCGAGGCAACGCCCGCCACTGTCACGCACCCTTTATCAGTCCGTCCCGAAGCGGGGGGCATCCATGCCACGGGTGAGCGCCGGGGCGCGGCTTCACTTCGGCTTCTGTAACCTCAGCCTCTCGCACGAGCGGCTGTACGGCGCCCTCGGGCTCGGGCTCGCTGAGCCGCGGGTCGTCGTCGACGCGGAGCGGGCGGAAGCGGTGACCGTCGACGTCGAGGCCTCGGGCGCCGATCCGGCCGTCCGCGACGAGGTGCGCGAGTACGCCGCTCTCGCCGCCGACCTCCTCGGTGTCGGCGGCGCTCGAATCGCGGTCCGCCGGACCCTTCCGCGCCACGCCGGCCTCGGGAGCGGCACGCAACTGGCCGCGGCGACGCTCGCAGGGGTCGCGGCCGCCCACGGACGGGACCCCCGAGTCCGGGAGCGCGCGCCGGCGCTCGGTCGCGGCGGGCGCTCTGGCGTCGGCGTCGCGACGTTCGAGGCCGGCGGGTTCGTGCTCGACGCCGGCCACCCCACCGCGCGGTTCACCACCGACCGGCCGGCCGACGGCGAGTGGACCGTGCCGCCGGTGGCCGCCCGCCACGCCGTCCCGGACGAGTGGCGGTTCCTGCTCGTGCGCCCGAACGCCGCGCCCGGTCGGAACGGCGACGCCGAGGACGACGCGATGCGGACCGCGGTCGAGCGGGCGGAGCCCGGGCTCGCCGACCGGATCGGCGGGGTCGTCACCCGGCGCGCGCTCCCGGCGATCGCGGAGGGGAACGCGGAGCGCTTCGGCGCCGCGGTCGCGGAGATCGGTCGCCTGAACGGCGCGTGGTACGCCGACGAGCAGGGGGGCGTCTACCGCCCGCCGGTCGGCGACGTGGTGGCGTCGCTGTCGGACGCCGCGGCCGTGTTCGGCGCCGGGCAGTCGTCGTGGGGGCCGACCGTGTACGGGGTCACGGACGCCGCGAACGCGAGCGCGGCCGCGACCGCCGGCGAGCGGGCGCTCGCCGAGGCGGGCGTCGACGGGACGGTCTCCGTCGCGGCGGCGGCCGCCGACGGGGCGCGGGTGACAGAGCGGGAGTGAGGCGAGCGCGGTCGGCGAACGAGCAACAACACTAAGCGGAGCGCCCTCCCCATACGGAACATGCCGAGTCTTCCGTTCGGCGTCGCCCGGCTCGACTCGATCCTCGATGGCGGGGCGCCGCCGGGGAACGTCGTGTTGCTCGCGGGCGAGTCCGGCGCCGGCGCGCGCGAGTTCCTGTACACCAGCGCCGCGATGAACGCCCTCGGGCGAGCCGACGCGGAGCTGTTCGACCTCTACTACGGCGATCTCCACGCCAGCGCGGCGCTCCCCGACGAGGTGCACTACCTCTCCTTCACCGCCGACACCGACGCGATCACCCGGGAGATGGGGTACACGATGGCCGACGAGATCGTCGACGCCGCGATCGACGGGATCAACTTCCGGGACCTCTCGCCCGAGTACTTCCAGCTCAGCCCGATCCCGCGTGACTGGTACGAAGACGAGACCACCTCGATCACGGAGCTGGGCGAGCGCGGCGAGTACGAGGACGTGCTCACCGCGTTCGGCGATTACCTGTCGGCGCACGCCGACGGCAGCCTCGTCTGTATCGACTCCGTGACGGACCTCATCTCGATGGTGGACGACGACCTCGAGTGGAGCGACGTGGCGATGGTGATGAAGGGGCTCAAGAAGGCCGCCTACGAGTGGGGCGGGCTCATCCTCGTGCTGGTGAACACCGACTCGATCTCCGACCGCGAGTTCGGCGCGCTGATGGACGCCGCGGGCGGGACCCTCCAGTTCACCTGGGAGAGCGGCGGCTCGCAGCGCGCCAGAACGATGTTCGTCCACGAGTTCCGCGGGGTGCTCTCCCGGCTGGAGTCGGAGAACATCGTCCGGTTCGAGACCGAGATCCACGACGGCGGCTTCGACATCAGCGACGTGCGCAAGATCCGGTGACCCCTAACCCGTGCCAGCGACGCCCGGAGTCCGTCCCCGAGTATCGATCCGGAGAACGGCGCGACAGATTACTTAAGTCTCCCCGCTAAACGGAGCGTAGATGACGGAGGATCCGCGATGAGCGATCTCGATCCGACCGACGAGACGGTCGACGCCGCGATCGAGAGCGCCGCCGACGAGACCGACGTCGGCCGCGAGGAGCTGCTGAAGCGCGCCATCGTCGCGCTCGCAGATTCGGAGGGCGTCGACGTTCCGGACGCGGAGGAGGTGGCGGCGATCCGGACGCGGCTCGACGACCTCGACGCCGAGGTCGACGAGAAGATCGGGGACCTCCGGGAGCGGTTCGTGGATCTGTACCACGATCTGGAGGCGAAGGCCCCCGCCGACCACACCCACGAGGAGATGGGCGACCGGTTGGACGCGATCGCGGCCGACCTCGATTCGGTCGCCGACCGCGTCGACGAAGTCGAGGCCGAGGCGGCCGCGACGGCGACCGTCGGCGAGGCGGTCGAGGAGACGATCGACGCCCTCGACGACCGGCTCGCCAGCGTCGAGTCCCGGCTCGACGACCTCGACGACCTCGACGAGCTGCGAGACCGGACCGAGGGGATCGACGACCTCGAAGCCCGAGTAGCCGATCTGGAGGGGCTCGACGACCGCGTCGACGACCTCGACGAGATCGAGGAGAAGCTCTCGCGCGTCGCGAGCGCGGTCGTGAGGGTCCGCCGGCGGCTCGAGGCGGCCGAGCGCGACCGGGCCGACCGCGAGCGGCTCGACGCCGTCACCGCCGCCGCGAACCGCGCGGGGGTCCGGAAGGCCAAATGCACGAACTGCGGGAACACCGTCGACATCGGCCTGTTGACGGCGCCCGAGTGTCCCCACTGCGGCCGCCGGTTCGAGGAGGTGGAACCGAGCCCGGGCTTCCTCGGCACTTCGCGACTGGTCGTCGGCGACCAGCCGGCGCTCGACGGCGAGGTGGGCGGGGACGCCGGCGGCGGCGCGGACGATAGCGACCGCCGAGCGGCCTCCGGCTCCGGCGGCAACGTGAGCACTCGCCAGACCGACGGGGGCGACGAGCCGTGACCGACGACGAAGCGGATCCGTTCGCTGACGCGGACGAAGGCGAGAGCGAGAGCGCGGACGAACTGTTCGGCGACGAGTCGATCGAGGACGCCGGCGAGGTGGACGACCCGTTCGCCGAGTTGGACGACGACATCTCGGGGGAGAACGCCTCCGAAATCGACGTCGACGCGGAGGGCCCCGATCCGGCAGAGGCCGGCCCGGAGAGCGCCGAACCGGAGAGCGCCGACGCCGGGAGACCGCTCTTCGGCGAAGCGAAAACGGACGCTCGCGAACCCGACGCGGACGCCGACGGCGACCGCGGCGCGGTCGGGGGACGGTCTGCCGCGGACGCGGGTCGAGGGGAGACCGACGACCCCTTCGACGAACTCGGCCCGGCGACCGGCGAGACCGACGCAGACCTCGACGACATGTTCGAGCAGATGGACGTCGGTAGCGTCGGGGACGAGGACGTCTGGGAGTCGCTCGACGAGGACGCGGCGGGCGCCGGCCTCAGAGAGGGGTTCGTCGACGCCGACGTGGAGCGCGTGATTTCGAAGCGGACGTACTGCCAGCAGTGCCCGCACTTCTCGGCGCCGCCAACGGTCGCCTGCGACCACGAGGGAACGACGATTCTGGAGGCCGTCGGGTTCGACGAGTTCCGGGTCCGGAACTGCCCGATGGTCGACGAGGACGATCCGACGTTCGACGCGAGCCGAGGAGAGTAACCGGAATCAGGCACGTATCGCGGTCGCGGGATCGAAGACGGTTTCTGGACACGCTCAAGGGAGTCGGGTTCCGAGAGCGTTCCGTTCGTGGGAACAGTTCGACAACCGGGCGAGAAGGGCGTCACCTTCGGGTCAGGATCGCTCACCGGCGCGATAGGGGATTCGATTACGGTGATCCCGCTGGTCGTCGCGCTCGCGCTACTGACGGACGTGTCGCTCCCGCACGCGCTCGTTGGGTTCGGGATCTTCCAGATCGTCTGGGGGGTCCGGTACGGGCTCCCGGTGTCGGTCGAGCCGATGAAGGCGCTCGCGGCGCTGGCGATCGCCGGCGCGCTGACGTACGCGGAGCTCGCGCTCGCCGGGCTCGTCCTCGGCGCGCTCCTCCTCGCGATCGGGGTCACGGGGGCGCTCGCGCGAGTCGAGCGCTGGATCGGCGAGCCGGTGATCCGCGGGGTGCAGTTCGCGGTCGGTCTGGTCCTGCTCGAAACCGGGGTCGACCTCGCGCTCAGCGACCCGGTCCTCGCCGCGGCGGGGGTCGCGATAGCCGCGGCGGCCGCGCTGGCCGGGCACGGGAAGGCCAGCGCCCTCGCGGTCGCGGTCGTGGGGATCGCGTTCGCGCTCGTCACCGCCGGGCTCCCGGCGCCGCAGTGGCCCGGGGCGCCGCCGGGCCTCTCGCTGCAGGTGCTCGCCGGGGCGATCACCCGGAACACGGCCGACGGGATCGCCGCGCAGCTCGCGATGACGATCGGGAACGCCGCGCTGGCGACCTCCCTGCTGTTCGCCGACCTGTTCGACGCCGACGTCACGCCCGACGAGCTGTCGGCGAGCATGGGCGTGACGAACCTCGTCGCGGTGCCGCTCGGCGGGGTCCCGATGTGCCACGGCTGCGACGGCGTCGCGGGCAAGCACGCGTTCGGCGCCCGGACCGGCGGCGCGAACGTCGTGCTCGGCGTCGGCTACCTCGTCGCCGTCCCCTTCGCGACGCCCGCCCTCCTCGACGCGTTTCCGGTGGCGATGCTGGGCGCGCTGCTCGCGATCGTCGCCGTCTCGCTCGCTCGCAACGCCGTCGACTCCGAGAACGTCGCGCTCTCGGTCGCCATCGGCCTCGTCGCCCTCGCGACGAACCTCGGCGTCGCGTTCCTGCTCGGGATCGTCGCGCACCTCGCGTGGGAGCGAGTGAGAGCACGCGGAAACGAGCACGCCGATCGCTTATAAACAACTGCGGTGGCGTGCGCCTGTGAGCGCCCGGAGGGCGCGAACAGCACCGCGCGAGGTCGCCGGCGCTACGCGCCGGCTGCCGGAGAATCTGTCATTCTCGCTGGAGTCAGTTGCCGCAGGCGACTGACGAGGCTGGGGAGGCCCGAGGTGCGGGCGGTGCTGTGCGGGGCGGGACTCGAAGGGGCAGCCGGTGAGGCGGTCGCAGGCGACGTAAGCACTGGAAGGAGCGAGCAACGCGAGCGACCGAAGCGCGCAGCGAGCGTGCGCCCGCCTCGCCGGCTGGGGTTTTGGCGGTGTTCACTGCCGATCTCCCGTCAGCAACCACTTATAAACGAACGGATGCGCCAAACCCGGACGCATCCGCGACCGATCCCCCACTACTTACAACACGTCTTCGAGCGCGTCCATGACCTCGTCCACCCGCTCGACCCGCGCGTTGTGCCCCATGTGCCCGATCCGCAGGATATCGTCGGCCAGATACGCGAGCCCCGTCGCGAGGAGCACGTCGTGTTCCTCGCGGAGGCGCGTCTGCAGCTCCTGTGCCCGCCCGGGCACCGCGAAGGCCGTCACGGTCGGCGAGCTGCGCTCCGGGTCGGAATACGGCGCCAGCCCCAGCTCCGCGCCGCGCTCGCGACACCGGGCCGCGGCGGCGCGGTGTCGCTCGCGGACCGCGTCGAGCCCCTCGTCGAGCCACAGTCCGAGCGCCGCGTCGAGCGCGACGACCTCGGTCGTGAGGTGGGTGTACGGGAACCCCTCGTCGGTGTCCCGCCACGGGAGGAAGTTCGTGTACAGCGAGTGCGGCTCTCGCTCCTCCATCGCCGCCCACGCGCGGTCGCTGATCGCGGCGGTGGTGAGCCCCGGCGGCGCGCTGAAACACTTCTGGGAGGCGCCGAGACACACGTCGATCCGCTCGGTCGGCACCCGGACGCCCCCGAGCGACGAGACGGCGTCGACGACGGTGAGGATCTCCCCGTCGGCTTCCGCCAACAGGTCGAGCGCCGGCTCGAGGTCGTTGAGCGTACCGGTCGGCGTCTCGCAGTGGACCATCGTCGCGACGTCGAACGAGTGGTCGTCGAGGACCGACTCCAGCTCCGCGAGCGGGAGGGAGTCGTCGTAATCGGTCGAAACCAGCGTCGCCTCGCCGCCGTAGTCCGCGACGAAGTCGGCGAAGCCGTCGCCGTAGAGCCCGTTCGAGAGGCAGAGCACCTCGGTCCCCGGCTCGACCAGCGAGGCGATCGCGGCCTCCAGCCCGAGGATCCCCTCGCCGCCGGGAACGACCACGTCGCGGGTCGACTCGCCGGCCGGTCCGTCAGTATCGACGCCGTACACCGTCGCCAGCCGGTCGGTCAGCCGGTCGTAGATCCGGTGGAACTCGGGGTCCACGTCGGGGTTGATCAGCTCGCGGCTCATCGCGTCGCGGACGGGAGCGGGGACCGCGGTGGGTCCCGGGGTCATGAGCATACGCCGTCACGGCGTTCCATCCGCATAAGCGCGCCGCCCGACTCCGGTGTCGGTGCCGTCGTCGAAGCCAGCGACGAAGGCGGCGCCCGCCTCTCACCCGGCCCACGGGTAAGTATATAAGCCGGCGAATGGAGTTCGATGTATGACACGAACAGGCCGCTACCTGCCACAGTCGGCCAGTTTCCCCGGTGGGTGCTAACCGACCGAGGGGCGGGAGGCGTGAGTGGCTCGACGGTCGCTCGCCCTCTTCGCGGCGGCGATCCTTCTCGTCGGCGCGTTCGCCGGTCTCGCCGGCGCGCAGGAGGAACCGCCGTTCGTGCGCGGCGAGCCCGAGTTGGACGTGTACCTCCCGGAGTCGACCGTGTCGCCGGGGAAGGCGACCGATCTCGCGGTGCAGATCGCGAACGACGGCGACGTGGACGCGGGGTCCGACCTCCGGCGGGACACCGTCACGACCGCACGGAGCGTCGTCGTCGACGTGCGGACCGACGGCTCGCCGCTCGTCGTCGAAACGGGCCGGTTCGCCGTCGGGTCGATCGGTGACGGCGCGGTCCGCGAGGTGCCCGTCTCGGTCAGGGTCCCGGCGGACGCGGAGCCGGGGACGTACACGCTCGACGTGCGGCTCGAGTACTCGTACACGCACCTCTCGGCGCCGCGGAGCGGCGTCGTGCAGGACCGATCGCGAACGCGGACCGAGTCGGTGTCGGTGACGGTCGACGACGGCCCCCGGTTCGCGATGCGCACCGTCGACGCCGACGTGCAGGTCGGCGACTCCGGAACGATCGCGGCGAACGTCACCAACGTCGGCGGCGAACTCGCCCGCGACCTGTCGGTCGAACTCGCCGCGAACGGTCCCGATCTCACCCTCGGCGAGACGGAACGGAACACCGCGCGCGTCGACCGACTCGCCCCCGGGGAGAACGCGACGGTCCGGTTCCCGGCGAGCGTCAGCGCGGACGCCGCCGCGGAGTCGTTCGACCTCACCGGGACCGTGCGGTACACCGACGACGAGGGGATCCGCGGCGCCCAGGACGGACTCCCGGTCGGGGTCCGACCGCTCGCCGAGCAGTCGTTCTCGATCGCCGTCGACGACTCCGCGCTTCGCGTCGGCGAGAACGGGAGCGTGAGCGGGACGATCCGCAACGACGGGCCGGTCGACGCTCGGGCGGTCGTCGTCGCCGTCGGCGACGGGCCGTTCGTCCCCCGCAGTCAGCGGTACGCCGTCGGGGACCTCGCCGCCGGCGAGAGCGCCGCCTTCCGGTTCCGCGGTGCGGTCCCGGCGAGCGCCGACTCGGTCCCCCAGCAGGTGAGCTTCGCGACGAGCTACCGGAGCGCCGCCGACACCGAGCGGACGACCCGCGAGGCGGTCCGCGTCCCCGTCGCCGAGCGGCGGGACGCGGTGGCGGTCTCCCCGGTCGACCCGCAGTTCGTCGCCGGCGAGGACGGCGTGTTGCGGCTCACCGTGACGAACCGGCGCGACGTCGAACTCCGGGATGTCGAGCTGCGGCTCGCCGTCGACGCGCCGCTGGACAGCGAGTTCCGAACGACCGTGATCCCGTCGCTGGCCCCCGGAGAGACGGGAGAGGCCGCGTTCGACCTCGCGGTCGACGGCGACGCGCCGGAGAGCCGGTACCCGGCGACCGTCGACATCGCCTACACCGACCCCGACGGGGTCCGCGTGACCGGCGACACCGCGACGGTCGCCGCCTCGGTCGTCGCGTCGTCGGGCGGCGAGGTCCCCATCGAGGCCGTGGTGTTGGTCGTCCTCCTGCTCCTCGTCGCCGCCGGCGCGTGGTGGTTCTATGTCCGGTGAGACCGACCGTCCCCTCGTCGTCGAGGGGCTGACGAAGGCGTTCGGGAGCGTGGTCGCGAACGACGACGTGTCGTTCAGCGTGAGCGAGGGTGAGGTGTTCGGCTTCCTCGGCCCCAACGGCGCGGGGAAGTCGACGACGATACGGCTGCTGCTCGGGCTGTTGAAGCCCACTTCGGGGACGGCGAGGGTGCTCGGTGCCGACATCCGCGACGAGGCCGCGCTGACCGCGGCCAAGCGTCGGATCGGGTACCTCCCGGCGAATCTCGCATTCGACGAGGGCGTGACCGGCGAGGCCGTGCTCGACTACCACGCCGCGATGAAGGGCGGCAGTCGCCGCGCGGAGCTGTTGGAGCTGTTCACCCCGCCGATCGAGCGACCGGTCCGCGACTACTCGACCGGGAACAGACGGATGCTGGGGCTGGTGCAGGCGTTCATGCACGATCCCGACCTCGTGATCATGGACGAGCCCACCGCCGGGCTCGACCCGCTCAAACAGGAGGCGTTCAACGAGTTCGTCCGGGACGAGCGCGAGCGCGGCACGACCGTGTTCTTCTCCTCGCACGTGCTGAGCGAGGTGCGACGGGTCTGCGACCGCGTCGGCATCCTCCGCGCCGGGGCGCTCGTCGAACTCGAGGACGTCGAGGCCCTGCTCCACCGCGGCGGGAAGCACGTGCGCGCTCACGCCGACGACGCGGCGGTCGAGACGATAGCCGGCCTCGACGGCGTCATCGACCCCGAGCGGTTCGCAGAGGGCGTCCAGTTCATCTACGCCGGCGACGTCAACGCGCTGCTCCGCGAACTCGCGGCGCACGACATCCGCGACGTGGAGATCGGCGAACCCCCGCTCGAAGACGTGTTCGCGCACTACTACGGGAGCGAAGGGACGGCGGACGGGGAGCGCGAAGGCGCGGGCGACGGGGCGGGCGGATGTTTGAGACCGCGCGGTACGAGGGGAAGCGACGGATCCGCGGCGCTGCGATCCTCACGGCGGGGATCGGGGCGTACACCGGGTTCATCGTCTGGTACTTCACCGTGCTCGAGGAAGTCGACTACGAGGACATCTTCGAAGAGCTGCCGCCGGCGATGTTGGAGGCGTTCGGCATCGAGAGCCTGTCGACCATCGAGGGGTTCCTCGGCGCGCAGGTGTTCAACTTCGTCTGGCTGCTCGGACTGGGGTTGTACTTCGCGTACGTCGGCGGCGGCGTCGTCGCGCGAGACGTCGAGACGGAGCGGATGGACCTCCTGTTGTCGCTTCCCGTCACGCGCTCCCGGCTGCTGGTCGAGAAGTTCGCCGCGCTGCTCGTTCCGATGGTCGCCGTCAACGCCCTCGGCGGCCCGATCATCTACCTGTTCGTCGTCGCCGCCGGGGAGACGATCCCCCTCGATCACCTGCTCCTCACGCATCTGTTATCGGTCCCGTTCCTCCTCGTCTGTGCGGGGATCGGCCTCGCGTTCTCGGTCGCCGCCGACCGTGCGGCGATCGCCGAGCGGGGGGCCGTCGGCACCGTCTTCGCCTTGTATCTCGTCGAGTCCGTCGTCGGCGGGGCCGAGGGGTACGACTGGATACAGTATCTGAGCCCGACGCAGTACTACGACCCGACGCCGATCCTGATCGACGGGTCGTTCGAGCCGATCGACTCGGCCATCCTCCTCGTCGCCGTCGTCGGCCTGCTTCTGCTCTCACAAGCCCTGTTCGAGCGCCGAGACGTGTGATATCACCGGATAAGCGGGCGTTTCCGTTCGCCGATACGTTAATACGTTTCTGTCGCTTCAGTTACGACGATGATGCTTCCGACCCACGTGCTCGGCGGGATGTTGCTCGCCGCGCCGTTGGTGCGTGTGGCCCCGGAACTGGCGCCGATCGGGTTCGTCGCCGGGTTCCTCGGGGGGCTCTTTCCGGACCTCGACATGTACGTCGGCCACCGGAAAACGCTCCACTTCCCCGTGTACTACAGCCTGCTCGCGGCGATCGCCCTCGTCGCGGCTCTGGCCGTGCCGTCGGCGGCGACCGTCGCCGCCGCCCTCTTCCTCCTCGGGGCGGCCCTGCACAGCGTCGCCGACATGTACGGCGGGGGGTTAGAGCTGCGCCCGTGGGAGGGGAACTCCGACCGCGCCGTGTACAACCACTATCACGGGGCGTGGATCCCCCCGCGGCGACTCGTGCGGTACGACGGCGCGGTCGAGGACCTCGCGCTGTCGGTGGGGTTGGCGCTCCCGCTCCTCTACCTGCTCGACACGCCGCTTCGGCGGGTCGTGCTCGGCACCCTCCTCGTCGCGGCCGTGTACACGGTCACGCGGCGGTACCTCGCCGAACTCGCGGCCCGGATCACCCCCTACGCCCCGGCGACCCTGTTGCCGTACCTCCCGGACCGGTACCACGACGACGACGCGAGTCGGTAGGAAGCGGTCGCGCTCACTCGCGACCGCGACCCGCGGGGCCGAGGCCCTCGATCGCGCGCGCCGCGTCGAGCACCTCGTCGTGGAGCGCCCCGTTCGAGACGACGAGCCCCGTCGAGTCGTGTCGCCAGCGGTTCCCCTCGAGGTCCGTCGCTCTCCCGCCCACCTGCCTGACCATGAACACGCCCGCGACGGAGTCCCACGGGTTCGCCCGCAGGTTCGAGATGGTCCCCTCCAGCCCGCCCGCGGCGACGGTCGGGAGGACGACCTGCGCGGCGCCGAGGCGGCGGAGGTCGCCGAACCGGCGGACGATCGCCTCGCAGGCGGCGGCGTACGCGTCGCGGGAGTCGAACGCCCACCACAGCGTCGGGTCGACCGCGCCCCGCCGCGGGTCGGACACGTCGCTGACGCGCATCCGCGTCCCGTTGCGGTACGCGCCGTCCGCGTCGGCGGTGTACACGTCGCCCAACGCGGGTGCGACGGTCGCCGCCGCGACCGGCTCGCCGTCGACGACGGCCGCGACGGCGGTCCCCCACACCTGGATGTCCCGGACGTAGTTGTTGGTGCCGTCGATCGGGTCGATCACCCACGCGGCGCCCTCGTCGGGGACCGTCTTGCGCTCGTCCTCCTCCTCGCCGACGATCGCGTCGTCGGGGTACGTCTCGCGGATCGCCTCGATCACGGTGCGCTGGGCCGCCCGGTCCGCCTCCGTCACCACGTCGTCCTCGCCTTTGGTCTCGACCGCGATGTCGCTCCGGAACCGGTCGTTCGCGACCCGCGCGCCCGCTCGAGCCGCGCGCTCGGCGACGGCGGCGCGGTCGTCTGTGTCGGTCATGGGCACGCTCCGACCGCCAAACGCGTATACACGTCGATCTCGCGGATCCGGCGCCGGCGACGGTTCCGCGAGCGGCGCAGGCGATGAATAATTAACTCAATTCCGAATCCGAGTATGTTTAAGTAGGTCCGGAGTAGAGGAACGCGTATGGAACCAGAGGAAGCGGTCCGCCAGCTCGAGTACGCCATCGACGCCTCCCTCGACGAGACCGGACAGCGCGCGGCCGCCGGCTACCGCCCGACGTTCGAGCGCGTCGCCGAGCGCGCCGACGGCTCGGCCGTCTACGCGCTCGCCTGCGACCTCGCCGACGAGGTCGTCGGCGGGGACTGCCCCAGCCCCGCCGAGGCGAATGCGACCGCCGAGCGCGTCCTCGACGACTGGGCGTACACCGACGGCGGGGCGTAGGGCCCGGCTGTTCGGCGGCCGCCACGGATCTCTCTTCGGTTTACTTCCTCTCTCATTCGCTCGTCCGCCCAGCGATCGGTCCGTCGGTACCCGTTCGCTCGTCGTTCCAGCGGTCAGCGCGGTGCGCGCCGGACNNGTCCGGCGAGGTCAGCGAGGTCGAGTTCAGCGGGCTCCGTCGGCGCGGTCTCACTGGTCCCGTCGCCCGCTTCGTCACCCGGTGGCTCCCCCCCGCCCGCCGTGCCGCCGGAGCTCGAGCCGTCGCCGCGGCCCGCGCCTCCCTCAGAACCGACCGCACCGGATCTCTCCGGCTCCGTCACGGTGATCGTGCCCGCAGCCGCGGGCTCGGCGAGCGCGTCGCCCGCGAGCACGAGGTCGTAGGTGCCCGGATCGTCGAACCGCACGGTGACCGTCGCCGTCCCCTCCGCGCCCGGAGCCGCGTCGATCACGACCGGCCCCTCGGAAACGGTTCGCGCGTCGCCTGCGGTCTCGATCCGGATCTCGGCGTTCTCGGCGGAGGCGGGTCCGTCGTTCGACAGCGTCAGATCGAGCGTCGCCGCCTCGCCGGGCGCGACGGTCTCGGTCGAGAGTGCGATCTCCGCGGGGACGAGCGCCGGGCGCTCCGCCGCGACAGCGAACGCGGATGACCCCGCGGAAACGGCCTCGATCCGCACCGCGTCCCCGCTCGCGTCGACGACGCTCGTCTCAGCCCGCTCCCAGCCGGTGTCGGTCTCCCGGTAGACGGCGAGCCGTCCCAGGGCGACGCCCGCGGCCGCCAGGCGCTCGCGATCGACCGCGAGCGTCGCGGTGGCCTCCTCGATCGGTTGGTCGCCCTCCGCGAACGTGACCGTGTAGTAGCCGAGCGGGTCGACGCCGGGCGGGAGCGACCGGAGTGATTCGGTGTCTGCGGATCCGGTCGGTGCTTCGGTCGTTCCGCGCACCACGAGGCTCGCGTCGCCGGGCGCGGCCCGGACGAACGTCAGCGTGTCGAGCCGGACTCCGAGGTCGCCGACGTGGAGGCCGTCGAGGTCGAGGTCGGTGTCGGCGCCCCCGACGATCGACCGCACCTCGATCTCGCGGACGGCCGGAGTCGGGCGCTCCATCGACACGACGGGGCCGCCCGTGGCGCTGGGAGCGTCGTCGACAGCGTCCGGCTCCTCCGGCTCGACAGGCCGCGCGTGGACCGAAATCTCGTCGATGAGTCGGTCGCCCGGCGCGATCTCGGCGACGCGGGTGTCGATCTCGACGCCGACCGGGACGGCGTCGTCCTCGGGCGCGAGCCGCGCGGCGTCGTCGGGGCTCTCGACCGACTCGCCGTCGACGACGAAGGTGACGCCCACCCCCTCGTGTTCGATCCACGCCTCGGCGGACGCGTTCCCGTCGTAGGTGATGTAGAAGAGCGCGTCCTGGGTGGCGAACGCGTCCAGGTTGACCCCCTCGGCGTCGGTCCGGGGGTTGTCCTCGCTGATGTCGATCGCGAGCTCGCCGTCCTCGTCGAGGTAGGCGTAGGGGTTGTCGCCGGGTTGGAGGGCGACGTCGTCGGTGATGGGATCGGTGGGGCCGTCGAGAACGACTGCGCCGGTGGAGACGATAAACAGCAATACGACTCCGAAAGATACCACGGCGAGCAGTGTGCTGTAGCCGCGTCGCATGTGGATGCCACATAGAAGGATACCTAGATAAGTAATCACTACACATGGACAATCGAGAAGTGATTGAATGGACGATGAGGAGATCACGATGAGGAATCTCTCGACATAGATCTGTAATCGTGTTCAACTGATACGAGATCTACTTAATGCCGACCATGGATGGCCGATATGGATAAAATAACTTATTTTATATAAATTCAGTTATGTTTCTAGTTGAGAAGACAGATATTATTTCAATTTTGTTTTGAACGCGCTCTTACTAAATTATAGATTGATAGAATACAATAGGATTAAATTAAGCCTGATCGTGAGCGCTCAAATCGTGCCAATCGAAGGTATGCGGTAAGAGATTTTGTGTGAGCGCTCTTCTGTAGGAGAT
>NZ_NHOA01000119.1 GCF_002727125.1 Halorubrum persicum
TGCTGTCGGCTCTGACGGTCCAACACGCTACACCTCCGCCGGGAGGGAGGCACCGGGAGAGGCGGTCCGCCCGGCAGCGCAGCCGGAGGCGAGCAGCCCGGAACGCGGCGGCGCCGCCCGCGGCGCCGCGCACCGCCTCGACCAGCCGTCCGAGGGGCTTGCCCCTCGCAACGGAAGGCCGACCGCATCGGCGACCGAACGGGAGCCGAACGAGCGGCGGTCTCGACTCACCCGGTCGAGGTGGTCACGGTGACGACGGAACCGACCACGCTGGTCGGTGCGCACGCCCCAGACTGGGGCGCTTCTCGGCTTTCCAAGACTAACCGGGCAGACGAACAAAACGGTCGCGAGACGGCGTCTGCCCCGCCTTCTCGATTCCGCCCCCTCACGGAACGGAACGGAGTCACCCTCCGACAGGAGGTCCGCGACTGGCACGACCTCGACGACGCGCCGATCTCGTGGAAGGGCGCCACCGACGCGTGGGGTTCGTACATCCGCGACAAGGAGGACGTGGAGACGGTCTTCGAAGACGTCTCGGGGAACCGCGCCAGCGGCTCGAAGCCGCACCGGTTCGACCCGGAGTACGCCGACAAGCAGTACGCGAAGCTGAAGGACCTCGAACGGGGCATCTCGGAGGAGTACGGCAAACGGCTCCACACGGCGATGCTGACGTTCACGGCGTCGTCCACCGACGACGACGGTCGGCCCCTCCCGCCGGTCGACCACCTCGACGGGCTCCTCTCCTCGTGGGAAGCCGTACGGCGCGCTCTCGACCGCGCTCTCGACGGTCGCCGGTACGAACGGCTCGCTATCCTCGAACCGCACCAGAGCGGCTACTTCCACATCCACATGGCGGTGTTCGTCGACGGCCCCGTTCGGACCTCGACCCTCGCCGAGCCGATCGAGGCGCACGTCCGCAACTGCGACCTCGCGGAGTGGGACGCGCACGACCTCGACGACGACTCGACTGTCTCGGTCCGGCACGCCGGCGGCGACCGCACCGACGACGACTCGCTCGACGAGCTCGCGATCTACCTCGCTGAGTACCTGGGCACCTACGGCGACGACCCGCTTGACCAGCCGGAACACGTCCAAGCCGCGAACGCGCTCCTCTGGGCCACCGGTCGACAACGCTGGAGGCCGTCGAACGGGGCACAGTCGTACATGGCGACAGAGGCGCGAGAGCCGGGCACAGACTGGTCAGTAGTCGGTATCGAGGTAGACGGCGAGTTCCGCCCAGCGGACCCAGAGAACGGAGGTGTCGACCGGTTCACGACTGCGGGGCTCGACCCGCCGGACTGATCGACGACCTCGCCGATGACCCCGGAAGGGCGAGGCACCTCGCATCGGGCACGCGCCGCGAAGGCCGGTGTCCCAGCACCGGCCCGATGCTCACACGGTCACCAAGCAACCATGTCAGCACCTGACACTACCGACGACGGCGGTATAGACTCCACGGAAGCGCAAGACCTCAACACCGGCACCACGCTCACGGCGGACGGTCCCGGCGAGTTCTGGTGCCACGCCTGCGGCGCTCGCTGTACCCGCAACCAGTCGAACGGGACCGAGTACGGCCACCTCCTCGACTGCCCCGAGCGGGACCTACCGGACCCGCGAGAGGCCGACGACTGGGAAGGTGGTCCGTTCAGCCGTTCAGTCGGTGAGGGCGTCGTCAAGAGCAAGAAGAGCAGTCAGCTAGCTTCCTGTCTGGAGGCTCGCGACGATGACTGATCGAGTCCACCTCGACAGTCCTCGGTTCCGCCGGCTCGCGAAGGCCTACTCGAACGAGTACCGTCGCCTCATCCTCCTCCTGCTCCACCGAGCCCCTCGGCTCAGCCTCACCGAGATCTCTGATCAGCTGGACATCCCGGTCAGTTCCGCCCAGTACAACGTGGAGAAGCTTCTCTCTCTCGGGCTCATCAAGGTTGATGACGCCTCTCACGGCGGTTCTGTCACCTACTATACCGTCACTGCTGGCTCTCCCGTCCTCGACCCTCGTCCCTCTGAGGCCGACGGTTCCTCGACCGGGAACGACTCGGGTGGTGGCGCTTCGGTTCCTCCACCCACCGGTGCCACCGACCCATCCGCTTGAGCGGATGGTCTCCTCGGCCTTCCAAGGAGACTAACTCTGTAAACGCCTCTTCCTGCCGAAACCATCGGTTTCGGCTCGCGACCGGTACCGACGACTAGCCCGCACTGCGGGCAGTCCCCGCCCGCCCCGGACGGGGAAGCTCGCGCGGCCCCTCCCCGCGGGGGGTCCGCGAGCAGTCCCGCCGCGGCAGGCAGGGACACCCGGTCGCCGGTAGCTTTATCATCTGACGCTCGACAAGTCTTCTTAACAGAACAGTCACACCCTGATGAAAAGGCCCCGTCGCAGCGGGGCCACGTGCCGATGGTGTTCGCGCACCACCGACTGCCAACCGTCCCGGGCTGGCACGTGGACTTCTCCCGCAACGAACCTTAAACCCCTGTTCGACAGTCGCGGCTCTCTCTGCGCGCC
>NZ_NHOA01000156.1 GCF_002727125.1 Halorubrum persicum
CGGCAACGCTGTGTCAAGGCACCCAACCCGCCGTCTGGTTCCCGGACGGTCCTCACGGTCGTGACACCGCCGGGGGATCGCGACGGGGCCGAACCCCACCCACCCCCTCTCCCTCTCTCTTCCCTTTCGCGGGATCCCTTCCCACTTCGGCGCCAGCCGCCGCCGTACCGGGTGATGCCCCGAACCGCCCAGAAGTTCGGGAGTCACTCCCCGTCGGCGATCGGGAACTCCAGTTCGAACACGGCGCCGCGCGGATCGTTGTCGCGGACGCGCACCGTTCCGCCGTACCCCTCGATGATGTCTTTGACGAGGTAGAGTCCGAACCCGGTTCCGTCGCTGTTGGCTCCGCGTTCCTCCTGGGCGAAGACGGACTCTCGACGGGACGCCGAGATGCCGGGGCCGTTGTCGGCGACGCGAAGCCGCAGGACGTCGCCCGCGCGCTCTCCGTCGATGACCACGCGGGGCGGCGAGGCGTCGTTGTGCTCGACGGCGTTCTCGAACAGGTTCGCGAGCACCCGGTCGAGCAGGTCGTCAGCGCGGACGGATCCCTCCGGAATATCTCGTTTCTCGACCTCGACCGTCGGATACGCCTCCTCTATCGCCTCGATCTGTTCGTCGATGACCGGTTCGAGGGCGACGGTGGTCAGGTCGTGCTCCTCGTTCAACACCGACTGCATGTACGTCCGCATCGTCCGAACGAACTCCTCCATCTCCTCCGTCCGGTCCATCGCGACCGCGAGGTGCTCCTCGTGAACGTCGGCTTCGAACTCGACGTTCCGGTCGAGCATCCTGAGCCGCGCCTGGACGAGCGAGATGTCGCCGATCAGGTCGTGCCGGAGGGTCCGGTTGACGAACTCCAGCACGTTCCGCTCCTCCCGGACGCGCTCCTCGCGCTCGATGCGCTGGATCGTGTCACCGACGTAGGAGCCGAACAGCTCCGCGGTCGAGAGCTCGTGGCTCTCGAGGCGTTCCGAGCAGAGGTCGATCCGCCCGCGGTCGCCGATCGCGACCGTCTGGGCGGGCTCGGAACGCTCGCTCGGGTCTGGTGACGTGTCGTGCTCGATGACCACGTCGCCGTCGACGACGACGCGAAACGGAGTTCCGGGGACGGCACTCGCGATCGCCTCTTCGAGGACCTCGTACGCCTCCTCGTGTGACGTCGCCGACGCGAGCCTGCTGGCGTCCTCGTAGAGCAGTTCCAGCCGCTCGTTCAGCTCCTGCTCGCGGCTGATCTGCTCCTGGAAGATGTTGTTCCGGACGGTCGAGACGCTGAGGGCGAACGACGCCGTCGCCCCGACGAGAACGCCGTCGAGCGCCAACACGATGGGTTTGAGACGCCCGAGGATATACCACTGGAGCGCCATCGCCCACGCGAGCACGAACGTCACGGCGAACGCCGTCAGCAGGGTGCGACGCGCGACCGTCGTGACCTGCTCCGTCTCCCAATCGGTCCGGATCAGCCAGATCCCGCCGGTCACGAGCCCGCCCGCGAGCAGGAAAAACAGGGCGTTCTCGACCAGCGTCAAAGCGATGCTCCACGACAGGGCGGTGAAGTCGTCCCAGACGTCGTACAGCGGAATGACGAGCAGAATCGCTCCGAGAAGGCTGATGCTCCCGCCGGCGAGCCACCGGCGAAGTCTCCCCCCCGAAGGTGGGCCCATTATGCGGGAACCTTTCCTGATGGCACAGATAATAACCCGACCTAATCCCTCGCGCTCCCCGGTGTCCCGCCGCTTCCGCCCCAGCGGCCCGCAGACATCGGTGAAACCGCATGACTGCACGCGGGGTCGGCGAGGTAAAAACGCGGAAACGGCGTTCCTGGGCGTAAACAATAAATCACCGGTTCGAGATAGACGAGATATCTAATGTCTTTCGTCTCCGCCGACCCGAAAGAGGTGTTAGAGCGGATCGAGGACGCGTTCTTCGCGATCGACGAAGAGTGGCGGTTCACCTATCTCAACGCCCGCGCGGCCGAGATGCTCGAAGTCGATCGCGACGCCGTCGTCGGCGCGGTCCTCTGGGACGAGTTCAGCGAGGCCACCGGAACGAGCTTCCAGCGCGAGTACGAACACGCGATGAACGAACAGGAGTCGGTCTCCTTCGAGGAGTACTACCCGCCGCTGGACACGTGGTTCGAGGTCAGCGCCTACCCGTCGGAAACCGGGCTTTCCGTGTACTTCCGGGACGTGACGGACCGGGTCGAGCGCGAGCGGGAACTCGAGCGCTACGAGGGGATCGTCGAGACGGCCCAGGAGGGCATCTACGTCGTCGACGAGGATGGCGTCTTCCAGATGGTCAACCGCTCCTACACCGAGATGGTCGGCTACTCGGAGGCGGAGCTGCTCGGAAACGACGTCACGATGGTCGCCGACGAAGAGGCCGCCGAGACCGCGGCCGCGTTCGAAGCGGAGCTACGGGAGGGGGCGCGCTCCTCGGCGAGTCTGGAGGCGACGCTCGAACGGGCCGACGGCGAGACGTTCTCCGCCGTCGCGACGTTCTCGCTGCTGCCGAGCGGTGACCGGGTCGGCGTGGTCCGCGACGTCACGGAACAGCGAGAGCGCGAGCGGGAACTCGCCCGGACGCGGGAACTGCTCGAACAGGCCGAGCGGATCGCCGACGTCGCCGGCTGGGAGATCGATGCCGAGACGCTGGAGATGTTCTGGTCGAACCACCTCTTCGACCTCCTCGGCGTGGACGTCGAGGAGGAGCCGTCGCTGGACGACTCCTTCGATCTCTGCCACGAGGACGACCGACCGCTCGCCGAAGACGCCGTTACGGAGGCGATCGAATCGGCCGAGCCCTTCGATATCGAAGCGCGATTCGTCGTCGGCGACGGCGAGACCCGGTGGCTCCACGTGCAGGGCGTGCCGGTGACGGCGGACGGCGAGGTCACGAAACTCCGAGGCGCCGCCCAGGACATCACCGAGCGCAAGGAGCGCGTGCGCGATCTCGAACTGTACGAGCGCGTCGTCGAAACGACCAACGACGGCGTCTACGCGGTCGACCAAAACAACCGCTTCATCATGGTCAACGACGCGTTCTGTGAGTTGACCGGCTACGATCGCACGGACCTCCTCGGTCAACCCGTGACCGTCCTCAAGGACGAAACCGTCTCCTCGAAGGCCGAGCGGCTCGCCGAGGAGATCATCAACGAGGGCCGCGACGAGGCGAAAGTCGAACTGACGCTGCACACGAAGGCGGGCGCCGACCTCCCGGTCGAGGCCCGGTTGGAGCCCCTCGAGTTCCAAGAGGGTATCGGCCGCTGCGGCGTCGTCAGGGATATCACGCAGCGCAAGCTGTTCGAAGAGCGGCTGGTGTCGCTCCACGGGGTCACAAGCGAACTGTTCCGGGCCGACTCCGAGGAGACGGTGGCCGAGACCGCGATGCGGGCCGTCCGCAACGTCCTGGACGCGCCCGCGGCGTGGTACTTCGACTACGACGCCGCGGAGGGCGTCCTCGCGCCCCGAACCGCCTCCGACAGCGCCGACATCCTGGACTTCGAGCTCCCCGAACTCACGCTCCAGTCGGAGACCGTCGTCGGGTCGGCGTTCGTCGAGGACGAGAGCCGCCGGATCGACGACATCCGTAACACGCCCGAGTACGACGACTTCGATCGGGATGCCGACCTCCGGTCGGCCGTCCTCTCGCCGGTCGGCAACCGCGGCGTCCTCGTCGCCGGCTCACCGGCAGTCGGCGCGTTCGACGAGCGGACGCGGCAGCTGCTCGAAATCGTCTCGACCGCCGTCGCTGCCGCGTTCAACCGGGTCGAGCGCGAGCAGATGCTCCGCGACCAGCACGAGCGGCTGTCGGCGTTCAACGACCTGAACCTGCTCGTGCACAGCCTCGCGGAGTCGATGTTCGGGTTATCTTCCCACTCAGACATCGAAGAGCTCGTCTGCGAACGGCTCGCTTCCTCGGGCTCCTACGAGTTCGCGTGGATCGGGACCGCGGAGGACGACGAGGTGCGAGTGAGTGCCGAGGCCGGCGTCGAGGGATACCTCGACGACACCACGATCCGGCTCGATGAGGGACCGACGACCGAGGGGCCGACCGCGCAGGCGTTCCTGACCGGAGAGGTACAGACGGTCCAAGACGTCTTGTCCGAGGACCGATACGAGCCTTGGCAGACCCACGCACGGGAGTTCGGCTACCGTTCGTCGGCGGCGGTGCCCATCGTCAACGACAGCCTCTACGGGACGCTCAACCTCTACTCTCACCGGGCGAACGCATTCGACGACGAGGAGCAAGAGGCGTTACAGCGTCTCGGCTCGATCATCGCCTACGCGCTGGAGTCGGTCGAGCGCGACCGCGAGCTCCAGCAGGAGCGAAACCGCCTGGAGTTTATGAACCGCCTGCTGCGTCATAACCTCCTCAACAGCCTCAACGTGGTGAAGGCGCGCCTCGATCTGCTCGACGGCCGGGTCGACTACGAGGTCTCGTCTGACTTGGAGACCGCGACCCAGCGCACCCAGGAGATGATCGAGTTCGTCGAGACGGTGCGGCGAGTAACCGACGTGATCGGGCGCGGCGAGGACCAGCAGCTCAGACCCTGCGACCTCGGATCGGTGCTCGAACGCCGCGTCGCTCGCGCCCAGCAGACGTATCCCGGGGCCACCTACCACCTCGAATCGGCCCCGTCGGTCGACATCGTGGCCGACGACCTGCTCGGCGAGGTCCTCGACAACGTCCTGATCAACGCGGTGCAGCACAACGCCGACACCGACCCGGCGGTGTGGGTCGACGCGACGGTCGACGACGAGTCGGTCGTGGTGTCCGTCGCCGACGACGGGCCGGGGATCCCCGACGAGCGCAAGTCGACCGTGTTCGACCGGACGACCAAGGAGTTCGAGGACCCGGGCTCCGGCTTCGGCCTCCACCTCGTCAAGGAGATCATCTCCTCTTACGGCGGCGACATCGAAGTCGACGACAACGACCCCGAGGGCGCCGTCTTCCGCCTGCGGTTCGACCGAGCCGAGTCGCGCTAACGCGGTCGGCTGAAGGAGGATAGGTGAGCCCTTTTTGAGCGCGCCCGGCGAGCGTGCCGACTGAGGAGATGTACGATACGATCGTCGTTCCGGTCGACGGCAGCGCTCCGGCGCAGGCCGCCGCTGAGACGGCTGTACAGTTGGCAGACACCTTCGACGCCGACGTCTCGCTGCTCGCGGTGGTGGAGCCCTCGGACAGCTCGCCCACCGAGTCGCTGCCGGACGCTCCCGGTCGCGACGACCTCAGCAGTCAGTGGCTGCAGACGCTCGACCGCGCGGCGGCCACTGCGTCGAAGGCGGACGTCCCCTGTGAGACCGCGATCGAGTCGGGGGTGGCCCACACGGAGATCGCGGCCCACGCCGACCGGGTCGGCGCCGACCTCGTCGCGATGGGGACCCACGGTCGGACGGGGATCGACAGACTGCTGCTCGGGAGCGTCACCGAGCGCACCCTCCGGACCCTCGAGATCCCGGTGCTGACCATCCCCGGCGTCGAGGCGGCCGGCGCCGATATCGACGACATCGTGGTTCCGACCGACGGCTCGCCCGGCTCGGAGCGCGCGGCGGAGCACGCCTGCGCGGTCGCGGACGCGTACGACGCGACCGTCCACGCCCTCGCCGTCGTCGACGTGCAGTCGCTGGCCGCGGTCAGCGAGGGCGGCGTCGCCATTTCCGATCTCGTCAGTTCGCTGGAAGCGCAGCGCGAGCACCACGTCGAGGCGGTCTGCGAGCGGGCCGAAGCGCGCGGGGTCCCGTGCGAGTCGGCGGTGGTCGAGGGGACTCCGCAGACGGCCATCCGCGACTACGCCGACGACCGCGACGCCGACCTCATCGCGATGGGGACCCACGGGAGGGAGGGCGTCAAGCGGCTCTTCCTCGGCAGCGTGACGGAGCGGACGGTTCGGGAGAGCGAGGTCCCGGTCTTGGCCGCGCCGCTGGCCGAGTGAGAGCCCGATCGATGCGATTCCCGTAGCGAGTGGCCCGGTCGCGACGGCGGCTCACGCTTCCTCTCGGAGCCGACCCCGACCGCGGATCACTCCCGCGAGGGGGTCGTGAGGTTCCACAGATCGCCGCCGCAGTCGGGGCACTCGACCAGCTCGTCCGTCGGCTCCAACCCCGAGATGTCGTCGGCCTCGAAGCGGCTCTCGCAGTCGGCGCACTCGTACACGAACGGCGGTTCGGGATGGTATGGATCGTCGGTCATCGGCGGGGGGATGTCTCGGCGGCGACGTTATCGAACGGGGGCCTACTCTGTTAACGGCGCGCGGCCGTTTCTCGCCGCCGACTTCGGCGCCAATTAGGCTAAAGGTTTTATATGATAATATTCCACTCTCTCTAAAAGAATGATCGAACTCACGAATAGACACCCGAGTCAGCGACGATCTATCTGGCATATTACTCCTGTATCGGGTGTGGCGACGCGCGGGCGGGGGTCGGTATGAGTGAATCCATCGCCGCGGCGTCGGCGAATGATTCCGCCGAGGCGCCGACGATACTGATCGTCGACGACGACAAGGACCTCGCGGACACCTACGCGATGTGGCTGCCCGACGAGTACGACGTCGAGATCAGATACAGCGGGGTCCAGGCGCGCAAGCGCATCGACGACGACCTCGACCTCGTCCTGCTCGACCGCCGGATGCCAGGCATCCCGGGCGACAAGATCCTGGAGGATATCAGGGAGCAGGGTATCGACTGCCCGGTGGCGATGCTCACCGCCGTCGAGCCCGACACCGACATTATCGACCTGAAGTTCGACGAGTACCTCGTCAAACCGATCACGCAGAAGAAGCTTCAAGACACCGTCGACGAACTCCTGCTCCGGCGGGGGTTCGAGCCGGACGCTCGGGACCTCTTCGCGATGGAGTCCAAGGCGGAGGCGCTGGCGTCGCGGGACGAAGAGAACCTCCGCGACTCCGAGGCCGCGGCCGAACTCCAGACGGAGGCCGAACGCGCCACGGAGTCGGAGCGGGTCAGCGAGCTGAAGTCCCGGCTCGAGCGGCTCCAACGGCTCACCTCCATCATCCGCGAAATCGACAAGGAGCTCGTCGTCGCCTCCGAGCGCGAGGAGATCGAACGGACCGTCTGCGAGCGGCTCGTCGAGTCCGACCCCTACGAACTGGCGTGGATCGGCGACTACACCGTCAGTTTCCAGCAGACGACACCCGGGTATCTCGCCGCGCCGCCGTCGACACCGGCGAGGTGCAGGTGGTCGACGACCTCACCGCCGACGACAGGGCGCAGCTGCTCGAACCGCTCGGGCTCTCGGCCGACGACCAGCAGATCTCCGCCGGCGCGATCGTTCCGATCTGCTACCAAGACACCGTCTACGGCGTTCTGAACGTGTACACCGACCGAGAGGACCTCTTCGACGACCGAGAGGTCTCGGTGTTGTCGGAGCTCGGAGACAGCATCGCACACGCGATCCACTCGGTCGAGACGAAGAAGCTGATCCTCTCGGACACCGTCGTCGAACTGGAGTTTGACATCCAAGACCCCGACGACGTCTTCGTCGCGCTCTCCCGAGAGACCGACTCCCGCATCGACCTGAAGGGGTTCGTCCCGGCCGCTGACGGAGAGCTCATCTCCTACCTCGAAGTCACCGGCGCGTCGACGGAATCCTTCCTCGACGCCGCCACGGAGTTCCCCGCGGTCCAGATCGTCCGCGGCATCGGGGACTCGGGCGACGAGAACCTCTGTGAGCTCCGGATCGCGGACTCGACGATCGTCCTCTCGCTGATCGAGGCCGGCGCCTCCGTCGAGTCGATGTACGCCGAAGCGGGCCACGGCCACCTCACGGCGACGGTCGCGCCCGAGGTCGACGTGCGGACGGTCGTCGAAGCGATCGAGACGCGGTTCGACGACGTCGACCTCGTCGCGAAGCGCGAGACCGAACGCGACGTCCAGTCGGTCGAGGACTTCCGTCAGTCGCTGGAGAACCGGCTCACTGACCGCCAGTACTCCGTTCTCGAGGCCGTCTACTCGGCGGGGTACTTCGACTGGCCGCGGGAGTCGACGGCCAAGGAGATCGCGAACTCTCTCGACGTGGCGCCGCCGACACTCCACGAGCACCTCCGAGGCGCACAGAAAGAGCTGATCGAGACGTTCTTCGCCGAGACCGGGAAGTTCTCCGAGGACGAGCGGCCGCAGCGCGAGGAGTGATCGCGGCCGTCCCGCTCACAGCAGGAACGTCGGGACGTACATCGCGATACAGCCCACGGCCGCCCGCCTGTCGATCCCGCCGTTCAGGTAGAAGAGCCCGACGACGACGACCGACGCGGCGATCGTGTAGCCGGCGGACGCGACCGTCGGGCCGACGCGGTCGACCGCGATCCCGCCGACGAGGGCGCCCGCGCCCAGCGAGAACAGCGGGTCGGTCACGTTGCTGCCGAACAGCGTCCCGACGGCGATGTCGGCCTCGCCGCGGTCGATGGCGAGTGCGGCGATGGCGATCTCGGGCGCGGTCGTTCCGAGGCCCGTGACGAGCCCCAAGAGGTACTCCGGAACCCCGAGCGCGACGGCGAGCGCCTTGCTGTGGACGACGAGGAGGTGCCCGCCGACGGCGACGAGGGCGAAGCCGACGACGATCCAGCCCGCCGCCTGCGGAAGCGAGCGGTCGCCGCCCGCGTGACGCTCGACCAGCGCGGCGTGGCTCTCCCCCCGAAGCCGGACCCCCAGAAAGCAGAGGTAGGCCGCGACGAGCCCCCCGCCCTGGACGCGAGAGACCGCCCCCGAGCTGATGGCCGCGAGCATCAGCGCCATCGCGAGGATCATTCCGGTCCCGTAGAACCGAACCTCACCCCGCTCCAGTCGGAGCGGCGAGAGCAGCGCGACGATGCCGACGCCGAGGGTGATCTGTGACGTGATCGAGCCGATGATGTGGCTGACGACGAAGTCGCCGGCGCCGTACAGCCCGGCGTACACGGCCGTCGTTATCTCCGGGATCGAACTCCCGACGGCGACGAGCGTCCCGCCGACGAGGAGCGTCGGCAGGCCGAACGCCATCGCCACGGTGACCGCGGCCTCCACCGCCCGTTCGCCGCCGTAGATCAGGCACGCGAGCCCGACGACGGCCCCGACCGCGTGCCAGAACGTCACCCGACGAACACCCGGTCGATCGACGTGGGGGTTCTTGGCACAGAGCTGGAGTCCGTCTCGACGCTGTCGACGAGGAGTGGGGGGTCGGCGAGTGATCGCCTGGGGACGTCGCGCCGGGGGCGGGAACCGCCGCCTACTCCGACCACTGGGGGACGACCGCCGGGTCGAAGCTCTCGTAGAACTGTTCGAGGAGCTTGAACGACGGCGGGTCCTCTTCCACCAAGACGTCATCGGCGATGGCGTGGAGCTCGGCCACGGAGTCGGGGGCGCCCACCGGGGCGGCCGCGATGGTGTAGGTGTCGGCGACCTCGGCCATCGCCGTCGTACAGGCCTTCATCGTCGTGCCGGTGACGATCCCGTCGTCGACGATGGCGACGACCCCCTCGGGCGTCGGGTCGCTGCCGATCTCGTCGAACGTCTCGTGTTTGTTCCGCGCCTCCCGGAACGCCCGCTGCTTTTCGACCTCCAGCTTCTCCTTGTCGACGTCGAACGCCTCGACCAGCCGGCCGTCGATCCAGGTCGACCCGGTGTCGGTCACGGCGCCGAGCGGGATGTCCTCCGACGGCGGTCGGACCGGCTCGGCCACGAGGAGCCCCAGATCGGCGTTGAACCGGTCGGCGATCGGTTCGGCCACGGCCACGCCCCCCGTCGGGACGGCGAACACGGTATCGGGCCGGAGATCGTGATCGACGAACCGTTCGGCGAGGCGCTTTCCCGCGGACGTCTTGTCCTCGAACATGTGTCGATCGGTGGTCCCCCCGGATGTCTCGTCGTTGAACATGCCTCGATCGTCTCCGAATTTCCGTCCGACCCACATAATTAGCGAGCCTAACACGACCCTGACCGTCGCGCGTCTCAGCGCGCCCGACGGCGGCGATTAGGGCGACGAGTGAAGCCTCCGTCGGTCACACACCGGCCCGTGTCCGAAACCGTCCTCGTGCCGATCGACGGCTCCGATCCCGCCGACGCAGCGGTGTCGTTCGCCTTCGAGACGTTCCCGGACGCCCACCACGTGCTCTTCCACGTGATCAACCCCTTGGAGACGGCCCTCGACAGCAGCCCGGAGGCCGTCACCGAGGAGTTCTGGTCGCAGCGCATCGCGGCCGCTCAAACGCAGAGCGAAGCGATCCTCGGAGCCGCCGAACGGCGCGTCAGGGACGCCGACGTCAGCGCGGAGGTCGGATCGAAGATCGGACCGCCGGCTCGGGCCATCGTCGACGCCGCCGAGGAGCGAGACGCCGATCAGATCGTCATGGGGAGCCACGGTCGCACGGGCCTCTCGCGGATCGCCCTCGGAAGCGTCGCCGAGACGGTGCTCCGCCGGGCGCCGGTCCCGGTGACCGTCGTCCACGGCGACGAAGCGTGATCCGCGCGGGCGAGTCGGCTCACCGGTCGCTCCGACGGTCGAGCAGCTCGCGGACGTCATCGCGCGTCGCCGTCTCCCCCTGCTCGACGAAGTAGGTCGCGCACGCGTTGCCGAGCGCGAGGCACTCCCCCCACGGGAGGCCCGCCGCGATCCCCGTCGCGAGCGCGCCGTCGAATCGGTCGCCAGCGCCCGTCCGCCGACGGACGCGCTCGGCCTCGAAGTTCTGGACCACGGTCAGCTCGTCGGTCGCGGCCGCGGCGCGGCGCTCGTCGTGGAGGACGACGGCGTCGATACCCAAACGGTCGCGGAGGGCCAGCTCTCTCTCCGTCCCGGTCGCCTCGACGCCGAGAACCGCTGCGAGGCGACCGATCTCCCGGTCGTTCGCCGTCAGGACGACCTCGGTCTCGGCGGCGAGAGCACCCAGCGCCCGGCAGAGCGCCCTGAGCGGCTCCGCGCTGGAGGCGGTCACGTCTCCCGGGTCGAAGACGACCGTCGCCGCGCCGAGGTCGAGGTCGGCGAGCGTTCCGATGGCGTCCGTCATCCCGTCGACGCCGACCCAGTTCTGGAGGACGACCACCTCGTCGGAGAGCCACGCGTCCGGCTCCGTGCGCACCGCCGCGAAGAGGTCCTCGATGCGCCACTCTCGGATATCCTCGGACTCGACGGCGAGCATCATCTCCTCCTCGTCGAAGGAGAGCACCTGGACCGTCGCGGGCGCGCCCATCGAGATCGTCCGAAAGGGGAACGACCCGAGATGGGGGTCGTCGAGGTGGCCGTACAGCGTCACGTCGGGGCCGAGAACCGACGCCTGCCGGGCCGCGTTCACCGCCTGCCCTCCCGGTCGGACCGCCTCGGAGACCAGTTTCAGCGACCGCACCCCGCCGGAGAGGCGGTCGACAAACGCCGGGAGCGTTCGGATCCGCTCGCCGGTCGCGTCGGCGACGCCGTAGTATCGGTCGACGCTCCCGTCCGGGAGGGCGATCACGTCGCGGTAGTCGAGCCCTCCCGTCAGGCGGGAGCGGAGCGCGTCGTACTCCATCGGTCGCCTCGACCTACGAGCCCCCACCCCGTAAATCCGGTCGGACTCCGCGGGCCCGCGTCCGACCGCTCCGCCGCGATCGGGCCGGGAATTGGTCGACGGTTTATATCGCTTCGCTGGCGACATCCCGTGGTAGAGGGGCACGAACGCGTGTCCGCAGACGACTCCGATCGAAGGCGACGCTCCGAGACCGCTCCGGGACGCTCCGAGCCCAGATCACGGGGGTTCACGACTATGTCAAACGAATCCGACTCCGCAGATCCGACGGTGCTGGTGGTAGAGGACGACAGAGACCTCGCCGCGACGTACTCGCGGTGGCTCGAGCCGGAGTACGACGTCCGGACGTCCAACTCGGGGTCCGGCGCGCTCACGTGGTACGACTCGGAGGTCAGCGTCGTGATCCTCGACCGCCGAATGCCGGACATTCCGGGGTCGACGGTCATTCAGAAGATGAACGAGCGGGACATCGAAGACCAAAAGGCGATGCTCACCAGCACCGAACCCGGCTGCGATCTGGTCGACATCCCCTGCGACGAGTACCTCACGAAGCCGCTGACGAAGGCCGAGCTTCGGGAGACCGTCAACGAGCTCCAGCTGCGGTCGCAGTTGGACGACGAACTCCAGCGCTACTTCAGGTTGACCTCGAAGATCGTCGCGATCGAGACCAGCAGCACGGCCGGGACGGAAGCCGCGCTGGAGGATTTACGCAGGGAGGTCAACCGGATCCGCGGACAGATCCAAGAGCGGATCGACGAGCTCAACGGCTTCGATCCGGCCTTCCGCACGATCGAGTAGGCACCTCTCCCCTACGGCGCCCGACGCGGGGCCGTCGGACCGGCGTCGTGCGTCGTCTGCGATCGGTCGGGTTCGGCGGGGTGCTCGGAGCTACTCGTGCTCCGGAATCAGGTGGATCGACTCCCGCGGGATCAGCACGCTGAGCTCCGTGCCGTTCGCGAGCGCGAGCCGTTCGAACGTCGGCGGCCGGACGTTCGTCGTGAGCGTGATCGAACCGGCGTCGCACTCGACGTCGATTCGGTATTCGCTCCCCTCGTTCAGCCACCGGGCGACCGTCCCCGTGACCGCGTTCGCGGGTCGATTCTCGTCGGCTTCGTCGGGGGCTTCGACGGTGATCCGTGACGGGTGGATACAGACCGTCACGGCTGAGGCGGGCACATCCGAAACGGTCGTCTGGAGCCGAACGTCGCCGACCGACACGGTCGCTCCGGTCGACGGTCGGTCGGTCACCGTTCCGTCGAAGACGTTCTCGGTCCCCGTAAAGCGGGCGACGAAGCGGCTCGTCGGTCGAGTGATCACCGTCGAGGGCGGACCAACCTGTTCGATCCCCCCGTCTCGAACGATGGCGAGTCGGTCGCCGAGCGCCGTCGCCGTGCGCTGGTCGTGCGTGACGTAGAGAACGGGGATATCGAGCGACTCGAACAGGCGATACAGCTCGTCGCGGAGCCGTTTCCGGATCGGTGCGTCGAGGCTCGACAGCGGCTCGTCGAGGAGCAGCGCGTCCGGGTCGGTCGCGAGCGTTCGCGCGAGGGCCACGCGTTGTCGCTCCCCGCCGGAGAGCGTCGCGGGCTTCCGCTCCAGCACGCCGTCGAGTTCGAGCAGCGTCGCGAGCGAACCGACGCGATCGCCGTCCCTAGCCGCGTACTCGATGTTCTCTCGGGCGGTCATATGGGGGAAGAGCGCCCCCTCCTGGAAGACCATCCCCACGCGCCGGTCTTCGAGCGGCAGGCCGACCAGTTCGCGACCGTCGAGCCGCATCGATCCGGCGTCCGGGACCGCGATACCGGCCACCAGCGAGAGCAGCGTCGTCTTCCCGCTGCCGGACGGTCCCAAGACGGCGAGCACTTCGTCGTCGACCGTCAGGTCCACCGGGCCGAAGTCGAACTGGCCGTAGCTCTTGCGCAGTCGCGAAAGTTCGAGCGTCATTCCCATGGGTTCGACGCGACCGTGTTGAGCACCGCGAGCGCCGCGACGGCGATCCCGACCAGGAGTATCGCCACCGGATACGCGTTATCCAAGCCGAGCTCGATGAACGCCACCCAGATCTGTACCGGCATCGTTCGGGGGTAGTACGCCATCATCATCGTCGCGCCGAACTCGCCGATCGCCCGCGCGAACGCGAGGGTCACGCCGGCGAGAATACCGGGGCCGGCCAGGGGTAGCGTTACGCGTCGAGCGGTCGTCAACCGACCTTCCCCCAGCGATCGAGAGGCGTACTCGAGCGTCTGGTCGACGCTCTCGAACGCCGCTTTGGCGGTCACGACCACGAACGGCGACGCGACGAATGTCTGGGCGAGCACCACGCCGGCGAGCGACCGCGTGAGCGGGAACCCGGCGGCAACCGCGGCCTCCCCGAGCGGCGATCCGGGGCCGAAAACGGTGAGCAGCACGATGCCGCCGACCGTCGGGGGGAGCACTAACGGGAGGATCACGACCGCGAGGACGCCCTTCATCACGGCCCCGTCGGTGCGCGCGAGCCAGTACGCGAGCGGTAGGCCGAACAGGGTGGCGATGACGGTGCTGACCGACGCCGACAGCAGCGACGTGGTCGCCGCGTCGACGACGGTCGGATTGGTTATCTGTGCGAGAATATCCCCGGCCGGGACCGAGAGAAACAGCGACACCAACGGCACCACGTAGTACAGGAGGAGCACCCCGCCGAGGACGAGCGCGACGCTGAGCCAGTCGAATCCCACCGTCACCGTCCCCGATCGCTCCGTGTTCGAGCCCACCGCCATTCAGATCAGGACGGTGACATCCGAGACGGTTGAGGACAGCGGTTCGGTTGGGCCGCCGAGTCGGGACTGCGTCTCGTTCGACCGGCCTGCTGTTTGTCGCACGCGCTGGGGGACGGCGCCCGTGTAGGCGGGGAACTGGTCGCGGAGGAGAAACCCGTGTTCCGCGAGATAGCTCCCGGTCGTGTGGGCGTCGAACACGGCGACCGCAGCGTCGCTCATGTGTCGAATGGTCGAGCCGTAGCTGATGAGTCCGCCGCGTATTTCCCGGCCGCTGGGCAGCGCGTACGAGGTCGTCGCATACCACTCCGCCGCGTACCGAGGATTGCTCAGGTTGATCTGGTCCGGGAGTGCGATGTACTCGTAGTCGCGTTCGACGGCCATGTTTCGGTACGCGATCGCGGCGTCGACGGAGCCGGTTTCGAACTGACTGATCAACGATGTCTCGGGATAGATCTGGTCCTGTCGCGGGATCTGCTCCCTGAGGTTCGGCGCGTCGTCGTAGTACCGCGAGGCGAGCTCGAACATGAAGAGGGTGCGATACCCGAGCGGATCCTGGTCGGGATCGGTGCGACCGATCGTTACGCGTCCGTCGAGCAGCGGTTCATACCAGCGCTCGGAGCCGGCCTCGGCCAGGCGCGCGCCGCCGTCCGTCTCCGGGTTGTACGCGATGACGACGGAGTTGCTGGTGAACACCGAGTGCCACGGCGGCGAAAGCGGCTCCTCGAAGAGGGCCACGTCGGCGACCGAGACGATGTCGGGGTCGCGCTGCCCCTCGGCGATCATTCGGGCGACGGTCGCGGAGCCGTGCGCTTCGATCTCGACCGGAACGTCGACGGCCGGCGCGAGTCCGTTCGCCATCGCGTTCTGCAGACTGCCAGCCGCGAGGATAGCGATCGTCGGCGACTGACTGCCCGCTTCGCTTCTCCCGCCCGTACAGCCCGCGACACCGGCGACGGCCGCGGTCCCGGCAGTCAGGAGGAACCGTCGTCGCGTCGTCGGGGAGCGATTCGCCATATGATGTGCAGAAGTGTTTGAGCCAAAAGCTTAACTCAAACACATCTGTTTAACTACGGCATGGTCTCTGCCGACTCGACCGCGCTGACCGAACGACAGGTGACGGTGCTCGAACTCCGAGAGCAGGGGCGGACACAACAGGAGGTCGCGGATCGGCTGGGAACGACCGACGCGAACGTCAGCGCGATCGAACGAGCCGCGGAACAGAACATCGAGAAGGCGCGCCGCACGCTGGAACTCGCTCGGACGATCCGATCGCCGATCCAGTTCTCCGTCTCCCCGGGGACGAGCTTCGACGATCTGGTCGCCAGCGTCTACGATCACGGGAACGAAGCCGGCGTCAAAATCGCGTACTGCCGTCCGGAGCTGTACACCCACCTCTACGGGGCCCTCGAAGGCTGTACGAACCAGAGCGAGCTGAAGACGACCATCGACGTCGGAATCACCAACGAGGGCGAGGTGAGAGTGTACACCGAGGCGCTCTGACCGCCGCCCCGGCGGGGAGTTCGATCAGCGCTCGGCGTCGGCCGACCGAACGCTTACGACCTCGATCCCGCGACGAAGAAGCGGATCCGCGGCGTCTGCGGAGAGGTACGCCGTCCCCCGTCGAACGCCCGGATCGAACTCGGGGGTGGCCCGAACCGACACGTCGCCGTTGGAAACGACGACGAGCGCTTCGGCGGCCTCGTCGACATCGTCGTCGAGGCCGCGTTCCTCGGCGTCGCTCGGATTGATCCGGAGCACCGGGGCGGCCGGCCCCTGGGCGGAGCGGTCGGTGGTCCGCCCGCCAGTCACCAGCCGCAGCTCGTCGGTCGCGTCGGGCTCGACGAACGGCTGTGCCGTTCCGAACCGCGCGTACCCGTCCGGCGTTTCGAACCGCTCGCGATAGAGCGGGTCGGCGTCTTCCCCGCCCTCGCCGGCGGGCCACTGGCGGCCTCCCTCCCCGATCGCCGCATCGGAGAGCCCAGCGTGCGTGGGCGCGACACGGCACAGTTCGTCGAACACCGCTCCGGCGTCCGCGTACTCGAACGCGGACGGGCGGTCGGTCAACCGCGTCCCGAGGTCGGCGAGTATGTCCCGGTCGGGGCGCGCCTCGCCCGGTGGCGTCTGGACCGGTCGGCTCCGCTGGATCCGGCGCTCCAGGTTCGTGAAGGTCCCCGCCTTTTCGGTTCCGGCCGCGGCCGGCAACACGACGTCCGCGTGTCGCGTGGTCTCGTTCGCGACGAGGTCGACGGCGACCAGCGAATCGATCGCGTCCAGTCGGCGCTGCACCCACTCCCGGTCGCGTTTCGATATCGCGGGGTTCTCGCCGACCACGAGCGCGCCCCGGATCTCCCCGCCGAAAGATTCGAGCAGCGCCGTCGCCGTCTTGCCGGGCGTCGGCGGCGGCGCGACGCCCCACTCGGACTCGACCCGCTCGCGCGCGGTCGCCGCCGTCACCGGCTGGTGCCCCGGCAACCTGTCGGGGACGCAGCCGGCGTCGGCGGCGCCCTGCTCGTTGGCGAGCCCGCGGAGCACGTACAGGCCGGATCCACGTCGCCCGACGTTCCCCGTCAGCAGCAGCATGTTGAGCAGCGCCTCCGGCGCGTTCAGCGCGCCCGTGCCACCCTCGATCCCGGTCCCGACGAGCCCGGCGATCCGGTCGGCGTCCGCCAGCCGGGACGCCACCGCTTCGATCGTCTCTCCCGTGACTCCCGCGGCCGTGAGGGCGGCGGCGGGTTCCGCGTCGGCCATCGACGCCGCGAACCGCTCGAACCCCCGTGTCCGGGCGTCGACGAAGGACCGATCGACGCCGGTTTCGGCCGCGAGGAGCCGCCGGCTCAGACAGTCGAACACCAGCGCGTCCGTCCCCGGTCGCGGCGTGACGTGGATGTCGGCCAGCCGTGTCGTCCGGTTTCCGGCCGGCTCGATGTGGACGAGCGTGGCCCCGTCGTTGACCGCCGGCCTGACGAAGCTGTTGAACGCGACCGGCTGTCGTTCGGCGGGGTTGGCCCCGGCGACGAGGATGACATCCGCCTCCCGGAGACCGGCGAGGCTGTTCGTCGTCGCCGGCCACCCCACCCGGTCTTCGAGGATCCGCGCCGTCGAGGCGTGACAGAGCCGGGAGCGGTTGTCGACGTTGTTCGTCCCGAGCATCCGGGCGAGCTTCTGGAGGAGGTAGTTCTCCTCGTTCGTGCAGTGGGGCGCGCCGAGAAACGCCAGCGCGTCCGGGCCGTCTGCGCGCAAGATGGATCCGAACGACGCTTCGACGCGCTCGTAGGCGGTCTCCCACGACGCCGGTCGCAGCTCCCCGCCTCGCCGAACGAGCGGCGTCGTGAGGCGATCGTCCGGCGTGTCGAACGCGGTGACGCCGTTCCGGCAGAGCCGCCCGTCGGGGTTCGCCGGGGCGGCGACGCCCTGCGCACGCGATTCGTCGGCCGTCGGTTTCAACCGGCAGCCGACGCCGCAGAGCGGGCATACCGTCTCATCGGGCGTTCGATCGGACACGGTGTCTCTCAGCGCCTGAGGCCGCGTCCCTGGGCCTTCAGGAACTCGACGAGGTAGCCGAGGCCGTCGCGGGCGTCGCGGCTCCGGAGCTCGCGGAGGAGGCCGAGGACCCCGACGCGTTCGGAGCTGCGCTGCGCCTCGCCGACGGCGCCGAGGAGGTTGTTCAGCCCCTCCGCGGTGTCCTCGTCGATCTCGAGGGCCGAGAGCGTGTTCGCGAGATCGACGAGCTCCTCGAGTTGGCCGCCGCGCTGCAGTTCGAGCACCAGGTCCAACGCCTCGACGATCTCGGTCCCGTTGTCTTCGAGCGTCGTCGACAGCTCCTCGACCTCCGCCGCGGAGAGCGACTCGGTGAACGCCGTCGCGATGGCCACGAGGTCGTCGAGGTGTCCCTCCCGCTGGAGGACGAGAACAGTGTCCAGCGACGCGGACAGCTCCTCGGCGTTGTCGCCGAGGTCGGTCGCGAGCGTCGCCGCTCCGTCGGTCGAGAGGCCGTCAGCGGCCGCCACGAGGTTGGCGGCCGAAGCGGTGACGTGCTCGAGCTCGTCCTCGTCGGCGCTCGCCGCGATCAGGACGGCCGTCGAGAGGACGTCTTGGAGTTCGTCGGTGCTGTCGACGGCCTCCGCGAGCGCCTCGCCGTGCGTGGAGAGCGCCTCCTGTAACGCGGCGTCGCCCTCGCCGTTCGTCTCCCGCTTCGTCGACCCGTGCGTCGCCGTCTCGGGGTAGCTCTCGGTCGGTTTCGCCATCTCAGTCGTCACCCCCGGCGGCGGCGTCGGCGGCCGTAACGGCTTCCGGATCGCCCTCGTCCGGAGCGATCCGAACCGCGGACACCTTGAACTCCGGCGTCGCGGCGGCGGGATCGAGGTGTTCCTCGTCCGTGAGGCGGTTGACGGCGCTCTCGGCGAAGTGGATCGGGATGAAGACGCTCTCGGGGCCGACCCGATCCGTCACCTGCGCGGAGACGACGATCTCACCGCGGCGCGAGGTGACGCGAACCATGTCGCCGCTTTCGATCCCGTAGTTTGCGGCGGTGTCGGGGTTGATCTCGATGAAGTCGCTCGGCGTGTACTGCATGATCCCCTCCTCGCGGTGCGTCATCGTGCCGGTGTGGTACTGGTAGAGGACGCGCCCGGTCGTGAGCGTGAACGGGTACTCCTCGTCCGGGGTCTCCGCCGGTTCGCTGTAGCCGACGGCCTGGAGGTGGGCCTTGCCGTCGTCGGTGTTGAACGCGTCCGCGTAGAGCCGTTCGGTTCCGGGATGGTCCTCGTCCCAGCAGGGCCACTGGAGCCCGCCCTCCGACTCGACGCGGTCGTGGGTCACCCCGCCGTACAGCGGCGTCAGCGAGTTCACCTCCTCCATGATCTCGGCGGTCGAGTCGTACGACCACTCCCGTCCCATGCGGTTCGCGAGGGCTTGGAGGATCTCCCAGTCGGGCTGGGAGTCGCCCTTCGGCTCCATCACCTCGTTGACCATCTGTACCGTGCGGTCCGTGTTCGTGAACGTCCCCGTCTTCTCGACGAACGAACACGCGGGAAGCACCACGTCGGCGTACTGCGCGGTCTCGTTGACGAACAGGTCCTGGACGACGAGGAACTCCAACTCTTCGAGGATGTCCTCGGCGTGGTTGACGCCGGGTTCGGAGAGCGCGGCGTTCTCGCCGATGATGTACATCCCCCTGAGGTCGTCGTCGTCGGCCGCGAGGAACATCTGGGTCGTGTAGTAGCCGTACTCCGGCGAGATCTCGCACTCCCACGCCTCCTCGAACTTCGCGCGTATCTCGTCGTCGGCGATGTCCTGGTAGCCGGGGAAGTTGTCCGGCAGCGGCCCCATATCACCGCCGCCGCCCTGCACGTTGTTCTGGCCGCGGAACGGCGAGACGCCCGTCCCCGGCTTCCCGAGGTTGCCGGTGACCGCGGCGAGGTTGGCCATCGCCATCACGTTCTCCGTCCCGTGGGAGTGTTCGGTGAGCCCGAGCGTCCAGCCGAACACGCAGCGATCGGCGTCGGCGATCGTTTCGGCGGCGGAGACGATCTCCTCGTGCGGAACGCCGGTGACCTCCTCGACGCGTTCGGGGGTGAACTCCTGGACCGCCTCTCTCACCGCCTCGAACCCGGTCGTCCGCTCCTCGACGAACGCCTCGTCGTACAGGTCGTTGTTGACGATGTGGCGCGTGATCGCGTTGATCCAGACCGCGTCGTATCCCGGGTTCACCCGGGTGTACTGGGTCGCGTACTCCGCGATCTGGACCTCGCGGGGATCGAAGACGAGGAGGTCGGCCCCGTCTCGAACGTTCTGTTTGATCCGCGTCGCGAGCACCGGGTGCGCCTCCGTCGTGTTCGACCCCGTGAGGAGGACGCAGTCGGCGATCTCGAGGTCGTCGGTGCTTATCGAGGCGGCGCCGTAGCCGTACGTCTTCGCGAGCCCGGCGACCGTCGAGGAGTGGCACAGCCGGTTGCAGTTGTCGACGCTGTTGGTGCCGAGCACCTGTCTGGCGAACTTCCCCATCAGGTAGTTCTCCTCGTTGGTCGCCTTCGAGGAGGCGATCACGGACAGGGCCTCGCCGCCGTGCTCCTCCTGTATCGACCCGAGCCCCTCGACGACGCGAGAGAGCGCCTCGTCCCACGTCGCCTCGCGGAACTCGCCGCGCTCGTCCCGCACGAGCGGCGTCGTCAGGCGGTCGTCGGAGTTGACGAAGTCGTACCCGAACTTCCCCTTGACGCAGGTGGAGATGCCGTTGACCGGCGCGTCCTCGGCTTCGGTGGGTCGCGCGGCCAGGATCTCCTCGCCGTCCGAGTAGAGATCGAACCGACACCCCACCGCGCAGTAGCCGCAGGTCGTGTCGGCGACGTTCAGCTCCTCCAACCGCTTGTCGCCGATCGACTGGGCGATCTCGAACAGCTTGCCCTCCGACAGCGTCTCCGCGGCGACGCCCTCGGCGACGTGCTCGACGTTCTGGAGGGCCTGCCGTTTCGCCGCTTGCATGTACCCCGCGACGCCGTCCATCTCGTCGTCGCTCACGGCCACTCACCCCCTCGTTCGGCGGCGTCTCCCCAGTCGCCGGATGCTCGGTCGGACTCCGCCGTCTCTCCGCCGCCCGTCGCCGCTCCGCCCCCACCGTCGGTCCGCGAGCGGTCGCCCCCCGACGCGTCTCCCCGCTTTTTGGCCGTCATCGGGCCCTTCGTCTTCCCGGTGTTCTCGTACGACTTGCCGACGCTGTTCTTCTGCGTGAACCCCGGCAGCGGGATCGTCGTCGCGTCCTCGATCCCCTTCTCGACGAGCGACCCGGTCGGACAGACGGTCGCGCAGTGCCCGCAGGAGACGCAGGTGGAGTCCTCCATCGTCTCGGCGTCGCTCTGGAAGCCGATCCGGGTGTCGCTCCCGGACCCCTCCAGCCGAAGCACCCCCTCGACCTGGACGTCGTTGCACGCCTCGACGCACCGGTTACAGAGGATACACTTGTTGCGGTCGATCTGGATGAACGACGACGAGTCGTCGATCGGCTCGTACTCGTCGCGATCGTCGAGCACGCCGTAGCGCGGCTCCTCGACCTCCGCGTCGATGGCGGCGTCTTGGAGCTCACAGCGACCGTTCTTGCCGCAGGTCGTACACCGGAGGTTGTGGTTCGAGAGGACCAGGTCGAGGTTCACGTCCCGCGCCTGCGAGGCGTCGGCGGCGCCCGTTTGGACCGTCATCCCGTCCTCTACCGGGAAGCTACAGGCGGGGACGACGCCGTGGTCGTCGGTCTCGACCATGCAGGTCCGACACTCGCTGCGGGGACCGATTCCCTCTCGACCGTAGTGACACAGCGCCGGGACGTTCTCGTCGGTCTCGATCCGCTCGATGGCGTCGATCAGCGTCTCACCGACGCCGACCGTCACCGTCGTCCCGTCGACGGTCACCGTCGCCGGCGCGTCGCGTTCGACCGGCGGATCGGACGCGGTTCCCGGGGCGATCTCCTCCGTCAGGGGCGGTGCGTCAGCCGTTTCCTGTCGTTGTGAACTCATGGTATCAGGCCTCCAGTGGCTCGAGACAGCTCCCGGCCGGGCACCGGCCGTCGGCGTGCGCCTCGAACTCGTCTCCGAACGCCGAGAGGGCGGTCCGGGCCGGCCGCCCGGCCTGCACGCCGAACGCACAGATGCTCGATGACGTCATCACCTCGATCAGCTCGTCGATCGCGTCCGGGTCGTACCCCCCGTCGTACACCTCCCGGAGGAGTCCGGCGAGCTGCGTCGTCCCCTCCCGACAGGGAACGCAACGACCGCAGTTCTCCTCCGCGGCGAGCTGCGTCCGCTGCCCGACGAATTCGACGACGCACCGGTCGGCGGACAGCACGCGAACGACCCCGTCCGAACCCAACTGCGCGGCGCCCAGTTCGGCCGGGGCGACGCCCACCGACAGGTCGTCCGTGACACCGCCGAACTGCCCGCCGACCGAGACCGCCTTGAGCTCGCCGGCGACGGCGGCCGCGTCGACGACGGTCTCCAGCGTTTCGGTTTCCGGGACCTCGACGGTCGCCGGGTGGTCCACGTCTCCCGTGACCGACAGCGCTCGAGTCTCCGGGGGCGCTCCCTCTCGAAGCGCGACGGAGAGCTGCGCGAGCGTTCGCGGGGTGTGAACCACGGTCGGTCGGCCGTGGAGGCCGACCGCGTCGAGATCGGGCGGGCGGATCCGGGCTTCCAGCCGGTGGTTCCCCTCGATGGCTTCGATCGCCATCGACGGCTCGGCCGCCCGGTACGTCGCGGGCCCGGTCACGACGTCGACCGGGACCGAGGGGGCCGGGTAGTTCGCCGCCGCCTCCCGCGCCGTCTGGACGGCGCGCTCGTCGTCGCTCGACGCGTACACGATGACCTCTTCGGCACCGAGCGACCCCGCCAGTCCGGCGGCGCCGTCCAACACCTCGAGCGGCGCGCTTTCGAGCAACAGCGCGTCCGCCGGGTTCCCGTGGGCGTTCACCACGACGGCCGGATCACCGTCACCCTCGCGCACGTCTCGCCACGGCTCCGCGAGCGGGGCATCCTGCCGGAGATCTCCCCACCCTCGGCCGTCGAGTTCCGCCCCGACCTCCATCACGGTCTCCGGGTCCGGATCGGTGAACCCCCCCGCCGCCTCGTGATCGTCGGGATCGGTCGGTCGCCGCCAGCCGCAGGCGCCGAGCGCGTCGCGAACGCCGGTTCGCAGTCCCGGGAGGTCCGGCGTCGGCAACCGGGACCGCCCCGGCTCGTGGTCGCGGACGTCGTCCGGATCGCCGGCGGTGACATCGCCGGCGTCGCCGACGCGCGTGGCGATCTCGTCGATCCGATCGGTCGGACACCGGGCGTGAAACGCGGTTCGGCCACCGAGCGTCACCATGACGAGTGGTTCGACTGCCGGTACCCCGGTGGGTCCGACTAACGCGACCGCGCTGTCGGCCCCCGAAACCGACTCAGGAAGGCGACTCGGACCAGCGACCCGGAGCACTGGACCGTCGTCTGCGGTGAGTAGTGTCATTTGATACCGTCTGTCAGGACACTTAACCCGCAATATCATAAATGACCGGGGTGAATACGCGGAGTTAACCGGAATCAGTTACACTATTACGGTGGCTGTCTGCGTATTCGCGAGCGCGAGCGAGACGGAGATGCCGTCTCTTTCGCAGCGTGCCCCGTGTTGTACGGAGCCTGGGTCCGACCGGTTCCACCCAGTTCAGCGTTCGAGGGCGATACCCTACACCCATACGTTGATGGTCTGAGACGCGTCACTACTCACGCACTCGCGGCACCGCGTTGCGCATCCGATCATGAACGCTACAAACCCAGCGACCGGCGAAGTCGTGGCAACGTACGACGAACACACGGACGAGGAGGTGGCGGACGCGCTCGACGCTGCTGCCAGCGAATTCGCGTCGTGGGCCGAGCGCCCGATCCGGGAGCGAGCGGAGCTGATGGCCGACGCCGCCGACGTCCTCCGCGATAACAACCGACGGTACGCCGAGATCATGACCGAGGAGATGGGGAAACCCATCTCGCAGGCGCTGGGCGAAGTCGAGAAGTGCGCGTGGGTCTGCGACCACTACGCGACGCACGCGAGCAGCTATCTCACCTCGGACGGCCACCCCAGTCCCCCGGGAACAACCGTTCGGACCGAGTACGAGCCGATCGGCCCGGTGCTCGCGGTCATGCCGTGGAACTTTCCCCTCTGGCAGGTGTTCAGGTTCGCGGCACCGAACCTCACCGCGGGCAACGTCGGGCTGCTGAAACACGCCTCGAACGTGCCCGGCTGCGCGCTGGCCATCGAGGAGGTGTTCGAGGAGGCCGGCTTCCCCGACGGCGCGTTCCAGACGCTCCTGGTCGGGTCCGAGAGGGTCGACGACGTGCTCGACGACGACCGAGTGCGCGCGGCGACGCTCACCGGCAGCGGGCCCGCCGGTCGGTCGGTCGCCGCGAAGGCCGGTGAGAACCTCCAGAAAACCGTCCTCGAGCTGGGCGGCAGCGACCCGTTCATCGTCTTGGACGATGCCGACGTCGAGGACGCCGCGGAGACGGGGGCATGGGCCCGGAGCATGAACGGCGGCCAGTCCTGCATCGCCGCGAAGCGGTTCGTCGTCCACGACGCCGTGTACGACGAGTTCCTCGAGGCGTTGCTGGCGGAACTGCGCGATCTCACTGTCGGTGACCCGCTGCGCGAAGAGACGGACATCGGTCCGCAGGCGCAGCGCCACTTGATGGAGGAGCTCCACGGGCAGGTCGAGGCGAGCGTCGACGCCGGCGCGACGATCGAGCTGGGCGGCGAGCCGCTCGAGCGCGACGGCTCGTTCTATCCGCCGACCGTTCTGACGGACGTGCCCGACGGCTGTCCGGCGGACGACGAAGAGCTGTTCGGCCCGGTCGCCGCCGTGTTCCGCGCCGAAGACGAGGCGGAAGCGGTCCGGATCGCCAACGATACTCGGTTCGGGCTCGGGGCGAGCATCTGGACCGAGGACCGCGACCGGGGTGCCGCGGTCGCCTCCCAGATCGACGCCGGCTGCGTCTACATCAACCAGTTCGTCAAATCCGACCCCCGGGTGCCGTTCGGCGGCGTCAAAGACTCCGGCTACGGCCGAGAGCTCTCGGAGGCGGGGATCAAGGAGTTCGTCAACGAGAAGACCGTCTGGGTGGAGTAACCCGTCACCCCGGAGCAGTTGGTCGGTCGCGGCGGAATCGGTCTCATTGGCGTGTCCGCGTGATGAGGACCGCTGACCCGACTGCGACCGTGTTCAGCCCGACCAGTACCAGAAAGGCGCCCTCGTAGCCGCCCGTGGCGTCGCGGATGGAGCCGGTGACGACCGGCAACACCAGCGCGACGAGGTTGCCGATCGCGATGACCATCGCGAGCGCGCTGCCTTCGCTGGCGGTCGCGTCCGCGGCGACGTTGTAGATCGCGCCGAACGGAAGCGACACCGCCAGCATGACGAGGAGCGGCAGTACGACGCGGAGCGGCCCCGCGGGCGCCGCGGCGAGCGTGCCGAACCCGAGCACGGCGACCGCCGACGCGCCGGCGATGATCTTCGGATCGGTCACCGGAAACCTGACGACGACGCTCCCGCCGGAGGCTCGGCCGAGGGTCGCGACGCCGAGCACGAGTGCGTTTAACGGGCCGAAGACGCCGAGGTCCTCGAAGTACGAGGTGATGAACGCCGAGAGCGTCAGGTACGACCCGATGGCGGCCACGTAGCAGAGCGACGCGAGGATGACGACCGGATTCGTCAGCACCGACCCGCCGGCGGTTTCGGACGCCGACTCTGACGGACCCGTCAGTCGGTCGTGCCGGTTGCGGTAGAGTGCGCCCACCGCGGGCACCGCGATGAGGGTACCGAGTGCGTGGATACCGATCCCCCCGGTCGCCGTGACGAGCCGCGGCGTGATCAGGAAGCCGAACGCCCCACCGAGGGTCAACATCCCACCGTACACGCCCTGCTGGCGGCTCGCGGCGTCGCCGCTGTAGAGGCGCGCGATGTGCGTGGCGCCGACGCTGAGCACCAGCCCGGCGGCGATCCCCCACAGGAACCGGAGCGCGAGCACCGTCGGAAACGTCGGGGCGAAGTCCACGGTCGACGCGAGCCCCGCCTGGGCGACCGTCGCGACGATCAACAGCCGGGTCGTCGTGGTCCGCTCGACGAGTCTGCTCGCCGGCCACTGCGCGAGGACGAGCGGAAGCAGGATCGCCGAGAGCATGAGGCCGAACGACGTGTAGCCGATGTCGTACTGGCTCAAGTAGAAGTCCGGGACGCCGGCGTATCCGAACATCACGTACCCCATGCTTACGATCGCGAGGTGGGGCGCGACCCGCAGGCCGAGCGGGGGGGTGGTGTGACTCATTCATCGGATCGTCCACCGTTGTTCACTGAGTCAGTGTCCCTCCCGGTAATCTTGTCACCCACTGCGTCGCCGTACGCGGCTCGGGCGTGCTCGCTCGAGCACTCGTATGAACACGCATGAATCCCGTATAGTGCCGGACGAGGTCGGAACACCTCACTCTGTCCGCGTCTCGACCGTTCAGTGAGATCATCGATCGCCTCGTTCGCATCCTCATCAAGCGAGACAATCACACGATCAATCGCCATCTGCTACCGCCATCACCTAGGGCGTCAATAGTCAACGGCCCCCACAGACGCGTGGGACGGGTGAATAAAACGAGACGACCTCGTCGCAACCCTCGGTCGCCGACGGTTCGTCGAGAGCCGCGCCGGTCGCGGCGCGAACCGCTCGGAGACGCGGGGCCGAATTGCGGGTCGATCGCGACAGCGGCGGCACGCAGTCGACTCGTCGCAGCGTCAGCCAAGAAGAGAGCGTCAGCTTTCGGCGGCGGGGGCCGCAGTCTCGGACTGGTCGTACGTGGCCTCGAACTCGTGGATGAGCTGTCCCATCTTCGCGTACCAGTCGTTGAGCAGCCGCTGCATGTCATCGGCGATCTTGGAGGGGTCCGTCGGGGAGTAGACGTGGTAGTAGCCGCCCTGGTCGTAGTTGATCTGGTTTTTCTCGATGAACCCGGTCTGCAGCAGCCGCTGCACGGCACGGTAGGCGGTCGAGCGTTCGCGATCGACGGCCTCGGCGATTTCGTCGACGGTCAGCGGTTCTTCGGCCTCGACGAGGGCTCGGAAACACTCCTTGTCGAGCTCCGTGAGACCGTGGAAGCACCCCAACAGTCCGTCACACGTCATATCCCGATGGAGTTGTTCAGACATCGAATCAGGCATTGGTATCGCTGTCTCGTAGGCGTTGGGCGGTTAAAAGACTTTGTACGGTTCGCACAATTCTGCACAGAGCCTCGCTGAGCAGACGGACGACGCACGCGCAGTCATCCGCCTATTAACACGACAAAACCAGTCAGACGACGAACACGCGACCCGAACGGAGTACCGCGGTTCAGTCCGCCATCGCAGTCCCCTGACGTTGCGTCTTACGGAGCGACGTGACCGTCGTGTAGAGGATTGCGAAGGCGACGACGACTGCCGCACCGATGACGAGCACCAGTCCGAGCAGTTCGAGAGCCGGGCTGCCGATGTAGGAGCCGATCTCGCCGATGCCCACTGCAACAGCGCCGATCAACAGCATCCCGCCGAAGTAGATCTTAATTCCGTCGGAGTCGACGACGGCGGTCGCGGCGGACCCGATACGCGCACCGAGTGCGCTCCCGAACAGCAGCGGGGCGACGATCCCGAGATCGACGCCGCCGCCCTGGCCGTAGAGGTAACTCCCGAGACCACCGGAGAAGACGATCTCGAAGAGGTCAGTCCCGACGGCGACGGGCACCGGGACGCCGATGGCGTAGATCATCGCCGGCATCCGGATGAAGCCGCCACCGACGCCGAGGAAGCCGGACAGGAGGCCGGTCGCGAAGGCGACGGCCGTAATGACCCACGCGGAGACGCGGACGTCGCCGCGGAGCGTCACCATCGGCGGAATCCGAACGGTCTGCTGAATCTTCTTCGCGATCTCGGGGATTTCGTACTCGTCGAGGTCTTTGTCGGCCGCCTCGTGGTCGACCCCGCCCCCGCCGTCACCCTTCATGGCGTCACGGGTCACCATCGCACCGACGCCGCCGAGCAGAACCACGTAGGCGACGCTGATGATGCCGCCGGCGAGTCCCAGCGACTCGAGGTAGTAGACGCTCGCGCGCCCGGCCTCGATGCCGATGGTCGTCCCCGTGATCATGATTACGCCGAGCTTGTAGTCGACCTGCCCGAGGTCGTGGTGTTTCAGGGTCGCGATGACGGCCGTCCCGAAGACGAACGCCATCCCGCTACCGACCGCGACGGGCGCCGGGTAGTCCAGCATCAGCAGGGCGGGAGTGACGAGGAACGATCCCCCCATGCCGAAGAACCCGAACAGGACCCCGACCACGAGGCCGAACCCGACGAACAGCCCCAACATCTCGGGGCTCGTTCCCAGGATCCCGGCCCAGTCGAGAACGCTATTGAGCATTCGATTCACCTCCGATGAGGAGCTTCATGATGTAGGGCTGAAAGAGCCGTTCGAAGCCACCGTACCCCACGTACAGCACGACCGCTTCGAGGAGGATCGCCCCGATGAGCAAGGCCGTCTCGGGGTCCCAAGTCGGTATCTCTAATCCTGCCATCGATTCTCACTCCGATTACCGAACGCGGAAATTCGCTGTTGGCACATTTCTACTCAGTACCCTCTACCTGCTTCGTGCCTATAACGGTTTTGGGCTTACTGTACAATACTATATCCGGGTAACTTCCGCCGGAGTACCGATAACTTACAGAGAACATACGGCACCCTCGCGTGCGATCGACTCATAAACCGGTGATGGCCGAGAGATCGGCTCCAATTCTGTACACTGCTTCCCGGAGTAACCACGGAGTTGCGCACAATGTGGTTGTGGTTAGAGAAGGGACAGCCGCGACAGAGTGGTCAGAAGAGGATCGAGCCGGCAGCGTACGCGAGCGAAAACGAGAGGAGGAACGATCCCGCCCACGCCCCGACCGTCAGGAGGAGCTTTCGCGCGTCCACCGCCTCGCGGCCGCCGACCGCGGCGCCGCTCCCGATGATGGCGCTGACGACGATCTCGTTGAACGAGACCGGGACGCCCAACAGGACGGCCAGCTGCGCGATCAGGAACGACGGGACGAGCGCCGAGATCGAGCGTCGCGGCCCGAGCGACGAGTAATCTTGGGCGAGCGATTTGATCATCCGCGGCGCACCCGTCCACGACCCGACGAGCATCCCCAGGCCGCCGCCAACGAGGACGGCGAACGTCGAGACCATCTCCACGTCGTCGAGCAGCGGCAGCAGCGGCCCGATGGCGAGACCGACCTGGCTTCCGCCCGCGGAGAACGCGACGAGCGACCCGAGCGCGAGCAGCACGCGCCGCAGGCCGCCGGCTTCGTCGCGCCGGATGTCCCGCCAGACGACCACCGCGATGGCCAGCGCCGCGAGGGCCGTCACGCCGACTGCCGACGCGACACCGTCGACCCCCAGCGTCCGCTGTCCGAGTCCGCGGATGGTCCCCGACGTGCCGCCCGCCCCGAGGAAGCTGAACTGGACGTTCACGAGGACGGCTCCGACGAGGCCGGCGAGAAACGGAATGCTGTACCGTTCGGGGACGTCGGGACGCGGAAGCAGGCTCGCGATGGTGAACGCGATGCCACCCCCGACGAAGGGGGTGAGCACCCAGACGGCGGCGATCTGCCGGTATTTCGGCCAGACCGGCGTCCCACCGAGCGCGAGGCCGACGCCGATGACGGCCCCGGTAACGGTGAACGCCGTCGCGATCGGGTAGCCGGTCGTGATCCCGACCGCCATCAACCCCGCACCCAACACGAGCACGAGGATGACGCCGGTAACGGGCAGGCTGATACCGCCGACGAGGCCGCTGCCGATGGCTTCCGAGACGTTCCCGCCCTGCGTGACGGCGCCGGCGAAGCCGAAAATGCCGACGAAAAATGCGGCCCGCATGGTCGCGATGGCGTTGGCGCCGACGGCGGGCGCAAACGGGGTGGCCCCGCTCGACCCGGCGCCGATGACCCACGCCATAAACAGGCTGGCGAGCGCTGCACCGATGAAGAGGGCGACGAGAGCGGGGTCCATGGCGGGTCGTTAGTCCGCGCCCGTCGCGCTACTGTTGCGCACCTGGCTCCGGCTTCGCCAGTACCCCTGCGCGTAGGCGCCGAGGAACATCCCGGCGAGCGCCCAGAGGATGGTGACGTTACCGACGCCGAGGCTCGCGTACGCCGCGCCCGGGCAGATGCCCGAGAGCCCCCAACCGACGCCGAAGACGGCGCCGCCGATGAGGACGTTCCGATCGAACGGCTTCAGGCGGCGCTCGTAGCGGTCGCCCGTGAGCGGCGCGGCGTCCCGGATGCGAGGCAGCAGCGTGAACGCGATCCCGGAGACGATGGCGGCGCCGAACATCACGAACGGGAGGCCGAGGTCCTCGAACGTGAGGAAGTTCAACACGACCTCCGGGCGCGCCATGTGGCTGAACCCGAGCCCGAACCCGAACACCAGGCCGCCGACGAACACCAGCGGCTTGAACAGCGGATGACGGTCCGTCACGGGCTCACCCCCAGCGCGGCGACGACCTGTGCGGTTCCGATAGCGACCGCCAGGAACGTTACCACCCCGACGAGCGATGTCTTCGACGCCGAGCCGACGCCGCAGACGCCGTGGCCGGAGGTGCAGCCCTTCCCGACCCGGGTCCCGATGCCGACCAGGATCCCGCCGAAGAACAGCCGCCACGGCTGCACGTCGGTCATCCACAGGGTCACGCCGGCGACCTCGTAGAGCTGGCCGGTCGTTCCGGGCTCGTACAGCGAGCTCGTGACCAGGCCGGACTGGAACGTCGCGGCGAACGCCAGGCCGCCGAGGATGATGCCGACCGTGAAGACGACCCGCCAGTCCCGGGAGGCGACGTACCGCCGGAACCGCGGTTGGTCGGAGACGTACGACAGCGTCGACTCCAGGAACGTGCTCGCCCCGGCCGGGATGCCCGTGCCGGCGTATATCAGGACGGTCCCGAGGCCGACGAGCAGGCCGCCGACGGCGTAGCGACTGATCCCGTTCGGGAAGAAGTCGGCGACCGCCTGGAGCAGTACTGGGTCAGCAACCATCGGCGTCGTTAGTCACCCGCGAGGGAGTTCTGGCTGGCGGCGCAGTTGTTCGGCCCGAGCTCCAGCGTGAACGCCTCTTGGTCATCGACGGCGTTCTGACCGAGGTTGGTCGCGATGATCTTCTCGTAGTTGGCCGGCCGGGGCGGCATGTCGGACAGGATGAGGTCGACGAAGTCGTCCTCGTCCATCGTGAGTGCGTCCATCTCCTCGACGATCTCGCCGATCGGCGCCGTGTAGGTGCCGTCGGCGGCGGGCTCGGCCGCGTCGCTGAAGTGCGCGCCGCCGATCAGGGTGTCGTCCGGGAGCGTCAGGACGCGCTCCTGCAGGGATTCGTACAGCATGCGGGCAGCGTCGGGGGCGCCGTCGTCGCCCTCTTCGAGGTCGGGACGCGCGACGCTCTCGACGAACAGCCCGTCGCCGGTGGCCAACAGGCCGTCGTCGACGAGGTACGAGGTCATCCCGGTCGTGTGACCGGGCGTGTAGACGGTCTCGATGGTGGCGTCGCCGACTTCGAAGGTGTCGCCGTCAGCGGCGGTCGTCAGCTGGTCGGCGTAGGTGACGCCGCGGTCGACGGCGGCGTCGGGAATGACGCCCTCGACGCCTTCGTCGGCGAGGTCGCGCACCCCCGAGATGTGGTCGGCGTGGATGTGCGTGTCGAGCGCGTACTCGAGCTCGACGCCGAGCTCCGCGGCGTCGTCGAGGTAGCGGTCGGTGAACGCGCGCAGGGGGTCGATGACGGCGGCCGTCTCGTCGTCGTAGACGAGGTAGCCGAGGCAGCCCGAGGACGGGCGCTGGTACTGCAGCAGCGTGCCGGCGCCGTCGTAGCGTTCGACTTCGACGGCCTCGTAGATGCTCGCCCAGCCGTTCATTCCATCTTCGAGGTGGTTCACGTCGTAGCCGCGTTCGGCGAGCGTGCCCGCGACGTACTCGCTCGCGCCGCCCTTCGCGCACAGGACGGTCACCTCGCGGTCGTCCGGGATCTGTTCGAGGACGCTCTCGTCGATGTCGTCTTCGAGGAACTCGAAGTACGGGACGTTGATCGACGTCACGTTTGCGGCGTCGATGCGCCACTCCTCGTAATCGGATTGCATGCGCGCGTCGAGAATCGAGATCTCCTCGCCGGCGTCGATACGGTCCTTCAGCGTTTCCGGGTCGACAGAGTCCACGTCGACATCCGGAGTCGGGAAGTCGTCGGCGTTCATGTTGTGCAATCATCCCTACTGGGTGGACGTACAAAAGCATTCGCATAGTAATTCCTATTCTAGGCAATACTGTCGCCAATGTCGCCTGCGCTATTACCGCCCAAACCCGTAAAATGAAGTCATTAGGGCCAGATGACGGGATACGCGCGTGAGTAGTTGTTTGTAGTTTCTACAAGAATCGACAATCTTTTACTTAGCCAGGGGGTATTGTGTGATAGCTCCAATACAGACTACCGGAGCAGATTACCAATGAGTGCTGAATTCGACATCACGGAGACGCTCGACGTCACAGGTGCATCGTGTCCCATGCCAGTTGTCAAGACGAAGTCCGCCATCGACGACCTCGCCGAGGGCGCGGTCCTCGAAGTGGTGGCGACCGATCCGGGAAGCATGAGCGACATCGACGGCTGGGCGTCTGGAACTGACGGCGTCGAACTCCTCGATCAGGAGGAAGGCGACGACGTGTACAAACACTACGTCCGGAAGACGGAGTAACGATGAGTACGGACACCCCCGGCGGGTCGGCTGACGACGCGCCCTCGCGTGCGGAGCTAGCCGCGCGCGTCGACGAGCTCGAGGACGCGCTCGCCGAGGCGACCGACGGGGACGATACCAAGAAGATGAGCATCATCGCGACGAAGGGGACGCTGGACATGGCGTACCCCCCGCTCATCCTCGCCAGCACCGCCGCCGCGTTCGGCTACGAGGTGACCGTCTTCCACACGTTCTGGGGGCTGGACATCCTGCACGAGGAGCGTTCGAAGAACCTCAAACTGAGCTCCGTCGGCAACCCCAACATGCCGGTGCCGAACGCCGTCGCCGCGCTGCCCGGTATGGACCGCGTGACGACGATGATGATGGAGCGAAAGATCGACGACAACGACACGGCCACCATCGAGGAGCTCATCGAAACCAGCCTCGACATGGGCGTGGAGTTCCAGGCCTGTCAGATGACCATCGATCTAATGGGCTACGACGAGGACAACTTCTATGACGGCGTCACCACCGGCGTCGGCGCCGCCACCGCCCTCCAGGACATGGCGGAAGCCGACATCCAACTGCTCGTGTGACGCACACTCGGAGTTGGAGTTGTTAACTCGACGCGCCGGGGGTCGAGAGTACCAGCGTCACCGCACGGACCCGAGGCGGGTTCGTGAGCGCAACACCCGGCACGAAAACACCGCCGACGGGGCGCGAAACGGCAGTCGTTCGCTATTCTGCGCGGCCATCGGTACGTTCCCGCCCGATCGCGCCCGCGATCGCCAGCAGGAAGCCGAGCCCGTACTGGACATCCGAATCGCGGAGCTCCCGCACCAATCCGACGGGACCGACCCGTTCAGTGGGCTCTCGCTCCGCTTCGCCGACGCTCGCCAGCAGCGTCTCGATGCCGTCACGCGTGTCGTCGTCGGACGCCGTCTGCGCGACCTCGCCGAGCGCAGCGCCGGTGCCGGCCAGCGACGCGACCATCTCGTCGTCGAGCGCCGCGGTCCCCAGCGACGCGACCCCCGCGAGATCGGCCAGCTCGTCGAGCGCCCCGCTCTGCTGGAGGCGGATCAGCGTCTCTATCGCCTCCCGCAGATCGTCGCCGTTCTCCCCGATCGTCTCGGCTAATTCCGCGGTTTCGTCGGTCGCCAGCCCGTCCGCGGACTCCGCGAGTGTCGATCCGGTGGCCGAGAGCTCGCGGACCATCTCGTCGGTGAGCGCGCTCTCACCCAGCGAGAGCACCCCCAGCAGTTCGTTGACGGCGTCGAGGTGCTCCACGAACTCGGCGACCGCCTCGGGGTTCTGCTCGATCGCCTCCTCGAGGTCGGTCGCTTCGGACTGCTGCGTATCGGACATGGTCAGAGTAACCCCCGCGCGGTGAGCCAGTAGGACTCGTTGTACGCCAGTTTGGACCAGTGGAGCTTCTCCGAGGGCGGCGCCGGCGACGGCGGGTTCTCGTAATCGAACTCGACGAACGAGGCGGCGTCCATTCCGGTCTCGATGAAGCACAGCGTCTTGCCGTCGTAGGTCGCGGTCGGCGGACGACCGCGGATCTCGCTGGCGAGGCGCTGGCCGACGACGCCGGCCTGGTAGTGCGCGACGCTGCCCGCGTTCGGGACGCCGGTGTCGGCGGTGTCACCGAGCGCGTACACGTGCTCGGCGGCCTCGGCCTCGAGCGTGTGCTTGTCGACGTCGACCCAGCCGTCGTCGCCGAGTCCGACCGACTCGACCAGGTCGACGCCGCCGTGCGGCGGAATCCCGACGAGGAGGTCGAAGTCGAGTTCGGTCCCCTCCATCGACGTGATGGTCTCCGCCTCGGGGTCGACCGCGTCCGCGTTGAAGAACGTCTCCACCTGGATGTCGCGCTCCTCCATGATGGGGCGCGCCCACTCCGCGATGTGGGGGTTGCCGTGGACCCGCTGGATCGGGTACGTGTAGGTGATGTCGACATCCTCGCGGAGCCCGCGCTCGCGGAACCAGTCGTCGGCCATGAAGACGAACTCGAGTGGCGCCGCCGGACACATGTGGGGAGAGCCGATGACGCTCAACACCAGTTCGCCCTCCGTGAACGTCAGCAGTTCGTCGCGGAGGGCGGTGGCGCCCGACTCGCTGTAGTAGTCGTGCCCGCCCTCCGCGAGGCCCGGAATTTGGTCGGGCTCCAGCGTCGATCCGGTCGCCAACACGAGGTAGTCGTAGTCGACCGACGGGGTGCGACCCTCGAACTGGAGCCGCTGGGACTCGGTGTCGATGTCGGACACGCGGTCGATCGTCAGGTCGATCGCGTCGTCGACCAGCTCGTCGAGCGCGCGACGACCGTCTGCCGGTTCGCGCTGCCCGAACGGCACGTACAGCCAGACCGGCTTGTAGACGTGATCGGGGTCGTCGTTGACCAGCGTCACGCGAACGTCGCCGGCGTCGAGTTCCGGTTCGAGCCGGTTCGCGAGGTTATTCGCGAGGACGGTTCCCCCGGTCCCACCGCCGACAATGACGACGTGGTCGGTCATGCTTTCTCCACGTAGAACGCGGTGTAGTCGTCAAGCTCTTCGACGGCCACCAGCTCGTTGCCCGCTTCCTCGACCCATTCGGGCACGTCGGTGTGCGACTGGTCGGTGTCGCTCAGGAGCCTGACCACGTCACCGGAGTCAACACTCCGAACCTTTCCGATGAGGTCCATCAGCGGTCCGGGGCAGGCCGCGCCTCTGGCATCGACGGTCTCGTCGGGTTCAATGGTAGTCATAGATGTCTCACAGTGGTAGTTGACGGCGGACCCTATTAGTATTGTGTGGTAATTCCACTATTCCAAAATCCGATCCGACAAGAGAGGGTTATCGCCCGGACACGCTCGGAGAGTAGCGGTCGGACGCGCTCGGAGGAGCCGTGGCTCGTATCACCCGAGAACGCCCCCGCGAGGGTACGTTTTCATCGAACGAAGCAGGAGGGAGTCACTCGGACTGGATCCACCCGAGCGTCTCCCCGATCGCGAACGCGTCGTCCTCTCCCACGACGATCTCGTCGAGCGTCCCCGCCGCGGGCGCTTGGATGTCGACGCTCACCTTCTCGACCTGGATCTCACAGAGGGTGTCGCCCGCCTCGACCGAGCGCCCCTCGCGGGCGAACCAGTCGACGAGGATCCCCTCGTCCTCGTCGACGTCCGCCTCCCAGTCGCCGGTCGCACGGACCGCGACCCGCACTCCGGAGCCGCCGTCGGCCGCGCGCTGTCGGTCCGGCATCACTCTGACGCGACCGCCCGCACGCGCGCTTCGATGTCGTCGGCGTCCGGGATCACCTCGTTCTCCATCGGTCGGGCGTACGGGATCGGAACGTCCGGGACGGCGACCCGCTCGACGGCATCGAGCGCCCCGAGGTCGCGGTCGGCGACCCTCGCGATCACTTCGCCGGTGACGCCGAACGAGCGGTAATCCTCGTCGACGACGACGAGCCGGCCCGTCTTCCGAACCGATTCGAGTATCGTGTCGGTGTCGAGCGGCACCAGCGTCCGGAGATCGACGACCTCCACGTCGATCCCCTCTGCCGCGAGCGATTCGGCCGCGGCGAGCGCCCGGTGGACGTGGAGTCCGAGCGTGACCACGGTGACGTCGGCGCCCTCTCGTTTGATGTCCGCCGACCCGAAGGGGATCGTGTAGTCCGTCTCCGGGACCGGCGTCTTCGGACCCGAGGGCGCCGGCATCCACCCGATCCCCATCAGCCGCTTGTGGAACAGGTACATCACCGGATCGTCGTCCCGTATCGCGTTGTGCATCAACCCCTTCGCGTCGTATGCGGTCGACGGCACGACGAGCTTCAGCCCGGGGATATGTGCGAACGTCCCGTACAGGGTCTGTGAGTGTTGGGCGGCGTCGTTGTACGTCCCGCCGACCGCGGCGGTGAGCACGAGCGGCACGTTCACGTTGCCGCCGCTCATGTACGTGTTCTTCGCGAGCTGGTTGTAGATCTGGTCCATCGCGACGCCGAAGAAGTCCGCGAACATCAGCTCCGCGATGGGACGCATCCCCTCCTGTGCGGCGCCGACCGCCGCCCCGAGATACGCGGTCTCGCTGATCGGTACGTCCATGATCCGATCGCGACCGAACTCGTCGAGTAACCCCTGCGTGCTGTCGAAGATGCCGCCGTAGTCGGCGACGTCCTCGCCCATGTAGAAGACCTCCTCGTCCTCGCGCATCTCGTGGGCGATCGATTCGACCATCGCCCGACTCATCGTCAGCTCGCGGTCGATGACCTCGTCCGTCTCACTCATCGGCGTTCACCTCCGCGAGCTCGAACTCCGGTTCCTCCGTCGTCACGCCCGATGGCGGGTTCACGAAGACGTCGTCGTACGCGTCGTCGGGGTCGGGGTGCGGCTGCTCTTTCGCCCACGCGATCGCCTCGTCGACCCGCGATTCCGCCTCGTCGCGGATCGCGTCGAGCTCGTCGTCGTCGACGCCGTGATCTCGCAGCTCCGCTTCGAGCCTGTCGATCGAGTCGCGGGCGAGCGCCGCCTCCTCATCGGCGTCGGACCGATACGTCTGCGGGTCGCCCATGAAGTGTCCCATCCGGCGGTGGACCTGCACTTCCAACAGCGTGGGGCCGTTCCGGTCCCGCGCACGGCCGATCGCCTCTCCGGCGGCCTCGTAGACGGCGATGGCGTCGTCTTGGTCGACGCGAATCCCCGGCATGTCGAATCCGGCGGCCCTGTCAGATCCGTCTTCCACGTCGGTGACGCGCTCCTTGGGCATGCTGATCGCCCAGTCGTTGTCCTCGACGACGAAGACGACGGGGAGGTCGTGAACGCTCGCGAAGTTCAGCGACTCGAGGAACGCCCCTTGGTCGATCGCTCCCTCGCCGAGGAACGCGACGGCGACGGCGTCCTCGTTCCGCTTTGTCGCCGCCAGCGCCGCCCCCGCCGCCGGCGGACACCCCTCGGCGATGATCCCGCTACACGCGAAGCTCACGTCGGGATCGAACAGATGCATGTGACCGCCCTTCCCCTTCCCGAGGCCCGTCTTCCGGCCGAAGATCTCGGCGGACATCCGCTTCAGATCGACGCCCTTCGCGATGGCGACGTGGTGGGGGCGATGCGGTGCCGTTACGGTGTCGTCCGCCCGGAGGTGATGACAGACGCCCACGGCGGCCGCTTCTTGGCCCGCCGCGAGGTGGAGCTCGCCGGGGATCGGCCCCGCGGAGATGTCGAACGCCGGCTGTTTGCCCTCGAGGTACTCCTCTTGGAGCCGCTCCTCGTAGTACCGCGCCGTGAGCATATCTGCGTACAGTTCACATAACTTGTCTTGTGATACCATGCCACAGTAATGTACACGGTTAATAATATTAGTCTGTTTGGGGTAAACTCGATACACCCACTCAGCGGTGCGTGTCGGACGCCGCCGCGGGTCAGTCGGCAGCGTCCGGCGCCCCGGACGATTCGCTCGGCCCGCCCCCGAGCGTCGCCGGCAGCGCACCGTCGTACCCCTCCGGAACGTACGGACACAGGGGGTCGCTCTCCAGCGGGTCCCCCGTCGCCGCGAACGCCCGCGACCGGCTCCCGCCGCAGACCTGCCGGAACTCGCAGGCGCCGCACTTCCCCTTCAGCCGGTCCGGATCGCGGAGCGACTCGAAGAGGTCGGTGTTCCGGTAGAGGTCGACGATCGACCGATCGCGGACGTTCCCGGCGGACTCCGGGAGGAACCCCGACGGGTACGCCTCGCCGGTGTGGCTCACGAACGCGAACCCGCATCCGGCGGTGATCCCGCCGCGCCGCCGGATCGCGCTCTGGTCGCCGTCGGCCTGCAGCCCGACGCGACGGTAGAAGGGCGCTTCCGTCGTCTTGACGCCGAACGGTTCCGCCTCGGCGACGCCGTGGAGCCACTCCATCACGTCCTCGGCCCGCTCGGGCGGGATGGGGTCGAGGATCCGCCCCCGACCGACGGGGACGAGGAAGAACACGCTCCAGAGGACGGCGCCGAGGTCCCGCACGCGGTCGCGGATCGCCGGGAGCTCGGCGACCGTCTCCGCGCAGACGGTCGTGTTGACCTGCAGCGGCAGTCCCGCCTCGGACGCTGCCTCCGCGGCTTCCAGCGTGCTCTCGAAGCTCTCCTCGCCACGGAACCGGTCGTGGCGCTCCCGCGTCGCCCCGTCGAGGCTGAGCGCCATCCGCCGGACGCCCGCGTCGGCGAGGGCCTCGACCCGGTCGGGCGTCAGCGACCGCGTTCCGCTGGGGGTGATCGTCATGCGGAGCCCCCGGTCGTCCCCGTACGAGACCAGCTCCAACAGGTCGTCTCTGGCGAGCGGGTCGCCGCCGGAGAGCACGACGAGCTGCCCCTCCCCGAACGCCGCCGCGTCGTCGAGGAGCCGCTTCCCCTCCGCGGTCGACAGCTCGTCGGGGTGTCGCGCCGGCTTCGCGTCGGCGCGGCAGTGACGGCAGGCGAGCCCGCACGCCTGCGTCACCTCCCAGATGAGCACCAGCGGCCGCCGGTCAGTGTCGAGGTCGTCGAACATCGGCTCGGTCGACGCTTTCCGCCCGACCCCTATGGACGCTGTCCCGAACGTGTTCACGGTCGGAGGGACAGAGCCCGTTCGCGACCGAGAGCGTCAAGACGGACGAGGAGTCGGCCGGCGAGGGGGGCGACGACGAGGGCCCCGCTGGCGACGGCCCCCGGGAGCGATGCCGCCACACCCCGCGAGAAGGAGGAGGGGTGGGACCGCTCGTCGCGCCTCAGCGATGAAGCTGTTGACGCCCCGCGTCGACGACCCGAGCAGCGCCGACCGTCCGTGTCGGGTGGTCGGGCCTCGGCGGGAGGCGGTGCGGCTATCGGTCGGCGGTCTCGTCAACCGAACCCCCGTCCGCGTCCGGCTCGCCGGCCGAAAGCGCCGCGCGCGCCTCCGCGACCGTCTCGTCGACGCGCTCCCACGCGACGGGGGGCTCGATGGCCGACAGCTCCGCCTCGAGCGCGTCGAGCCGGTCGTCGAATCGGTCGTCCCGACCCGGACGGTCAGCGAGCGCCTCGGCGGTCGCCGCCGCCTCGTCGTCGAGGGCGTCGATCCGCTCCGCGACGCCGTCCGGGAACGAGTGCCCCTGGCGGTCCGCCCACGTGCGGAGGTCGGCCGCCTCCACCCGGAGGTCGTCGACGACGAGGTCGAGGACGCGCGCCTGGACGGCCGCTTCGAACCACCGCTCCGGGTCGGGGTCGTCCGCGTCGCGAAGCGCATCGACGGTCCCGGTGACCTCCGCGACGGACTCCTCGGCGGCCTCCACGTCGTCGAGGAGTCCGTCGTGGCGCCGGTTCGCGGAGCCGAGCCACGCCTCGAACGCCTCGAGGTCGGTTTCGAGGTCGTGGGCCACCCGGACGATCTGCTGTGCGTCCGTCGTGATCTCGTGGAGGGCGACCGCGGCCCGGTACACCGCCAGCGGGGAGTCGAAGTCGCCTCTCGCGTCCCCCAGCTCTTCGGCGAGCCCGTCGACGCCCGCTCTGAGGTCGCTGAGTCGCCCGTCGAACCCACGGCGGCGGGCGTCGACGACGGCGAGGTCCGGGGCGGCGGCGGCGGCCCCCGTCGCCTTCTCGTGTGCGCGCGTCGCGAGGTCGACCCGCGTCTCGGCGGTGGCGAGGATCTGGGACACGTCGGTGACGGTCGATTCGATCGCCGCGGAAGTGACGGTGCCGTCGTCGGTGAACGGGTCGAGCCGCCGACGGATCGACTCCGGCTCCTCGTCCGTCCGGTCGGCCACATCGTCGACCAGCTCGTCGAGCGGGGTCTCCGCGAGCGCGGTCTCACTCATGGCTCGACGTATTTCACACGACGGTGTATACCTTCCGTCAGATCTGATCGTTTGTAAACAGTTGGCTACGGAGAGGTATACCTCGATATATAGTGTCCGTTCCCGCATATTGTACAATAGATCGATATAGTGTAGATATAATCGATATGTGTTCAGATATATTAGAAATATAAACGGCTTTTCAACTACTCTTTCTGTCTTAGCGTGATGTCCGACCGTAACTGGGTTGACGGCGGCGTGTCTCGGCGGAAAGTACTGATCACCTCCGGAGCGCTCGGCACGACCGGCTTGGCCGGCTGCGGAGGAAGCGGCGGCGGCGACGGTTCCGACGGCAGTTCCGGGGAGTCCGACGACTCCGACGGTTCCGACGGCGGCTCCGGGACCTCCAGCGGCGACGGCGACGACAGCAGTGCAGGCCCGAGCACGGCGCTGCTCAACGCCGAGGGCTCCTCGACGGTCTACCCGATCTCGAACACGGGGAGCTCCTACTGGAACTCCAACGCCCCGCCGAGCGACGGCGAGTACTGGGGCGCCAACGAGGAGAGCTCGGTCCCCGGATGGGACGAGCTCGCGTCCGACGGCGCCGAGGACATGCTCATCGCCGACTACTTCGCCTCGAAGTTCGGCTTCGAGGCGACCGAGCAGCGCTCCTCGCCGCCGTTCCCGACGACGGTCGGCCTGAGCCACTCGGGGACCGGCTGTGAGGCCGTCACCGAAGGGCTCGTCGACATCGGCAACTCCTCCGGGCCGATCACGGCAGAGCTCGGCTGGAGCGACGAGAAGGCCCAGAACACGGTCGTCGACAACGTCGTCGGTCGCGACGGCCAGCCGGTGGTCATCAGCTCGGACGTCGCCGACGCCGGCGTCACCCAGTTGACCGGCGAGGACATTCGCGGGATCTACCAGGACGAGATCACCAACTGGAGCGAGATCGACGGGATCGACTACGACCAGGAGATCTACGTCATCGGCCGCGCCGAGGGCTCCGGCACCGACACCTCGTTCCGCCTGAACATGCTCGGCGGCGCCGACGCCGCGATGCCCGGCGTCGACACCCGATTCGGGCAGAACCAGCAGGTCGCCCAGGCGGTCGCCCAGAACGACGGCGCCATCGCGTACATGGCGCTGGCGTTCACTGGACCGGAGGTCACGCCGATCGCCATCGACTTCGACGGCACGCTGTACGAGACCAGCCGCGACGCGGAGAACACGATCTTCGACAGCGAGTACCCGCTCAACCGCGACCTCCACATGTACACGCTCATCGAGGAGAACAACCCCGACGGCGGCGGGTACGACCGGCGCGAGGCGGCGTTCGTCAACATGTTCCTCAACGAGTTCGGGCAGAGCGTCTTCGTCGAGGGGAACAACTACATTCCGCTCCCGACGAGCGACCTCCAGTCGATGAAAGAGCAGGTCTCCTCCGTCGCGACGGAAGACCTCCTCATGCCGTAGATCGGCCGGGTCCCGATCTTCTGTCGCCCGCTGTGGCGCTGCCGCCCGTCGCGGTCGGCGTCCACCGACCCCGCGGTCGTCCGCGCCCCCGAGACACCCGGGATCCGCTCTCGACGACATTCCACTTCTATGACACACGAAACACGAAAATGCCACTCATAACAGATTCATGGCGCCGGTAACGGACTCCGAAAGCGGAGGAATACCCAGTGCGGTCAGCACGCAGCTCCGGCGGACCCGAGAGTTCGTCGACGAGACAGAGCCGCCCGCGCTGGCGATTATCGCGGTGATGACGCTGTCGCTGTTCGCCGCGCTCGTCGGGTTCCTCGCCGTCTCGGACCTGACCATCGTTCCCTTCGTCGTCTTCCTCGGCACCGCGGCGATCGGCTGGGTCCGCTATCAGGAGGAGACGGCGTACGTCATCGCGCTGGCGATGACGGTCTCGACGATCCTGATCCTCGGACTGATCATCGTGTTCATCTTCCGGGAGTCGGTCCCGGTGATCCGGTACGAGAGCGCGACGGTGTACGGGGTCACGGTCCCCGGGCTCCGGATGTTCATCCAGCCGAACTGGGACGCCGTCTCGCCGCCCATCCGGTACTCGATGGTTCCGATGATCCACGGGACGGTGATGGTGACGCTGATCGCGTCGACCGTGGCCGCCCCGCTTGGCGTCTCGGCGGCCCTGTTCCTCTCCGAGATCGCCCCCGCGACCGTTCGCGAGGTCGTCAAGCCCGGCGTCGAGATCCTCGCCGGCATCCCCTCGATCGTCTACGGGTTCATCGGCTTCACCGTCTTGGGTCCGTGGGCCTCCGACCAGTTCCAGACGACCGGACAGGGGTCGTACCTGTTCGTCGGCATCGTCGTCGGGCTGATGGCGCTCCCGACGGTCGTCTCGGTCGCGGAGGACGCGCTGAGCAGCGTGCCCGAGTCGATGAAGAGCGGGTCGCTGGCGATGGGGACGACCGACTGGCAGACGATGACCTCGATCACCCTGCCCGCGGCGTTCTCCGGCGTGTCGGCGGCGGTGCTGCTCGGCGTCGGCCGGGCGATCGGCGAGACGATGGCCGCGACGGTGATGCTCCGCGGCGTCCCCCGACTCACGGAGCCGCTGGTCAACGTCTTCTACGGACAGGAGACGCTGACCTCGATCATCGCGCGCAACTACGGCGAGGCGGACGGCCTCCAGATGGACGCGCTGTTCGTCGCGGGCGCGATCCTGTTCGTCACCGTCCTCGTCATCTCCGTGGGCGCGCAGTACATCGAGTGGCGGATGCACAAGCGGCTGGGAGGTGAGATCTGATGGCGGGCGCGAGCCGAACCGGCGGTAATCTGGTCGAGAAGGAGACCACCGAGACGGACGCCGTCGCCGCGGTGGCCATCGGGCTCTCGGCGGTGCTGTTCGCGCTCGCCATCGCGGCGATGTTCGAGCGGATCAGCCTCACCGGAACGCTCGCGGGGGTAGAGACCGTGACGCTGCTCGGCGGGCTGTTGACCGCGCTGGGCGTCGCGGTGATCGCCTTCGGCGTCGGGTCGCGGTTCGGCTCCGTCGAAACCGACCCCGACCCGAGCGCCGGCATCATCGCCGGGGGCGGGGCCGCGGTCCCGTGGGTCGTCATCGGCGGCGCCGTGGCGAGCGAGACGCTCGGGTTCGGCACGGCGGTCGGCGCAGTCGCCGCCGTCGCCGCGGGTGCGGTCGCCTTCGCGGCCACCGTCCTCCCGCGCGAGGACGTCGGATCGACGCTGCCCCTCGGGAGCCTCCTCGCCGTGACGGGGCTCGTCTTCTTCACCGGCGTCATCGGCCCGACGTGGGTGTGGGAGCTGGGCTGGGCGCAGCAGGCCGCGATCACGGCGGAGTTCCTCATCCCGGTCGCGACGCTGTTCACCACCCTCTACGGCGGCTGGGCGTCGGCGAAGGCGTACGGCGGCTTCGGCGCCCGAGGGCGACACATGGGCGCGTACGTGCTCGTCTATCTGAACGCGATCTCGATCGTCGCCTTCCTCTTCACCCTGGTCGCGTACGTGGTCGTACAGGGCGTTCCGGGACTGTTGAACGGGGCCGATATCGGCCTCGGAACCGGGCCTGAAACGACGATCCTCGGCGTGTCGGTTACGCTGCCGGTGTCCGTTCCGTTCGTGATGAACGGTGTCGCCCTCTTCAACGACTTCCAGGGCGTCCTCCCCGCGATCGTCGGCACGGTCTGGCTCGTGATCGGAGCCGTCCTGTTGGCGGTTCCGCTCGGGGTCGGTGCGGCCGTCTTCCTCACCGAGTACGCCGACCGCGGGCGGTTCACGCAGGTCGTCGAGGTCGCTACCAACGGGCTCTGGAGCACCCCGAGCATCGTCTTCGGGCTGTTCGGGTTCGCCTTCCTGATCCCGCGCTTCGGCAACGGGAAGTCGCTGCTCTCCGGGATGATCACGCTCGGGTTCATGCTCCTCCCGCTCGTGGTGATCACGTCTCGGGAGGCGATGCTCTCGGTCCCCGACGAGTACCGCGACGCGAGCGCCGCGCTCGGCGTGTCGAAGTGGCAGACGATCCGGAGCGTCGTCCTGCCGGCGGCCCTTCCGGGCGTCGTCACCGGCGTCATCCTCGGCGTCGGCCGGATCGCCGGCGAGACGGCGCCGATCCTGCTGACGATGGCCGGCGGGACGTTCATTCCGGAGTCGCAGACGGTCGACGTCATCGGCAGCTTCCAGTTCACGTCGGCGCCGCCGTTCGTCGCCAACCCGGCGCTGCTGGAGGCGACCTCCGCGCTCCCGTACCAGCTGTACGCGCTGATCACGGCCGGCGTCGGACTCGGGAGCAGCGTCTCCGACCCGAACGCCTTCCGCTGGGCGACGGCGCTCATCCTCCTGATCGTCGTCCTCTCGTTCTACGCGATCGGCATCGCGACGCGCTACTACTTCCGACGGCGGCTCCGGCACAACTGATCACCAATGAGCGAAAACCAAAACCCACAGCCGCAGACCGGCACCGCGACGACAGACAGCGACCAGTCTCTCACGACGACCACCGGCGAGACCGTCGAGCAGACCCGAGACGAGTGGACGAACTACGAGTTCCAGGGAGAGGCCAAGATGACCGTCGAGGACCTTGACGTGTACTACGGCGACGACCACGCCCTGAAGGGGGTCTCGATGGAGATTCCCGAAAAGAGCGTCACCGCCCTGATCGGTCCCTCCGGCTGCGGGAAGTCGACGTACCTCCGGTGTCTCAATCGGATGAACGACCGGATCAGCTCCGCCAGGATCGACGGCTCCGTCCGCCTCGGCGGCGAAGAGGTGTACCAAGACGGCGTCAATCTGGTGGAGCTTCGGAAACGGGTCGGGATGGTGTTTCAGTCGCCGAACCCGTTCCCCAAGTCGATCCGGGAGAACATCGCCTACGGCCCGAAGAAACACGGCGACCTCGACACCGGGCTGCTCGCTCGGCTGCTGAACCGGAGCGACGCCGACGAGCGCGACCGGCTCGTGGAGCGGTGTCTCCGCGACGCGGCGCTGTGGGACGAGGTGAGCGATCGCCTCGACGACAACGCCCTCGGCCTCTCGGGCGGGCAACAGCAGCGGCTCTGTATCGCGCGCTGTCTCTCGGTCGACCCGGAGGTCATCCTGATGGACGAGCCGGCCTCCGCGCTCGACCCCATCGCCACCGCGAAGATCGAGGACCTCATCGACGACCTCTCAGAGGAGTACACCGTCGTCATCGTCACGCACAACATGCAGCAGGCCGCCCGCATCTCCGACCAGACCGCGGTGTTCCTCACGGGCGGCGAGCTCGTCGAGTACGGGGACACGGACCAGGTGTTCGAGAACCCACACAGCGAGCGCGTCGAGGATTACATCACGGGCAAGTTCGGGTGATCTCATGCCTCGAGAACGGTATCAGGACTCGCTCGACGAGCTCCGTGCCAACGTGATCGGGATGGGCGAACAGGTGATCGATCAGCTCGACAAGAGCCTCCGGAGCGCCGCGACCCACGACGAGTCGCTGGCCCGGGCGGTCATCGACGGGGACGACGAGATAAACGAGCGGTACCTGCGGCTTGAGAACCGCTGTGTCGACCTGTTCGCGCTCCAACAGCCGGTCGCGAGCGACCTCAGGTTCGTCACCGCGTCGTTCAAGATCATCACCGACTTAGAGCGGATCGGCGACCTCGCGACGAACCTCTCCCGGTACGCGCTCTCCGGCAGTTCGACGGTCATCTCCGAGAGCCGGATTCAAACGATCGGCGAGACCGCCTCCGGTCAGGTCCGGAGGGCCATCGAGGCCTACGCCGACGCCGATCCCGAGGCGTGTCGAACGATCGCCGACCGCGACGACGAACTCGACACGCTGTGTCAGAACGCCAGCGAAGCCGTCGTTCGCGAGCTGATCGCCGGCGAGTCCGACCGCTGGGGGATCGAACAGCTGCTCGACGACGTGTCGCGACTGCTGCTCACGATCCGCGACTTGGAGCGGGTCGGCGACCACGCCGTCAACATCGCCGCCCGGACCCTGTACATGGACGAGAGCGACCCCGAGCTGATCTACTGACAATGGAGACCAGAAAGCTGCAGGAGGTCGGCGGCGGCACCTACACCGTCTCGATTCCGAAGGAATGGGCGACGACCCACGGGTTCGAGGTCGGGATGGAGCTGCGGCTGTACACCCACCGCGACGGGTCGCTCCTCGTCCGATCCTCGGACGCCGACGTCAACTGTCTGAACGAGGCGACGGTCGACGTCGACGGCGGCGGTGCCGACGCCGTCGAGCGCGCCGTCCGGACGGCTCACGCGGTCGGGTTCGAGACCATCACGCTCCATCGGACGGGGGCCTTCTCCGACGCGGAGCGCAGGGCGGCCAGGTCGACGGTGCGGGGCCTTGTCGGGACGAACATCCTCAGCGAGTCGGACGCGGAGATCACGATCAGACACCTCTTGGACACGTCGTCCGTCTCCGTCCGCCAGTTGATCGTCCAGCTGCAGTACGTGGTCGTCGCGCTGCTCCGCGACGCGACCGACGCGTTCGTCGACGCCGCGGACACGCACACGAGCATCCGCGACCGCGCCGACGAGGCCCGCCGTTCCGCGGAGATGGTCACCCGACACTTCTCGCGATCGCTGATCTCGCACGCCGAACTCGACGCGCTGGGCGTCTCCCGGCCCGACCTGTTCGCGTATTCCGTGCTCGCCTCGCGCCTCAAAGCGGTCGCCGACCTCGCCGTTCGGATCGCAAGCACGGGCGAAAAGCTCCCCGAGCCGCTCTCAGGCGGGACGGCCGCGGACGTGTGCGCCGTAGCCGACGACGTCGCGGGCGCCGTCGACGACGCGGTAACCGCCGTTCTCAACGGCGACGAGGAAACGGTGCACGCCGCGAGACGCCGGTGCGACGAGGCCACGGAGGGCGTCGAGGCGATCGAACAGGCTCTGTACGACGGCGCCGTTTCGGGCACCGTTCCCGAAGCGGTCGCGCTGGCTGACGCGCTCTCGACCCTCCGGCAGACCGTCAACTGCGGTCGACGGATGGCCGACACCGCAGCGAGGACCGCGATACGCGCGGAAAACGCTGACACCTGCATCCGAGCGTAAGCCGACCGCGAGCGCGTCCATCGCCGAGCGATGAACGCGGTCGGTTCGAAATCTGGGCGGCATTTCTGTATAGCGATATACGATTTATTCGACTGCGATCGAACACGGCTGTGTTGCTATCGTCACGACAGAAAGGTGTGCGAGCGCAACTGCGGTGCCGTCCTATCCCAACAGCCGGTACACGTTCGCTTCGTACGTCTCTCGGACCTGGTCGCCCCAGTTGTGGGTGTAGGTGTCGATCACGTCGTCGGCAACGTCGCCGCGGAGGTACTTGACGACGCCGCGGTCCCCCGTTCGGTCCCGGAGATGGGTCGTGAAGAAGTGACGGAAGTAGTGCGGCGTCACGTTCTCTGCGGCGCCGCCGCCCGTGCGGTACCAGCCCGCGTCTCGGGCGTGGCGCTCGACGACGTGTCTGACGGCTTGCGGGTCGAGTCGCTCGCCCCACCCCTCCGCGGTGCCGACGAACAGCGGGTCCGCGGCCGACGCGCCGTCCGGTCGCACGGCGAGCCACCGTTTCAGCGTCCGGGCCAGCTCCTCGTCGACCGGGATCACGGTGGCCCGCTTGCGCTTGTTCGATGCGGTGCGGACCTCGCCGTTCAGCTCCTCGCCGACGGCGGCGTCCGGCGTGACGTACAGCGAATTCGGGCGGTCCGCGAGGGCCGGTCGCGTCCCGAGCGCGTACGCCGCCTCGACCTCCTCGTCGTCGATCGCGAGATCGCGGAGATCGAGGTTGCAGAGCTCGCCGACCCGCATGCCGGTCTTCAGCAGGGTGACGACGAGCGCGCGGTGGAGCGGGTGTCGAACGCCGGCGACGAACTCGCGCATCGCCGGGATCGACACGTCCCGCCGCGCCGGGTCCTTATCCACCGTCTCGTCCATCTCCTCCATCACCAGCGTCATCGGGTTCCCCTCGAAGACGCCCACCTCGGTCATGTACCCGTAAAATCGGTGCAGATACGCGGCGTACGTCGCCACCGTGCTGTCGGCCACGTCGCCGCGCAGCGAGTGGACGAACGCCATGCAGTCGCGATGGGTCGCCGACGCCGGCGTCGTTCCGGGATCGAGAAACGACTCGAACCGACGAAGCACGCGCTCGTAGGAGTCGCGCGTCCGCTCAGTTTTCCCGTGGTAGGTGAGGTCCTCGAGGAAGTACGCGACCGGGTCGTCGACCTCGGCCGGGGCTCGCGTGCTACTCATCGATCAGCGTGTACCCTCCCTTCCGTCCGTTGTACCGAACTCGGTTTTGGTCCTGGAGTGAATCGAGCGCGTCTTCCAGCCGGCCCTCGAAGTCGTCGAACACCGCGTCGACGAGTTCCTCCCACGAGAGCACGCCGTCGGCGAGCGCCGCTTCGGCCCGTCTTTCGAGGCCGCTACCCCCGGGGTCAGACCCCGTCGGATCGGGTTCGGCGGGGGTTTCGCTCGCCTCGATCGAAAACCCGCGTCTCCCGGCCTGTACCATCGTTCTGACGAACTCGCTTTGTGACATCCCCAACTCGTCGGCGTGCTCCTGCCAGGTCGCCTTCTGCCGTTCAGGGACGTACGTCTTCACCGAGCGCCGGTCGTCGCTCATCGTTCGATCCGGGCTACTCGGGCCTCCATCTTCAATCTACCCCACAATTCGGGATAAGTGAATTTATCCACAGTTCTGGGACCGTCCATAGGCGAGAGTCGGGGTCTTGTGTTTCTGGATTACTGTACTCGTGGGTCGTGATTTCGGGATTAGCGTACATATCGGCGTGGGTCGGGATTTCGAGATTACTCATGGGCGGTACAGACCGAGTCTTAGCGCGATCTGCGCAAGATCGCTCTTCGTGAAACGAGACTGCTCGTCGACCTCCTCGGGATCCTGATCGCCGGGGTCGACCTCCAGCACGATCGCTCGGAACAGGTCGGCCCGCGACAGGTTCACCGTGAGGTACTCGGTGCGAGCTCCGAACCGCCAGTTGATCCATCGCGGTGGCAGGTCGAGATCGCGAGGGTCGGCGAGATCGTGGCTCACTTCGCCACCACCTCGCCACTCACGAAGTCACCTCCCGAGATGCCGGCCTCTCGCCGCGCCATGTCGACGATCGCCGCGTCCGTCGCCAGCACCCCAGCCTCGACGTTCTGCTCCACGATCCCGCCAGCAGACCGGAGGATGACCGTATGACCGATCATCTCGTCCCCTCCGCCGACGCTGTCGCTCTCGTCGCGTTTACACCGTCATTCGCTATATCGTCTCCACCCCACTGATGTTGCGAAGATGGGCCTATGATGCACAGGTTTCGAGTCTGAGTGAACTGAAAGAAGTAGCCGAGCGAGTCTCGAGACGCACTTCTGAGAAACCTATCACATAGTATTCACAAATACGATAGAAAATTGCCGGGGAGGCTAGCGCCGCCGCTCACGATCGAGCAAACTCAGAGGGGATGAGAAATTAGTCGGGTGGATCGAGACCGTAGTTCTTCTTGGCAAATGTCAGGAACGAGTTTGAAGAGACCGCCGGCTGGTCGCCGACCTCACCGTGGAGTTCCAATTGCACGAGAATATCCACGAGTCGCCAGCAGTTGTACAACACGCAAGCAAACGCGAAGTTGAAGTATCGGAATCGGTGGTCTGGCGACTGTGTCTCCGCGAGGAACGTCTTTAGCTTCTTAAACCCGTTTTCGATGCCCCACCGCCGCTTGTATCGGACCATCAGCCGCCCAATCTGGTGTTTCATCTCCCGTTCGTTCGAAGGATTGACCTCTATCCACGGAAGGTTCGTCTCGAACGGTACCGTCGGTGCTTCAATCCGCGCTGGTTCCACGATCTCTTCTTCCTCATGCACCTCATCAAGGATATTTCCCAGCGGTGAGTTGCCGTCGCGGTCCTCTGAGAGCGGCGTTGTCTCGCCGATGTCTTCGAACTCCTCGATAAGTTCCTGCCGAACCGTCACGTCATTCCCATCGTCATCTTCGTCCTCACGTTCCCACTCGCGCTTCGGGAGGTAGACTGCCTTTCGTGCAGGCCCGTCGTCCAGACGCTTTTGCTTGACCACGTCGAAGTCCCTATTCTCGCTGGCGAGCTTAGCAATCTGGTGTTCGTGGTCGCTACTGGAGCGCACAACAGCCGGATTCAGGTAGTGAACGTTGTGCTTCTCGCAGGCGTCTTTCACGCCATCATCGGCGAACTCGCGGTCCATCATCACGAGGTCCAGATCGGGGACAATATCTGTCGCACCATCAAGCAGCTCGTCTACGAGATCTGCTCGCTTCCGGCCGCGTTCGACTGGGACGGCATCGAGTATGAGCGGGACATCGTGACCGACGAGTTTGATGACTGCCCACTGGAAGAACGGGCCCTCGTCACCTTTGTACCCAAGAATCCACGGTTCCTGATTCTGTCCGCTCCGATCTCGGGTGATCTCGCCATCCCACGGGTTGCCTTTTGTGAGGTCGATGGCTGCCATCTGCTTGCGGCCCATCTTGTCCTTCGATTTCGCCTGCTTAACGAGTGTCTGGTTAGTCTCCCGGAGCATTGTCCGAATACGTTCGACACCGAGATCTTTCGTCTGAAGCCGGTGGGAGTCGCCAGACGGCGTCTTCGTCCGGGTAGAGTCTGCGGCAAAGGACTGTGCGCCGTCGTTGGGATGCATATCAGTTCGCATCCCGAGGTATGACTGCTGTTCCCAGAATGCGCCTTCGGGAATACTCGCGTTCTCGCTGCGATCAAGGTGGAAGCAGTCCTCGACAATGGGCTTCGCACCCTTCCAAACCTCGCGGGCCTTCTCACGAGCGAGCGTATCCTTGCTTTTTGAACGTGTGACTGTATCCGTCGGCTGGTTGGGAAGAAACGCTGGTTCGGGCGCAGGAATGTCGTGATAGCGAGCGATATCCACGACGACCTCAGCGGCATCCCGAACGGCATCGCGGACACTTTCGAGACGGCCGTTCCATGCCCGCCAAAGTGTTGACTGATCAGGGATACCGTCGAAGCCGAGCTGCGTGCTGAGAAACGGCTTCTGTTTGAGATATTTCCAGAGAGTCGTTTCACTCTTCCAGCCCTTCACGCAGCGGAGCACGTGCGCTCGGAAGACAGCCTCCCAAGGTTTCGGGTCGCCCTGTTCGTGGTCAAGAGTGTCGTAAAATCGAAGGTAGCGGGCTGGGATTTCGGTGACAAGATCCTCTAGCGTGGCTGAGCGATCGTGTCGGACTTGTTGCTCGCGCGGGAAGGTTGACAGAACGCCGTCAACCATTTCACGGAACGTCATGCCGAAGGATTGTGCTTCGACAAGCGCGCCAGAATTCGTGGCGTAAAGCCCGTCTACCTCGTAATCTTTCGGTGTAGATTCATAGCCCGCGCTGTCTAGATTCCTCCGTGGACCGAGGTACTCCCACCGTGACCCCGTTGGGGCTTCTCCTGCGCATGCTATCACTGCTCGTTAATTTATACGTCTTCGTATATAAAAGCGCAGTTACAGTAGGGAACGGCTCTGTTGAAATTCTATTCATCAGACAGATTATCGTCTGAAACAGCCGATTGCTGAAGAGTGCGAAAAAACCAAACCGTTTCGTGGCCGGATAATATTCACTCGGAATGACAAACCACGAATCGCGGGAGAATCTTAAGAAATTGGGAGTCGTCGTTCTTAGTCTCCTCGGAGCGGTTTTGACGTTCTTCGGGCTGGACGCGTACTACTTAGCCGGCATCTTTCTGATATTCGCGGGGGCCGGCATGCTCTTTTTGTTGAAACGATACAGAGCGTACTCGATTACTATGCTAATAGCGGGAACTCTCGCACTTGTGCTTGCCATTCTCGCGTACCGGTCTCATGGTCTCGTGAATTCGACAGTTCTCTATTCCCTTCTCGGCGTAGTTGGCGTCCATCGCGGCGGCCAAGCGTATCGAGCGACAGAGTAACTGTACGAAGTGGCGGTTGCGTCATCTGTACTGAGCGATTCGTGAGCCCTTTCTCGGTGGCACATGGTCCCGTCGTGTACTCCTCTGAAGCACAGGCGTTTTGAGTGGGATCGATAGAAATATCGCTTCTATTTGAATCATCTACAATTGGTGTTTTCTCATCTTCAACCACACAGTACAGGAGACTCGCAGATCGCTTAGACCATCTCAGTTTGACCCACAAGGCACATACGTAATGTAGGACAATTTGAATGTATATGATTTTGGACAAGCGAACAAGTGAGATTTTAGCGGCCACAGCCGCCTTTCTCTTTGTTCTTGGGACGTTGACTGGGTTGCGGGTCTGGGACTTGGAGCCCTCGACTTCAGTACAATCGGCTATAGTTTGGGTGGGTGCGCTACTTATTACCGCCATGGTTGGCTTCCGGGCGTTTCAGGGCGCAGATCTCGTTGGGAATTGGATACTCGCATTTGGCCCATGTTTTGGTTTTACACTCAATCTGTTCATCCCGATCATGGCGGGGCCGGGCGCTTTCATATTCCCAGTTGGAAGTGGAGCAATCATCTCTGGCGTGATTACAGTAGTTGGGTACTTGATCGGACGAGGTTTCAGCGAGGTTTGAGATGAACAGGACGCGTAACCGGATTCAATAAGCAGCTCCCATCGACCGGCTGTTTCACGCTAGAATATGTCTGAAGAATAGAATTTCAGCAGAATAGTAGGTTTGTTTACTGGTGAGAAGAGGCACATAAGAGCACTCAATCAGGTGAGTGGTCGGCGTCGAACCTGTGCATTATTCCCTATCTTCGCAACACGTCGCCGGGTTAGACCCGGATCTCGGAGGACGACTCCTCGACCGCGATCGCGTCGAGCGCGCGTTCGACGGCCGGGTCGCGTTCGGCGGCGTTCCGCATCAGCACGGTCTCGCTGGGGAACAGGTGCTCGCCGACGACGAGCCCGTGTTCCCGGGCCGTCGAGCCGGTGACCGTGAGGTAGACGCCGAGTCCGGTTCGGGCGATAGCGGCCTCCTCCTCCTCGTCTGCGTTCGGGTAAACGAACTCGACGCCCTCCAGCGCATCCGTCCCCAGCACGGCGGTGACGAGTCGCTCGTAGCGCGGCGAGATACAGAGCGGTCCCTCGTGCTCCGCGACGAACGCCCGGTCGAGGTCGACGCCGGGGTCGATCCCCTCCGGTCGCCCCATCAGCGTATGGTACACCGTATCTCCGAGCCCGTTGACCACGCGCACGTCGGTGTCGACGGGGTCGATCCGCTCGTTGATGTCGGCGATCTGGCCGAGACCGCTCGATCGGATCCCGACGACCTCCTCCAACACGAGGTCCGCGGAGTCGAATCCGATCGCGAACTCGTGGGTCCGGAGGGCCCGAAACGGCTCCTCGCGGCCGACGAGCTTCAGCGTCACGTCTCCGAGGTCGACGGTAGCCGCGTCGAAGACGATCCGCCGGGGCTTGCCGTCCCGATCGTCGCGCAGCAGCGTGAACTCGGGCTGGGCCGGGTGGTCGGGGTCGGAGTACTCGGTCAGGCGCTCGTACGGGCCGTCATCGGCGTCGACCCGCCCCTTCGTGACGGCCTTCTCGTACCGGAGCGTGTTGCTCACGCGGTCCGCGAGCGCGTCGAGCCGGTCGTCGGGACCGACGGCCGCGATCCGTTCGAGGACCGCCTCGAGCGGGCGGCCTTTCCGCGGCACGGCGACCGGTACCGGTTCGCTCATTACCGGAACTGGGCCGCCGCGAGTAAAACGGGTTGCGCTTTCGGTTCGGTGCGATTTCGAGGGGTCGGTGGACCCGTATTCAGGGGCCGAAGGCCTCGTTGAGCCGCTTTCTGAAGGCTTCGAGCTCTTCGAGGTGGTCGTTGATCGCGTCGAGCTCCGCCTCCACGTCGTCGAGATCCTCGCCGAGCCGCTCCTCGATGTCGGTCAGGCGGGTGTCGACCTCCGCGAGGTCGTCCCAGAGGTCGTCGAACTCCTCGTCGAACCGCTCCATCCGCCCCTCCACGTCGTCCACGCGCTTCTCCGTTGCCTCCAGCCCCGCGGCGGCGTCGTCGACCTCCTCGTACAGCGTCTCGATGTCGTCGCCGAGGTCGTCGACCGCCTCGTCGAGGCCCGTCGTCTCGTCGTCCAGCCGGGACACGTCGTCCGTCACGCCGGAGACGGTCTCCTCGACGGTCGCGACAGATTCCTCGACGCCGGAGACGGTCTCTTTCACGCCGGAAACCGACTCTTCGACCTCCGACACGTCCGATTCCACGCCACCGACCCGGTCGTCGATGCCGTCGACGCGATCGGTGACGGAATCGACCTCGTCGGTCACCGACGCCACCGACTCGTCGACCTGCGAGACCTCCTCGCGCAGGTCCTCTCGGTCCGCGTCGGCGGACGCGAACCGGTCGTCGATCGCGGCCATCTCGGACTCGACGGCGTCGACTTTCTCGTCGAGTTCGTCGAGGATTTCGCGGGCGGTCCCCTCGCCGTCGATGAACTCCGCGAGCGCGTCGGCGTACGCCTCGATGTCGGCGACGCTCGACTGCAGCCGGGCGATCCGCACGTCCACGCTGCGGGGAACGCCAACGTCGAGTTCGGATCGGAGGGTTTCGAGGTCGTCATCGTCCACCTCGCCCGCGCGGATCTCCGACGCGAGCGCCGCCGCGAGCCCCTCTTTCGCCGGAGGCGCTGGGGTTGTGTCCGTCTGTTCGTGTCGCTTATCGTCGATGGGCTCGGTGGCTTCAGCCTCGTCGGTATCGGACTCCTCCGCTACCGACGCCTCGTCGCGCGACGTGACGGCGGCGGTTCCGGCGGCGACTGCTCGCGGTTCGGGGGCCTCCGCGTGGTCGGACTCCTCGTCTTCCTCCGTGGCCGTCGGGGGTGCGTCGGCGTCCGCCGTGTCGGGCGACGGTTCCGCTTCAGCGACCGCCTCGGCGTCGCCGTCGTCGGTTTCCGAGGCACTGACGGCCGGTTCCTCGTCGGCCGACTCCTCGTCGATCGGTTCCTCGTCAACCGAGCCCTCGCCGATCGGTTCCTCACCGACCGGTTCGGACGCGTCATCTTCGGGGGGGAGCGGTTCGTCCATTCCCGGCAGCGTCGCGCGGTCCCCGGAGAGTACCTCTCTGACGGCGTCTGTGTCGCCGGCGCCGAGAACGTCCTCGATCTCCTCGCCGACCGGGACGTGCTCGATCACGGGCGTCCCGAGGAAGCCGTCGAGGTCGGGATCGTCGTCGCGGATGCCGAACACCGTCTCGATCTCCTCGCCGGGGTCGATCACGCGCTCGAACTCCACCCGGTGGTCCTTGTAGGCGGTCCAGTTCTCGCTTTCGTACTCCGGGTGGAACCCGATCCGGTCCATCGGGAACGACTCGGGGATCCGGTCGACGATGCGCACGCGCACTGGGTCCTCGCGGGTTGAGGAGAGCTCGTACATCACCGCGGGCACGGGGAACGCGTCGTCCGTGAAGGACTTCTCGACGCGAATACCGTCCTCGTCGACGGTCGTCGTCGCTTCTGCCGTCCGTTCGCTCATACGGAAACCTCCCGGAGCAGGGGCTTAAAATCCACGGGCCGCGTTTCGGCGCTGATAACCACCGATCGGTGAAATACCGCGGTGTCGGCGGGTCTGAGGCCGTTGGCTTACAGGTCGATCCGGTCGCCGATCTCGACGACCTCCAAGCGGTTCGGGTGCGAACGACTCCGGACGTGCTCGTGGAGCGCGGTCGGGTCCGCGGTCAACCCCTTCCACATGTCCCAGTGGGTGGGGACGAGTCGGTCGAGCGCCAGATCCTCGGCGGCGGCGGCAATCTCGTTTTCGTCGCTGTACCACTTCGTCTCGACGGGGTCATCCGTCTCCTTGTCCGGGATCCTGCCGACGGAGCCGAACGCCAAGATCCCGAGATCGATGTCGAACTCCTCGGCGAGCCCCTCGAACGACGCCGAAGGCTTGCTGTCGCCGGCGTGGAACAGGGTACCCGAGTCGTGTTCGATGACGTACCCAACCGGGTGCGTCGCGTCTGCGTCCTGCGTTTCGACGACGTGGACGGTGAACTCGCCTACCTTCAGCTCGTCGCCCTCGGTCACTTCGAGGAACGCCTCCTCGTCGACGTCCCAGTGCTCGGTCCAGCGCTCCTCCTCGCGGGCGACCGCGAGCGAGTCGTCGGGGGCGACGAAGTCGGCCTCGGTGTTCGCGAGGATCGGCGCCTGCGAGGGGCCGTGAACGTGGTCCGTGTGTTCGTGGGTCGCCAGCACCGCGTCCGCTTCGTCGACGTCCTCGGGGTCGAACGGGACCGGGATCATTCGGACCGTGCGCGGGGGGTCGCCCGTGCCGACGTAGGGGTCGATCCAGAGGACGGTCCCCTCGCTCCCCTTGATCGCGAACCCGTTGCAGCCGAGGTACCACAGCGCCACCGTGTCGGGGTCGGCCTCCGCGACCGCACGCGGCAGCCAGTCGCCCCAGTCGGAATCGGTCATGGCCGGTGGTGTGTGTGCAGGCGGGGTAATCGTTCCGGAGTCGGCGGGGATTCGACCAATCTGCGGGACTGAACGAAAATTCGTTGCTAATAAAACGACAAAAACCCGTGTGAGAACGAACGGATAAACCGTATGTCGCGATACAGAATGAACCCATCCTCGCCTCGCGGAGGCAAGGATGAAACGCCCAGCGTAACGGCTGGACCCACGGCTCAGCGAGAAACGGCGGAGAGACGGGAGCCGACTGTTCCCGAATGGCTGTTCCCGAATTGCCGATCGCGGTCGGCTATCGGTCCCTGGCGGCCGCGACGGCGTCGACCGTTCGACGCGCGTTCTCGGCGATACTCTCGTAGTCGCCGTCAGCGACCGCGGTGGCGTCGACGATCGCGCTGCCGACGCCGACCGCCGCGGCTCCCGCCTCGATGTACGCACCGGCGTTGTCCGGGCCGACCCCGCCGGTCGGGACGATCGGGATCTGCGGGAGCGGGCCGCCGAGAGCGGCGACGTGGTCCGGTCCGCCCGTCGCGGCCGGGAACAGTTTCACGAGGTCGGCACCGGCCTCGTACGCCCGGAGCGCCTCCGTCGGCGTGAACGCGCCGGTCGCGACCGGCGTTCCGTAGCGGTTCCCGACCTCGATCACGCCGTCGTCGACCGTCGGCGTGACGAGGAACTGGGCGCCCGCGAGCTGTACCGCCCGCGCCGTCTCGGCGTCCAGAACCGTCCCGGCCCCGACGAGCACGTCGTCGAAGCGGTCGGCGAGCGTGCCGATCGTCTCCGTGACGCTCGGCGTGTCCGCGGTCACTTCGAGCGCCGTGACGCCGCCCTCGACCACGGCGTCCGCCACGTCGACCGCCGACTCCGGGTCCACGCCGCGGAGGATCGCGACCACGCCGCCCTCCCGGATCTGATCGACTCGTTGTGCCTGCATACCGTTACACCGGGCGGTGAGCGTGATAAATGAGACGGCTCGCGACCGATGGCGTCGGCGAGCGCTGTGGGAGGGTGCCCTTCGAGCGCCGTCTTCCGCGGAGTCGAGGCCGTTGACGACGGCGACCCGCCACGATAATTACGCCCTTAATTTTGTAATGGATACGCGTCGAGACGCCGACAACGACACCGCGCAACCGACCGCCCTCGCCGTAGCGGTACCCGAAACGACTAACAGAAACGGTGGGATACACCCACCAAGGAATGGCTGAAATCGTCGACTACGAGCTGTTCGAAGTGCCGCCGCGGTGGCTCTTCCTCCGCGTGGAGACCGCCGACGGCACGGTCGGGTGGGGGGAGCCGGTCGTCGAGGGGCGATCGAAGACCGTGCGAACCGCGGTCGAAGAGCTGTTCGACACCTACCTGCTCGGGAAGGAGGCCGGTCGGATCGAAGACCACTGGCAGGCGATGTACCGGGGCGGGTTCTATCGGGGGGGTCCCGTCCTGATGAGCGCCATCGCCGGCATCGATCAGGCGCTCTGGGACATCAAAGGGAAACGGCTCGACGTTCCGGTGTACGAGCTCCTCGGCGGCGCGGCGCGAGAGCGGATCCGAGTGTACCAGTGGATCGGCGGCGACCGCCCGTCCGACGTGGCGGAACAGGCCCGAGAACAGGTCGAGGCGGGGTTCACCGCGCTGAAGATGAACGCGACCGAGGAGATCGAGCGGGTGGACGACCCCGCCACCGTCGACGCCGCGGCGACGCGCCTGCGGGAGGTCCGGGAGGCCGTCGGCGACGAGGTCGGCATCGGCGTCGACTTCCACGGTCGCGTCTCCAAGCCGATGGCAAAGCGGCTCGTCGAGGCGCTCGAACCGTACAACCCGATGTTCGTCGAGGAACCCGTCCTCTCCGGGCACAACGACGCGCTTCCGCAGATCGCCCAGCACACGACGACGCCGATCGCGACCGGCGAGCGCATGTATTCCCGGTGGGACTTCAAGGAGGTCTTCGAGGACGGCGCCGTCGACGTGATTCAACCGGACCTCTCGCACGCGGGCGGGATCACCGAGGTGAACAAGATCGCCGCGATGGCCGAGGCGTACGACGTGTCGATGGCGCCCCACTGCCCGCTGGGGCCGATCGCGTTAGCCTCCTGCCTGCAGGTCGACGCCTGCTCGCCGAACGCCTTCATTCAGGAGCAGAGCCTCAACATCCACTACAACGAGACGAGCGACGTGCTCGACTACCTCGCGGACCCGTCCGTCTTCGACTACGAGGACGGGTACGTCCAGATCCCCGATGCGCCCGGTCTCGGGATCGAGATCGACGAGGAGCACGTCCGCGCGCAGGCCGAACGAGACGTGGACTGGCACAACCCCGTGTGGCGCCACGCGGACGGGAGCGTCGCCGAGTGGTAAGCGGCCGATAGCGGTTCGGCGCCGAGCGCCTCGGTGCGGCCCCTCCAGACGGTGATTATTTGCCCGAGCGCTCGCCAGTAGTGGACGTGATATCGACCGACCCGACCGAGAACGCCGTCGCGAACAGACACGCGGACACCGTCGCCGTCGTCACCGGGTCGACGCGGGGGATCGGCGAGGGCGTCGCCCGTCGCTTCGCCGCCGAGGGCGCCGCCGTCGTGGTGACCGGTCGATCGGTCGCCGCCGGTCAAGCTGTGGTCGACGATATCGAGTCGGCGGGCGGCGAGGCCACCTTCGTCGAAGCGGACATGCGCGAGCCCGCGGAGATCGAGGCGCTCATCGAACACGCGGCGGCGGAGTACGGTCGGATCGACGTATTAGTGAACAACGCGGGGGTCCAGACGGAGACGACCGCACGCGAAGCGACGACGGACGACTGGGAGTTCGTCCTCGAAACCGACTTCCGGGCGTTCTGGCTGTGCGCGAAACACGCCGCCGACCACATGCCCCCGGGCGGGACCATCCTCAACACGTCCTCGAACCACGCGTTCCTCACGATGCCGGGGCTGTTCCCGTACAACGCGGTCAAAGCCGGGATCAACGGGATGACCCGCGCGATGGCGTTGGAGCTCGGTCCGGACGGGATCACGGTGAACACGATCAACCCCGGCTGGATCGAGATCGACCGCACGGAGGAGGAGCTGGGCGACGACTACGAGTATACGGAGGAGATCCACCCGGTCGGGAGGCTCGGAACCCCCGCCGACGTGGCCGGGCTCGCCGCCTTCCTCGCGAGCGACGACGCGAGCTTCATCACCGGCGAGAGTATCCTGATCGACGGGGGGCGCTCGCAGGTGATGCAAGACGATCAGTACCTCGACTACCGGCGCGACGCGTGACCGATCGGCGGTCAGGCGGGCGTCGACGGGCTCCGTTGGCTGCCGCTAAAATCCAAAATATAAACCGGATATAATAGAAAGATAGGTTATGTTTCTTAGTATTACACCAGCAATCAGATTCGTGAAGCGGTCGGATCGACACTCTGCGTCGTAGTGCCGATGATCGAGCGGGCGATCGCTGCGATCGTGAAGTTACGCTTTCACAAACCCATACGGATCGGAACCTCGACCTGCGGAGCGACGGATACCCATCGATAGATGCGATCCGAACGATTCGATCCGAACGATTCGATCCGAACGATTCCGGTTCGACTCGCCGGTTATACGTGCGGCCGTGTCACTTCCACGGCTCTTCTCACTGGTTCGGTGCCGTTGGCTGAACCGGCAGGTCACTGGGTAGTTGTGTCGGTTCCTCTGCGACAAATACGTCGCTATCAGCCCACGAAACAGCGGGAACTACGGTGTGTCTCGCAGATCCCGACGCGACGAACGGTGACGTTTGAAATATACAGTTTCTGTTAAGAAACCTTTACCATCATTTTTTAGAAATTACGACGTCGGCGAGCGTGGTGCTCCCGGCGGCACGGGGCGAACGCTAACGACGCCAGCTCGAATCACTGACGACCGATCGACCGCAGGCGCGATCGCGGTGGCCTCACTCGACGCGTGGGAGGTCAACGATGAACACGGAGCCCGTCGGCTCGTTGTCTTCGATCCGAACGCTGCCGCCGTACTGAGCGACGAGTGACTGAACGAGGTACAGCCCGATTCCCGTTCCCGGACTTCCAAGTCCCCGCTCGCCTTTCCCGAACACGATCTCCTTCTTGTCGTCCGGGATTCCCGGCCCGTTGTCCGCGATTCGGACTTCGACGGTATCGTCTCGGACAGCGCACGACACCTCGACGAACGGTGCGTCCTTGTCGTTGTGCTGAACGGCGTTGTTCAGGAGGTTCCGGAACACCGAGCTGAGCATGCTGTCGGCTGCCACCGCGACGTCGGGGACCGGTTCATCGACGGCGAACTCGGCTTCTGGAAACGACTCCTCGCGGAGCGACAGTTCGGTCGTCAGGGCCGTTCGAAGCGAGACCGGCTCCACGGAGAGATCCCCGTCTGAGACGACCGTTTCGACGTAATCGCGTGCGGTCTCGGTCAGTTCGACGACGTGCTCTCCGCTGGCGAGGATCTTGCGGAGGTACTCTTCCCCTTCGGCGTCGACGTGGGATTCGAGCAACTCCAACCAGCCGAGCACGACTGCCATATCGTTTCGGATGTCGTGGCGGACGATTCGGTTCAGCAGTTCGAGCTCCCGTTCGCGGCGCTGTTGCTCGGTGATGTCCGTACAGATGCCGACGACTTCGGTGACCTCGCCGGCATCGTCTCGAAGCGCGACCTGACGCGTGAGCACCGACCGAACCGATCCGTCGGGTTGGATGACGCGGCCCTCGTACGCCTTGTCACGGACTCCGTGGGCCGATTCCTCGATGTTTGCACGCACCCGCTCGCGGTCGTCCGGATGGATACTGTCGATCAGCAGGCTGATGTCGTCTTTGACATCGCCGGGAGGGAGCCCCCAGATGTCTTCGAACCCGGCGCTGATGTAGTCGAACGTTCCCGGTTCGGTGGCCGTCCACAGCGCGACTCCGTCGAGGTGATCGAACAGGGCTCGGAAATCGCGCCGCTTCCCGAGCGAACCGTGGGTCATAGCGACGTATTCGCGTCGAGATTGATAAACACCGATCGTGGATCCTCGAAGCCGAGATCGGTGGGTAGGACCGCGTTGTTTCCAGGGATCGAGGATGGAGAGACCCACCCACCGGGGGTGTTTGATCGTCGATCGGCGTCGCGCGTCCAGTTCGCGTCTCTCGCGAGCAGCGTCCCGCAACCGGTGGCGGGGTGGCCACCGCTCAGAGCGACTCGTACAGCGCCCGGTATCGCTCGGCGATCGCGTCGAGCGAGAACGACGCGCTGCGCGCCGCCGCGTTCGACCCCAGTCGCTCGCGGAGTGCGGGGTCGGACAGCCGGCGTATCGCGTCGGCGAACGCCGCCGTCTCGTCGCCGTCGGGGTCGACCTTCAGGCAGTCCTCACCGTCGTCGAGCCACGAGAACGTCTCGATGTCGCGGACGACCACGGCCGTCCCGGCGGTCATCGCCTCCAGCAGCGCGATCCCCTCGTTCTCCTCGTGGGTCGGGAACAGGAACACGTCGCCGGCGGCGAACGCGCCACGCACGTCGTCGACGAAGCCGGTGAACGTGCAGTTGTCCGGCGACTCCTCGATGAGTCGAGTGGTCTCCCGACCCTTCAGCGAGAGGTCGAGCGGCCCGAACCACGCGAAGTCGATATCGGGGAGCTCGCGGGCCAGATCGACGAACGTCTCCAACCCCTTCCGCTTGATCACGTGGCCGACGAGGAAGACGGTCGGCGGGTCGAGGTCGTAGCGCTCGCGGTACTCGGCCTCCAGCGACTCGAAGCCGGCGAGCTTCTCGCGGTCGACGCCGTTCGAGATGACGGTCGTCGGCGCGTCGGTGTACCCCTCGATCACGCCGCGGTTGTACTCGGAGGGGCAGACCAGCGCGTCGGCGAGCCCGTACGCCCGGCTGAGGTACGGTTTGAGGGGTTTCGCGAGCGCGTTGGTGAAACGGAAGCTGTCGCCGAAGTCCTCCGCGGTGACGTGGGTGTGCGCGACCACGGGGATCCCGCGGTCGCTCGCGCGCTTCGCGTACCACACCGATCGGGGCCCCATCAGGTTGCAGTGGAACACGTCCGCGTCGAGGGTCGGCTCGGTCGTGTACGCGATCCCCTCGCGATCGAGCATCTTCCGCTGGTGGACGACGGACTCGTGGATGCCGCCGGTGACGTGGTCCTCGAACTCGAAGTAGTGGCTGACCTTCATCGCGGAACAGGGGCCGTCCCGAAGCTGCGGCTCGAACCGGCGACGCTCACTCCACTTCCAGCCACGGGACCTCCATCAGCGGGGGGATGTACGTCTCGATGTGGTGTTCCCACACGCCCTCCTCGCCGAACGCCTCGCCGTGGTCCGCGGTGACGACCACGTCGCCGTCGAGCTCGTCGACGAGTTCGGAGACGGACTCCAGGGCGATCCGGAGGTTCTCCTCGTACAGCTTGAGCGCGGTCACGCGGGTGCCGTCCGTCATGAGATCCTTGGGGTCGAGCTCCAGCCACAACCCCGCCTTCTGGGCGAACTCGCTGTCGTCGAGTCGGCTCTCGATCTTCGGTCGGACCGAGGCGCTGAGCGACGAGAGGAGGCCGCCGTCGTCTGCCGCGTCACCGCCCTCGGCCTCTTCCTCCTCCTGCCGTTTGATCCCCTTCTGGATCTGCTTGAGCTTCTGGCCCGATCCGCGCGAGAGGTACGGCGCGTGCGGCTGCATGTAGTGGAGCACGGTCCGGTCGGCGCGCTCGATGGCGTCGAGGTTGTTGCGGTACGCCTCTGTCATCCCCTCCGGCGGGACGGTGCCCAGATCGTCGTCCCAGCCGGTCTTCCAGACGTCGTGAATGTCGCTGATGTGCTCGGAGGCGGTCCACTCGTAGTCGCAGCTCGCGCCCCACTTCAGCTCGTTCAGCGGGATCCCCAGATCGTTGATGAACGGGTTCCCGGAGAAGTACGCGATGTCGTGGTCGCCGGTGAACGTCCGGGAGGCCCACTCCGGCGTCGACGACCCGACGCTCCGACGCTTCTCTAAGTCGCCGTCGAGGTACTCGTCGTACACGTCCTCGAACACGTCGTAGCGGCACGCGTCCAACACCAGACAGTAATCCCACTCCGATTCGAGGAACCGCTGATCGTCCATAAGTACGCGACAGTTCCCCGTCGACGGTTGTATTCTTGTTGGTGCCGCCTCGGGAAGCGTATCCGGCTCCTCCCGGCCTGAGAAGCCCGATCTGTGGCAGTTCGATAGCCGTGATCGTTCGGAATACCGCCCCGCGAGACGGGCGAGAACCAATCAGACGTTTCAAGTCCGACACCCCGCCATACCCCCTATGGACGGGAGCCAGCGGCGCGGACTGGTCATCGGCGGAGTCGCGGCGGTCGCGGTCTTCGCCGTCCTCTTCGTCGTCGTCGGAGCGGACCGCGTGATCGAGACTCTGCTGGCGGCGGAGCCGGCCCTGGTCGCGGCGACGTTCGGGTTCGCGCTCTGTTGGCTGGTCGCGTGGAGCCTCATGCTCCGGACCGTGCTCGGTTCGCTGGAGGTCTCCCTCTCGGTCGCCACGTCGTTCCTCGTCTACTCCGGGGCCGTCTTCGCCAACAACATCACCCCGTTCGGGCAGGCGGGCGGCGAGCCGGTGGCCGCCGCGCTCATCGCGCGGGTCTCCGGGTCGCGCTACGAGACGGGGCTCGTCGGCATCGCCAGCGTCGACGTGCTCAACGTCGTCCCCTCCATCTCGATCGTGTTCCTCGGCGTCGGCTACTACGCGACCACCGCCGCGGTCGGAGAACGGATCGAGATCGCCGTCGCCGTCGCCGTCGCGCTGATCGCGGCGATCGTCACGGGGATCGGTCTGGGCTGGCGGTACCGGCGAGTCGTCGTCGACCGGCTCCCCAGCGCGGTCGGCGGGCTCGCCGGGCGGCTGGACCGGTTCGACGCCGCGACGGTCGAGGCCGGGATCGCCAACAGGTTGGGGAACTTCTTCGAGGACATCGAGCGCGTCGGCACGAGCCCGGGGCGGCTCGCCGCGGCCGTGGGGCTCTCGCTGTCCGGCTGGCTGTTCCAGGCCGCCGCGCTCACGGTCGCGTTCGCCGCCGTCGGCCACCAGATCTCGCCGGTGGTCCCGCTGTTCGCCGTTCCGCTGGCGTACGTCGCTGGCGCGACCCCACTCCCGGGCGGGCTCGGCGGGATCGAGGCGGCGTTCGTCGCGCTACTCGTCCCCACGACGGGCGTCCCGGCGTCCGCGGTCACCGCCGCCGTGCTCGTGTTCCGCGGCGGCGTCTACTGGATGCCGGTGGCGATCGGCGGCGTCTCCGCGTCGGTGCTCGGCGTCCGAACGGTCCAGTGACACCGCGCCTGCGGGTCTTGTGACTCCCACCCGTGACGCATGAACGCGAGACACGCATTGACCGGCGAGAGTCGACACCCAGCTAACAGGGCCATTTTTGTCGGTGTGCCCGGTATTCGAACGTTATACATGGGCGATGCTCTCAGCGCGACGGAGGCCCGGGAGCGGCTCTACGAGGTGATGGGCCGGGATCTCCCGTTCGAAGAGAAGGCGACGCTGGCGCTGTCGGTCGGAGAGACGTATCTGAGCGTGGAGAACGGTCACCTGACGCGGATCGACCCCGAGAGCGACTACTGGCGGGCGATCGCGAGCACCGACCCCGAGGGCGGGACGTTCCCGGCCGGGCTCCAGCTGGATCTCCGGAACACGTACTGCCGGCTGGCGATCGACGGCGAGAGCCCCGTGAGGCTACACGACGCGCCGGAGCAGGGGTTGGCCGACGACCCCGCGTTCCAGCGGTACGGGCTCCACTGCTACCATGGCAGCGCGATCACCATCGACGGCGAGCTCTTCGGAACGCTCTGTTTCGTTTCGATGGAGCCGCGCGCGGAGCCGTTCGACGAGGCCGAGACGCTGTTCGCGGAGCTGATCGCTCGGATGCTGGAAACGGAGCTCCAGGAGGCGCGGACCGACGCGAAGATCGACCGGCTCGATCAGTTCGCCAGCGTCGTCTCGCACGACCTCAGAAGTCCGCTGAACGTCGCCCAGGGGCGCGTCGACATCGAACGCTCCTCCCGCGACAGCGAGCACCTCGAGATCGCCGCGCGGTCCCTCGACCGGATGGAGGACCTGATCGCCGACGTGCTCACGGTGGCCAGACAGGGACAGGAGGTCGAGGAGACGGAGCTCCTCTCGCTGGACGCGGTCGTCGAGGAGTGCTGGGACGCGGTGCGGACCGACGACGCGAGCCTGAGCGTGGCGGCGGATCTCCGGTTCAAGGCGGACCCCAGCCGCGTGCGCCACCTCTTCGAGAATCTGTTCCGGAACGCGATCGAACACGGGGGAGACGACGTGTCGATCCGCGTCGGACCGCTCGACGACGGGGGCGGCTTCTACGTCGAAGACGACGGCCCCGGAATTCCGGAGGCGGACCGGGAGCGGGTCTTCAAGACGGGGTTCACGACCGGATCGGAGGGGATCGGTCTCGGCCTCGCGATCGTCGAGGGGGTCGTCGAGGCCCACGGGTGGCGGATCGCGGTCGAGGAGGGCGCCGACGGCGGCGCGCGGTTCGAGGTGTCCGACGTGGTCGCCCCGTAGGGACGAGCGCTGCGCGGGCGCGCCGCGTCGACGACCGGTCGGGGGCGAAGGCCGACCGGGGGCGGTCCGGCCCGTCAGAAGAACAGCCAGATGACGAGCAGCGCGTACAGCATCGCGAGCGCGATGATCGTGAGCCGGATCAGGATGTTGACGCTGAAGACGAGGCCGTTGTAATCGTTCTTCAGAAGCTTGAGCGGGCGGGTCCGCCGGCTCGTCAGGCCGACCGTCGCCGGGGCCACGTCGCCGGCGGCGCGCTCGACCGCCGCCGTCAGCGCGTCGGTGTCCGATCGCGTCGTGTTCGCGAGCTCGTGGATCGAGGCGTGCGTGTCCGTCGAGAAGATCAGGACCTCGTCGAACGTCTCGCGGTAGTCGGCCGCCAGCTCCCGCACGTCCGGCGTAACTCCGTTGGTGTCGATCCCCATCAACAGGACCTCTTGCCCGTCGACCGACTCGACGATCGCCGCGACGTCTTGGTCCGCGTGGCGGACAGAGAAGCCGGCCGCGTAGTCGGAACGCGGCGCGTCGGCGAGCCGCTCGCGGAAGTCGTCAAAGTGGCGTTTCAGCCGGTCCGCCTCGGCGGAGCCGTACAGCACCTCCTTCTCCGGGCCGTTCTGGAGGTCGTGTTTGTGGAGGTCCACGAGCAGCACCTCCGACTCGTCGACGTCGCTCATGAACACGCCCGTGTCGTAGTCGTCGATCCCCTCGCCGTGAAGGAATATCACCTGCTTGTCGCCGATCCGCCGCCCGTAGAACTCGATCTCGCCGTAGTCGTGACTCACCAGCCGCGACGCGCGGGCGACGCGCTCGGGGTCGGCGACGGCGTCGAGGATCTTCTCGGCGTCGCCCGGATTCGAGAGGTCCTCTTTGTGCGTACACGGGACGTGGAGGAAGAACCCGCTCTCGCCGTCGTCGCCCTCCTCGCCGTCGTTGAGGGCGTCGATGACGTTTCCGCTCAGCTGTCCCCCGCCGAACCCGCCGAGCGGGCCGGGGTGGACCCACGGCGCGGCGAGGGTGAGCCGATCGCCGTTGTCGATCGCGAGCGTCTCGACGGCGGGCTCGGCCTCGACGCCCAGGTCGAGGGAGGCGCGGTCGTTCCGCAGGATGCCGGAGGTGAGTTCGAACGCGGAGACCTCGGTGTTGCTCCGAATGAGGTAGTCCACGATCCCGAGCACCAACACGAGGAACGCCGCCGCGATGAGCAGCGAGGCGAACGCGAACACGTGCCGGTACGTCGTGAAGCCGAGATCGCCGCCGGCGAACGCGTAGAAGGCGGCGATCAGCGCCGCCGGCTCGGCGAGCCCGACGAAGAGAATCCGCTTGTAGTGGTCGATCCCCGTCGAGATCACGAGCACGAGGATGTTGATCAGGTACACCGTGATAAAGAGGAGCCAGACGATGCTCCACGCGTTCCCCACGTCGTTGGCTCCGGAGAGGACCAAGACGTGGACGAACGTCACCAACTGGTTCGTCAGCGCCAGGAAGAAGCTCCACGTCCGCGGGTACCCCGGGAGGACCCGGTGAAACAGCTCGCCGGCGAACAGGAAGGGGAGCAGGAACAGGAGGACCGCGACCGGAAGCAGCGTCGACGGCTCCGGGGACAGCGGCGTGAACATCGAGAAGGCGGTGAACGCGACGACGCTGTAGGCGACGGCGAGCAGTGCCATCGCGGGGATCTGCCGCGAGAGCGACGGGACGCTGAACACCAGCCGCTGAAACACGTCGACGTTGTCCGCGCCCATCTACGACACCCCGTATATCTCCTCTAGCTCGTCTATCGTCCGCTCGACGGAGAACTCCTCGACCGCCTCGCGGGTCGGTCTGTCGCCCTCGAGGCAGTCGACGACGGCGCGCTCCATGTCGTCGAGGTCGCCGTGTTCGAACCGGGCGCCGTTGTCGTCGCCGATGGTCCGGTCGAACGGGGGGACGTCGGCGGCGGCGACCGGTGTCCCGCAGGCGTTCGCCTCGAGCGTCGAGAGCCCGAGCGTGTCGCAGGTCGAGGCGGTGACGAACACGTCGAGCGCGGAGTAGAACGCCGGGAGGTCCTCGCGAGGGAGGAAATCCCGGAACTGCACGTTCGCCGGCGCGCCGCGTTCGAGGTCGTCCCGGACCGGCCCCTCGCCGACCAGTTCGAACCGCAGGTCCGGTCGGCGGTCGGCGAGCCGGAGCAGCTCGCCGACGTGTTTCTTCCGGGTCATCCGGCCGCTGTACCCCACCGTCGGCTCGTCGCTCGCGAACCGCGAGTCCGCGACCGGCCGGAACGTGTCGGCCTCGATCCCGACTGGCAGCCTCCGGGGCGTCACGTTTCGGCGGATGCGCGAGGTCGAGGCGGTGACGCAGTCGAACGACTGGAGGAACCGGTTCTCGTAGGCCACGTACGCCCGCCCGGCGATGCCGGCCAGCGACTGCAGTTTCAACCCCTGGACGAAGTAGTCCTCCACGGGGGTGTGGTGAGTGTACACGGAAGTCACACCGCGCTTCTTCGCGTATCGACGGCCCATCAGGCCGGTCGAGGCCGGGCCGTGGCAGTGGACCACGTCCAGGTCGGGAAGCGTCGAGAGGCGTCGGTAGGTCGGAACGCGATACTGCCGGTAGAAGGGGTTCGGCAGCGACGGGACGGGGATCTCGCGCTCGTCGGGGTCGTGACTGCTCGCCGGGTAGACGACGTACACCTCGTGGCCGCGGTCCTCGAGCCGGTCCCGCCACGCGCGGATCGTGTACGTCACGCCGTCGATGCCGGGCAAGTAGCTGTCGGTGAAGAATCCGATGTTCATGCGTGGGCTCGCCGTCGGCGTGTCGTCTGTCTCGCGCCGCCGTCGGAGAGCTCACCGGAGTCGGGCGACTGCGCCGATCCGTCGCGGACCGCGTCCGCGGGGGCGACCGCCGCGCCGGTCGCGGTCGCGCCGTCGCGAGCTGATGGGCCCGTAGCGCCGTCGTCGTATCCAGACTGTGCCACGGTTGTTACGTCGCGGGTTCCCCTCGGACGGCTATCAACATTTTCATTTCGCGACCCACGCGGTCCCGTCCCCTCGGCGGCGCCGTCCCTTCGCGGCCCCACCATTAACCACCCGGCACGCGAATCTCCGCCCATGATCACCACCGATCGGATGGCGGCGGTCGACGCCAACGCGGCCGCCCTCGGCGTCCCGCGGAAGCAGCTGATGGAGTCGTCGGGCAACGCCGTCGCCCGGGAAGTCCGAGCGATCGCGGAGCCCGGGGCGAGCGTCGAACTGCTCTGCGGGCGCGGGAACAACGGTGGAGACGCGTTCGTCGCGGCGCGCTTCCTCTCGGCGTACGACGTGACCGTCCGCCTGCTCGGCCGCCCCGCGTCGATCCGGACCGAGATCGCGCGCGAGAACTGGGCGGCGCTCCGGAGCGCCGACCTATCGACCGCGACGGTCACCGACGCCGCCGACCTCGCGCTCGACGACCCGGACGTGGTCGTCGACGCGATGCTCGGGACCGGGGTGACGGGCGCCCTTCGGGAGCCGGAGCGAACCGCGGCGCGACTGGCGAACGAGAGCGGAGCCGCGGTCGTCGCCGTCGACGTGCCGAGCGGCATCGACGCCGACACCGGCGAGCCGACCGGAAGCGAGGCCGGCGACGCGGTCTGCGTCGAGGCCGACCGCGTCGTGACCTTCCACGACGAGAAGCCCGGACTGGGGTCGCTCGACGCGGCCGTGACCGTCGCGGACATCGGTATCCCGGCGGCCGCGGAGCGGTTCACCGGCCCCGGCGACCTGCTCGGCATCGCGCGCGACCCGACCTCTCACAAGGGGGAGAACGGCGAGGTGTTGGTGATCGGCGGCGGGCCGTACACCGGCGCGCCCTCCCTCTCGGCCCGGTCCGCGCTCCGAACCGGCGCCGACCTCGTGCGCGTCGCCTGTCCGGAGACCGTCGCGGAGACGGTCCAGGGGTACTCGGCCGACCTCATCGTCCGCGAGCTGTCGGGCGATCGGCTCCGCCCCGCACACGTCGACCGCGCGCTGGATCTGGCCGCCGGCAACGACGTCGTCGTGCTCGGTCCGGGGATCGGCGACGGCGACGAAACGCACCAGTTCGTCCGAGCGTTCCTGTCGCGGTACGACGGGCGCGCGGTCGTCGACGCCGACGCGCTCCGCGTCGTTCCCGAGATCGACACGGACGCCGAGCTGATCTGCACGCCGCACCAGGGCGAACTGGTGGGCATGGGCGGCGAGACCGCCGGCGACCCCGACGAGCGCGCGGCGCTCGTGCGGTCGTTCGCCGACGAGATCGGTCACACCCTGCTGGTGAAGGGCGCGACGGACGTGGTCAGCGACGGGGAGGCGGTCCGGCTGAACCGCACGGGGAATCCGGGGATGACCGTCGGCGGAACCGGCGACGTGCTCGCGGGCGCGGTCGGCGCGCTCGCGGCCGTGACAGATCCGTTTCGGGCGGCCGCGGTCGGCGTGTACGTCAACGGGCTAGCGGGGGACGCCGCGGCGGACGACGCGGGGTACGGCCTCGTGGCGACGGACTTAATCGACCGGCTTCCCGAGGCGATGCGTGATGAGTGACGATCCCGAAGAGGGCTCCGCCGACGAGCTGACTCACACCGACGCCTCCGGCGAGGTCAGGATGGTCGACGTGGGAGAGAAGCCCGACACGAGCCGTCGCGCGGTCGCGCGCGGCGAAATCCGGTTGACGCCCTCGACGATCGCGGCCGTCGAGGCCGACGAGGTCGGGAAGGGCGACGTGCTCGCGACCGCCCGGGTGGGCGCGGTGCAGGCCGTCAAACACACGTGGGAGACGATCCCGATGTGTCACCAGATCCCGATCACGAACGTCGACACCGAGTTCGTCGTCGGCGACGACCGGATCGAGCTGACGGTCGACGTGGAGACGACCGGGAAGACCGGCTGCGAGATGGAGGCGCTGGAGGGCGTGACGACGGGGCTCAACGTCGTCTGGGACATGGTGAAGGCCGCGGAGAAGGACGCCGACGGCGGCTATCCGGACACCGGAATCTCCGGCGTCGAGGTCGTGGCGAAGGAGAAGCGGGCGCTCGGGGAGTAGGTGGACCGACGGCCGCCTCCGCGGAAAGCATTTACCGATCTGCTACGTCTCGACCGGACACGATGGGCCCGCTCTCCGATCAACACCTCCAAGTCCTCGGAATCGTGACCGCCGTGCTTCTGGTCGCCCTCCTCTTCTACCCGGGAACGTTTTCGCCGCCGTACACGGAGATACACGCCGACCAGTACTCTCACACGCTGGTGTCCGAGTGGGAGGGCGAGGGCGAACTCCCCGTCTACGAGTACGATGAGATCTCGCCGGTCGCACGGGAGCTGTTCGATCGGACGAGAAACGCGGAGGGCTCTTACACGCCGGACGTCTGTCAGGAGTTCATGCTCGTCTGCGACGGGTATCGCGAAGACGAGCTCCCGGACGAGTTCACGTACGGCTCGTATCTGTCGCCTTCGGAAGCGCACGTGATCGTCGAAGACGGCAACGAGAGCTACGTCCTCAAAACGGGAGGAAACAGCCAGGCGGACTGGTTTTTAAGTCCCGGTGGGCTCCTTTCGTTCGTCACGCTGATCCCTTCAGCGATCTTCCTCGTGTTCGTGGTCGGTGCCAGTCGCATCCGCGGAACAGCCACCGCCGATCGCGCACTCGGAGCGACTACCGCCGGCGGGGCGACGATCGGCGTTCTCGCGGTGCTTGCACCCTACCTCGAAATGCTCGGCCTGATCACGGCGGAGACCCTCGGACGACTGTTGGTGTACGCGCTGTTCGCCGGCTTCGTCGAGATCCGATATCTCAGGCAGATCATCACCGGTCTCATCTGATCGCCCCGAAGGCGGCGGTCGGTGACTGTACCGACCGACGCCACCCCGACTGAATCACTCGATGGGGGTCTCGGGAGCCCCGTTGAAACGTCGAACCCGGCCCTACCGGTCCAGGAACGGGGGGATGACGACTTCGGCGCGCTTCTCGTCGCCGCGCACGACGACGCTCACCTCGGTGCCCGGTTCGGTGTAATGCTCGTGGAGGTACCCCAGTCCGATCGGCTCGTCGAGCGTGGGGCTCATCGTGCCGGAGGTGAGCTGGCCGACCCGCGTGAGGTCGCCGTCGGTGACGGCGTACCCGTGTCGGGGGACGCCCCGGTCGAGCAGGCGGACGCCGACGAACCGCTCGTCGACGCCCTCCTCTTTCTGGGCTTCGAGGGCGTCGCGCCCGACGAACTCCGTGTCGAGCTTCACGGCGAAGCCGATCCGCGCCTCGTAGGGGCTCCGCGGCTCGCTTTCGGGATCGAAATCCTGCCCGGAGAGGAGGTATCCCATCTCCGTTCGGAGGGTGTCACGCGCGCCCAGCCCGCAGGGTTGGGCGGCGCGCGGCGCGTCGACGAACGCCTCCCAGATCGCCTCGGCGTCGCCCGCGGGACACATCACCTCGAAGCCGTCCTCTCCGGTGTACCCCGTCCGGGCGACCCAGCTGTCGGCCCCGGCGACCGCGGCGACCGTCGCCTCGAACTTCGAGAGGCCGGCGACCCGGTCGGCGGGGGTCGCCTCGTCGAGGGCGTCGGCCGCGTCCGGACCCTGCACGGCGAGCATGGCCCAGTCGTCGGTCGCGTTCGCGACCGCGGCGTCGAGGCCCTCGCCGTCCCGGTAGTCGACCCATCGGTCGTACAGCTGTCCGTCGTGGCCCGCGTTGGGCACGAAGAGGTAGGCGGGGTCGCCGGAGCCGGCGTCGAGGTCGCGGTCGAGGCCGGCGAGCGCGTCGGCGCCCTCGCCCGCCTCGATCCCGTCCGGAAGGCGGTACACCACCGTGTCGTCGAGCATGACGCCGCCCGCGTTCGTGATCGCGGCGTACTGGGAGTCGCCCGGGTCGAGCGCGGTCACGTCGTTGGTCGTGAGCCGGTTCATCAGCGCCGTCGCGTCCGGCCCCGACACCTCGATCTCGCCCATGTGCGACACGTCGAAGACGCCGAGCGAACCGCGGACCGCGGCGTGCTCCTCGCTGATCGAGTCGAACTCGACCGGCATCTGCCACCCACCGAAGTCGGTGAACTTCGCACCGCGATCCGCGTGGGCCCCGTACAGCGGGGTGCGTCGGTCTGACATGGCAGCACCGTCTCTCGGCCCGGCCTAAGGTCTTGCTATCGGGGCCCCGTCGAGGGATCGGGGCTCCGTGTCGCGGGCGCGAAACGACCGCCGCCGTCGACAGCCTCAAGCCGCTTCCTCCCCCCCGTACCGCACGTGATGCGGAACCTCTCCGGCCTGCTCGCGCCGGCCGCCGCGGTCCTGTTGGTCGCGGTCGTCGTCGCCGCGGTCGCGGGCGCGTGGCCCCCGTTCGTCGCGGTCGAGAGCGGGAGCATGGCCCCGGAGGTCGAGCGCGGCGACCTCGTCGTCGTCACGTCGACCGACCGGTTCCCGTGGGGCGGGATCGTCGGGGCGGCGGAGGCGGGCGCACCGACCACGTTCGGACGCGCCGGCGACGTGGTCGTGTTCGACCCGCCGAACGACGGGACACGGCCGATACTGCACCGGATCGCCTTCCCGGTGAGCGCCGGCGAGGACTGGACGGACCGAGCCGATCCGGCGCTGCTCGACGGTGACTGTGCGACGCTCGCGACCTGTCCGGCGCCCTACGACGGCTACGTCACCTACGGCGACGCCAACGGCGGATACGATCAGAGCGTCGGGATCGCTCCGGTCGTCCGCGAGGAGTGGATCACGGCCAAGGCGCTGTTCGCGGTGCCGAACCTCGGCTGGTTCCGGGTCGGCGTCGACGCCGCGATAGCGCGGGTGGGTCTCCTCCCGACCGCGGTCGGGTTCGGCGGGCTCGCCGCCGCCACCGGCGGGTTCGGGGCGCTCCTCCTCGGTCGGGTCACGGGGCGTCGGGCGGTCCGCGACGAGCGCGAGGAGTGAGGACGGCGCCGGCGGCTGCGACTCGTCGCCGGCTACGACCCGTCGTCCCCGTCGCCCTCGCTCCCGTCGAGCGTCACCGAGTCGGTCGTGGCGTTCCGCAGGGCGTCGGACCGCCCGAACTCGCCGGGCGCGATCGCGAGGGTCCGGATCCCGTAGCCGTTCGCGGTCTCGACGACCGGCTTGAAGTCGGTGTCCCGCGACGCGATCGCGAGCGTCGACATCCGGCTTTCGGCCGCGAAGCGCGCGGCGTCGACCGCGAGCTTCACGTCGACGTCGCCGCTCGTGACGACGACCTCGAAGCCGCGGGCCTCCGCGGCCTGAATCAGCCCCGGCGTCGCGTGCTCGTCGAGGTAGAGCCGCGTCGTGACGAGGTGGCCCTCCGCCTCCGCCGCGGTCCGCACGTCGTCGAGATCAACGTCGAACTCCTCCCGCAACACGTTCGGCCCGTCGACGAACAGCGCCACGCCGACGGGGTCGTCGTCCGCCCGACTGGATTCCATGCCTCCCGGTGCGGGGTCCGCGGAGATATGCGTGCTGGTCTGGCGCAGTGTGGGTGACCCATGCGAACACACCACTTATCCGTGCGTCACGCGAAGGGTTCCCATGATATCTCGCGTGCTGGTGCCGATGGACGAGTCGGAGATGGCGAAGCGGGCGCTCCGGTTCGCGCTGGAGGCGCACCCGGACGCGGAGATCGTCGTGCTCCACGTGGTGGGGGAGCCGTCGTCGATGATGGGCGGCGCGGCCGGCCTCGCGCTCGCCGACGACACCGAGGAGGCGGCGCGGGAACAGGCGAGCGACCTGTTCGAGCGCGTCCACGACATCGCCGCCGAGAGCGGGATCGAGGTCAAGACGGACGTGATGGCCGGCCACCCGGCGCGGGCGGTCGCCGACGCGAGCGAGGAGTTCGACGTCGTCGTCATCGGCAGCCACAGCGGCAGCCTCGCGGACCGCCTGCTCGTCGGGAACATCGCGGAGAAGATCGTCCAAGAATCCGCGGCGCCGGTCACCGTCGTCCGCTGACCCGTCCGCCTCGATCGCGTTGTTCGGCGGCTCACGCCGGTCGATCGGTTCGGACGCGCGCCGCGAGGCGCGACCGTCGTTTCGGCTGTTATACACCTTATATCCGTATTACTACCTGACCGACGACCGTAGTGAATATACGGAGTATTGAAGTAGTATGTCCAAGAATAACGGAGTAAGATGTCGAAGACAAACGCGTACACCGTCATTTCCGAGCAGAACGATCACAATTGCACCACGGTTCGTGCACATCCGCGCAACGAGACGTACCACGTCGTCGAGTACGCCGACGAGGACGCCCGCGATCGCGTCGCGGACCTCCCGGTAGGCTCGGTCGTCAAGATGGAGCTGTCGCGGGCCGGCCGCCGGAGCAACGTCTGGCGCGCCGAGTCCGTCCGGCCGGCGCACACCGACGGCGGGGTGACGGACGCGTAGAGGGGGCGGAAGCCGATTCGACGTTGGTTCTCTCCGCTCGGAGACGAGCGGTCGCCTCCTTACAGGTCGCGCGTCAACCGCGGGTTCGTCACGGCGCCGTCGGACGCGCCGGCGAAGTCGCGGGCGTACTTCGCGAGGATGCCGCCCTCGTACTGCGGCTCCGGCGCCTCCCACTCCTCGCGGCGCTCGGCCAGCTCTTCCTCGGAGAGGTCGACGGTGAGGTCGCGTTCCGGGATGTCGACGGTGATGTGGTCGCCGTCCTCGATGAGCCCGATCGGGCCGCCGTCGGCCGCCTCGGGGGCGACGTGGCCGATCATCGGGCCGCGGGTCCCGCCGGAGAAGCGCCCGTCGGTGAGCAGCGCCACGTCGTCCTCGTGGCCCGCGCCGACGACGGCGGCGGTGACGCCGAGCATCTCGCGCATGCCGGGGCCGCCGGTCGGCCCCTCGTTGCGGATCACGATCACGTCGCCGGAGTCGACCGCCCCCGACTGGACGTACTCCATGGCGTCCTCCTCGTTCTCGAACACGCGGGCCGGCCCCTCGTGGTAGAACTCGTCGTCGCCGGTCACCTTCAGCACCGAGCCGTCGGGCGCGAGGTTCCCGTCGAGGATCTTGATGGCGCCCTCGGGCTCCTTGGGGTCGTCGACGGTGTAGAGGAAGTCGGCCTCGATCTCCGACTCGTCGGGGAGCGCGCCGCGCTCCTCAAGCTCGGCGAGCTCCTCGGCGAGGGTGCGCCCGGTGACGGTCATCGCGTCGCCGTGGAGCAGGTCGGCCTCGAGCAGGCGGCGGAGCACGACCGGCACGCCGCCGACCTCGTGGAGGTCGTTCATGACGCTGTTGCCGCCGGGCTGGAGGTCGGCGATCTTCGGCGTGCGCCGCGAGATCTCGTCGAAGTCCTCGATCGAGAGGTCCACGTCGGCCTCCGCCGCCAGCGCGAGGAGGTGGAGCACGCCGTTCGTCGAGCCGCCGATCGCGGTCTGGAGCGCGATCGCGTTCTCGAACGACTTCCGCGAGAGGATGTCCGAGGGGCGGCGGTCCTCCTCGATGCACTCTAAAGCGAGCTCGCCGGCGCGCTCGGCGACCTCGTAGCGCTCCGGGTTCTCGGCGGGCGCGGAGGCGGAGCCGAGCGGCGCCATCCCGAGCGCCTCGGAGATGGAGGCCATCGTGTTCGCGGTGAACATGCCGCCGCAAGAGCCCGCGCCGGGGCAGGCGTGGCGCTCCAGGTCGTCGAGCTCCTCGCCGCTCATATCGCCCTCGGCGTAGGCGCCGACGCCCTCGAACACCTGCACGATGGTCACGTCGCGGCCGTCGTGCTGGCCGGGCATGATCGAACCGCCGTAGAGGAACACCGACGGGAGGTCGGTGCGGATCGACGCCATCAGCATGCCGGGGAGGTTCTTGTCACACCCCGCCACCGTCACCAGCGCGTCCATCCGCTCGCCGAAGGAGACGAGTTCGACGCTGTCGGCGATCACCTCGCGGGAGATGAGGCTCGCCTTCATCCCCTCGGTCCCCATCGAGATGGCGTCGGAGATGGTGATCGTCCCGAACTCGATCGGCATCCCGCCCGCCGCGTCGATCCCGTCGAGCGCGGCGTCCGCCACGTCGTCGAGGTGGACGTTACACGGCGTGATGTCGGCCGCCGGGTTCGGCACGCCGATGATCGGCGAGGAGAGGTCCTCGTCGTCGAACCCCATCGCGCGGAACATCGCGCGGTGCGGGGCCTTGTCCGCCCCTTCGGTCACGTCTCTGCTCCGCAGGCTCTCGTCCTTTTCGCCCGCAAACCGGTCCGCGTCGTCGCGTCGTCGGGAGCGCGATCCCTCCGACTGCGGCTGCTGTTCGCTCATACCTGACCGTAACGCTCGGGGGTCTTAAACGGACGCAAGGAAACAAGGGTTGCTCGGGCATGCGAACGGGTTCGGGGGTGGAGTATTACCAGTCGCCGTCGAAGGTAATCTCGACATCTGCGGCATCGGCAAAATCAGTCAGGTGACGCTTCTTGTCGCCCTTGTTCAGCGAGGTGTACACGTAGTAATCGCCACCAACCGCACGATACAACCGCATCTCTTCTCCGGACGGATGTGTCGGCTCGTCGTTTAATATTGCAATCTTCTTGCCGGGAACATAGGGAAGCGGGGCATACGCGTCGATCAGGTCATGGTCTCTGATGAGGTGGTCTACGACAGTCCCCATGAGGTTGGCTTGACTGTCGTCGCTGAACGAGGTTGACTCAGTTTGATCAGCTATTTCGACCACGTATGCATCGGACAGATCGCCGGCTTCAGTCTGTTTGTTGTGGTCTGACTCAGTTTTTGTCTGTGAAGAGTTTCTCGCGGCATTGTGGCTATCGTTTTGGTCGCTTTCTAACTCTGCGATCAGATCGTCGACGAACGTTTTCGAGAGCGACTCCGCCGGTTGGGAGACCACCTCCCCAACGCGATCGACGACAGTCTCCCGAAGCGCCTCGGAGACAGCCGCTTTTTGATCGGTAAGCGTCTCGATCGCTTGTCGGCGGCGTTCGACACGCTGGTAGATCTCCGTTGATGCACCCGACTGGATCGACTCCTCGGACAGCGCCGCGAGCAGCCAGTCGTTCGCCGTGAGGTCGGATAGGGCGATGCGTCTGAGGAGTTCCACGTCGGGCTTGTCGCCATCCTTTTTGAGTCGGTAGACGTGGAACGACTTTCCGTTCGTGAGAAGTCCCCAGTCGACCCACTCCTGTCGCATGTAGCTCCGGAGTTGGTCAGCATGTGACTCGGTGATAGTGGTGTCACAGCCTTTCGCTTCGACAAATACCGCTGGCGATCCGTCAGTGAACAGAGCGTAGTCGACCTTCTTTTTCGTCGATCCCATCTGAACCGAGTACTCCATCTCGATCGAGGTTGAATAGAAATCCCAGCCGAGAACATCTTTGATAAATGGGTCTATCAGTCGTGCCCGCGTGTTCTGCTCGTCCATTTGCGGCGACGACTCCACGAGCGACTGAGAGCGTTCGACGTATCCCGACACCATCTCCTCGTCCATCTTCTCGAAACGTCGCTTGCGTGACCTCTTAAAAGTACAAACGTTCCTGCTGTCTCCGCTACACCCGCGCTTTCAGCTCCACCCGGTACCCGAACGGGTCCCGGACGTACACCGCGGACGACTCGCCGACCGCGCCGAGCGGCTCGTCGAGCGA
>NZ_NHOA01000069.1 GCF_002727125.1 Halorubrum persicum
CATCTCCACGTCGGCGTCCTTGACCCGCGCGCGGATCCTGATGGCCACGTCGGGCTGGACCTTCGCGGGCTTGTACGGCTTCTTCACCCAGTACCGGAGGCGAAGGAGCACGCCGGCGTCCCCGAACTCGTGGATCCGACAGTCGGGGCTGGCGGTGTAGCGCGCGACGCCGACGCGGATGTCGGGACCGCCGTCTTCTCCGCCGTGATCGGGATCATCCTCGCGCCGATCGTCGGCAACTTCATCAACGGCGTGTTCATCCTCGCGGACCAGCCGTTCGAGATCGGCGACATGATCGAGTTGGAGAACGGGACGACGGGGTTCGTCGAGGATATCACGATCCGGTACACGAAGATATTCACGCTTGATAACACGTTCCTCGTCGTGCCGAACGGGACGATGCGCGAGCGCGATGTCACCAACTACTCCGCCGAGGACGAGCGGACCCGGCGGACGATCGACGTGCTCGTCACGTACGAAAGCGACGTCTCCGAGGCGCGTCGGCTCATCGAGCGCGCCGCGCGGGACTGCGAGGCGGTGATCGACGGCGGCCCCGACATCCGCGTCGGCGTCGCGCGCTACACCGCCAGCCCCGACTGTCGGATCCACGAGTTCGGGGACGACGGCGTGCTCCTTCGCCTCCGGTACTGGGTGAAGAAGCCGTACAAGCTCGCGAAGGTCCAGTCCGACGTGAACATCAGGATCCGCGAGCGGGTCAAGGACGCCGACGTGGAGATGGCGTACCCGCACCGGCACCTCGTCTTCGACGACACCTCGGGCATCGCCCGGGTCGGCGGGCCGGAAGACGGCCGACCGCCGGGACAGCGGGCCGGCGACAAGCCCGATTCCGAGGGCCGAGGGGCCGGCGAGTCCCGGAACGCCGAGGCGGATGTCAGGGAGACGACGGAAGCGACGGCTGACTCCGTCGGCGGCGCCGGCTCCGGAAACGATCGCTGACTGGTTCCGTGTGACATAGTGTGGTGGGCTGTCCCACAGAACCGGAACCCTGATACAGCGAGCCCCCCGCTTATAAATCAGTGAGCGACGAGCCCTCCGAGGACCCGTCGGAGTCGCCTTCGGAGTTCGGCGGCGTTGATTCCTCCCCCGACGACGGCGCCGGCGACGACGGTGGTCCGAACCACGAGACGAACAGTAGCGACGCGGTCAGCGCCTCGTCCGAAGCAGCGGACGGTGGCGACGGCGACGGCGGTTCTGGCGGCGACGGCGACGGCGGCCCCGACGACGGCGACAGCGCCCCCGGCGATTCCCCCGACGAACGGGTGTCGGAGGAGTCGATCACCGAGGGGAGCCTGATCCGGCCGCTGTTCCACCTCGCGTGGCCGATCGTCGTCATCCAGCTGTTGCAGGTAATGTACAACGTGGTCGACACGCTGTACCTCGGGCGCCTGTCCGCCGAGGCGGTGGGGGCGATCAGCCTCGCGTTCCCGCTGATCTTCCTCCTCATCGCGGTCGCCGGCGGCTTCACGACCGCGGGAGCGATCCTCGTCGCGCAGTACACCGGTGCCGACGGGAACCGGTCTGCGGGGCTCGTCGCCGGCCAGACCATCTTCACCGTCTCCGTGCTGTCTGTGCTCATCGGGATCGCGGGGTACTTCTACACGCGTCCGGCGCTCGAGATCCTGCCGAGCGACGCCGACACGGCGGCGACGGTGATCCCGCTGGCGGCCGACTACATGGAAGTCATCTTCGCGGGTATCCCGCTGATGTTCGGGTTCTTCGTTTTCTCCGCGCTGATGCGCGGATACGGTGACACCCGGACGCCGATGACGGTGATGCTCGTCTCGGTGGTTCTGAACGTGCTACTCGACCCGTTCCTCATCTTCGGGTTCTCGGCCAACCCGCTGTTCGAGTGGCTCGCCGCGGTGCCGCTCGTCGCGGCGCTCGACCCCGTCGGCGTTCAGGCGGCCCTGTTCGCGGCCACCGGATTCGCCGGCTACGGGATCGAAGGTGCCGCGATAGCGACGATCTTCTCGCGGGGAGTCGCCACCGCGGTCGGGATCTGGGTGCTGTTCGGCACCGGGCTCGGGCCGGACGTCTCGCTGGGTCACCTCCGCCCGGACCTCGGATTCATCGGGGACATCTTCCGGCTCGGGCTCCCCTCCAGCGTCGAGCAGACGACCAGCGCGCTGGCGATGATCACGCTCACCGCGATGGTCGTCACGTTCTCCCCGCCGGTCGTCGCGGCCTACGGGCTGGGCAACCGGCTCATCTCGCTCGTGTTCCTCCCCGCGATGGGGCTCGGGCGCGCGATCGACACGATGGTCGGGCAGAACCTCGGCGCGAACCGGGCGGACCGCGCCGCGCGGTCGGTCAAGCTCGCGGCGTCGACCGGGGCGGGGGTGATGTTCCTCGTCGCGGTCGTCGCGGTGGCGTTCACGGAGCCGATCGTCGGCGCCTTCCTCGGAGACGTGCCCGACGCGCCGGCGACCGTCGCGCACGCGGTCGAATACGTCCGGATTCGGTCCGTCGAGTTCGCCTTCATCGGCGTCTCGCAGGTCATCCTCGGTGCGTTCCGGGGGGCCGGCAACACGAAGACCGCGATGGTGATCTCGATCCTCACGCTCTGGGTCGGGCGGGTCGCCAGCGTGGGCTACCTCGTCTTCATCGCCGGCTGGGGCGAGACGGGGATCTGGGTGGGGATGGCACTCGGGAACATCCTCGGCGCGATCATCGGCGTGGCGTGGTTCGCGCGCGGGACGTGGACGGAACGGTACATCGACGATCCGGCGCCCGGCGTGGATCCCGCGGCCGACGACTGAAGTCGAGAGCGAGGTCCGGAGAGACTGACCGCGCGTCAGTGGCGGAACAGGTGTATCGCGTCCTCGTCGCGGAGGAGACAGAAGCGCGCGCCGTCGCTTTCTGGAAATGTCGTTCCCGGCTTCCGGGTGGTAAACAGGCGGTCGAACGGGGCCTCACACACCGGACAGGCCACGTCTTTTCGGTTCTCCCAGAGGCGTGTCGCGCCCGTGTCCTTGAGCTGTTTCAGCGCGTGGCGGTGATCGTGCACGTCGAACCGGGGCATGCGTCGAAATACCCGACCCGACAGTTGAAGCTGACTCCGCGAGTATCAGCCGTGATTGCGTTTCGATGGTCGCAGGGGTACGGTTCGGTGTCGGCGACGGTTACGTCTCGGTGTCGGCGATCAGGCTCCGAGCACGGTCGAGGGGGGGCTCGTCGCCGGTCCTGACGTACTCGCCGAGCGCGTCGGCGGCGTCGACGAGGGCGTCGGCGTCGGCCGGCGGCACGTCACCCGTGAGCGCCTCGGCGCGCTTCGTGCGGTCGCGGAGGCGTTCGAGGAGCGCGCGGGCGGGAGCGATCCGCGAGAGCGGGTCGTCGCCGGCGACCGAAACCGTCGGTATGGACGCGTCGGCATCGGTGGTGTCGTCGACTTCCTCGAGTCCCGCGACTCCCTCGAGTTCGTCGAGAAACGAGAGGAGGTCGGTCCGGTACTCGTCGACCGCGCGGACCGTGGCCATCCCCCGCGCCTCGCGGAGGGACTCGGGGACCGCCTCGGTCGCGGGCCGGTCGCCATCGTCGGCACCGGCGAGCAGAGCGAGGAGGTACTCCCGGTCGCGGTCGGTGGGGTCGCGGAGCCGGTCGTAGAGGTCAATAGCCTCGAGCAGTTCGCGGGCGGCGAGGTAGGCGTCGTCGAGCGGGAGCAGTTCGCCCCCGCGGATGAACCCCCGCTTGCGGGCGTATTCGCGGAGGTCGGCTTTGAGGTCGTCGACGCCCTCTTCGGGGAGCGTTCCACGCGCGTCGCCGAAGCGTGCGCGATGGGGGCTGAGGTCGAGCGTCGCGGGTGCGTCGGTGTGGGCGGTCCTGTCGTCGACGCCGACGCTCTTGAGGGACCCGCAGTCGGGGCACTCGACGGATCCCGTCTCGTAGTACGACCAACGCGCGCCGCACTCCCGGCACTCCCGTTCGCCGCGGACCTTCATGCGAGCCACTTCGTCGCGTTCGGCGTAAAGGGCTGTGGGTCGCGAGTGACGGCAGATCGCAACAGGTCGGATCGGGCCGGAGTGGCCGGATTTCCCTCCGTCACATTATATATGCGGCCCCGGTGAATCGTGGGATATGGGTTGGCACGCCGTCGCGGCCGTGGACGACGCCGTCGAGGCCGCTCGTCGGTTCCTGTTCCCGGTCAGCGTGGTCCGCTGGGCGAAACTGGCGCTCCTTGTCCTCCTGATGGGTGGGGGTGCGAACGCCGGGGTGTCGGTTCCCGCGGCTCCCGACGCTCGGCTGGGCGGTGTGACGGAATCCGGGGGCATAGAGACCGGGACGGAGACGGAAACCGGCATCGGGGCGGTCGACGCCGTCGTTGCGGACCTCGTCGGTGGTCTGCCGGCTGACTGGCTGATCGCCGCCGCCGCGGTCGTCGTGGGACTCGGGGTTGTCGCGTTCTCAGTGGCCTCGCTGTCGCTTCGGCTGGTCTTTTACGACGCGCTTCGGACGAACGAGATCCGACTGTGGCAGCCGTTCCTCGGGCGACTCCGGCAGGGGGGCGGCCTGTTCGTCGCCTCCGCGGTCCTGTGGTCGATCGCCGCCGGTCCGATCGCGTTGACGGCGCTCGTCCTGGTCGCGAGGGAGACGCCGATTGGGTGGGCGCCGATCGACTCGTTCGCGGCGACGGTCGGAGCGCTTTCGACGGGCCCTGCGGTTGCCGTGGGGCTTCTCGGGGGCGGGGTCGTCCTGCTCGGGACGCTCGCACTCCGGCTCACCTACGAGTTCGTCGTTCCCGCGATGGTCGTCGAGGAAGTCGGCGTGGTTGCCGGGTGGCGTCGTGTCTGGCGCGCGGTGAGCGGGGAGTGGGCGGAGCTCTTCGTCTATCTCGCGGTTCACTTCTTCGTCAGCCTCGGAACGGCGATCGTCGAGGGGATCGCGTTCGTGATCGCTGGTTCGGCAGTCGTCGTAGTCGCCGGGAGCGTGCTCCTGCTCGCGGCCGTTCCCATCGGCGGTCTCGGCGCGTTGGTGAGTACGACTGCTGGGGCCGCGACCGTCGCGATCGTCGCCATTATCGCCGTGGTGGCGTTGGTTGCACTGACGCTCCCGGTCAGTGTCGTCACCCGATCGTACCTGATCGCGTACGAAGTCGCTACACTCGGTGGTATCGACCCGGCGCTGACGCTGTTCCACGCGGACATCGACCCGGCTTCGGCCGTCACTGATTCGACGTCGACCGATACTGGCTCAGGGTCGACCGACCGCGACTGAATCGCGTCCGCGGATCGTCGAATGTCGAATCAGTATTCGACGGGTTCACATACCTTTTTACTCCGTTACCGAATTGGAGGAGACATGGGACTAGACGACGACGCGAGAGAGTATCATCGACAGGAGCCGCCGGGGAAGATCGAGATCGAGACGACCAAACCGACGAACACGCAGCGGGACCTCTCGCTCGCGTACTCGCCGGGAGTCGCAGCGCCGTGTCGCGACATCGCCGCGGACCCGGAATCGGTGTTCGAGTACACCGCGAAGGGGAACCTCGTTGCGGTCGTCTCGAACGGGTCCGCCGTGCTCGGGCTCGGTGACATCGGTGCGTCGGCGTCGAAGCCCGTCATGGAGGGGAAAGGCGTCCTGTTCAAGCGGTTCGCCGACATCGACGTCTTCGACATCGAACTCGACATCGACGACGTCGATCCGTTCTGTGAGGCCGTGAAGGCGATGGAGCCGACCTTCGGGGGCGTCAACCTCGAGGACATCAAGGCCCCCGAGTGCTTTAAGATCGAAGAGCGGCTCCGCGACGAGATGGACGTGCCCGTCTTCCACGACGACCAACACGGGACCGCGATCATCTCCGGAGCGGCGCTGATGAACGCGACGGAGATCTCCGGGAAAGACCTCTCCGACATCGAGATCGTCTTCTCGGGCGCGGGCGCGTCCGCGATCGCGACCGCGAAGTTCTACGTCTCGCTCGGCGCGCGGAAGGAGAACATCACCATGTGCGACTCCTCCGGGATCATCACGGAGCAGCGGGCCGCCAGCGGCGACGTCAACGACTACAAAAGCGAGTTCGCCAGCAATGGAGCGGGCGGCGACCTCGCCGACGCGATGGAGGACGCGGACGTGTTCGTCGGACTCTCCGTCGGCGGGATCGTCTCGCAGGAGATGGTCCAGTCGATGGCGTCGGACCCGATCATCTTCGCGATGGCGAACCCCGATCCGGAGATCACCTACGAGGACGCGAAGGACGCTCGCGACGACACGGTGATCATGGCGACGGGGCGGTCCGATTACCCGAATATGGTGAACAACGTGCTCGGGTTCCCGTTCCTGTTCCGCGGCGCGCTCGACGTGCGCGCGACTGAGATCAACGAGGAGATGAAGCGGGCCGCCGCGAAGGCGCTCGCTGAACTGGCTCGCAAGGATGTCCCTGATGCGGTCGTGAAGGCGTACGGCGACGACCCGCTCCAGTTCGGGGCGGACTACGTGATCCCGAAACCCCTCGATCCGCGCGTGCTCTTCGAGGTCGCACCCAGCGTCGCGGAGGCGGCGATGGAGTCGGGGTCAGCGCGGACCGAAATCGACCTCGAACAGTACCGGGAGCGCCTGGAGGCACGCCTCGGGAAGTCCCGCGAGATGATGCGCGTCGTGTTGAACAAAGCGAAAAGCGATCCGAAGCGTATCGCGCTGGCAGAGGGGACCGACGAGAAGATGATCCGCGCGGCCTACCAGCTCTCGGAGCAGGGGATCGCCGAGCCGGTGCTGCTCGGCGACGCCGACACGATCACTCGCACCGCCGACCAGCTCGGGCTGTCGTTCCAGCCGGAGGTCGTCGATCCGGACGACCGGGACGTGTCGGCGTACGGCGACCAGCTCTACGAGCTACGCAAGCGCAAGGGGATCACGAGCCGGGAGGCGAACGAACTGGTCCGGCGAGACACGAACTACCTCGGGAGCGTCATGGTGAAGTCCGGGGACGTCGACGCGATGCTCACCGGCCTGACTCATCACTATCCGTCGGCACTCCGGCCGCCGCTGCAGGTCGTCGGATCCGCGGCCGACACCGATACCGTCGCCGGCGTGTACATGCTCACGTTCAAAAACCGGGTCATCTTCTGTGCCGACACAACGGTGAACCAGGACCCCGACGCAGAGACGCTCGCGGAGATCACGCGTCACACCTCCGAGCTCGCTCGTCGGTTCAACGTCGAGCCGCGCGCGGCGATGCTCTCCTACTCCAACTTCGGGAGCGTCGACAACGAAGGGACTCAGAAGCCACGGGAGGCCGTTGAGATACTCCACGAGGACGAGAGCGTCGACTTCCCTGTCGACGGTGAGATGCAGGCCGACACCGCGGTCGTTGACGACATTCTCAACAACACGTACGAGTTCTCGGAGCTCGACGAAGCCGCGAACGTGCTCGTGTTCCCGAACCTTGAAGCCGGGAACATCGGCTACAAGCTGCTCCAGCGGCTCGGCGGCGCGGAGGCCATCGGCCCGATGCTGGTTGGAATGGACGAACCGGTCCACGTCCTCCAGCGGGGCGACGAGGTCAAAGACATCGTCAACCTGGCCAGTGTGGCCGTCGTCGACGCGCAGGAGTAGGGTAGCGAATCGCTTGTGGTTGCGGTCCTCTGCAGCCTTCCGGTCTTCTGCGGTAGTCCTTTGATCTTCTACGGTAGTCCTCTGGTCTTCTGCGATCTTCTGCCGATCTCCGTTTGATACTCTGTGAGGCAACGAATTCGCGGGTATGATAGCGTAGGTGACCGTGGATGTTCCGGGTGTTCTGGCCATTCTAATCTGGTACTGTTGCCGTGACTGGGCACGACTGTTTGAGAGACACACCGTGTTTCCGGTGANNGGTTGGTGGTGGCTGGTGGGGGGCAGAAACGCCCGATCTTGATTCCCGATTCACCCCCACTCGGTTGCCTCAAAAATTGCTCTTGGATTAGAAAAAACTATAAATAAGTTTTGAGTATAGTCCACTAGACCAAAGAGCAAGAGAAAAAATGTAAGTCAGAGAGACCCGGTTTCACCGGAAATCCTGAACTTTCATCGGAAACACGGTCTCTGACTGGTACTTCGACTCCTCGGTTTACACTACGATGTGTATATACCGCATATACATACGGACTCGTACCGAAACTTGATCGTCTCTTTCGTACGGTCACACGATCCCACTAATTATCCTGGCTCGAGCTCCCTCTGGAGTGTCACCTGTCTTGTGAGCCGCCTCCGTTCCCTGACCTTTGTTTTGCGCTTCTGGTTCAGCTGCGTTTTTGTCGAGTCACACTGCGGTGGTGACACCGGATTTCCGGTGAACTACACTACCGATCTTCTGACAGCCGTTTTGCTTTTACTGCCGACAATCCTTCCTCTCACCGACCACTCTGACTCCCACTACCCTACCCATCACACCCCGACTACCCCACTACACCCC
>NZ_NHOA01000113.1 GCF_002727125.1 Halorubrum persicum
GTTCCGAACCCGTCGAAGCACATCTCTACGACCTCTTTGAGTACCACGACGATCTCGTCGGATCTTCCCACTACGCGAGCAACGGGATTCTGTTCATGACGTACTACTTCGACCAGTTTGAGGAGGACGGACAGGCGCAGATAAGCGACGCAAGCGATACAAAACGCCCGGAGCTGCTCGCAGACCTCGCCACTGACGTTGACGAGTACACACAACTGGCGAACAAAATCGCTGACGACTGCGACGCGGTCGCTCCAGACATCCCTACCGACTGGGAAGATCGTGCTCTCTCGGAGGTGACGACCGCTGGCTACCAGCCGAACCACAAGCACGGCGTCGCGATCAATATCAAGCCGCTCGCGGAGAAGGACATCGTACCGGAGGTTGTCGAGGACAGGGTGCTCTGAAAGATGCAAGCGAAACAAACCCTCCCCGACGCCGCGAAAGACGTCATCCGAAGCGAGTTCGACCGAGCCGAGTCGTCCGACCCGATCGTCCTCTGGTGGGACGACGGGAACTATCTTGAGGACATCATTGAGCAGGCCTGTGATGAACTCGGCGTTCACTTGAAAGTCGCTGAGGAGACGCCGCTGGAACTCCGTGCCGATCCAGTCGACGGCGAACAGGTCTGGTACGTCCCACACGTCAAGGAGCCCGAAGACGCCGAGGGCAACTTCGACTGGTTCCGCGACGTCGAGCACACGGGCGGCGAGGTGGAGCTGAGCATCGAAGACCTCACCGTCCACGCGTTCGAGCGCGGGCAACTCAATGCGTGGGAGCTGAAAGCCGCGACGCAGGCGGACGACCCCGCAAAGCGCCGCGAGATCGCGCGGATTCTCCACGACCAGCTCACCGGCGGACAGCTCCCGACGCTCGAGCAACTCCGCACGCAGATCGTTACCGGCGGCTATACTGACCCGGTCGTATTCGTGCTCGAGAACGGCTGGGGTGACATCGACGACAGTCCCGACACTATCGAGCAGATGCAGGACTTGCTGACCAGCGAGGGCGTCGACGCGGTCGCCGGCGAGGATGACCCCGCGGGGATCGTCGCGGCGACGCGTCAGTGGGCTGTCGCCGAGTGGCTGATCCACGCCGGCGTCGACGCCGAGCGCTTCCCGACCGAGTTCCGCGCCAAGACGGCCGGCGCTCACGACCTCCCCGAGCTCAAGTCGCTGTTGAACACCACCACCTCGGCCAGCCTGCTCGCCGACCGCTACCTCGGTGAGGCGAGCTGGCCCGACGTCGTCACAGACGTTGATGACCCGTGGGAACTCGCGGACTGTATCGTCGACGCCGCGCTCGAGCGTCGCCTCTGGGAGGCATGGCACGCCTCGTTCGACGCCGGCAACTATGAGACGTGTCTCGAGCGCGCTGAGAAGCGGCACGATGCGCTTGTTGGGAGCGAGGACTTCCGTGGCACCTACCGCGGCGGCTACGGCCCGGACAGCCCGTGGACGCAGACATGGGCACAGGCCACGGAGGTTGCCCGCCTTGCGCACCAACTCGACACGTGGGACGAGAGCGCCACCGACGACGTCGTCTCGCTGTACGCCGACCCGGATGACGGGACGTGGCAGATCGACAACGCGGTGCTGAACCTCGTCGTCGCCGGCGAGCCCGAGTCTGGCCTCCCCGACGATCATCCGGCTGCCGATACGCTTGATGATCTCCGCACCCAACTCCAGTCGGAATACGTCGGATATCTCGAAGACCTTGGCGATCTCGTTATAGAGACTGTTGAGGCTGGTGCGCCGTTCGTCGACGAGGATCACTCCTACCAGTTCTTCACGAAGGAGTCCGACGGGCTCGAAAGCGGCCAGACGGTCGCCCTGTTCGTCATCGACGCGCTCCGCCTCGATCTCGCCCGCCGGCTCGCAGACGAGTTGCGCAACTACGTCGCGACCCTCTCTGCCGACGCCCCCGAGTTTGCCGTCGACGAAGACGTCTGGCTCGGGACGCTCCCCTCAGAGACCGAGTTCGGGAAGGCCGCACTCACGCCGGGTGAGATCCAGATGTTCGATGTGTCGTTGGTCGATGGCGAGTTACAGCCGCTGCGAAACAACCGCCGGGTGACGGTCAACCGCCGTGAGTCACTGTTGGGCGGTGACGGCTGGACGGTCACTCGCGAAGAAGATGAGGGCTGGCAGTCGACACGAGTCGCCTATTTCAAGAACGATCTTGACAACATTGGCGAGAAGAAACTCAGCGATCTTGAGGCGATGCTGGCGCGACGTGTCGACTCGCTTGCAGAGTTCATCGGCACGAAACTCGAACAAGGCGAGTGGGATCAGGCCTACGTGCTGACTGACCACGGGTTCGTGCTGCTCCCGGACAACGCGTCGCCGGAGAAAATTTCGCGACCGGCAGAGGCATCCGACTCCGGCCGCCGGTGGATCGCCGGCGAGGATGTGGATGAGGATTCGCCCGGCGTGTTGCTCGATGCCAGCTCGCGATTAGGGTATCTCGATGCTAACGTTAGCATCCTTGCGAGCCCGCTCAAGCGGTTCAAAAAGCAGGGGTTGGGTGACGCACGATTCTACCACGGCGGCCTACTCCCACAAGAGTTCGTGCTCGACTTCATCAGTATCACGCAAGGGTGACACTGCGCGCGTCGGTCGCCAGAAGAGGTCACTCCTCGCGGAGGTTCTCGGTGGCCTCGGCGACAATCTCGTCGATGATTTCGGCGAGCGGTTGATGCTCAGCGAACGCTGTGGCAAGCGTCTCGAAGTAGCTCTCTGGGAGATCTGACTGGTCGACGTCGTACGTTTTCTCCGTGTAATCCTTCTTCTGCCCCTTGTTCGTGATTCCAGCATCGTTGAGGGGCGTTTCAAGCCGATCTTGCCACCGATCGGTGTTGTAGAGTCGGTAGAACTCGTCTCGTAGGTCGACCCTCGTTGGACTCCGAAGTATGAACGTGAGCTCTCCACGGCTGAACGATTCTCGCTTGCGAATGAGGTGGACAAAATGTACCCGGAATCCGGTTGAACCGTGAGTATCCGTGTGATCTATCGTCGGTTCGAGATTGTCGTCGTCAAGGTACCAGCCGTCCTTGAACAAACAACCCCACTTTCCGTGGTCTGGACGGGTGTGCCACTCCTCAGTCCATAGTTCCCCGTCAACGTGAGCTTTGAACAGTTCCGGCCAGTCTTCGATCGCACGCTCCCGAAGGGATTCCGCGGCGTCAAGCAACCTGTCGATATCGTCTCGATACTCTCCGAGTAACTGGATTTTCTCCTTCTGGGTTTCGGTGAAGTCGTCGCTTTCCATAGTGGTCACCTGAGTGATCGTCGATAGGAACTCTCGCAGTTGGCTGACGCTCCGTTCCAGATAGCGCCCGTGTGAGCGCTCAAGTACCGTCTCAAAACTATCGATGACGTGACGCCAATACAAGTCATCGAACGCGTCCGCGTTGGAGTTCGGTGCGTACTTTTTCGAGAGGAATACGTAATGGTGCCCATCGTCAGGATACGTGTCCTTCCCCTCATTTCCGATGTGTGTGTCATCGACGTATCGGGTCGTCTGTTGGTCACCTTCGGTGGAGTCGACCTTTGATTCAATACAGAGGAACCAGTCTCCCGGGACACGGAGCACAATATCAGGACGGTTGTTATCCGGGGATGTGACTTCGGTCTCCACCTCGATATTCTCGAGATGGCGATGGTAGTACTCGAACGAGGAGTCCGCTTCCTGTTGGACTCTGTCTAAGAAACTCGTCAGAAGGTCGGTTCCGAACCCGTGTGGCTGATCAGGATCAAGGAAGTACGCCAACAGCGTATTCCACGTCTGTTCCGATCTCGCTGATCCGAGAATTCGAAGTGTTGCCTTCGGCGGCTCGGAGACATCTGGCAATGCCTCGAGTGACGTTCGGAGCTCACGAAGCCGCTCTTCTAGCTCCCCGACAGTCACCATTATGCGGCTATCAGAGCGAACCAGTATAATTAGTGGGGGAAGATTACCCAACTGACCGGGATATCTATCCTACTAATGGTTGGTCGAGCACGGTTGCAGTGCCTGCCGTGCGTGGTTCGAGAACTACCACAGACTGGTCCGGCTCGGTCTATTCTTAACCAACAACTACCCGGCATCTACACCCTTTGTTGGTTAATGTACTCTCATGCCCCAGCCTGTCCAGTCGACGTTTCGTCGGTCACGAGTGAGTAATGGACCTCGATGTCGTTGTATTGTGCGACCGGACGCTTTGGAACGCCTCCATGGACCAGTTCGATGACGCCAAGCCCGGGGAGTTCGTTTCTTCCGACTGCTGAAGTTCGCGCGATACTCTACTGCGATACAGACGCTCGGTTGGGCCTCCAAAGACCGGAAAGAGAAATTGGTCATCGCCTTGTTCACTAGTGGGCTGCTGCTCGTCGTCTCAAGCTCGGTAATGTACTTTATCGAGAATGTGGCTCGGCCGGGGGGGGGTTCTTGTCAATCCCTGTGACGACGTGGTGGGGCGTCGCCGCGCTCACGACCGTTGGCTACGGCGACATGTATCCTGACACAATTGCCGGCCAGTTCGTCGGTGCGATCACGCCGATCCTCGGAATCGGGATGCTTGCGCTGCCGGCGTCGACCCTCACGGCGGGGTTCATCGAGGAGGTAGAGAACGAACTCGACGAGCGAACGCAGTGTCCGCACTGTGGGAAGACCGTTCAGCTCAAAGACTTGGACGAGGTCGAGTAGCGAAAGTGGTCAGACCGGTAGTGCAGCGCCGGCGACGACGGCGGCCGCGACGACGATGCCGCCGAGGCCGAGCATCGCATAGTTCGCGATCGGGTTCGCAGCCTTGAACAGATCGAGTGTGTAGTTGTCGTCTCTCAGCGGTGCGAACGGCTCGACGCCCATCGGAGTGAGTGCGTCAGCGAGTAGGTGTGAAATAATCGTCAGTGTGCCGAAACCGAAAGCAAGGAGACCGAACAGCACGCCGCGGAGAATACTCTCCTGTATCCCGAGGAGAGCGCCGGTGAGCCCGAACACAGCGCCCACTACGAGTGCGAACCAGACAGTGTGAGTTATTCCACGGTGCTTCACCAGTGGTACCTTCATATCTAGGTCTGGAACCATCGCCATTGATCCGACGGCTGCAGCGCCGATGAAGGCCATCTCAACTGATGTGAGCGCGGAGAGAACAAACCCAAACGGTGCGTACACGAGCAGCGACGCGCCGATGTGGCCTTTCTGGTGCATACGTAGATCTTGTCGACTTCCTGTAAGACTATTACGAGTATTCAGTCTTCGACACGCACTCCTACGCGAATTTGCGTGTCTTCTCAACGACAGAGTATTCGACCATGTTGCGGACACTTGAGAAGATTCATCCACCGCTCAACACAGGGGCCTCACGAATCGCTCAGTATAGGCGATCTACATACCGACACGCAGTACGGATCTACCTACATTGTGTCAGAAACCCCGTGAGAGATACAGAGGTTGTAGTCGTCACAAGAACTATCTTACATTCTCCATCTGTATCCCGAACCACCCGATAGAATGTGCCTACGAATTAAGCATATCGTGTAATTTTACGGTCTGTTTCGGGTGGTTGTATAGGATTTTGCGCACGATCCGACCAGTAATTGTACTGTCTCCTTGTCCCAACAACTCTCGATAACCTTCGATAAAGTGTTCTTCACCAAGTTTCTGTAGGGACTGATAGTCTGCTATAATTTCTTCTACTCGGATAGCAATCAAAAATGCAACAAACGGCATGGTCAAAGAACCTATAGTATCGATCAACATGGCTGCTGATAATCCTCCGAAGCCGGTTTCAAGTATCAATTGTCCTTTTTGATACGTGACGATGAGTAGAATAATAAGTAGCGCATAGATGATGCCCTTCCAAATAATGTTCCTGTTTTTATGGCTCTCTTCGTGGGTTAAAAGGAGCTGTTGGGCTTGAACAGAGAGACCCTCGGTCCAATGTAGGTTCCATATGATTGTACCAAATGGAGTTGCTTGTGCTAATCCCGGACTGTCTTTGTCGAATGTATATACTCTGATAGTCTTGTGGGGGAGTGTGATTTCTTTTTGTCCTTTCAGAGTTGTTCGTTTTGTAAATAGTACAAATACCCATGTTAGTACATATTTTATTTGCTCTATGCCTCTCAACACGAGATTCATATTCGGACAAATATCTTAGAATACAAATCATTTCTGGAAGTGATAATCGTTTAAAAGCCAATGGAAACCACGGCTGCGATGGCGGCCCCACGGCGACCCACCGCACGACTATTGGCACACCTCCTTGAGCTGGTAGAACCCTCAACGCTCAATACGCAGGCGAATTCTACCGGCTAATTCAGGATATAGACGGAGAAAATAACATTGTTCAGGTGTTGACTACACCCTCTGTATCTCGCACGCCGTTTTTATCAGATTCAGATGATTTCAGCAAGTCAATCGCAGTGTAACCAACATCTGCCGCAGCTACAATAGACTATGATGAACTTGATATCTGGTGATTGAGGATTGGTTTCTCGAATGAATTCTGTAGAGAATGTATAGCTTGTCAACCCTATAGATATTTTATCAAGCAGAGATTAGTTGAGCTAATGAGTAAGGATGACCGCGCTGTTACTCCTGTCATCGCAACAATTCTCATGGTCGCGGTTGTGGTCGTTTTAGCAACAACCATTTCTGTATACTTCTACGATCTTAGCAACACTATAGAACCAGCCCCAAACGCCGCATTTGAGCAACAACTGCTTGACGAAAGTGGTCCTAATGAGCGTCTTGAGGTTACCCTCACACATGGAGGTGGAATCCGTGCAAACCGGGTGCTGATCGTCGCAACAGAGCCAGTCGATATTGGTGGCCCAGATACGCCTCCAAATAGTGGGTTCGCAACGGTCGGCGAGAAATTGACCGAAGGGGAGGACCAGTCTGGCGTTGGTAACTATTGGACAGCGGGGGAGACCATAAAACTCGGTCGCGAAGGAGACTTGTCTGGGATCACAATTCGCATAGTCTGGAACCCAACAGAGGTGAAAAAAGATGGCGCAGGTGGAACAGAACCAAGCGAAGTAATCGGCGAAAACGCTGCAGTAATTTGGGAACACACTGTTGAATAGGTGCCTTATTGGCACCTGCGGATCCTGACGACGACCGATCGCACAATACAGGCATCGGGTCGACGGATCACCTACTGGATATACTGCGGTTCGTCCGGAGGGGGGCGGGTGCGTCTTCGGATAATTTATTAAAATAAGTACAGTAAGATAGAGGATAACCACATATTTGTGAGCATTTATAAAGTCAGGCTGTGATAGAGTGTCATGGGAGTGTTAGATATTCTTGAAGATGACATGACGGTAAAGCAAATGGGAGCTATCATGATTCTTTACATGGTGGCTCTGGCGATTTTTGGAGTAGTAGCAGTTATTGTGATACACGGTCTCGGATGGCAATGGCTCTAGAAAATCGCTGTAAGCTGGTAGGGTGAATTATTAAATCAGAATGACTGAAGCAGGAAACCAACGATAATCTACGTCCGAAATACTTTGATTGACAAGCATCCCCATTCTGACGTATAATTCAAACTTAACAGTGTGAAAAGAGCCCGTGAGAATGGTTCTATAACATCCTTGTCATCGTGCGTTGTCTGTTCACCCGTCTATCCACTACTGAGGAATTCGACAGAGCCACGAACATTCAAGACGCCGTCACCCGTTGCAGCCACTATCAGTTAATGACGAGCGCTCCACAATTATCCCCCGGCCAGCGGGTGCTTCTCAATGACACTCCCGCCGAGGTAATCCGGACGCAGACTGTCGGCGATATCGAATATCTGCGGGCCTATATCGAAGGAGAGGAAGCCAAAACCGTGTGTCTGGATGACGTTGAGGTCCAGCCGTCTGAGAGCGGGATTGAGACGCTTTCTGATTTCCAACTTGATTCGCTCCATCCTGACCACGAAGCAGTCTCCGCGCAGTGGTTCGACCTCCACACGCAGGCGACGAAACTCAAGCTTGCCCACGAACAAGGGCAGCTCCTGAGCATCTCGAACTCGCTCGTTCGACTCGAACCCTACCAGCTCGACGCCGTCAACTGGGTGATGCAGAAACTCCGGCAGCGCGCGCTCATCGGCGACGACGTCGGCCTCGGGAAAACGATCGAGGCGGGGCTCATCCTCAAGGAACTCGCCGCCCGGAATCGCGCCGATCGTGTCCTGTTCGTCGTTCCGGCTCACCTCCAGAAGAAGTGGATCCGAGATATGGATCGGTTCTTCGACGTCGATCTCACGGTCGCCGATCGGGCGTGGGTCGACGGAGAGCGTCGACGCCTCGGTGAGGAAGCCAACATCTGGAACCAAGACCAGCAACAACTCGTCACCAGTATGGCGTTCCTGCGACAAGACGAGTTCCAGCCTGCACTACAGGACGCGTTCTGGGACGTCGTCGTCGTCGACGAGGCACACAAAGCCGCTAAGCGAGGCGACTCGCCGAGCAAGACGGCACAGATGGTTGATACCATCACCGGAAACTCCGACTCGCTGCTGCTGCTCAGCGCAACTCCACACGACGGGAAAGGCGAGGCGTTCCGCTCGCTCGTCGAGTACATCGACCCGTTCCTTGTCGCCGAGAACCGCGAGCTCACACAAGAAACGGTTGATCGCGTGATGATCCGACGTGGAAAGACCGACATCTACGACGAAGAGGGTGACCGGGTCTTTCCAGACCGTGAGGTCAACTCGGTCTCAATCTCGATGACACACGACGAGCGGCAGTTCTACCGTGCGGTCACCGACTACGTCAAAAACGTCTACAACCGCTCGGAGAAGCTGAACGAACCCGCGGTCGGGTTCGCGATGGCGCTCATGCAAAAACGGCTTGTGAGCAGCGTCGGCGCGATTCACGCGACGCTCCGTCGACGGCTTGACGATCTCCTCGATGAAGAAGCGGAGACTGATGGCCTGTCTGCGGAAGCGCGAGCCTATCTCGATGGCGAGGATTTGGACGAGGACGACAAAGAGCATGCAGAAGATGAGATCGCCGGGCTGACCGTCACCAGCACTGACGAACAACTCCACGAAGAGATCGATACACTCCGTGATCTCGTCTCACTGGCAGAGGATCTGCCGGTCGACTCTAAGGCCCAGAAGGTCAGACGGTTCATCTCCCAATTGCTTGAAGAGCAGCCGAACGAGAAGCTGCTACTGTTCACAGAGTATCGGGACACGCTCGACTACCTACTCGAGTACGTTGAGGACGAGCCGTGGGCCGATGAGATTCTCGTGATCCACGGCGATGTCGACAAGCACGAACGGGCACGGATCGAAGACGAGTTCAACCACGGCCAGTCGCGACTGCTGTTCGCGACCGATGCCGCGAGTGAGGGGATCGACCTCCAGCATAGCTGCCACATCATGGCCAACTACGAGCTGCCGTGGAACCCGAACCGGCTCGAGCAGCGGATTGGCCGTATCCATCGTTACGGACAGGAAGAAGAGGTCACAGTCTGGAACTTCCTCTTCGACGACACCCGCGAAAGCGAGATCTTCGAGATGCTCCAAACCAAGGTCGAAGAGATTCGCTCACAACTCGGAAACACGGCAGACGTACTCGGCATCCTCGACGACATCGACGTGGACTCGCTCATTATGGAGTCGATCGAGAATGACGAGCCGCCGAGTGCGACCAAAGCGGAGCTCGAAGAGTTGATCGAAGAGCGACAGCGGACGCTCGAGGAGTGGTACGAACGAAGCCTCGTCGATACGAGCACATTCGATGCGGAGAGTCGCCGGCAGATTCAGCAGGTCGTCGACGAGTCAGCGGATGTCTACGGGAGCGAAGGCGATATTCGCGAGTTCTTCGAGCGGGCCGTCGAGGCCTTTGGCGGCGACTTCGAAAAGCGGGGCACCAACCTCTATCAAGCCGCGTTGCCGGACGGGATCGCCTCGCCGGGCCACGATTCGACGTTCGGTCCGTTCACGTTCGACCGCGACTTCGCGATGGAGCACGAGGATATCACCTATCTCGCTCCCGATACGGACGTCCTGCAACGGCTCATGGCACGCGTGTTGGAGGATGAGCGCGGTGAGGTCGGACTCAAACTCTTGCCGTTCGTCGACACGCCGGGGATCACCTACCACTATCGCGTGGCGTTCGAGGACGGCACCGGCGACGTGATTCGGGAAGAAACCATCCCCGTCTTCGTGGATGCTGCACACGAGGACGCACAGCAGGCACTTGGTGAACGCGTTGTTGAGGGTGACTCAATCGCAGCCAAACCCGACGTCGACGCGCTTCGGACAGTTCTCGACGCGCAATCCGACCTGCGGGCGGCTGCCGATCGGTACGTGAGCGCGCGAGTCACCGAGATCAAAAACCAACTTCAGGAGAAGCGCCACGACGAGACCGCTCGCGAGCTGGAGAACCTCGAAGAATATGCACAGTCAGAGCGAGACCGGATCGAGTCCTTCATCGAAGAATACGAACGCAAAGCCGACGCCGGCTCGGACATGGACATCGCGATCCGTGGTCAACAGGAACGTCTTGAACAGCTTGAGGACAGGATCGAAACGCGTCGCAACGAACTCCGGCGTCGAGAGCAGATTATCTCACTCGCACCCGAAGTAGAGAATTACTGTCTCACGCTCTCGTTGTAGATTCTGACCCTGTCCGATCAAGTCAGGAGGCTCACTAGCTTTGATTAGGAGATATCCTCCCTTCCTTGTTCAACTGGTGGGTCGCCAGTTTCCAGCAGGATACTGTCAGAGCTGTAGTTGAGGGAGAACTGTCCCACACCAGTACTCGTTGGGGATGACACACCAGCCACAGGAACTGGCCAGATACTGCCTAGAGATTGTTCCTCAAGGCAGGGCTTTATCGATGTGATGGACGAAGCGAAAGTATGAGCGACTCGGCGTCGCCAAGCACCTCAGTCTCGCTGTCTGAGCCGGCCGATATTCCAGCAGTCTTGAATCGGGCCGGCATCGACTATGTCGGTGTGCATGATCAGCGACTACTGACGATCTATCGCACCGGAATTTTCAACGTGGTAACTGAGCCAGAGCCAGTATCGAATGCGTGCACACTCGAGATCGAATGTTGGGAAGCACCACTCCCGTCTCGTGGTGATGGTCGGTCACCACAGGAGCTTCTTGACGACCTTGCTGCCGTGTTCGAGCGCGGCGATAAGGCCTAACATCCACGATCGCTCGGCCGCAACGGCGGTAAGCAGTTGAGACAGCAGGAACGCTAGAAACAAATTATCCAGCACGAGTCAGTATATAACGCAATCTATGAAAATTTCTGAGACGCTCCAGACGTTGTATACGGGAACTGTTGAGCACGACGACGGCAGCTACCATATTACCGTCCCGGAGCGTGAGATAGCCACCGAGACAATCGCTGAAGATGAGACATACCGTGTTGCGCTTATTTCGACGTCAGCGTCGAATGCTGACGATACAGAGACGACTGACTCCATCCAACCTGCTGACCACGAAGATCAGCAGCAGGACTTCGAGGGCCCACCTGTCGAGGAAGGTGAGCAGCGGGAGGTTGAGATCGAGAACCTCGGTGACCAAGGTGACGGGATCGCGAAAGTCGAGCGCGGCTACGTCGTGATCGTCCCCAAGACGAACATTGGAGACCGCGTCACGGTTGAGATGCGACAGGTTCGCGAAAACGTTGCGTTCGCGGATGTCGTCGAGCACAACCCCCGTGAAGAAGTCTAGAAGTTGCTGATTAGCACGGACTAGTGGTTATAGAAGACTTCTCGCACACAAGCCGGATCGTTTAGTAGAAGGGGTGGAAGGAGCGTGTGACATAGATCCTTCCGACTGGAGTTTATCAGCACTTGAAAGTAAGCTTTTGGTGGGTTTCTGGGCCGGGCAAACTAGATTTCGGGGAGGCCGACTACCTGTTATCATCTGCAACAGACATTTACCGATTTGGTCACGGTCAGTACAGGGTATATAAATACACCCACTAAAAATTATACCGCAGGCAATTTAATGACCAGTATGTCAAAATTTGATGAATATTTTAGAAGTACTTCGGATATCTTGGAAAGCGAATATGAGCGGTCCGCTGGTTTTGAACATAGTGGAACTGCAGGCGGCGCAAGAGAGTTTTTCGTAGAAAATTTTCTGAACAATATTTATCCAGAGAAGTTTGTCTTCGGAGATGGGGAGATAATTGATTCGAGCGGAGGAATCAGTGATCAAGCTGACGTAGTAATATATGATGAACAGCTTCCTGTGTTAGAGTATGGTTCATCCAAGCATTTCCTTAGTGCAGGTGTGATGGCACATATTGAGGTGAAAACTGACCTGTCCAGTCAATTGGATACTGCGCTCTCAAAGGTCCTCTCAATTAAACAACTCAATAAAGATATTACTCCTGTTATGTCGATAGGTCAGGTTCCAGATCATCTCTATTCCTGTGTATTTTCATACGAAGGTCCCTCAAAGTCCACCTTCAAGAAGAACGTATTAGATTTTTATCAAAATGAGCAGGTGCCTTCAGAGCAATGCGCAGATATGATCTGTGTGTTGGGGGAATACATTATGATAAAAAAACCAACCGATGATGGTGAGAAATTAGCCTTCCTTGAGACGGGCGATGATAGTCTAATGGCGTTTTTTGTCAATTTGGCGGGAGCGGTCTCGAAAAACTACTGGCAGGGACGGCCCGATCTCTCGAAATATATGAGTACGAATCAAGCGAACCCCTTCTGAGTTAGTGATCAATACGCAGTCTTCAGCGACCAGATGTTTCAGCCTATTTTGTGTCTGAAGAATAAGGCTTCAACAGAAGCTGCTGTTCCAATACTCCTTCTTACAAGACAACGGATCTCAACAGCGCCGAAAAGGTAGTGCTAACAGACAACCACGAAAAGGGGGATATTAATATATACACACCCGGCCGAAACGGAAAGTGTGACCCACGTCGCGTTGTATGCCCGCGTCTCGACCGACCGCCAAGACCACGAGCGACAGATCCGCGAGCTCGAGGGGTTTATCGGTGAGGAGTATCCTGACGCAAGCGTCGAGCGATTCGCCGATATTATTTCCGGGACTGATGACGAGGGGGGTGTAGAGTATCACCGTCTCCGTGAAGCGATCGCTGATGGGGAAGTCGACGTCGTCGTTGTTCATGAGTTATCCCGACTCTCTCGGCTCGGTGGTGGCGAGATCCACAGCTTTCTACAGTACGCTCTTGAACACGAGACGAGCGTCCGGGATCTAGAGGTTGGGCTCGAGCTTGACGTCGACGACAGCATGGTCGATCAGGCGGTAACACAAATGATCGCTGGGCTCATGGGTGACCTCGCCCGAATCGAACAGAAACAGAAAGTCCGCCGGATCCAATCAGGGATCAAGGTAGCTCAAGAGGCCGGCAAATGGACCGGCCGGCCACCGACCGGCTTCGAGGTTGTTGATGGGTTTCTCCGGGTTAACACGGAGGAGTACCTTCGGGTTCGAGCCGGCATGGAACGGATCGCCGGTGGAGAATCGATCGCCGGCGTCGCCGACGATACTGGTGTCGCCGCGAGCACACTCCGGGAACTGTATAACGACCGCCCGGATCTGTATCTTCGCGGTGAGACCAACGACGACCGCGTCGATGCCGCTCTTGAAGATGTTCGCCCACTGAACGAGCCCGCTGCTGAGCCTGACGAGGATCTCAACGAGCGACTCGAGCGGCTCGAACAAAAGGTTGAGAATCTTGACTGAACTGCTCTGTTGAATCCGCAGAAGGCGGCGGGATAGCGTCGCTCTGAAGGTGGAAGCGAAGCGGAAGAGCCGAATGTGTCCAAACTCCTCTTCCGCTTCGTTAAGCAAGCCGCGTCGCTGGCTCAAAAGCGCTGTGCCGCCAGTCCAACGGCGGTGAGTGATCCGACTGGCCACGGATTTCCCGGCTGGAAGCATGTCACGCTCCACTTTTTGCGGGTTCATATGGATGCGACGTACCGCGAAATCGTCGATTGGGCGAGTGAAATGGATCGCGTTCGTGGTCTTTTACAGCTATCGCGGACGGCATTTCCCGCACCCTCAACGCTGTACCGGTCGTTTGAGAGGGTGCCCATGTCCGTGTGGCGCGGTTTCCTTCGGGAGTCCGCGACCATCTGCGATCCGGGCTCGCACGGTGCCATCGATGCCACATTCTTCGACCGCGAAACGGCATCGAGACATTATCAACACCGCTCGGATCGCCACATACGCACGCTCAAAACGACGGCACTCGTCGATACAAACTCGTGTGCCATCCTCGATATTCACTGCTCGGCACACTGGCCTCACGATACGCAAACTGGCCGTCGAGTCGCCCTTCGTAACACCGAGAAAATAGAGAGTCTCGCCGGTGACAAGGGCTATGACGACCAATCTCTCCGGGACGCCCTCCGATCAGAGGGCGTCCGGCCCCTGCTGCGTCATCGGTTGTTCGCTGCGTACGATCACGCGCACAACGCACGGTTGGACAGCGGGCTATACGACCAGCGCTGGATGGCCGAGACCGCCTTTTCGGCCATCAAGCGTCGGTTCGGCCCCGCTGTCCACCCTCGCGCGTGGTACCGCGAGTTCCGCGAGCTCGTGTTGATCGCCGCAGTCTTCAACCTCGAACAGGCTCTCAAACAGTGATCCCCACGCCGTCATCGGATTCAACAAAGCAGACTCATGAGTATCCGCACAGTACTTACTCGGCTACTGCCCGGTGACGAGACAGAGGTGGTCGTGGAGTGTCGCCAGTGCGGTGAGAATCTTGCGTCGGGCGCAGATGAGTGTCCCCAGTGTGGATCAGATGAGATAGAACACTTTCAGATTTCAGAGTAGATAGCGGCGTTCGGCATACCTCAGTATTCTTCAGACAAATCATCGTCCGAACGCCCGGTTACTAAAGAGTGCGAACTAACCGGTGGGAATCCTACCAGTTCCAAGTGATGTTCTGAGTGGCGTGCAAGATACAGAGCGCGTATCCCGCACGGAATCATCTCCCAATTCGAGTACGCCGGATCGCTCAGTACAGCCTACTCTGAGAGAACCTTACAACACTCCGAGAGCGGTGGGTGGTGACTACGTGCTCGCGGGTGTACCATCGGCGTCTCCGCTATCGATGAGCGGGTAGTCGATGTGGACCTCGATGCGGTCGAACGGAACGACGGGTTGAATCGCACCGCTGGGCCCGCCCTCTTCGAGCGTGAGGATGCCCAGTACTTCCAGCTGCTTCAGGTCCGAGTGGACGTCGGACACGTCACGCTCGACGAGACGCGCTGCCTCGCGCATGCTCTCGGGCACCTCTTCCGCGATCGCCCGAATGAGCTCGAGGCGCAGCGGCGTGAGACTGTCGACGAAGTCGTCGTAGGTGCCGAACTGGAGCGTTGCTGTTCCATCCTGATCGTCGAGATTGTCGGCCTCGACGTCTTGGACGAACTGGAGCGCGTCCTGACGGAGCTGTTCTCGGTCGTCGACGGTGATGTGGAGTGTGGTCATGGTCGGGGTGTGTCGGGTGGTGTTCGATCAGTGCGGCCGGGGCGGATCGCCGCCGACGGCGTCCCAGTACTCGTCCGCGCTCGCCCAGAACTCAACAAGCCGGTCCTCCATTCCGGGGAACTCGACGTCGTCGAGGTCACCGGCTGCGGTGTGGTGTTCGTGGCCCTTCGTGTCCTCGTGGGAGTTGTCGTATCGGACGAGCGTGAGGTCGTCGAGAGTGCCCAGATGGAGCGTGTACTTCCAGCCCGAGGGGTACGTCTCGGTGTCGTCGGTCGGCCGGAGCACGACGTTCTCGACGAGACCGGCCTCGATGTGGGTGTACTGGAACAGCGGTTTCCGGGCCATCTCTCATCTGTTGGGACACCGGCCAACGCTATAAGCGTTGGGCAGAAGTCCAACACTGAACACAAACCGCTCGAGGTTCGCCACCACGGTCCGATCGACGCTACGGGCCATCTCATTACTGGGTAGGGGGCGGCGACCCCACACCGCTCCCGAAACCCAATCTTCCCAGAGGGGATGCCACAGTATCAATCGTTGCTAAGACACAGTAATGCTATTTCGACTGTGTGAAACCACCTGCTCGGGCGTAAGCCAGACACGGGTTGCTCGCTTTGAGTTTCCGAATCCACCGATTCGCTCATCTATTTAAGTAGCTCGTAGCGCTAATTGTGCCGCTTACCCATTTGAGATTCCGATTTCATTAACAAAGTCGGAAACTCAAATTCAGTATTTCATATAGCCGTTAGTTAGAACGTCTGCTCGCTGAGGATGTGCACTTCAACAAGCAAGTAGACGGTGAGATTCACGAGGATAAACTTTCTAGTTTTCTCGTTAGCCGCTTCGACACAGAACACAAGCCGCAGAAAAACTAGCCGAGAATGCTTTGTCAGATAGTGACACTTGATAATCTTTGACCTGAATGGCCGACAGCACTCTTATAGTGGCAGATCCGCTGTGGTCCAATGTCACTGCTGGCATGTATAATTAAAACTGAATCTGTTAGAACAGTTAGCATAGTTTTTTGATATTGGTTGAGAGGACTGCTGTTGCTGTTTCTAAGTGGCGGTGATAACGTTCCTCTCTCAGATACCGGTTCTCCAGAAGCTACTGAGGTGTGTAGACTGTCTTATCACACCCTGCTGTTTCTGTGAACTTCACATTAGTGAGTGCGTTTTACAAAAAAGAGTGCCCGTTGGTAGTGTCTATTGTTCAATCGTCCGAATGACTGTTTCTGTGCCGTCGGGAAGGACTCCGATTACTTGGATCCGACCATTAGTGTCGAAGCCCACATCTGCACTATCGCCTACGTCAGTAAGCGTTGCGTCACTCGAACCGGAAACAGTAACGTTTGCTGTGTTTCCTTTGTCAACGAGCGTTACGACAGCACTGCTATTGGATGCATTTTCAGTAACTGAGACTCCGGCATTTGCGTTCTGGCCGATTTGGTCACCGAGCCCGAGTACGAACGTCCCGATCACGGCCGCTAAAATTACAGTTATTGCGACCATGAGTATAACGCCTATAACAGGACTAACGGCCCGTTCACTGTCCTGAAATGCTGTTTTGAGGTTCATTGTTTTGTTGTGTCGCCAACGGGACAAATACGAAGGTTAACTACACTCGGGCGCAGTTCAACAGGTGCCCATTGAGGCGTCCTGTGTTGCGTAGCCGAGTCGGGTGGTCCAGCCACCCGGATCCTCGCTTTGTCTGTTGGTATGAATTGATTAACGGGGAGTGGAGTGATAAATACACCGACCTAAGTATCTAATATGAAAATAGGCCCGCAAGACGTATCTCTCAGGCTGTCAACATACACCACATGGAACCGACGGCGCGCTCGATCGCGCGGACCTACTCCGATCGCGTCTACCCCGACCCGTGGGAAAAGGTCGAGGACTACCAGCGCGTGCAGGCGTACGCCGCCGAGCACCCGAATGCTGGCCGGACAGCGGTGGGAACCGCGCTGGAACTACCGGCAGGGCGGGTTCGGCCGTGGCTCAACGGTGGACGACCCGATCCGGTGCGCGGGATTGAGACGGCGAGTGCGAACGGCTGGCTCGATCCCGAATGTGACATGGCAGGTGCTCTTGTTAAGCTGCTCGCCCACGTCCTCGCGGGTGGGAGTATCAACGAAACGTTCGTTCCTGCAATCACGATCGGACGTCGGGTTGATCATGAGACAATCGAAGCGGCGTTCACGGCGGTCGGCGTCGACGCACACTGTCGCCATGTGAACAGCGACGGACGCGCGACTGAACTGTACCCGGCAACGGACGCTTCGGTACTCGGGCGGTGTCTCGTTGCGATGGGCGCCCCGAAGGGCGCAAAGACGGCCCTTAATGCCGTCCCAGCGGTCGTCTGGGAGAGCCCCAAGTCGATCCGGCGCCGGTTTGTCGAGGTGTATGTTGCGCACCGCGGTGCCCATTTCGAGACAAAGGCGACGACACGCATCCAAGAGGAGCGCCCGAAATCATATATCGCAGATCTACATAAACTAATCAGCGAATCCGTCTCCAGCCATGTCTCACACGGGGAGAGTGGGATCACTATTTCGGCGAACGCTGCTCGCGAGCTCGGGTTCGCTTGATCGATGTGGGTGCTCAACCGGAGATTTGGTTGGCTGATCCCGAAATGGAGACAATATTGTTGTTCTGTTCATACTAAGTTATTTGATATACATCAACAATTAGGGTGCGTTCGGTGGTATCAGACTTAAATATCTCGGAGATAGTTACTAACCATGAATTGGTTTCAGACATTTTCTCTTGTTTTCGGTCTACCGGCTTTTGCGATGGCTGCTCACGAATTAACGCATTTGGCAGTCGGTCGGATTGCTTGCCCACTTTCTGTCGAACGTGTCTCATGGGTTCCATTCCGACTTCGCCTTGATTTTGACCGAATGCCGTCAAAAGCCACCCTTCGCATGATTGCGCTTGCCCCACTACTTGGTGGGAGTGTGGTTGCTGTCATCGCTATCCAAACTGGAGTCTGGCAGCAAATCCAAACCGCAGATCCATACTATCTTCACCGTCTTGCGGTAGGGTACTGGCTCCTGTACATCGCCCCCAGCCCTGCGGATCTCCGACTAGCGCTCTGGCCCCGAACAGAACGGACCATGGCTGTTCAATCGAACCCACAATGAACACCCAACCAATTACCTCACTATTAGTAGACGACGACCGTGCTGTCGCACCGGTCATCGGAGTGGTTATTCTCTTCGGATTCCTGATTCTGACGCTCTCAGTGTATCAGGTAGAGGTTGTTCCACAGCAGAATGCGGAGACGGAGTTCCAACACTCGGGAGAAGTCCGTAACGACCTTGTCGAGCTTAGAGCGAGTATTCTACAAGCTGGCAGTATCGACCAGCCACAGTATCAGACAGTCCAGCTGGGCACTACCTACTCAACCCGCACCTTTTCGATAAATCCGCCAGCGCCAGCCGGAACCCTACGGACGACACAGTCGTATCCGATCACGATCTCAAACGGGAGTGGCACACCAGACGGGACCATAACAATCCCAACTCGGTTTATCCAGTATCGGCCGGGGTACAACGAACTCGATCGGTCTCCAACGTGGTACGACGCGTCCGTGCTGTACGTTGACGCTCGCGGTGAGGGGGGCGGAATCGCGGTGATCGAAGATCAGGCGCTCGTTGATGGTCGAGATGTGCAAATTACGGCTGTTCAACGAGAGTTCCAACGAAGCGGAACCGGCCGGGTGACGCTTGAACTCCGCCCAGCGCAGAATGTTACTGGTGAGATTCCCACTGGTGATCTCACCGTGACGATCCCGACGCGATTGAATGAAAGCGACTGGGAATCCAAGACTGATCTTCCGACCAATAGTAGTGTCTACGTCGGCGTGACGGACACAGACACCGACGGTGTCGGCGGCTTCAACATATACAACCTAACGCTCAATACAACACCCGATAGGCTGACTGTAGATACCGTTGGCGTGCAGCAAGACCCTGATGAGCCGACGCAGAACGATGCTGCAAGCATCCCCGATGGATCAGGTAGTGATGGTGGAACAGATGGTGGCGATGGTGGAACGGATGGTGGTGATGGTGGCAGCGGTAGCCAGCCATCCTTCACCTCGCTTACCGCATCTGTTGATGATTATAATAAGGGTCAGGATGCGATCCGAGATATCAGCGTGAGTGGTACTGTTGATAATGTTGATTCTAATGGAGATATAGAGATAGAACTTACAGACGACAGTGGAACGCTAAATTCGAGGAGAATACCGATGGCCGGTAGCTTTGATGAAGCCTTCAATACGGGGTCAGGTAATAGTGGGCCAAGCAACGTCGGGGTAACTGTTCGACTACTGGATGCGGCTGGAGATGCTTATGTGACTTGCACTAGTGATAGTGATCTGACAAATGGAGATAGTGAGTTAACATTGAATGATTTCACTTGTAATTAGGCCCGTGTTTCGAGACGAACGTCTGAGTTAGAACGCGCGGAAATACTGTGTGAGACGATCTTTTGATCCCCCGATAGAGCCACTGTCGCGCCAGCGAACCTGACGTAACAGGCCCACTGCGCAAATTACGCTTCAAGAACATCCAGTGGAATCATTCGTGTTTGGCACCGCATTAGCGGTGCCTTTGTCCTCTTTGACTCCATAGCGACAGCTCGGTAGTATCAGCAATCTCCTATAGAAGAGCGACCCTAGAATTGTGTTTCTCCAGCGATGAATCCGGATACTTAGATGAGTATGAACGTCTGACGCACTATTAAGACTCTTCGACATCTCTACGCTCTTTGAGGGCAAAGACATCTATGAGAATAGGAGTTACCAACCAGAAAGGGGGTGCTGGAAAGACGACCACGACGCTGAACGTCGCCGGCGCGCTGAACCAACGCGGCCACGATGTCCTTGTGATCGATCTTGATCCCCAAGGTCATGCGACTGAGGGACTCGGATTTGAGGAGCTCTACGACGATTCCGATCGCGACTCACTGTTCGACGTCCTCCCTGATATTGACCGGATGGGCGACCTCGAGCAGCTGGTTGTCGAACATCAGGAGGTCGACGTCGTCCCGAGCCACGAGCGCATGATCAACGCCGAGGACGAGCTCGCGAACGTGATGAAACGCGAGGAGCGGCTCGATATGCTTCTCAACGAGAGCGATGCTGACGGGCGTTGGGACTTCGTCCTCGTCGACTGCCCGCCAAACCTCGGTGTGCTCACCGACAACGCGATCGTCGCGACGGGGAACGTCCTGATTCCGGCGCAGGCAAAGTCGACCAGCATCCGCGCGATCGAACTCCTGTTCAAGCAGCTCCGGAGCATCGAGTCGGCGTTTGGTGAGGTCGATGAGCTTGCACTCGTCGCGAACGAGGTCGGCGTCGACGGTGAGGCCGAAGAGATGATGGAATGGTTCAAAGATGTCTTTGAGGACAGAGAGAGATGTGAGGTCTTTGAGATCAGAAAGCGAGTTGCCCTTCAACGTGCGTGGAACGCAGGTGTGTCGATCTTCGAGCACGATGAGGATAGTGACATGGAGTCGGTCTACCTCGATGTCGCCGAGCACTTGGAGGGCTTTGTCGATGACTGACGACAACGGGGAGAAAAAACGGGACCGAGACCCGTGGCAGGATCGCTATGACCGCGACGACAATCGCGACGATGCACCCTTTGAGAGCGAGCAGGAGTCAGAAAGCGTAGAGACGTCGGATACGCCAAATACGTCAAAGAGCCCAAAGAGCTCAAAGAGAAAGGAAACACCAGAGATGTCTAAGAGCACAAAGACCGCAGAGAGCGAGGAGAGCGGTGGTACTGTCCGGGAACGGAAGAACGTGAATATGTACCTTCCAGAGGAGCTCGTCGAGGATCTACAGTTGCGGTACTCGGAGTTGAACGTCGAGTGGCGACGTCAGCATGGGGAGGATATGCCGAAGAACGAGGAGTACTACCCGGCAGCCATCCGGGCAGCGCTGGGGGAGTCTTCGATCGAGGAAGAGCTCGGGGTGGAGTAGAATTATTATATCGGTATACACTTTACAAAACATTGATACTGAGGTGTGAGCCGCGATCGATCGACGATCGAGACGTGCTTACCCGGCTTCGAGGCGGAAGGATCGGGTTGTAAACTGCGGTGAAAGGGCTACACACCGCGTTCCCGGTAAATGTGTGTCTACTTTTCGGGATAAAAAAGACTATCTCAAACACTGTCCCCATCACCACCACGTCCCGCGGCTTCAGTCTCGCTCATATATAGAAACGCGGAAAGGGGTCGTTGAGTTGTATCCGGCAGCGAATTAAGTAGCCAACTGAGACTCAGATCGCCGGACTAAGACAGGTATTCAAAATGTCAAATCATCTTTCGGCAGCTCTACACAAGAGCGTTAAATCGGCAGTCTTCAGATATCGAGAGTCAATGCGAAGTTAGCGAATTTGGCAGCTGTTCCGGCGGTCGTCGTGAGTTCCACGATATCTGCGTCGTCATAACCGTGGTCTCGCAACTCCGCAATATCTGCGTCGGTCACATCTGCGGGCGATTCGACGCTTTTTCGAGCGAATTCAATGGCGACACGCTCATCGTCAGGGAGCTCGTCCTTGCGAGCATCGAAATCGGCTGCGACGGCGAACCGGTCTGCATCAACGTCTTCGATTGCAGCGCTCGTGGTGTGCCATGCGATACAAATCGCTGCTCCGCGTTCATGGGCCACGACGGCCCCTAAGAGCTCTTTGAATCCACGGCCAAGGTTTCCGCCCTCAAACACTTGGCCTTCCTCAGCCCACCAGTTTTTGAATGTCTCGGGATGTTGAGCGAGCACCCCGGTGAATGCGAATCCCCATTCGCCCTCCGTGTCGTATTTGTCGGGAACGTCGTCTTCCTCTAACGCGCCTAGGATTGCCTCGGCGCGCTCCATATTTGCCTGTGCGGCCTCGGGTGCATCCTTGAGAATTTCTTGGACAGTTTCGGGGGGCTTCGGAGTGACGCGTGGGCCGACCTCATCAATCGTTTCTGAACTCATACTCAACAGTAGTGGCTCCGGTTTAACAAAAATGTCGTCCGCATCAGTAATTCAAACTATCAATGAGACTGTCAGATCAAGGATATTGCCGAATTAAGCCGTAAGAAGCGCTTAAAACTAGAAGGAACTGTTTTCTGGACGTGTATGGTAACGGCAATATTTCGATATTTCAAGAACTATCTCGAACACTGTCTCCATCACCCCCACGTCCTGCGGTTTCAGTCTTAACCAACAACTCGGTAGCCGAACCGTCAACTGTTGGTTAAGATCGAACGGAGCGGCTTTTCGGAACCAAACGGATCGATGCTGTATGGGCGACATCTTCCGCGTCAGCTGCCCCGGTTGCGGACAAGAGAAAGGCCCAATCACGACCCACCCCGGCACCGTCGGTATCCACTGTTCGTGTGGGGTCACCGCAACCGTCGATATCGGCGCGCAAAAGATAGATGGATGGTGGGAGCGGGAGGACTGACCTGCCCTAAATAGAGGCCTATGTTTATGCTGCGTACCGGGCAAAACGTGGTATGAGCCGTGAAGCCCCGTCTGACGCCGACATGGTCTCGGACGAGCAGCTCAGTGAGCTCCTCGCCGATGCTGAGGGGACGACGCCTGAGGAGATCGAGCGTGGCGCTGCCGAACTCGAGATTGCACCGCCTGAAGAGGCGACTGTCGTCGACGAGTAGCACGACTGTTTCGATGTGTCCTTAGTACCACTGAGCAACGGCTCTAACACAGGGGCCTCTCTCGACCGGGATCGGAAGGCCATCGACGTGGGGGCTCGCCCCCGCGGTGAGCTCCGACTTCTCGGGGGAGACTCACTCACGCGATCGGCAAGGTCGCCGACGGGACCTTCGAACACTGCGAGTTCGGCGTCGATCAGGGATTCTCCCGACGGTCGGATCGTTCTCGAATCCGTCCCGATTCTCCCGGATACATGCGGACTAGCGGTTCTAACACTAGTTTTTGCTGTGTTTCAAGGCTTATACGTACAGGTTCGAAATGGACGGACATGGCAGTCGACGGGGAACAGCCAGAGGAAGTCGATGAAGCTGAGGTGCTCCCTGATGAAGCAGCGGTGCTCCCCGAACGAGGCGAGGCCCTCGACGATGCCGATGATGACGAGCTCATCACCACCGAGGAAGCCGCTGAGCGTCTCGGCATCGAGCTAGAGTAGCAGCGTGCCGCATCCCCCGGACGAACTCCGCATTCTCGGCGTCGTTTATAACACCGGTCGGCTACCAGACGAACCTCATGGTGTATGGCCCCGGTGGGTACGCATTCACCAACTTCCTGCGAGTGGGTGGTCCGCAGCAACTACTCCTCGCCGTTGTCTGGGGCGTCTAGCTGAGACATGTGACTGCATACGCGCTTTCAGGCGCGGGATTGGTCGATGAAACGGATTGATAGTGTCTAGACGGAGTCACGCGGAACCCCCAAGCCAAAAAGTATTCACGGAGTGGCGCTGGTCGGTGTATTGGGGACAGTTGGTCCCTGACAGAGGTGGCAAACATTCCCTGCCTGCCTGCATGCGACCACCTCTGTGCCCCCTTACTATCCTTTAGCTCGTGGTGTCGACTGCGAACGTGATTCTGCTCACTGACTGCGATCTGCGCGATTTCCTTATACAGCAGATTCGATCTGGCCAAGATACTCAGTCATCGACCGCCTGTACCTCAACCCCATCGTCGAACTCCGATCTTTCAGGGCCCTCTTGTCTGCGGACATCACCGTCACGCCACGTCCCTCGCCGAAACCATGCCCACGCGATGATCGCACCAGCGATGTTTGAAATGAAGAACGCAATCCAAATACCGCGAACACCGAACACCGCATCAGCGAACGGCAGCGGCAAGCGGTACTGCGACGCGATGTACGCGATTGGGAGCCGAAGACCAGCGAGAGTGAGAATAGAAATTGCAGCAGCGACAAGCGTCTTTCCCGCACCTCGGAACCCACCTGTGAAAGCTCGCATGATTCCGATAAAGCCGAAAGACAATGCCACGTACCGGAGGAAGGTCGCGCCTTCAGCGACAACAGCTGGATCATTCGTGAACACGGCAACGATGGGTTGTGGTAGGAAGAAGATCACCACACCCATCAGCGCGAGAATGGCGAACAGGCCCTTCGCGGCGACGTAGTTTGCCTGTTCGGCACGATCGTATTTTCCTGCCCCGATGTTCTGCCCGCTCATTGTTTCAACTCCGCGTGCCACGGCGATCGCCGGCAGAAAAATCACCGAGAACACCCGAGTCCCAATACCGAACGCCGCGACGACGGTTGTCGAGAACAGCCCGACGACGATGAGCAAGGCGTTGATAGAGAGCGCCCGGCCGGTCCCCTCGATGCTAGCCGGGACGCCGATTTTTAAAATTTTCTTGAGGTATTGGAAGTCGGGAACAAGATCTATGAGATGAATCTGGATCCCCCTGCTCCCCGACAGCATGATGCCTAATCCAACGACCATCGCGATGCTTCGCGAAAAGACCGTGGCCACGGCTGCGCCTTGGATACCTAGCTCGGGGACAGCAACGGGCCCGACATCCCACCCGTTAATCAGGAAGGGATCGAGGACGACGTTGATGATCACCGTTCCCAACATGACGAGCATTGGTGTGATGGTGTCACCAGCTCCACGCATGAGCGAAATGAACACGAAGAAGCCGAACATGAAGGGTAAGCCGAGTGCGATCACCTGCATGTAGGCCGTCGCTCCCGGGAGCACATCCGGTGAAGCCCCGAGAAATCGTAGAAATGGACGGACAAGCGGGTAGCCGGCCAGTCCTAATAGTACGGACCCCCCGAATGCGAAGGCCACTGTCTGTGAGGCTGCGTACTCGGCCTGCGCTGTTTCGCCAGCTCCGGTGTGTTGTGCGACGAGGACGCTCCCTGCGACTGACAGACCCATCCCGAGCGAGATCAATAAAAACACCATCGGGAATCCGAAGGAGATCGCTGCTAGCGCGTCTGTCGAATACTGACCCAACCAGAACGTATCTGCAAGGTTGTAGGCGGTCTGCAGAAGGTTCGTAATGACGATTGGTAGCGACAGGTACACCAGCGGCTTGAGTATCTCGCCGTCGGTGAGGTTCAGTTCGTCTTGCCCCTTGAACAGATTCACGCTGTCACCCCCTGACTTGGCGTCCACCCGATGTACCGTGCCAGCGTTCGCTCAACAGCTTCTCGTGTTCGGTCAGGTTCCTCACCGAGTGCCACCATTCGGACGTGAGAGCCATTGATGATCGTTGCGACAACGTACGCAACCGTTTCGGGATCTACCTCGTCAAAGTATCCAGCTTCGATGCCATCACGCACGGCTGTCTCGACGACATCACGCACCGCGTCGTCGAGTTCGATGAACCGTTCACGGAAGAGGTCGTGGTGCGGTGCCTGCGCTTTAAGCTCCATCAGTGCGACCGGGAAGTCGTCGTTCTCAGACGATGGCTTCTCAAAAACGGCAGCAAGAAACTCACTCAACCGCTCGCGGGGGTCACGAGCCTCGCACGCGACTCGTGACTCAAACCGCTCTAGCAGGTCGTCGAGAAACGCGTTCAATAACTCCTCTTTCGTGTCAAAGTGGTAGTGGATTGCTGCAGATGTTACTGATGACTCATCAGCAATTCGTTGCATGGTGAGATCAGCGTAGCCGTACTCACAAAGCGCACGGCCAGTCGCTCCCATAATCTCAGTAGTGCTCTCAGAACCCATGTTACGAGAACTTACTAACTAGTCAGTTAAGAGAATTTTGGTTTTGTGGCTTTGTTGAGTACTGTTTAGCACCCAAGGCTGCTCGTTCACCGACCGGATACATATCACACTGCTCAGGTAATATGCGTAATGAGCACTGAAACGGATACGAACGACGCTCCCCAGATCAGGCGAACCATCACGCTCACTCAGGCGGACGACGGCTGGTGAGTCGCCCGTGACGAGGAGACAGGTGTTGCGAGCCAAGGTGAGACGAGGCAGGGCGCCCAGTTCGTCGTCGACGCAGAACCAGTCGACAGCTTGATCAATGTGGTAGTGGCTGTCAGGGCGAGGAACCTCAGAATCAACGTCGTCGAGCGTTGGCCTCTCAGCGCTCAAGCGTTCGCCTTACCCTCCCGACTCGACGGCGGCGTGAGCGGGAGGTCCGCGTCGATCTCGTCGTACCATACGACGGGGCGCTTCGCGCTGCCGTTCTCTTCGAGCTCGAGAAGGCCGTAGTCGGCCAGCTCGTTCACGTTGTCGAGAACCTCCGGTGGGTTCCGGTCGACAAGGCGAGCGAGTTCACAGATGCTCTCTGGTTCGTGTGCAACGATTGCTTCGAGGAGTTCGAGATTGGTCGACCGAAAGACGCGGCCGAACGTCTCGAGGTCCTCGATCGACAGCGTTGGTTCACCGGGTTCGACGTCGTCACCGGCGTCGATCGCTTCGAGCCGCTCCTCGAGGCCGCTACGATCCGCGGATGTGATCTGGACGTGGAGTGTTCGGGTCATGATGAGGTGGGTTGGGAATGGGGCTGCGATCGTGCGTCGGTTTGAGTGCTCGGAGAGTCACCGGCCGGTTCGTTTCTCTGGGGAGGAGTGTCGCCCGCCACGCACGGAAGATTTCTCTGGGTCGAACGTAGGGGCGTACCGGCCACGGTCGACGAAGCCGAATACGCTGTGTCTGTAAATATAGATACGGGAGCGAACCTCACAGTCTTAACCAACAAGACTATGAGTTTGGACTCTTTGTTGGTTAACAACGGAGCAGCCGATGTCAGAGGAGCCACCGATCCCACCGACAAGCCTCTCAGCGGAGCTAGTCGACGCGTTGAACCAGTCCACTCCTAAGCAACTCCGAGATATTGCTACGTACGCCGAGGAGCTGGCTGAACGCAAAGAACGGGAGACACATCGCGAGGAGGAGCCAGACCGAGACGAAGCGGACGATCTCCCAGACGATGTCCCTGCAAAAGCGACGATCACAATCAAGGAAATTAACGACAATCGCTACTACTACTGGCAGTGGCGAGATGGAAACCAAGTTAGGTCCCAATATAAATCACCAGTCAGCCCTGACGAGTAGAGCTGGTCAAAACAGAATAGACGGATCACCCCGGGTGTCGAGTGTAAATTGTCGTTAATCTGTATATTGTGCCGTACTGACGTGGATTTGAGAATTCACAGAATGTGTGAGCCCAAGAAGCAAAATGAGGCACCCCCGGGTGTGTGTGGTACTGTTCACAATGCGTGAAGCTGGACAATACTGTAGGGCCGCTGTATGCCACAGCCCTGTGATTTAATACCTCGCTGGGCCATTATGATTGTATGAGCGTCCAGATCGAGGGGTTCGAAGAACTCACTGATCAGCTGGAGGAGCTATCTACTTCGGTCGATGTTGAGCAAGATATCCCGATGGGGGAGTTGTTCACCGACGGGTTCATGGCCACAAATACGGACTTCGATTCGATTTCTGAATTCTTCGATGAGAGCCGCTGGACTGTCGAATCAGAAGAGGACTTTCAGAAGATCGACGAGGACGAGTTTGATAGGTACGTCGACAAGCATACAGGGTTCAGTTCGTGGGAGGCCATGCTCTCGGCGGCCGCACGAGAATGGCTAACCCGTCAAATCGAACTTTAGAGCTCTTCTGAGTCTCCTGCTTCTTCGTATTCGGGTACCGAATCTGGATGCGGTCCCTCGTCATCCTCTTCACCTTCTTCTTGATGGTGTGTTGACTCATTCGACTCATCGGATTCTTCGATATGTACATGAAAGTCAATATCGTGCTTTCTACCCCTGACACTGAACTGTGTCGAGGGGCCACTGGGATCATCGTCGCGTCGATAGCTATGAACAGCAAGAGCAAACGAACCAAGAGTTGCAACCGCGAGAATGAGGCTCCAAAGGCTCCGGAGAATACCTGTGATATCGCCAAAAGCAGGATTCTCGAATATGATTCGGACTTCGATAATAAAGGTGAGAATGAGTAGGATCAACCCTGCTGTTCCAAGGGCAAAAAGGGCGTAAGGTGATTTGAGACGATTAAGATCCACTCGTTCAGCCATCTTCTCGTCAATTGCTCAGGAAGAAGTAAACAGTTCTTCGGTGTACGCCGGGGTCAGGTTCGAAAGACTCCATCGCTTATCCGTTGTTACTATATGATAGTAACGAACAGCACCCGCGGTTGTCGCTCCCGAACTATTCCTTGCTCTCATCGGCGCCGTCGCGATTGTTGTCGTCACCGCTCCGAATCCGCCTCCTATTGGGGCGTGGCTAATCTACAGCCTACACCGTGGGGAGTGAAACGACAACCGTCGGGACGACACACGATAACGCCACGGCCGACACCCCACGTTGCCGCTGTAAAATCCCGTTGCGAGTCCGGCCCGTCATCATAGCCGGCTCACACCCCACGTTGCCGCTGTAAACACTCGTAATATAGACTCCACCCGGCGAAATACCGATAATTGTCTTGTCAGAGCTGTCCTCGCACACTTACGCAACCAGTAGCTTTATTGCATATCGTGCTGTAAGTTACCGTACCACAATTTTGGCTTACTGAGACGCCATGTCGTTTTGGCGTCGAAGACAGGAACTGCAGAGTAACTGCTCTCATTCTGGACGAGAAGTATGAGAGTGTTCGTGTCTCTCGCGACCGATTTCTCATGTCAAGGATGGCTTCAAGTAGAGGACTCGCATCATTCGAGTTTACAGCGGCAATCCGGGGTGTGCGTGTCCCACCGATCCTGTGTTTACAGCGGCAATCCGGGGTGTGCGTGTCCCACCGATCCTGTGTTTACAGCGGCACTGAGGGGTTTGAAATTAGAGCGTTGGTTGCAGACCGCGACAAAAACGCCAGATACAACGGGGTTTCGTCACCATCGTCACGATACCGTCGTGTTTACAGCGGCAATCCGGTGCCGAAGATATATATAGATTGCCTGAGTGCATTTTCGCATGAGCGACACAGAGTCATATTTCGGCGATCCCGACCCGATCTTCGCCGATAAGGAACTGCTGCGGGTTAATCACCTTCCGGAAGGTGACCGCATCATCGGTCGCGAGGAGGAACTCGGTAACCTCGCGAACGCAATAAAGGACGCGCAGCGCGGGGGGACACCGAATAATGTGCTGATCTACGGAAAAACGGGGACTGGCAAGAGTCTCTGCTCGAAGTACATCACACAGGATCTGATCGACGCTGCTTCCGAGAATGGTGTTTCTGTCGACGTGGCGTACATCGATTGTTTTCAGGAATCCACTGAGACGCAGGTTGTCCGGGCGATCGCCGAGTCATTCAACATGACTGAGATAACTGCCGTGTCGGTCCCGGCATCAGGCGTTTCTACATCTGATTACTACCGTCGCCTCTGGACGATCCTCGATACCTGCCTCGACGTGGGGATCATCATTCTCGACGAGATAGACAAGCTTGAAGATGACAATATTCTCATGCAACTATCCCGAGCGGCCGAAGCCGGGAAGGTCTCGGAGAGCACGCTCGGCATCATCGGGATCAGTAACAAGATCCGATACAAACAGTCGCTCAATGAGCGCGTCAAGTCGAGTCTCTCCGAGCGAGACTTTGTGTTCCCGCCGTATGACGCGAACCAACTCCGCGCGATCCTTTCCTCACGGGCGGACGCGTTCAGAGATGGCGTCCTAGACGATGAGGTGATTCCGAAGGTGGCAGCGCTCGCGGCCAGAGAACACGGCGACGCCCGGAAGGCGATCGACATTCTCCGGTACGCCGGTGAAATTGCTGACGAGCACGGCGACGACGTGGTCCGTGTTGAGTACGTTGACGAGGCCCATGAACGCGAAGAGGAAGCGCGTCTCGCCGAACTAATTGGAAAGCAACCCGAACATTCGAAACATTTGCTCCAAGGGCTGGCACTCCAGATGCAGCAGTCGGCCGAAACCGACGCCATGATCCCCTCGAAACAGGTATACTCCGCGTACGAGGTCGTCTGTGAACGCGAGGGGACAGACCCGCTCAAGATCCGCCGCGTCCGCGATCTGCTCTCCGAACTGGCATTCCTCTCGCTGATCGAGCAAGACCGGAAGGGGCGCGGGAAGGGGAAGGGAGCCCACACGGTGAATCAACTAGTCGATGACCCCGAGCTCGTCGTCGAGGCGTGTAAATCAGCGTGATCGGAATCAGGTTAATCTGCGTGCGTATTGTTCGTGGTTGATCAGAAAATGAATCGCGTGACGATGCCAAGCTGGTCGCGGTTGTAACCTACAAGACTGAGTCGATCCATCGTGGGATCAACACTCAAATCCAACACTCGGAGAATGGGTACCGTGTACAGGTGCCGGTAACCGAGACAGGGTTACAAACCGGCGACGGCCTCCCGTGTCACGCCGCGCCCGGCCTGCTAGTCATGGTGCCGCTCGACAGTGGTACCGGGACGCGCCGCCTGCTGGAGGCGCGCCGGACGCAGGCGTTCGATACTGAGGCCGAGATCGACGTGGCGTAAACACAAAGGAGTGGGCGGGCATCCGTCCGGAACGTCTGCCGGTGCGACTCGACGTCGAGGCCGGCGACCGCCTGTTGCCCGCCGAGAAACGACCGGAGTTCGTTCAGTGCGTCCGAGAGCCCGTCCCGGCTCGGCGGTGTTGGCTCAGGACCGCCCGTTCGCCCGTAGAGGTCGTTCGGCGCGTCCCCGACGAACAACGTCGGTCGGTAGTCGTCGTGGACCTCGCGAGCGACGCCGTCGGGTGTGAGCGTCCACTTGGCGACGCGACCGTCCCCGAGAAAGTCCAGTGTGAGGGTCACGGCTCTCCGTCAGTGAGCTCGTCGACGCGTGCCTCCAGTTCGCTGATCTGCCGGTCCTGTTCGATCGCGATCGCCATCCACACCGGGGCGAGCGGGTCCGAGTGGTTGAGGGTGCCTGCGGCGTCTGCGTGGTCGCGAGCGTACACAAACAGCCGATCGAAGGTCTCCTGATCGCGCCGGCGGAGCGCTCGGCGATACGCGCTCCACTCGTCTTCGATCGCCCCGAGGCGATCGCGATATGTCGGGTTTGTCCGACCCATTACTGCACCCCGACGGGGCCGGCGGCGCGTTCGAGTGTCGTCGCCCCGTGTATCCGAGCGCGGTGTTCGAGGACCTCTTGCCAGTACGCGAGTGTTGTCTGTATCCAGCCGTCGTCCGTATGGTAGACGAGCGTCTCCACGTCGCCTGCAGTGTCTTCGAACCGTGGTCCACAGGGCGTTGCCCGGCACTGGAGGTGCGTCTCGGCAGCGCGCTGCAGCGGCCGCGAGAAGTCGTCCTCGCGACACCGCGTAACGACGACCGGAACATTGTGGACGCGCGCGATCCGGGCGATCGACGCAATCGCGCGAATGAACATCTGGGTGGCGAGCTCGTCCTCGATATCGGCGTCACGGTACATCCGGTCGAGGCCGGTTGCGACGACGACCGACGGCTGGTCGTGACTATCGAGACGCCCGGCGAGCCGATCGAGTAGCGACGTATGTTGATGGGCCGTGAACCCCCGAGCGATGTCGATCCGATCGAGCACACGGTCGGCCGGTGCCAGTTCGCGAAGCTGTGTCGTGTTCGCTCTGTTTGCACCATCCACCCAGTACGCTCGGCCGTCACCACCGAGCACCTGATCGAGAAGCAGCGCCTGCACGGGAGTGACACCGAGGTCATTGTCGACGTCGACGAGCGTAACGCCCGGTGTGAGCTTTGGGAAATCGGCGGTCGGTCGTCGAGAGGAGCGCATAGTGGCATAGATGGAAAGCCGTCTAAAAGGGGTGAGCCATGGATGGGCGGCGAAAGTGGAAGTGGTTCGGATCGGTAAATCAGTTAAGCCGTTAGAGAGTGCGTTCTACCTCCAGACGGCCGTAATTCTCTCGCTTTGGCCCTGTGTAGTATGTCCCTTCGAGTGTTTCTGTTTCAGAATCGTACTCGATCGTAGTCGTCCCCGCGTGCTGGTCCAACTCGTCATGGAAGTCATCACCTCCATTGTCGTAATTGTAGGTTAGCGTCGGTGGCCCATCGTCGAACAGGATGGTCGCACCCGTGCTCTTTGAAGTCGAGTTCGGGCCAACCAACTCAACGAGAATCCGGTCCCACGACTGCCTGATCCGCAAAGTCGCCTCCATCTTCACGAGACCGTATCCGAGTTCGTTGATGGCAACCACGTCTTCGTCGTCGTACTCGTCCGTGTCTGTGTAGAGGTGGCCGGTCCACTCGCCGCTAAGGTCTGGTGGTGAGCCGATAGCTAGTGAAATAGGCCAGATGTTCCACAGCCCCCTCGCAACGACGAAGTACACCGCTGTCGACGCCAGTACGAACGAAATCGTCACGTTGGCGAAGAAACCATATCCTGTGAATGAGGCGATCGATGAACCGAGATTGTCGGCTATCAGGACACCCGCTGCACCGAACCCAAAGAGTGTGACACGGCGGCGTCGGGGTTGGTCGGTCGAGAACCCGTGGGTCCCGCGCATTAGAGATCGTCGAACATCGTCCGCATCTTCTCGATGTACTCCTCAGCGTCGTCGGTGTTCCACTGCGTGTTCTCGTCTCCGAACAGGGCCTCCATCTCTGACACCTGATCGAAGTCAGCGAGGTCTATGCTGTCCCGTTCGAACCACGAGAGCACGTCGTCGAAGCGGTCGGTGAGATCGGACGTTTTCAGTACGTGGTCGGGCACATTGTAGATCAGGCACTCGATGTAGTATGAGGGCGTGTCGAGATTGAACCAGTGGTTGTCGTTGTAGTGGCCTCGGGCGTTTTTGAACATCCGAACTGTCTCGCGGAAGTTGTCGTGTTTCGCGTTCCCGTTCTCGTAGTGTACTTTCGGGAAGTTGACCCACCACTCGTCACCCACGAGCGGCTTGAACACCATCCCTTCTGTGTATTCGGGGTCTCCATCTTCGGGATAGGTGTGGTAGATGCGGTATTCCTGAGCGGCGACCACGTCTACGTCGATGGGAAGCGGGTTATGACGACCCGAGATTTCGATCGCCTTCCCAGAATTATCGATGGGGTCCTTCAGCCGGTTTTCGCGATAGAATTGTCGCAGGGCCTGTACAACACTATCGCGAAAGCCGTCGTCGTAGCCGTAATCAGCCGGCGAGTTATCATCGTTGTATCGCTCACGCCCCTCAGCGGTGAGATCGCTGAGGTCCCGCTTCCACGGAGATCTGAGTTGTACGATCAGATCGAGATCGCTCGACCCTCTCGTGTTTGTGTAGTTCTTGTACGACCCTTGCGCGTAGACTGTGAACGCGTTGATGTCTGTCTGTTGAACGAGAGCTGACCGATCACGATTCAGGTCACGCTTTATTCTTTCTCGGGCAGTCTTCGAGTTCTGGTTTGCGGCTGTCCTTCGCTTGGCCCATGTGTCTGGTATCTTGGACTTCCGAACCGCCATTACTCGCCCGCCTCCGCTGCTTTTTGGGATGTAGTGTGTTCAATAGACATCCGGATGAAACAACGGTCGCCGGGGGTATAAGCGTAGCCAGAGCGGTGTGGAAGTGATAATTAACACTAGAATTCGCCAGAAGGCGGGTCATTCCCACGGGAACAAAAGGGGGGTTGAGTAGCCGCGTCAGCCGCAGCGGGAAATCAATATAGCGATATACAATATAAATGTCTCTTCGTTCGTCCAGATAGGCTCTCGCGGCCAATATCACTCGATAACCACTCACAGACTCTCATATTCGCCAAGATTACTTACTTTGTCTTAGTTGAGTAAGACAGAGTAAACTCTTAGTGCCTCCTACCCGTGGCCCCAATCGAGGCAGAATCAGAATCATGGCCGATCCTTCCACCGACGCACGCTCTAGCCCGACTGTCGCTGCTGGAGCGGCGTTCCGACGCCACGACCCCCACACTCCGGAGGGCCAATGACGGGCCGCCGCTCCGTTGAGACCGCGATCGACGACACGTTTACGAAATTTCTCACGGACAAGGGGAAGGGTGATGCTGGCGAGGACGGCGCGTACCGGACGGACGCCAAGCGTGAAATAAATCGATTCAAGGAATGGTGTCTCGGTCAGAGAAGCGATAGTGCGAACGCCTCCCCGCCCGAGTCGTGGTCGGGTATCGTCGACGGCGACACCGTCCGATTCGCGGACCTCGACACGACGGTGTTCTCGGACTACGCGCGGTACCTCTCGTCGGAAGGGAACACCGCCGGCACCGTGCTCACCTACTACGCGCACGTCGCGTCATGGTGCGGGTGGGCGCACGCGCAGGGATACATCCCGCGCCACTACGCCCGCGAGTCAGACGCCGAAGACCCGCTGCCGGAGAACGACGGCCGCCGGCCGGGTGACCAGCAGGCGTGGGAACCGATCCACCGCGACCTGATCACGCAGTTCGTCGACCGGCGTGTGTCCGAAGCGTTCGATGCGCTCGGCGCGATCGAGGTGCCTCACGCCGATCGAGGCGACCCGGAAAGCGAGACGTGGCAGGCCAAACAGCGCGCCCGGTTCGAGGCCTACCAGCGGTGTCGTGAGCAGGCGCTCGTGTATGTTGTCGCCTACACGGGCCTGCGCGGCTCGGAGTTCCTCTCGGCACCGAAAGAAGACCGCGACGGTCGGAACGGGATTCGCTGGCGTGACGTGTCGTTCGCAGACAGCAGCGTCACCGTGTTCCGAAAGAGCCGTGAGTGGAAGGAGGCATCACTCCCTGAGCCCGTTATCGGCCCGTTACAGCGGTACGCTGAGGTGCTGGACGTGCCGGACTCGTGGCCGGTGTTCACGACGCTACACCGCCCCTCGCTCGCCTCACACGTCGCCAAAGGACTCGCCACTGTCGGTCTCCGCGACAGCGCGATCGAGCGTGTTCGAAACGGGGCACCTGACCTGATCGTCGCTGCTGAGCACGACCTCGACGCGCCGAAGCCGCTCACCACCGACGGTGCCCGGTCGATCATGGAACGGCTCTGGACACACGACACACTCGCCGAGCGTCGCGACGAACTGGACCTCTCACTCGATGGCGACTATCTCGAACTACACGGCGGGCGTCGGGGTGTCGGAGAAGTGCTTGTTCGACAGTTCGGCTACGCCGCGGCAGCCCGGTATCTCGACAATAGTGAGGAACAGGTCCGCAAGGCCTACCAGCATATCGAGGCGGCTGAGCGCGCCGACATGGCGACAGAGGCGTTTTCACAGACAGACCAGCGAGTCAGTGATCAGTAGAGCTCTGTCGAGATCAACAACGAATGGTGGCCGTATCCTCTGTGGTCAGTCCGTCAGAAAGCGATCATCCAGAGAACTGGTACCGGTTTTCGACGGACATGACTCTCCACAGATGGGAACAGTTGCACTGGCACGAATATTATTCGTCTGGTCGTTCGTCGACAGCAGCGTCAAGCTCCTCAATATTGAGGCTTGTCGAGATGTCAGGCTCAGCCTCCAGAATGATCTCCTGAAGTTCTTGGAGGATGGTTTCTGCTTCAAGAACAGGGATCTCTTGTTCACGGGCCATGATCCGAGCGTTCATTTTCGACTGCGTGTACGCCCGACCGTATTCGATCGCTGTTACGAGTCCGCTGACACCGTGACGGTCGATATAGAGGCTAATATTCTCGTTCGAGTGGCGTTCCGCGAGAGCAACGAGGAGCGTCGGCGTGATCTGGAACGTCTCCCCGCCGGCCTGAATCGTCATATCAACCTGACTCGCTCGATAGCGGTACGGTTGCGTCTCCGTAACCCGCTCCAAGAGATTGATCTCCACGAGATGTTTGATATCCTCGTAAATGGTTGTCGTCGAACTCTTGATGCCCTCAGACAGTTCCTTGACGGTTGGCGAGTCAAGTTCGAGGACACGAGCATACAGTTTGGCGAGCCGGTCGTTCCGAATCACGTCGGAGACGGCTAGCATCGTATCAAGCGGGTGTGAATGTGATACTGCGGATTCAGCCATGTATTTTAATTTCCGCAAAATATTAAAAATCTCCCGGCAGGATGAGGTCACGTAGATTCGATCTGAGGACAAAATCACAGCAGAGCCGAACCGTTATACACGTCACAAGTGGAGAAGATACTATGGCGTACGAAAATCTCGATACGGAATTAGTGAATGCCCTTCTTGGAAACGGACGTGAGAGTTTACGAAGTCTCGGTGATCAGCTCGATGTTTCTGTGACAACGGTCTCGAACCATTTGGCAGATCTCGAAGACGCAGGTGCAATTGAGGGATACACGCCAATTGTCGATTACAGCAAACTTGGCTACGACGTGACTGCCATTCTCCAGCTCAAAGTCGATGGCCCCGGGCTACCGGATATTACAGACGCGCTTCGCGATGAACCGCAGATGGTGAGTGTGTATGAGACGACTGGCGATTACGACATCATCGCGATTGGAAAGTTCACAGATTCCGACGATATGAACAACCAGATCAAGCGCATCTTGGCCGATGCAGATGTACAAGAATCCAATACGAGCGTCGTCTTGAACACTGTGAGTGAACACACGCAGTTCAGCGTTGGTGACGACTAGCGCGCTTGTGGAACGATTTGCCGTATCTAGCTGCATCACAGCAGAACTGATTCTCACTCATCGCGAAAATCCCATCTCTCCTCTTCTTATCCAAACTATAGTGACTCAGTTCCGTGGCAAACGTTTATAGTTTCTAGTTTCGTAACTCTATACAAGATGAGCTACGATACAGAACACGTGCGAAACGCGGGTGACACTCCGGGGATGATCACCGGAATCCCTACCTTCGCAGAATTACTCGAGAACCCGTCTCTCGCTAGTCTCTATACATCGATTTGGCGGTCCGGGACTACCACGGGCCCTGAACTCGTTGAAACAACGACAGTCTCGAAGAAGACGGTGTACGACTATCTGCATAAACTGGAACAGGCGGGCCTGATCAGCAAAGTTGATCATGATAGCAGAACCGCCGTATACACCGCTGAAAAGTTCGAACTGACATTGACAGTCCGCGAGACAGAAGTCTCGATTACACCTGAACTTATCGAAGCGATCGCACAGAAGAACGAATATCCAGCGATCGAGCGGGTTCTCGAAGACCACGGCATCGTCACGTTCGCACTCGCATACGACCTCGTGAAAGCACACAGTGAGGGAGATGTCACAATCCGGCAGATCGCGAGCCTCGCAGACCTTTCTTCTGGAACTGCGTATGATCTTGTCGAAGCCATCTATTCGATTCTCGATCTTGGTGACGACGAGTCGGGCCCGACGACGTACACACCAGATGATTTCGATGAGAACGAAGGCGATCTCCTCGAGGAATTTGACGACAAGTAGACCGAATGACGAGGATTTATACTGCGAATATTGCGGACACGGTGATGTTTCGGAACTTGGGAAAGCACCCCAGTCCGCACCTACAATCACTCAAAACTGCCGTAGAGGAAATCGGAACAGAAATTTGGGTGCCAGCAGCAGTCTACCACGAACTGGCGGATACCGGGAGTGCTGACTCACCGGCGAATCCGTACCTCGATATGGCTATCGAAGAAGGGTGGCTGCGGGTAGCCTCACCGCTCCCCGGTAACCGCACAGCGGGATTCGATAGTAACGCTGGACCGGTTGAGAAAGCACGGTTCGTTGCAGATGGATTTCTCAATCAGCAAAGCAAGTATCCAGAGACGAACAACTGGCAGGATGCAGCAGTAGTCGCGTTGGCAGTTCGATTGTTCGATGCGAATGCTCGAATCCGCGTGATTACCCACACAGCGGACGAAAATCTGGCCAAGGCGTGCGCTCGTATTCCTCCTGAATTTGGGTACTACGATATTAAATCCCGATACTATAATCCGCCCCAGACAGCAAAGGATGAGTTTCCAACTATTGACCAGCTTTCGTGGAATGAGTGATCCACCTCTAGGTCCCGCTCTGAGGCACTCGGTTTGATTATTGATATATAACAGGCATCTATTACAGATGTCTGTTACAGATGTCTGTAATAGATGGTTATTCTAGATAGTTCTATCAGGTGCATGCTTCAAAATCGGGATCTCATCAGTACAGCTTCTAGTTCCAAAATAAATACAGATCGTTGTTACAGAAAGATGTTCTAGATATTCGTTACAGATTGTAGTCCCGAATGTCTGACACAGATATATGTAACAGGCAATCATATGAGTCGGTATATGATAACGACTGTCATCTACGCTGAGTCCGGGGGGACGTACAAAACGACCATGACAGCAAACCTCGCGGTCGCGTTCAAGCGGATGGGGCTTGATGTCCTCGTGATCGACTTAGACCCACAGACAGGAAATCTCACCTCACTCTTTGACGTCGGAGAGAACCGTGGGAACCCGGATGCAGACAATCTCGTAAAGCACATTCTGGAAATGCCTGATAGCGACTTCGACGACCTCATCGAGACCTCTGAGGAGGGCATCGACATAATTCCGAGCCACGACATGTTGGGGGACTTCACCTCCAACCTTGAGCAGAAGATCTCCTATGAAACGGGGATGAAGGGTATCTCTCGGGACGAGTACCCCCGCTTCGAGCTTCTATACAATCTCCTCTGGGAGCGAGAGCAGTTGAACGAAACGTACGACGCAGTCCTCATCGACCCCAACGCGCGCGCCGAAGACCTCCTGTACAATGCTATCTACGCGCTTCGGACACTGGTAGCACCCGTTAAGCCAGCTGGGAAGGGAAGTCTCAGCCTCGATGGTCTTGAGGAGATGGTCGGAAACATGGAGACTGCGCTGGACATCGAAATCGGGCTTTCGTGCGTGGTTCCGTCCGGGGTTGGGCAGACGAACGCCCACAAGCAGTATCGCGATCAGTTCGAAAATACGGACTCCTTTGCAACGCCAGTCTCTATCGGGTCACGAGAGAGTCTGATGGACGCTATGTGGGAAGCCCGTGGCTCTGCGTTCAAAGTAGTCGAAGAGAGGTGGAAGACCTACGAGGAGGACGGCGAGATGATCACGGAGAAAGGTGAGCGAAGAGTGCCCGACCGTGAACTCGAAACGCTGGAGAAGCTATGGCAGCTGGCGGGATTCATTGCGACGGAGACGTTCGGTGTAGATGTCGACGATGAACTCGTCCTAGATATCGATGACTACGGGACTGAGACGATGCGGTTCAACCTCACGACTGAACCGGAGGTGGCTGACTAATGGGGGGAGATTCATTCAAATCTGGGTCAGGGAACCTCAACTTCGGTGACGAGGAGGAAGAAGCAGATGACGAACCAGAGAAACCCGATGATATCGCGAACGAGGAGGAAGATGATCAGGAACCCGAGGTAGCCACTTCTGCCGAAGTAGATGAATCCCGGACCTCCCGAGGAACAAAGAATGCGAACAGTCCCAGCGAGAAGAGCACGCCGACTACCCCGCCGGCCAGCGATACCGGAGCACACCAGACGAGCAGCCATCAGTATCCGTACTTCGTACGTCGGAGTAATGTCGGAGACGAACGAGACAATCGGCTTGAGATCTTCGCTCGCGATGAAGTCGTCTCCCGAGAAGCGGAGTTTCGTAGCCGGCTTGCTACGGAGCTCGGGGCCGATGATATCGCGAAGACAGACGCCCGTGAGTATGCACTTCTCGCGGCGTTCGACAATGTGGAGGCCGTTGCAGAACTCATGAGAGGAGACGGGTACGGCGAACTCGATTAACTGCTGTTTTCGTTCACTTCACCCTGCAACCGCTGAGGTTCCACTTCCTTTCTCCCACGGTGGCGCATACTTGATATGAGACTTCAACGGGCTTAGAGATCTACGCAGTCCAACCATTCAATGAGGAGGATTCTGACTGGTGGGCCCTGTTGAATCCGCAGAATGCGTCGGGATCTGGTCACTCCATATTCGTTTTAGGAGCGCTGTCGAGAGAACAGAGATAGAAACTTGCAGAGAACGAGGAGATCGGAGTCACTAGGGAAATCGATCCAACTCCTCGACGACGAAGAGTTAGATACTCGTGTCTTCGGAAATTGTGATGCCCGTCCCGTCATCGGATTCAACAGAGCACACCCCAGAGCTATTCTTGGGTAAACCGTTCGTCTGATGTGTTGTCATAACATCATTTCATAAACCAGTAGTATTTCAAAACTCGAATACGTAAGAGAAAGTATGTACGACCTCACAGGCTTTCAGCGGGACTTGCTATACGTAATCGCCGGCCTTGATGATCCACACGGTCTCGCGATCAAAGACGAGCTCGAGGATTATTATGAAAAAGAGATCCACCATGGACGTCTCTATCCGAATCTCGACACGCTTGTTGAGAAAGGACTTGTCGAAAAAAGTCAGCGTGATCGACGAACAAACGAGTATACAACTACTCGCCGGGGCACGAGGGAGATTGAGGCACGGGCCGAATGGGAAGCGAAGTATATCGACCACAGTGCCTGACTAGCTCATCGGAGTCCATTCCACCCGATCATTCCAAGTGTGCATCGTCCCGGCCACTACGGCGCGTCTCTTGCTGTCTATTCGCCAGTGGGGTTTGTCCTTACCGCCTTCGGTGCTAGTGAACTTGCGATTGTTGGTGGTGCTGACGTGGTGGAGGGGTCGATGCTTCCCGACTTGGATCAGCGTGTGCCATCTGTTCAATACCGCGGTCCGACGCACACCATCTGGTTCATGTTACTCGTTGCGTCCGCATTCGCTGTTACCGGCCTTGTCGTCGGTGTGAGCTCTACTGGGCTCATAGCCGGCGCCTTGCTTCCTCATTTGATGCCCTCGTTGGCGCTACCATGATCGGTGCACATCTTCTCGCGGATGTGCTGACCCCGATGGGGATTCAGCCGTTCAAACCTCTTCGCAACGACAAGTACACGCTTGACATAGCGAAGGCCGCGAATCCGATTGCCAACTACGCCCTTCTCGTTGCCGGTGGTGTGCTCGCCGGTGTTGCATTCATTTTTGGGAGTGTCCTCGCGACGTAGTGGCTCTCGGTCATGGTCAATTCACTGTTCGCTACCTCGGATTGAACAGACAATCCGAATGCAGGTAGGTGATTGTTTAGTGGCGTTCTATTGCTATTCTCAGCAAAGGTTCAGTTGTTCCGGCTAAGACTAATGGTAGCCAATTCAGAGGGAACTTCGGAAACACTGAGCATGAATGTTTGAATTAACACAGCAACCACCCTTACAGTTTTAAAAGACGGGATTGTACAGTATGGTATGAGAAGGCCCAGTCAAGTCCAAGCGATCTCTATTGGACTAACTTATGATACATCAGATATGTCCAGTATCTGCCCTGTGTCCAGCCAACCCAGAGACGGCCAAATCCCGCAAGATTTGGCCGTCATCGGTCATAAAAGGGAGACCTGATACTCAGAGTAGCTGTACAAACAACACCACGCTCCGGTCGAACCTGCGAATTGTCCGACGTGGGAACCAGACTAGACATCTCGAATCAACTGGATTCGGTGATACCCCGAGTTGCAACTGTGGATCACACTGTAGTGGGCTTGTTTTGGCTCTGTGGCCGATTCCTAATCATTGGGTGACAAATAGTGGTGACTGTACGAGGACTACTTCACAAGCTCTAGCAGTAATCTCGGCTGGCGGAGGGGGTGTGTAAATGCTACACCCATTCAACTACTTTAACGACCACACACTCCCAGACTGGCTCAAAGGCCCTCGCCACCACCAACTCGGTGCCCGGGAACCAGACGCACCGCAAATCAACCAAGTCCTCGTCGACACAATCAACGAGGCCGCCGAGGGTTACGCCGGCAGCCTCAATCGGGTCCGGCCCCACAAGGAAGAAGACGGTCTCAAATACGCCGAGGAACTCATCGCCGGGTTCCACAACGAGAGCGTCTCACACTCCAAGCTCGCCCAGCGGTTCAACCTCGCCGAGCAGCCCAAGAAGTTCTCCTTTGAGATGGTCCTGACCGACGAGACGGTCAAGTTCCACTGGGGACTCCCTGATAGTATCCACCAGCGGGAGTTCCGCCAGCAAGTCTCCGGGCTCTACCCCAACTCCGAGATCAAGCCTGTCGACAACCCCTTCCCCGAGATCGAACCCGGCATGTACCTCGCTGGAGGGAAACTCGAACTCGAACAGCACAAGTACCGGCCACTCCGCGGGACGAGTGGGCCAGACGCCTTCGAGACGGATCCACTCCGCAGCACCCTGAGTGAGCTCGTCGGCTACAGCAACGAGGTCGCGATTGTCCAGTTCGTGTTCACGCCGGCAGGCCCCAACTGGACTGAAGGACACATGCCCCACGAATGGAGCGCCGACCAGATCAACGATGGGTTGACCTACGGCCGCGTCAACGGGAGTTACTGGAACCCACGGCTTGACGACCCATCCGCCAAAGATCTCCGGGCCGCCGAGGAAGTCCTCAATCAGGAGGGCAAGCAGGCGTACTACCTCAACATTCGCTTCCTCGTGTTCGCCTCGTCACCGGATATCGCGAAACACCACGCCCACGGCATCGGGAGCGTCTTCTCCTCGCAGTACCACAACGAGGAGACCGGCCAGACGCTCCTGCCGCTCGCATTCAAAGAGCAAGGCGTCAAGGAACTCGCCCGGCGGACGGCCGCCCGCGAGTTCTCCTACGACCAGACCTCACTCAACGTCTCCGAGCTCGCCGGCCTCGCACACCTCCCCGGCGAGGAGGTGAACATGACGAACGTCGACTGGACGCGGAAAGGCGTCGGCAACCGCCCACCCGCACAGGCAAACCGCACGACCAAACCACCCGACATGCGGGTGAATCGTGACCTGTCGGAAATTGGCGGCGAGGCCTCGGCGATGGCGTCACTCTCAGGCGACCACACTGAGGAGACCGACACCGTCGGTACTGACGCCCCCGAAGAGGAAGACAACATCTTCATGAAGGGACTCGGCACCGTTCTCCGCTTCTTCTTCGACGACACCACCGATAGCGACGACGGCGACGACGGGCCCACAAAAACCGTTGATGTCGATTCATCCCCTGAGAAACAGGAGGCATTCAACGAGCTGTATCGTCAGTTCATCCACGGGGAAGTGACCCGTGAGAAGATCAAATCCCAGTTCAACGACAACGTCGCCGACAACCTCATCCGGAAGTTCCAGAACCGCCGGGCCGACGAACTCGGGATCGACCTCGAAGAATATGACGCTCGCGACGACGTCTTCAGCGCACCCGGAGCCCGCACCACCCCTGACGAGGAGGAGACACCCGCCACGGACGCCGACGAGTCCGACACAGGATCTTCAACCAAGTCCCAAACACCAAGTGGGCCAGATATCCCACCCGAGGATGCCGAGGGCGTCACCGATCTCCCGGCCACGCCCGACGACGACCTGCCGGAGACGACTGACGACTCGACGGGCCCGCCAAGCCCGTACACACGCGGTCGCGAGAACCCCGCCCACCACAGTCACTACACCTACGACCAGTCCGACACCGACGTGCAACTTCGCCGGGAGCCCGGCCTCCAGCGGTACTTCCCATTCGAGCTCACGGCGACCGCCAGCGGGAAGGGACGCGCCCAAGAAGGAGACATCTTCGCCGGGTTCGACGTTCGCGACCGACTCGTCCACTCGCACACGCATCACCCGGACGAACCCATCTGGCTCGGCTACGACAACAACCCGATGGACGGCATCCGCGAAATCGGCCTCGAACCGTTCTCGTGGTTCCGGCACATGACGATCTTCGGGTCGACTGGCAAGGGCAAGTCCACCACCCTGAACATGATGATGAACCAGATCGCCCGGAAGGACTACGGGTTCGTGTTTATCGACCCGAAGGGCGACACCGTCGACGACCTCATCACACAGTTGCCCGAGGAGCGGATGGACGACATCGTGTGGATCGAACCGGGGAGTGAGACATACGACCAAGTCGCAGGCATCAACTTCCTCGAACCGGGCGAGTGTGAGACCCAAATCGAGTTCGACCGGGAAGTCGAGTCCATCATCAACGACCTCCGGGCAGTCCTGCGTGGGGGTGAATACTGGGGACCGAAGATGGAGGGAATCACCTCCAATGTCGCCCGGGCGATGATCCGGTCGCGACGCAAGTTCACGCTCGTGGACATGTACTACGTACTGGCCGACAACGAGAGCCGCGCGAAGTTCTCAAATGTGGTCAGCCAAGAAGGGATGAGCTTCATCCACGAGTACACCACGAAAATCGCAGAGATGGATGTAGAGGAGATAGACCCGGTTCTCCGGCGGATTCAGGACTGGGTCGAGGATCCGATTTCCCGCGGGATCGTGGCTCATCGCGATGGGACAATCAACATCTCCCACGCCGTTGAGGAAGGGAAGATCATCCTCGTGCGGAATACGGTGCGGTCCGACGAGATCCGGAAGGTTGTCTCGACGGGCATCATGCGCCGGGTGTGGTCGACCATCCGAAAGCGCGAGAAGGTTGAGGAAGCTGACCGGGAGCCCTTCTTCGCGATCATGGACGAGTTCGACGACATCGCCTCCGAGAACATGGCGCTCGACAAGATGCTCTCGAAGGCCCGCTCCGGGAAAATGGGCGTCATCACCTGTCTCCAGAACCCCTCGCAGGTGCGCGACATTGCGCCACAGACGCTCAAGCAGATGTTCGGGAATTCGGACACGCTGTTGAGCTTCGGTGTGACGGAGGTGGATGATGCTCGGATTATCGCCGAGCGGTTCGACGACGACTCGATCGACTCGGGGACGCTCATGTCGCTGCCGGCGTACACGGCGCTCACGACGATCTCCACGATGGACGAGGACGGGCCGATGCGGTCGGACCCGCTTGCACCGGACACATTCGCGCCGTACCCGGCACGACGGACGCCCGAAGAGGCCGAAGAGATCATCGGCGAGAACCTCAAAGAGTACGGCGTCGACGCGCTCGAACAGAATCTCGAGGAGTCCGAGCACGCGTTGATGCATCTCGGCGGGGACAACGACCTGTCGAAGTGCTTCCTCGAAGCCGTGTGGTCGAAACAGATCCGCGAGAACGCTCTCGACGCGCTGCCCGGCGAGTACGAGACACTCGAGCCGGCACCGGCGCTCAACATCAACCCACCGGAGATGCAGGACGACGAGACGCTCACCGTTACCGTCGAGGAGGCGAACGAAGGCTTCCACCGGCGGACGTCGACACACTTCGAGGAGCTCCCCGATGGCGTACTGGTCGACCGGGAGTTCGTCAAGATAGTCGATGAAGAGGCTGAAGAAGAAGCCGACAACATCCGGGGGACCGGCGGGACGCCCGCGGGGCAAGTCCGGATCAACGACCCGAAGACAGAGCTGTCGATCACCGACAAGGGCATCCGGTCGGTACTAGAGCAGGCCGAAGACGACTCGCGGAACCAGACGGAGAAACACAACGAAGTCCTCCGCCGGGCGTTCGTGATGCTGTCGGCGACCGGAATGGAGGTCAGCATCGTCCAGCAGGACAACAAACAGGAGCTCCCCGACGCCGTGGCGTACCCACCCATCGACACGACGGTCGACACGAAGCAGGCGTCACGGCTTCTTGAACAGTTCAAAGCCGACTACCCGATTGCCGCAGAGCTCTCTGACGGCGGTGTCATCGCGATCGAAGCGGAGACATCGACGTATAAAAAGCCGGCACACACGTTGCAGAATCTCGCCCGGGCTGCTCGGAGCGGCCAGCGGGCGATGTTCCTGACGCCAGAGATGGAGGCCAAAGACCGGACAGCACCCGTCGCCCGCGTCAATCACATCCTCACCGACCCGATGTTCATCCGCAAGCATCTCCGGATGCGCCCGAACGAGGACACAGAGGATGCGGGTGAGCTTTCGGAGCGCGACCCGATGCCGCTGTACTACAACAAGACGGACTACCTTGAGTTGGGGACACCCACTGACGGTGAGCGCAAGCACGCACTCATCGAGAAAGGGAAACAGGCGGTCTGGATCCACACCCACGACGACCAGATCCAATTGTACGACGGCATGACCGACGGCGCAAAGAAGGGCGCACTCCGGATGGACGAAGGGTTCGGCTCGACGAACGCCTTCGACGTCTGGTGCCGCTTTGACGAGCACAACAATGAGTGGGTCGTCTACCCCGGTGGCGAAGTCCAACGCTACCCGACACTCGGTGATCTCTGCGAGGACTGGCAGCCCGTCTACGAACCGTTCGTCCCCGAACGCGAGTTCGAGGAGACACCCACAGAAGACGATTGGGACATTGTCCAGACGCCGCTCCCAGATTTCCTCTCGCCAGCAGACAAAGCCGACGACGAGGAGACTGACACCACCGGTGACGAGGAACCACCAGAGGATGACGCGGAGACAGCTCCTGATGGAACGTACACCAACATCGAGGAAGTACCAGAGGAGGCTGCACTTGACCAGCAGAACTCTGACCATGACGACGATGACACGGACATCGACTTAGACCGCGCCGGGTTCACACGGGAGGCAGTTCCCATCCCCGACCGGGTTCTGCCGAGCAAACTTCCGAACAACACCGACAGCCACACCGGCGAATCCGTAACCGGCGGCGAGCAGCACACAACCATCTCCTCGAAGGCGCTGGAGTCGATGGTCCCCGAGAAGCACATGCCGGTCTACCGGGCAATGGCTGCTCTCGACATCGGGGAGAACGCCCGTGACCCGGTCGGCATCCACGACGACGGCAATTCCTCGGGTGAGGGCGAGACACCGGCCACGGACGCGGCCGAGATGCCTGACGAGGAACCCGACCCAGACGTGGACACGACCGTGGATGAAGACGACCCGTTCGGCGTCGACGACGACAGCGCCGGGCCGGTCGGCATCCTCGAAGAAGACGACGACAATAGCAAGGGCCCGATTGACGCCTTGACATTCACCTACGACGCAGCAATGAACAACCTGAGAACAAAGTACATCGCCAATAGCGACGAAATCGACGAGAATAGCTCACCCGACGATATCGAAATCGACTCCGAAGCAGTCACCGACAAATTCGGCGCGAAAGATCCCACCGACGCCGACTTCTGGCAAGACGTATGGGACTCGGCGAACCTGAACCAGACCGAGGCCATCTTCCGGGAGAACCTGCCCGGTGCACTCCGGTACGGGCCCGGTGTCCGTGGTCCGCAGGCCGCCGACGCGATCAAGATCGGGATTGCGACGAACAAGCTCATGCCCGCCGGTGAGGATGCGCTCCGGCTGCCCGGACCGCGCGACTCTCCGCAAGATTACCTTACCGACGAGGAGATCGCGGAGATGCAACGGCGGGACAGCTGGGTTCCCGTGTGGGACGCCCTCGGAACGGACCACGATGCCAACACCAATGTCTCGATGGCAGTAATCGCGATTAAACGGGAGTACGACTTCAGAAACCCGATGGCACGGGCCGCGATCGGTGCAGGCGTCGATGCCGGCGTCATCAAAGAGGAAGGGAAGCAACTCGCACTCGGTGAGCGGACAGTCCCGGTGTTCTGGGATGAGCTACTGGACACCGCCGGGAACCAGCCGCATGACCCGCTCGCGGAGCAAGGCATGACCCTTGCCCTCTGGGATGCACACGACCTCTCTCAAGAACAGGCAGAAGCGACGATCGAGGCTGCCTGCGACCACGGCACAGTGTACCGCGACGACGAGACTGACCAGCTCAAGGTGAACACGCCACGCGACGAGAAAGGCCCCGAGATCGACCCTGTGGCCTTCGACCGGGATGCGTACCCGCCGAGCGAGGATGATGAGTCGGACTCCGACTCCGGTGGCGACGGTTCTGGTGACGACGACTCCGATGACGACCCGGACGGTGGCGACACACCAACCGAGACAACTGACGAGGAATCTCCTGAGCAAACTTCTGAGGAACCCACAGAGATTACTGATCAGCAAACTCCTGAGCAAATTGGAGAGAATACCGACGACCAACCCGGCGCACAGAGCGACGCCGACGAAACGCGCCGCGTGGGACAGACCGCGGCCGGCGAGCCCCGTGCGGAGCCCAACAGCACGCTCGTCGACGCCGACCCGGAAGACCTCCGCTTGAGCCCCACGCCGGACCTCGGCGCGGTCCAAGCCTGCCTCGAAGAGGCGGCCCGCTTCTTCCACAGCCAGTTGGACACGACGATCGACAACAACGTCACGTGGAACGAGGAACAGGCGTTCGAAGCGGGCTACCGGAAGCCCGAGACCCCGCGGGAATACTTCACCGCGCTCGACGAGCCCGACCCCGCCTACCCCGTCGAGCAAGATCCCGAGGCGGCCGACGCGATGCCGCCGAACGAGGACGCACAGACCTCCGGCATCCAGTCCACGGAGGATGCGGCAGACAACACGGGGGAGCCCGAGGACTTCGCGGCAGACGGACAGGCCTACCAGTACCTCGGTGCCGACCACCGGGGGTGGAGCGATGAGCTCGTCGCCGACAAACAACTTGGGTGGGCTCCCTCCTTCGGGAAGGAACTCTTCTTCCATCTCGAAAGCAAGGGGTTCAGTCACCACACGATGGTCGCGACGGGCCTCTTCACCAAGCCCACCGACGCCTACGGCGAGAACGACGAGGGTGAGGGGTACGTCGACTACACCACGCTCGATGATCCCGACAACCCGAACGACCTCTCGTGTCTCTTCCGGGGGCGGTACATCTTCCCGTACTACGACGAGGACGGCAAGGTGGCGTTCTTCATCGGGCGGCGGCCGGACTTCGACACTCAATACGGCACCCACACCGACGACTTCACGGAGGGGAAGTACGCCAAGCTCGCGACGACGAAGAACTACACCATCGCCGACGAGCCGATCTACGGCCGTGAGACCATCGTCGAGGGCGAACCCCTCGCGATTACCGAGGGAATGGCCGACGCGATCACGGCCCACGCACATGGCATCCCGTGCATCTCGCCGGTGACGAAGTCGTTCAAGATGAAACACCGTGACGTGCTCGCCGACATCATCAAGCGCCGGGAGATCCCCGACGTGTACTTCCTCCAAGACTCTGACCCGCCAAAGCGGGTGGTCCTTGCGGAGGAAGACCGCGACCACGACGAGCGCCGGTGTGAACGCGACATGGCCCTGCGTGAGTTGTTCTGTACGGGCGCGTTCCCCGGCGACGAGATGTTCACCCAGAAGCTGGTTGTCGAAGCCGCTCGCGACGGGACGCTCCAAGACAAACTCGACGATCAGGAGCTCCGTGTCGGGCCGCCCGCTGACGCCGACGTCGACGCCGACGAGACGACGCCAGTGACAGCAGAGGAAGTCCCCGTTCACCTGTTGGAGACACAGGGAGAATTCCGGTCGAAAGGCCCCATCAGCGAAGTGATCGAACTCCACCAGCACGGGCCGGGCGTCGACAGCGCGGTCAACATGGGCCGGGTACTCGACACCCACACGCCCTCGCCGGACGATACCTTCACGGGAAGCGTCCGGGCGTCGGCCGAAGTGTACCGTGAGGAAGTCCTCAATGGGGACGCCGATCTCGTCGAGGACAACGACGAGCTCTATGAGACCGTCGCGGCTCGGCTCGGAGCCATCGACGTAGAGACCGAGACGGATGAGACCGCACAGAGCGCCGATGCAGACGGGCAGACAGAGCTTGTGCCCGACGACGAGCCCGAGTACACGGACTACGGTGGGACGAACGTGTGGCTCCTTGAGCTGCCGCAGTTCGGCGATGAGAAACGCGACCTCGACGACTTCCTCCAAGAGGGCTGGCTCGCCTTGACACCGCCCGCCGACTGGGCGCTGCGCCTGTCGCTGGGGAACACGCCGGTCCCGCCTGACGATGTGACGGCGAACCTCGATCCGGCCCCGGCATGGATGCAGACGCTCGCCGATCGGGCGGACCCAGTTGGAGAATATCCGACCGGAATGGCCCCCGATTCACTCGGGTTCCCGACGGCCAATGACCTCCCCCAAACGGTGGGGACGATCACCGTCGATGGGGCCGCCGCAGACCTCCCGATTTACGACCCATATATCATCCCGTCTGACCCCGACGCAGACCGGGATGAAATGGCGGCGACTCACCGGTGGCCTGTGGGTGATTTCGATGCGCTTCGCTCAGAGGGGAAGATGGCCGAGCCGATGCCCCAAGCACCCGGGGTCTACCCACCCCTCTCATTGTTCGGATTCATCCCCACGATCCACCCGTCACAGCACCCCGCTGCGAAAGGCTCCATCGGGGGGCTGGTGAACGACGCCAACGACTCGATGGACGTCGACCCACAGGAGATCGAAGCCCGGGTCGAAGAGGGTGACTATCGCGAGCTCACAGGGAGCCATAACCCCCTCTGGACACTCGACCTGCGCGACCTTGGACTCACGCCCGGCTCCCGTGGGAAAAACCCCTTCGGACACTTCGGTGAATCGGAGAATTACTTCGTCGTGATCGACGACGAAACCGCCTACTGTCACAAGCGGAATGCCCTCTATAACTTCCAGCATTTCGCGCTGTGTGACATGGGGAAGCGCGACCCCAAATATTCGGCAAGTGGTCAGACTCTCGATGATTTGGAATACCTCCATCTCTGGACCTACGCTCGCCAGAACAACCTCGTCCCAGAGCACACGCCCATCCCCCTCAAGGGGGTTGTTGGCTACGCGATCGAGCATGATTTTTGCGAGCCCGACGACCTCGAACAATTCGACGGTTCGAAGGAAGATTCCGACGGGGATGGCGACGAATCGAACGGCGACTCCGACGGGAGTACCACGGCAGGCAAGCGCGCCTTGAAGCTCCCGGAGGGTACCTTCTTCCCAGTTCTCAAAGACATCGAGAAGACGACAGGATACACGCCGCCGCAGCTCGCCGATAGTGACTGGTCGGGTGAGGAAGATGGCGACGAGTCGAGTGAGCCAGCGGACGCACCCGACGTTGACACAGCGTCGATCGCACTCGACACAATGATGGACCGGTACGGAACCCTCGTCACAGACGATGGCTTCCCACATCCGATGGTCCAGTTCGCAAACATCCTTCTCGAGATCGAAGACGACCTCGATGAGGCTCGGAAAGACGACGGGGCCACTCCCGTCTCTGACCTCCGGAGTGCGTACAACGCATGGGCGCAGATCAACACGCACAAGTTGGTTAAGGAAACTGATGTAACGGCAGATGAGTTGGACCTGTCGACGTACGGTGTTGGCGGATTCGCAAGTAAGTTCCGCGCCGAACTCGGCATCAGTCCGACGTCGAAGAAGGTGTCTCTCGACGGGCGTGGTCGCGCCAAATGCTGGCTCGGATTGGAGCTCACTGACCCCGGCAAGAAGCTGGTTGACCTCGAAGATAAGTTCCCGATCGAAGAGTAGTTAGCCGCCACCGCGCCCCCTCGTTTTCACTTTTCGCTACTCACTTCACACCGATAGCTATCAGATTTAGTATGCAGTTTTGGCGCGACATTGAGTGCCACTTCACCCACCCGAGTCACTGTCCAATACACCATTGGCGACCAGTTTGTGCTACCGACAGCAGCCACTAATCTCCCATCAATTCCCCACCCAGATCGTCACCTGAGTCGGCCCGATCTCCAGAGATAGCACAGCCGATTCTTCAGCTGGACGCGCCCCTGCTCATAGCCAATTTTCAGCGCCGAAATACCCTCCAACACCCCCTCCGACACCCCTCCGACACCCCGACGCAGTCATGCGATTGTCCGAGGGGGTACTCCACGGTCTTCGAACCGACTATTTCACCCGGATTCCGAGAATTCTCAAAACCAGTCAAATTTCACTGATATACGCGTGGAATATGGGAGATCATGAAATCCTGAAAATAACTAGACGGGGGCGGATGTCTTAGGGGGTCTAGAAATCATCGGCCACCCCTCGGACACCCCTCAGACAATCGCATGAAGGCACGGACTTCAGACAATCCAAACACACCAGCTTTTGACTTTCTTTCGCATATAACAGTCACAATCTCGATACGTCGACGTTTTAGAGTGAAAATAACTAGACGGGGGTGGAAGACGGCGATATTTCGGCGAAAAAATCGTCCGAGTAGCACCCCCCTCCGACATCCCGGCGCAGTCATGCGATTGTCGGAGGGGTGATCGACCAATACTGAGTCACCCCCAATATGACTGGCTCGCATACCCGAGATACCCGCGGATAGCCGTTTCAGCGGGTTTCCAGAATCGGACTTAATTTCACCCTCTCAGAAAACCGGCTATTTCGGCAGCGGCGTGTTGAAAAGGTACGATATACCCCTGTTGGGTGGGGGTGTTCAGGCCAGAAGGCCAAGAGTAAGAAGAGTGATACAGCAGTAGACAGGGACCACCCCAGTAATCCCCTGAAGGGGACTGGGTATCTGGAGACAGAGGAAGGAGGGAGAGGAAGGGGGAAGTGGACAGCAGAATCAGCATGGACCTCACACGGCATCCAGCCTCACTCACCACTCCCATCCAGACGGCGGTCAGTATCCACGACCGCCTCAGACCACATCCGTTCCACCACGATATCTCTCAGATTACTGAGGCACAGACCACCCCGAACTTCCCGAGGGTCAGTCGGACCCAACACAACGACAACACTCACGACTCCGATCGGCGTCACCGAGACCACACAGGACACCTCCAGCTGGCCGGCGGCCACACACCACTCGGCACTCTCTCCCCTCGGCGGGACGACGACGTCGACGTCGACACGACACCACATCCGTTCACCTCACTCAGACGGCGACACCTCGATCCATCTCCCCGTCGATTCACGACTCCACGACCAGTATCACTTTTCGGAGACATCCACCGGCAGTCGGCCTCAGTATTCAGACGCCATTCGGCTGGCAGACACCACCGGACCAGACGCCGTGGGGGACGGCTGCACCACTCGGCGAGACCTCACCTCCGACGTCGGTGACCGACTCCAAACGACGACGGCGTCACTCCCGACGAGATACCGATCGCCACTCGTCGACGCCGACCGGCGTCTCTCACCAACGGGGTATCGCCCAGCCTCTCAGTGACGGTCGTCACCACGACGATCAGCACCACAGTCGCGACGACACTACGCCGCTTCGAACTGGATACCCGAGAGGCTGCTACTGGACAACTGGATCCACAACGAGGGAAACCCCTCACGAAACTGACTATCGCCACGCCGGCGACGGCGACCCCCCAGACGGCTGGGTCACAGCCACGACGAACGGCCACTGCATGACGGCCAGCCAGACGGCGACCGACCGGTGACGGTTCCACCCCGATCTCGACTCGGCGGTCGACCCACCTCGAGGACGGGTGTCCCCCCGACGATTCTCGCCATCTCTACCCGGCGACGACTGTCCCTCGGCGACAGCATCCGCTCAGCTCCTCAGGCGGAAACCTCTCAGTCTCCTGATGGACCCAAAGCTGTCCACGAGCCACCCCTCTAGCGAGGGGGCCTCGCTCTGTCTCAACACGGTGCAACGGACCGCCACCTCAACCCGACGAGGCATCGGCAGGCCCCACCCGAATGGTAGCATTATTGCTGGCGTCCAGAGACGAGGTTTCAACACAATGAACGCACTACTCGCACTGCTGCTGTTCGGCATCGGCGTGGTCTTCAGCATCGTCCTCGCAATCGCCTTCCTCTTCGCCATCATCGCCAACGCCAACACGGCTGACGCATCGGACGGCTGCGACTACTGCGACAGCGACTCGGCGACCCGTCTCGGCGGTGGTGAGGTCGCCTGTTCGGACTGCCGTCGGACGCACCTCTGACCACGCCGCAAAACGGACCCAGTACGGCTGGTCGTCCGCCTCTTTTTTTGCGCCACCAACCCACCACACAACAGCCGTAGTGCAGAGACAACAAAACACCCCTCTGAATCCACCAGATCACGACGGTCGAATCCCGGCTACTACCGACACCAGATCACCACCGATCTCGACACCTCAACACACCCCCTTCTCACCACTCGTCTCACTCTACAGTTCGACTCCCGATCGACGTCGGCTCACCAGCTCCAACTTCGGCTCCTGTCTCGTTAGTACTATGTACTAACGTGGGGGACCAGCGGCACCGATCGAGACCACAGCCGAACTCCCCAATCGGGCCGACGAACCAGATCAACATTGTACCCCTCACCCGGAGACGAGGGTTACCCGAGGGAGGTGACCCGAGAGTCAACTATGAGTAGCAACACTCGCAGCTTCGACAGCAGCATCGCCATCAACCAGACCGCGGACTTCCAGACGGACTGCATTCGACGGACGTGTCACAACCAGCCGCTTCCGGCGATGACCCATCAACTCAACGAGGTCGAGCTCCTCGATCAGAACGGCACCCGGGCGGAGTACATCTGCTCGTGTGGGGCGGAGTTCTTCGTCGACCGGGAGGACAGCGAGATCATCGACACCGAGGAGGTCGCCTGATGGCACATCCCCGGCTCGACACCGACCAACTGTCTCCGGACTTCGACGAGGACGAGGACGACAGCGATGACGACGGCGGTCTCCTCGACCGTGCCGACTTCGACGCTCCCCACTGGCAGATCGTTCGGCAACTGCTCTCTCTCACGCCGACGTTCACGACGTTCGTGGTGTACGCCTTCCTCGGGTTGACGGCGGTGACGGCGTCGGCGTTCCTCGGCTTCGCCGTCCACCCCGTGTTCAACGTCGTGGCGGCGATGGGCTTCATCCTGATGTACCCGGCTGCCTTCCTCGGCTTCCTCGTCGTTGCCGCTGTGAAGGCGATGCAGTAGGCCCAGTCGATGGCCTCTTTTTTTGCGCTGGGGGAGACCGGCCGCAACCCGACAGCAACTGGAGATCGCAGAATGAGCTCCCAGATGACCCTCTCTGAATCTCTGGACGCGGGGGATATTCAGCTCGAACCGCCTGCCGGACAGCTCCACCTCCACCTCACAAGCGCTCACTGGACGCTCACAGCGCTTCGGTGTGAATGTGGGCAGACATCACGCAGTGGCATACGACGACGCGTGCGCGTCAGCTAGTGCGTGCGTATGGAGACGACGACGAGACGGTTCCGCACTGCCCGGCGTGTGTCCACGCTCGGAGTGGTGAAAACGGCGCGATCGAGACGGTTCCGAAGGCGATGTCGCAGTCTGAAGCAGAGTCCACGATCGAGCGGATGGAACCCGAGCGCCAGCTCGAGGTCATACTGCGTGGAGGTGTCGAGTGACGTCCGTCGACGGCTCTGACGACTGGATGGAGCTAGTCCGCGTTGAGCGCGACGGCCTCGACGCCGCCGAGTCTCACTACCGCGATCGCTTTCAGGAACTCGACCGGACCGAGAACGACAAGCTGAATCGTGAGCTCGCGAAGCTGAGCGGCGTCCGCCAGCTGCGAGCGCTAGGTGATCGCGATGAGTAAGTCGGAGACCGCGGGTGAGATCTCTGAAGACATCACCGAGTCGATGTCGTGGCGTCACCTGATCCCGGTCGACAGCTGGGCACAGCGATGTCACGACACCTCTTTCGAGTACTTCGACGTCCGCGTTTGGAACATGGACTCGGAGAAGCACCTCAAAGCCGCGCTGGACGTCGAGGTCGAGAGAGACTAGCCACGGCCGAAGCGCGTCGGGCTGCTCAACCAGCGGCTGGCAGAGATTCGAGGAGGGGAGCCATGACCGTCAGACAGGTGTCGGAACCCACCCAATCGTTTAAGGTTGCTCCCGTCGCCAAAATACAACATGCCCTAGTCGGAGAAAATATCGCGGGGGAGAAATCCCCCATCGCATCACACGGACCCAAGTGGTGCACGCCACAGGCCCCAACCACACAGGACTTAGACACTCTTTGTGTGGTTGGAGCGGGTCTTAAGGTTTGCCCTATACTGCGGAGCGACAGCTCTGTCATGGGGTGGACAGGGTGTGATGCTTCAGAACTCGTCGGATCGTGCGATAGTCAGCAGCCTGACCCACAACCAATGTCGACCACACAGAAGGCGGAATCGGACAGAGAACTGATCAAGGCCCTCGACAGGCAGTCCGCAAACATCTGCAGTCGCTGTGACGCGATCTTGCCAGCCTCATCAGAGATAGACACCCCCGGCGATGATCGGCGCGAGTGCCCTCGTTGCCGGCTCATTCAGGAGGTTCCGGCGGCATGAGCGCGGACTCGCCGTCGGAGACGAACGGACACAAGCCCGCAGAGTCGATCGACTGGGAGTCGCTCTGGACACGCTTCGGAGATGGCCTGAGCACCGAGATGAGTTGGTCGCAGTTGACCACAGTCGTCGAGATCGGCACCGACGCCGCTGATGTCGAAGAAGCCTCAGAGCTTATCGACACTGCCAGAGAAGAAGACGAGTTAGATTATACCGGCTCTGGCTTTATCCTCGCCGGAGCTGTGGAAGGCGTGACTTCCAAAGACGAAGAAGTGATCGGTGAAGATGAACTCACAGCAGAGCAGGACACCGAGACCGTCCAAAAATCAGAGAGTCAGTCCGCGACAGATGCAGAGACGACGATCTCGCAGTCCGAGCTCGAAGACATGCAGGCGCGGCAGGATGCCCTCTCAACGCAGCTGGACAACTTCCGTGAGGAGAATGCTATGCTGAAGAAAGCCGTCGCGAATCTCTGCGGTGTCAATCGCGTGCTCGTTGATGAACTGCCTGACGCGGCGCGTGAGCAGCGTGCAACGAACCAGCGTGTGAACGCGACGGTCGAGAAGATCAGCCAGCAGATGGACTCGCTCGGCGACGTCGTCGATGAAAAGAAGAACACAAAAAAGAACCGCGTCATCATGGTGCGGAAACATCTCGTCCAGAAAAACGAGAACTCGGAATCTGAGTACCGGATGACCTACACCGAGGTGCAGGCGCTGTTCTCGACGCCGGGAGAGGACGACGGGATCTCCGACAGCTACGCGCATACGATCATGACCGCGGCGGCTCAAGGCGACAGGAAGGACGTTGAGGCTCACGACGCCTTCGAACTCGTGTCGGGAACGGGGAAGAAGAAACTCCGCGTCGGCATGGAGAAAATCGAACAGGGGAGTTTTTATTCGCCAAAAAACCGCGGTGACGGAGAGGGGGACTAACACCATGCTCTACACCACCGGAAAGCCGCCTCCGCTTTCACTTCTCCCCAACCGTAGTTGTACTAGCTTGTGTCGCTAGTTGTGTCTGTGTCGCTAAACGCGGTCGCAACGCGGTGTTTAGAGAAAGTTAGAACGGGCAAAGACGAGAATGGCGGTTTTTTGATCGCAAAAAAAGTTGCAGTTAGATCCCCGAGGTGTTATTCTCCATCAACGGCAGTCGTCACAGATGTCGCCACGGGCGTACTCGTCGGTGAGACGTGCGTACTCGCCGCAGAACGGACAGGGGCCGATGTTGACATCGTCGATCGCGCTGTTGATCGCACCGCACACTATCTGCATCCACTCGTTGCCCTTATCCGGACGAGAGTGGAGCACTTCGCGATCGTCTTCGGCGACGTCGTGGGCGAACTGGAGCGCGTCTTGGCGGAGCCGTTCTCGGTCGCCGACGGTGATGTGGAGTTTGGTCATGGTCGGGGTATTGATGTCGGTGGTGTTCGATCAGTGCGGGCAGGGCGGATCGCCGTCGGCGGCGTCCCAGTATTCGTCCGTGCTCGCCCAGAACACGACAAGCCGGTCCTCCGTCTCGAGGAACTCGACATTGTAGAGATCACCGGCTGCGGTGTGGTGTTCGTGGCCCCTCGTGTCTGGGAGAGCGCGGGTGGCAACAGACTGTCGACGCGCAGGCGGTCCGTGGTGCTGCTCGGAGTGATCACAGACCGGCCACGGACGTACTACGACCACGACGAGCACGGAACCAACCGACATCGGGAAGCGAGATAGTTAACCAACAAACTTACTATCAAGTGCGCCAGTGTTGGTTAATACTGAGACGCAACTCTTCGACGGCGCGGTCGTCGAGAGGGTCTGGTATCGGAAGGTCTTCGACGTTTGTCTCGGTCTCCTCTGCAGAGAACTCTAACTACTCAGCGAGGAACTCATGCAGGCGCAGCGTCGTCAGCCGAGCGCGATGTAGAGACCTCGAGATTGAGAATCACCGGCGGCACGGGGGAGGATGTCAATTGGTCGTTGAGAGTGCCGATCGGGGAACCACACTGGAGCTGAGGTGAGACGGAACCCCCCCACACCACGTTTCCGCCGTAAGTTGGAACCCGCCGGGGAGGGGGGATCGGAGGATGTAGTAAATTGCCGCTATCTCAGACGAGATATTTGAGCCGGGAATAGTAAAAAACCTACTTGTGCCGTAATTAGACGCTGTAACGTACGAATCGTTCGTATAACTGAATCAAAAAGAAATGCCGCTTTCCTCTCGACTTTACACTCCGCCGCCCTACCCTACCGTAATCCATCTTCGGCATACTGAAGAGCCGAAGCGTCTTCGGCGATGAAGATGCGAAAGCAAGGTAGAGGTCGCCTATCGTGGTTTCGTCGTTTTTCCCGTGGCTTAGCGCGTGAGTCGGCATTTCCACGAGTATCAACGGCGATTTCGACCCCGCACCCCCTCTTTTCTGACTTACGGCGGAAACGTGGTGTGGGGGTGTCCACAAAAAATCGTTGTGTTACCACGGGGTTAGAACAAGTATGGTTGATATGGGCGGGAGTTGCTGGTCGTGGAGGCGGGTGGCTCTTTCGAGACTAACACATGAACATTTTAGACGGGACCCCCCCGGGCCCCCCATGTCCGCATAATCTACAAAGATAGCAGGCAGCAGTGCCCCGGGCCACCGCGCCGATGGCCGTTTACGACGATCCGACAGTCCACGCCATAACGTCTCTATCGTTCGAAAAATCACTACACCGCGTCTAACTAACTGTTGATGAACTGGAAAAATACCCCCTCCCCCTGTTTCTGTAGATTTATGCGGACAAGGGGGCCCGGGGAGTATTTAAATAACGGAGCGAGCGGACGATGCGGACAGGGGGGTTTTGTAACCGGGTAGACAGTGATTGGCCTCCTCCTCCGCCTGAAGTGTAGGTGCCGACGACCGGGACGAGCCTACAGTCCGGCGACGGGCTCCCGTGTCACACCGCGCCGGGCCTCCTCGTCATGACGCTGCTCGATGTCGGTACCGGCGCGCTTCACGAACTGGCCGAGGACGCCGACAGCTACGAGCTTCGCCACGATGACCACTGGCGAGCCATCGACGACAACTTCGAGGCGGTTCAGCAATCGACACTAGTAGCTGTTCCGCTATCCCACATTATCGTCTGAACCAGATCTGGCAGTTGGTCCAAACGTGCTTTGACGACACCCATTGGATGCTTATCGATGAATTCTGCACTCGCACAGAGAGTCGCTCAATTATGAGACAACGGAGTGACGTACGATTCAATGAAATCAATGAGCTTGTCTTCTAGCTCTTCTCGATTGACGAAGTATCGGAATCGAAGACTGTACGCATCATCCATCTCATCGATGGACGCACTGCTAAACGTCGGATTGTACGTATTCGTGTCATCACTACTCCGTTCGGCTTCAGAGAAGATACAGAACGTCTTCGGGTCACGTAGACGTGATTCGGGGTCTCGAAGTTGGAAGTACTCCGGAACTGCGCCTGCTTCAGCACCAGCCCCGGTCGTGAGACCAGCTTTCGTGAAGACGAACACGTTTCCCTCACTTGCGTTCGCGAACGCAACCGATTGGTCGATTACCGCCATTCCGGGTTCATCGAGGGCCTCACCCGCGACATTTTGTTTTGTCGGAATATCAACATCGCTCGCGATGAAGAGCGTTGCTTGTGTTTCGTTCGACACTTCCCGACAAATCGATCTGAGTGTCGATTGAATCTCGTCGGGAGCAACATCGTCGTCCTCGGGAGCGAGTGGATCAGGCGGTAGTGGATAGTCGTCGCCGTTGGGATAGAGATACGATGGATCTAGCAGGCGATATGGGCCCATCAGAAATACGAGTACATCGGAATCATTTGCCCACGAGATGGATTCAATGATGACGTCTCGAACCGGTGTTCCTTCGTACGTCTCGAGATTAGACATTGCGTTATCTTCGTCTCGAAGCCCTCCCATCATATCAATACTGTTTCTCAGATGTCTTAACAACGATTAAGTATATTAGTCTCGCCGCTCAACGAGTACGTATGAGTGAACGTGAACGAGTGAGAGATGAGCGAGAAGAGGCCGTTGAAGCCCGTCCAGAGGGATACGACCGAATCGAATCGGAACTGCTCAACAATTCTCTCGACCTCGAGCGTGAGGCGGAGCGATTCAAGGCGATGGGCGAATCGACCAGATTCACGCTCCTGTATCTACTGGCTCAGGAGGGCCAGATCGGAAGTGGAGAGCTTGCAGACTTGCTTGATCGACGCCAGAACGACCTGTACCACCACCTTAACACACTGGAAGATGCGGGTCTCGTCGGTAAATTCCGCGACGGACAGACGCGGGTTTACGAACTGTCGCCGCTCGCCGAGGCATTCGTTCCGCAGATATTCGAAGCCATCAGCGACCGCGCTGAAGCGGTATAGCAGGCTGTATCTTAACCGATCCACCGGTACCGACCATGGCAGTTAAACAACTGATAGACTCATCTATCTTTCTGCAAGGAGTGTTTTGTTGAATCCGATGACAGCGTCGGGATCACTGTTTGAATGCTTGTTCGAGATTGTAGACTGCGGCGGTCAACACGAGTTTTCGGAACTCGCGGTACCACGCGCGAGGACGGACAGCGGAACCGAACCGACGCTTGATGGCCGAAAAGGAGGTCTCGGCCATCCAGCGCTGCCGTATTGCCTGCTGTCCAACCGTGCGTTGTGCGCGTGATCGTACGCAGCGAATAAACACCGGTATTTTAAGGAATATTCTAGTCGAGAACGACTAAGTACGTGGTATCACAACTATCACCCAAGTCACCCCCAAATGTCCGAAACTGATCGCCAGCCAACAGAGGAGGTTCGGCAGCCGGAACCGCCGCTTCCCGAAGAGAGCGGGCTGACGCTTGAAGAGTATCTCGCTATGCAACAGGCGATCGGCCACCCGACCCGGTTCCGGATCCTCCGCACTCTCGTCGCCAACGACGAACTGAGTGCTGCCGATCTCAAGGCCGCGGTGGATGTCAAATCCCACAATTTCCACTACCATCTCAACGAACTGGTCGATGTCGGGCTCGTCGACAAGCGCCAGCGGCGAACCGCTGACAGCCAAGGTTTCTATACGTACTATCGGCCGACCGCAATAGGGCAGGGAATTCTCAAGCACGGTGTTGAGGAGCTGATGCGCCGTGAACGGGAATTTAACGACGCGTATGGATCAAAGTGATGGTGACACCCACTACGTGGTTCAATCGAGTCAACGAGCTTGTCTTTAGCTGGATATAGGCGATGAACTACCCCAAACGATGATTTGTCCATACAGGGACGTATCGTCTTGACATCCTCCCCGCGCTGAACAGTAGTTGCCGAACCTGACTGAGGCTCTTGATGCTGGGCTGTGTTGGTCAACAGATGATCCAGACAGCTGAGGCGAAACAGGTTTGCCGTGCTGCGTCGACGGTGCTGTTCCCAGAGCTCGAATTCGGCGTGAAACCGTGTGGGAAGTACACGAGAGAGGATTTCCAAGAAATCCTCTCTCGGATTGCGTTTGATCAGGAGTTCGCAAATACGGATGGGAAAACGCTCCAGCTTGATCGTGACGAGCACGTCGATATCACCGCTACGGCGCGTAATTCGCTCGCTAAATCGCTGCTGTATCACTTGCGCAATCTCTCTACAGACGCCATCACCGACCAGTTCGATGGCGTCCGAGATCGAGTGTTCGAAGTCCTCCGGTCTCAGCGCCGACTTCCCGCGTTCGTCGATGTTGCCATCGATCTCCACGAGTGGCGCTTCTACGGATCTGCCGACACTGACCACGTCCTAACCACGTACCCAGATCTCGGAACGAACAAGGCGTTTTGCTTCGCAACATTGTGTATCGTCGCTCCTCGCACGCGATTTACGCTTGCGGTAGTCCCGATGGACGCGAACGGCTTTCGCGCCAAGCGCGAAGCCGTTCGTTCCTTGCTCGAGACAGCCAAACAGTATGTCTCCATTCGATACGTCTACCTCGACCGTGGATTCTACCAAGTCCACGTCGTCGCAGAGTTAGAACAGCAGGATGTCGAGTATATCGTGCGTGCGCGTCCGAGTAGTGGAATGAAAGACCGTCTCAGCGCCGGCGCTGAGACGGTTGCTGACGAGTACACGATGCAGCGAAAGCGCAAACCAACAGCGTCGGTAGATGTCACAGTCTTCGCGGTTCCGCACCGCACAAGCGAAGACGAGCACGTCTGGTTCGTGACGAATTTAGATGTGGACTCATCGACAGCAAGAGCATACGCGGCGGCATTCCGCCGCCGCTGGGGGATCGAAACGTCATATCGACAGCTCGGCGATTTCCTCCCGAGAACGTCATCGCCGACGTTCTCGGTAAGACTGTTCTACTTTCTGTTCGCGGTGTCGTTGTACAATCTGTGGGTGTTAGCCAACGTGTTAGCTTCAGCTGAAACAGTTCCAGAGACACCGCAGATATCAACACGGATCTTCCGTAGGTTCGTTCTCTCAACAGACTACGGCTGAGTTCACACTCGACTCTGACCGGGATGACCGGTGAGTACGCCTTATTGCGGAGAAGCATCGCCCGGAAACGCCGCTAACGCGGCGTTCCCTCTCTCTCACTGAATCTGTCACAGCAAAAATCCGCTACGATCGTGAAATGTGCGAACCCAACAGCTCGGTTAGTACGGAACGAGATTTGATTCGGCAACTACTGTAAAGCGCGAGGCTTTCTCCTCCATTCTCCGTAACCATCCCAAGTCAGCGTGCGGTGCCGTGAGAATCGGTGATCTTCAGCGTGAGGGGAATGTCAAGTGGAAAGTTTGGACGGTGCCTGCTCGCTGGTGGATTGTCGTGACTCAGAGTGATAGAGCGCCTCGCCTGTTTCAGCATCGAATAAGTGGAGACGCGCGGGGTCGTAGGTGACTGACACCGTCTCGCCAGCAGTAACTTGGGTTCGTGGTTCTGCCTGAATGTTACATGACGTGCTACCAATTGAACAGTGGAGGAGCAGACTGTCTCCAAGCGGTTCCCGTACGTTCACTTCCGCGTTGATAGTCGGTAACTGGCCATCCGTCTGTGCATCCGAGAGGTGAAGATCTTCGGGTCGGATACCAAGGATCGCACGCTGACCATCGATGACTTGTACGTCACCTACCCCATTCTGGTTCGACTTGAGCTGGTCGGTGCCGGAGGGGAGGGGAATCTCAAATGTTTCGTGGACAGCGCGTCCGTCTTGGATCTCAACGGGAATCATGTTCATCGCTGGATCGCCAATAAACTCTGCGACGAATCGATTCGCCGGGAAGTCGTACAGGACCTGTGGCTCGTCAACCTGCATGATTTGCCCATCATTCATGACGACGACTCGCTCCCCAAGCGTCATCGCTTCTGTCTGGTCGTGGGTGACGTAAACTGTCGTTGTCTCTAGCGTGGAGTGGAGCCGAGCCAGTTCCGCACGCATCTGGATCCGGAGTTTTGCATCAAGATTACTGAGCGGTTCGTCCATCAGGAACGCATCTGGGTCACGAACGATGGCGCGGCCGAGCGCCACGCGTTGCCGTTCACCACCGGACATCGCATCGGGCTTTCGATCGAGAAGATCAGCGATATCAAGGGTATCGGCCGCCTCTGTTACGCGACGATCAATTTCTTCGTCGGTGAAATCACCGCTCGATTTCATTCCAAAGGTGATATTGCGTCGCCCGGTCATATGCGGGTACAACGCGTAGTTTTGGAACACCATCGCGACGTTCCGATCCTTTGGCTCGACGGTGGTGACGTCTTGACCGTTCATCTCGATTCGACCGTCGGTTGTCGATTCAAGACCGGCGAGTAAACGTAGTGTCGTGCTTTTGCCGCATCCGCTCGGCCCGACAATCACGAGGAACTCACCGTGGTTGATCTCAAGATCGATTCCGTTGACGGCAACGACATCGTCGAATTCCTTGCGCAGGTTCTGTAGTGTTACGGTTGTCATCGTTATTTTTGTTGGATGCTAAACGTCTCCAGTAGCGGTTTGCGGAACACGATCATCAACAGCAGCGGCGGTAGCAGGGTCAACGTTGAACCGGCCATCACGAGCGACCATGAGAGCTGTCCGCCTTGTACGTCGCCTTGAAGCAGTTGTAAACCGACCTGTGCGACCTGATTCGCCTCCGAATCAATGATAATCAGCGGCCAGAGGTACTGATTCCACGCATAGACAAACATGATGATCGAGACGCCAACGAGGACGCCTTTCGACATCGGTATCAGCACGAACAACATGAACCGGAGTGGACCGACACCGTCGAGTTTCGCCGTTTCGACGATTGAAGTCGGGATTGAGAGAAAGTGCTGACGCAGGATGAACACTGTCGTGGCGCTGGCGATGTACGGCACGGTGATTGCGAGGATGGTGTTACTCCACCCGAGGTCGTTCATCAACTGGAACAGCGGAATAAACCGCACGGGGACCGGCAACAGCAGTGTGAACAGAATGAACAGGAACACGAGGTCTTTGTACGGGACGCGGTAGTAGACGATCGCCATCGCTGCGAATACCGATACAACGAGCTTCCCGACAACGATAACGACCGACATTGCCAGCGAGTTCCACATGAAGCGTCCGAACTGGTAATCAACCAGCGCCTCACGGTAGTTTTCGACAGCATAGCTTCCCGGGAGGAGGTCACCAAGGCTCGTGACCACACCCGTCTGTTTGGTGCTGACAATTACTGCAACGGCAATTGGAAATACCACTGCGAACACGAGCAGCCACAGCTGGAGATGTGTCCCCGGCTTCGCGTCGTACGTGGTTTTAGTTACGTTGTCGCCACGGAGCGAGTCAGCGCGGCGTTTCGCGTATTGGAGTAGCTCACCCATGTTAGGCACCGTAATAGGAGTATTCGTCTGTTACCCGGAACTGTACGAACATTAACACGCCAACGAGTAGGAACAACACGACAGACTTGGCGGACGCAACGCCGAAGTTGAAGAAGGAGAACCCCTCTTGATACAGGTCGAAGATTAGGATGTTCGTGGCGTTCGAGGGGCCGCCGCTCGTAAGCAGATCGACGAACGCGAACGTACTAAAGAACGCGTAGATGGTATTGATGATCACGAGGAAAAATAGAGTCGGCGTCATGATCGGCACGTACACTGACACGAGCCGCCGGAGTCCGGTGACACCGTCAAGCTCTGCTGTCTCGGTCAAGGTGTTCGGGACGTTGTTCATCGCTGCGATCATGAAGATCACATTATATCCGATTTGTTTCCATATCGCTGCGAGCGCGACGACGACGAACGCCTGTGGACCGTTATTGAACCAGTTGACGTCAACCCCAACCGCTTCGATCGGACCGGTCAACACACCAAGCGTCGGATGTGCGATGAACAGGAATACGAGTGCGCCGACGGCGGGTGGGAGTGCATACGGCCAGATCACGGAAATCAAATACAGCCCCTGTCCTGTGTCAACCTCATGAATGAGGAACGTAAGATACAGCGACACGGCGATGACGCCGACCACCACAACGGCGGCAAAGAGTATTGAAAGGAGTAAGCTTGAGTGATACCCCGGGTCGGTGAGGAGCGTGACGTAGTTTTCGAGGGCGACAAACTCGTCGCCTTGACCGAAACTGGAGTCAAAGAAGCTCGTACGGACAGCAAGCGCTGTTGGGTAATACAGAAAGACAACCGAGACGAGTAGCGTTGGCAACAGCAGCAGTCCGGACTGGATCCGACTGTCAAAAATTTCGCGTGTGGACATACGTGTAGCTCCGCGGTCAGTTGTAGTACTCGGACAGCACGCTGTCGACTTCCGTTTTGAGTGCCTCAATCTCGGCGTCGATATTGTCTGCGTTCAGGATGTCGACCGACTTATTCTGGATGACCGTTTGAACGTTCCGCGCTGGGCCGAGAAGCGCCCGTTTTGTTGCCGGGTTGCTTGCGTCACCGTTCTGGAGCTGGTCAAGCGCTACGCTGTACATCGGATTCTCTTCGAACCAGCCCTCTTCACGAAGCGCATCGACTGACGGCTGCGTTATTGGGTAATATCCCGATCCTTTGTGCCACTCGGTTTGGACCGCTGGCTGAGACATGTATTCGAGTAGCTGTCCAATTTCGGTGTATCGGTCCTCGGGAAGCCCATCAGGAACGTAGAAGGAGGCACCGCCGATCACAGGGCCAACACGAGTGTCGCTGATGCTTGGGTACGGCGCGGCGTCGACGGTGAAATCCTCGGAGTCGGCGATGAGCCCGGCGACCGAGGCAGTGCTTGTCAACACCATCGCGGCCTCCTGTTCGATAAACAGCGAGGTTGCTTCACCCCACGCCTCGATTCCCGGGTTGGTGTAGAGGTCGTCGTCGGCCATACCCTTCCACCACTCGTAGAGGTCGTAGGTGGCCTCAGGAGTTCGGAACTCCGATGGTTCTCCAGCGTGGCCGTTTTCGGCGTCTGTCAGCAACTCACCTTCGAACCCGTACCACGTCTCGACGAACCAGACGTGGTTCGGCCACGTAATCCCGTATTGTGTCACGCCTTGGTCGACGAGCTGTTCCGATGCACTGCGAACCTCAGCCAGCGTCTGTGGCGGATTGTCGGGATCAAGCCCGGCCTCTTCGAAGGCGTCCCGGTTGATGTACATGATCGCATTTGAGTTGTTGAACGGAAGCGAGGCGAGCTCGCCGTCAACAGTGAAAAACTCGGCGACGTTATCGAGGAAGATGTCGGCGTCGAAGTCGTCGGGAAGGATCTCTTCGACAGGCCGTACCTGATCCGTGTCGAGTACTTGTTGTGCGAACAGGGAGTCGACTTGCAGCATGTCCGAGACGTTCCCGGAATCGAACGCTGAAAGGGTGTTTGTCAGGACGTTCTCATAGGAATCCTGAAACTCCATATTCACGCCGATCCCAGACTGTTCTTCGAAGTCTGCAGCGATCTGATCGAGGGTTTCTCCGTTGGTTCCCCCCATCGCGTGCCAAACGGTAAGCTCCTCTGCGATCGGCGAAAACTGTGCGCTGCTCCCGCCGTCGTTTCCACCCAAACACCCGGCGAGACCAGTTGCTGCAGCAAGCGCGGCCCCGGTGGTCGTGAGTGTATTTCGACGTGAGATCCCAGTCGACTCCTCGGCATCTGGTGCCATACATGTCTGCGTATCCAAACATCAGTCATAACCGCTGCTAATAGTTCTATACGCCCGTATAGGTTACCTAAGTGGGATATATATTACTCCGCAACACTCGGTGGTAATTGCGAGTGATCTGGATTGTTAGGCTGTGTTGGCTCTGTTGAAATCCTCAGAAAGTGATATAATCCAACCCGGTTGCGGTCAATACAGAGGACTCACGAACCGTTCAGTACGGTGGATGTGTGTGTTCCATCGACGATGATCTTATCATTACCTGTAACTTCTACGACATGATTTGGTGTCTCGAATTGTAAGCGCCAAGCGTCGCTTTCGTGATTCACCAAATCCTGTATCGCGTCTGTTGCCACATGGCGTTGGAGGGAAATATCCAGCTTCATCGGATCAACTCCCTCTTCACCGGCGATGGCTCCGATGATTTGATTAAGGACAGTCTGATCCATAGGAGATATTTGCTGACTCCACGGGAAGAATCTATCCATTACGTAAGCGCGATATTACGATCAGTTCAACGGCGCAACTCCGGAAGTATCGACCGTAGATCGTTCAGTACAGGTGGACAGGAGTGATTTCTGTCTTCGTTCGAGCGCAAAGCCAGCAGACATCAGACAACTGCGACTCACTTCAGGTGGATGATCGTGAGATCCCAGTCTGGCGTAGACTCATTAACATCAATAAGCTCATACCCACCAGTCACGGTCACACCGTTAAGATGCGCCCGCCGAACGAGTATGTCGAGTGAATCTTCTAACTCACTCTTCGTACTCGGAGAGTTGACCGTCATAGTATTAAGAGACACTCAATGCGGGTAAGACTGTGCCGGTGTACACCATGGTGACTTTATGAGTAATCGATGAGTCGGAATCTCGTAACGAACACAGTGGCCAATGGGCACTCTTCAGTGACCAGCTGTTTCAGATAATAATAAGTCTGAAGAATAGGATTACAGCAGATCCGGCCATTACAAAACGACCGCTCACTCAGCCAGAAGGGTAGAATAGTCAGCAATCAACCCATCTACGCCGGCTTCAATGAGACGATCCGCCTGATACCACGACTCGACGGTCCAGACGTTGACCGCGCGATCCTGAATCCGTGCCCTTCGCACGAGATTCGCATCACCAAAGCGTGAATCGTCGAAAAACGGGGTCCCGCGGATCATCGCCACCGGTGGGTGAATTGCATCGGCGTCATACGCTTCGGCGATTGCGAGCCCGTCTTCAATTGACTCCCACAAGAGGGGCGCAACTGACGCCATTGACTGTTCTGATACGACAGCGAGTGCCGCTTCATAAAACGACGAAAAGATTACCTCGTGATCGTACCCCTCAACAATATCGACAACACGGGTAACAAACGGACGCCAAATCTCCTGTTGAGTTTCGAGTTCGTCACTAGTTAGTTTTTCATCGAAACGAAGTGCGGAACTTCCGGGATTTTTTAGTTCAATATTGACATCAACATCGTTCGGAATTGATTCCAGTACATCATCGAGCTTCGGCACCGTTTCCTCAGTTTGGAGTACTTTTGCACTCGTAACCGTTTCAGTACCCGTCTCCCAGACGACGCCCGAGGTATCGGTGAGGCCCATACCTGTCCCGTCACGACCGGCAAGGTGGTCGTCGTGAAACACCACGACATCACCGTCAGCTGTTGGTACCACATCAAGTTCGATCATATCAGCGCGCTCTCCAGACCCATCTTCACGAGTTGCTGCCCGCACGGCAGCGAGGGTGTTTTCGGGATTTTCTCCCGCAAAGCCTCGATGGGCGATTAATGTCGGGTCTGCCGTCGGTTCAGGAGACTGCTGACCGGCAACTGTGTTGTTCCCACCGTCAGTTCGTGGTGGTAAAATCGATGTGATACCGACGGCTCCTGCTGCTACGGTCGCCGTTCCTAACAAGACGTTTCGCCGCCGCCAAGAGCCAAAGATCGTATGAGCCTCTGAGTTTCTACCTCGATTACCCTGCGGGGATTGGACCGGTGATATGAAACTCCATTTTGTTCGGAGATTACTAGATGTTTTAGTACTCTGACTCACAATTGAGGTATTACGTTTCGGACAGCTCAAACGGGGATTGGTAGTCATGACACTTTCAGGATGTGCCACGCAGATAGCTGCTGGTATGAGGACTATTGAGCAGTAAGTACATCTGATTTACAACCGTTCTGCTCCGCAATAGTACCGGCCATGCGGAGTACCAATAGTTCGGCTTTGTTGAGATCCTTGGGAATTGATAGGATCGGTGTGCGAGATACAGTAGATGGATGCAGCAGATGACGGCCTGATATTTCGTCCATTCGATGGTATATTGATTCGGTACGACAAGCGGGAGTTCGAACGCGTCGCGTTATGTTCATAAGACGGCGAGGGGAACAGGGGTGGCGTGTCGAGTGAGGACACTGCCGGTGATGCGACGACGGCCGTGACGAGCGATCGCGCTCGCTGGGGGCTGCTCACGGGCGCGATTCTGATGTCCGTGTCGCTTGCCGCCTACGAACTCGTCCCGGCGAGCGTGACGCCGCTCATTCGGGAGTCATTAGGGGTGAGCCCGTCGGAGGCCGGGCTCCTCGTGAGTGTCCTGTTCGGGACAGCAGTCCTCGCGAGCATTCCGGTTGGAATCGTGCTTGACCGGACAAACTCCCGGTACGCCATCGCGGTGGCGGTTGGGCTGTTGCTCGTCGCCGGCGCGTGGGGGTGGCAGGCCGCGACCGCTGGCGCATACTGGTCACTTGTCGCCTCACGCGTTCTGGGTGGTGTCGCCTACGTCGTCGTCTGGAACGCGGGGATCGACATGGTCGGACGGTCGTTCGGTCCCGCGAGGCAGGGGACGGCCGTGGCCACGTTCACTGCGAGCGGGCCGGTCGGTTTCGCTATTGGGCAAGTTACTGGCCCTATTGTCGCCGAACAGTTTGGCTGGCCGGCGATCTTCCCGATTTTTACGGGTATCGCATGCGTGGGGTTGCTTATTTTCTGGCCAATGAGTCGCGGTGGTGGGCACGCGACCGGAACGTCAGCGCCGACGCTGACTGATCTCGGCCATGTCGTCACGAACCGCCGCGTCTGGATAGTTGGGCTCCTCGGCTTTCTCGGGTACGCGCTGTATCTGTTCGTCAACAGCTGGGCACCGTCGTATCTCACGGACGACCTGCAGTTGTCACTGGAGTTGAGCGGCGCGCTCGTCGCGCTGTTCCCGGCCGTGGGTGTGGTTTCGCGGGTGACCGGCGGCGTCCTCTCGGATACCCTGTTCGGCGGTCGCCGCCGCCCGATTGTCCTGCTTTCGTTCCTCGTGGCGACGCCCGTCATCGCGGGGTTTACCGCGATTCGAACGGTCCCCGTCGTCGTCGGAGCGCTGCTCGTCGCCGGCTTCGCCGTCCAGCTTTGTCTCGGGCTCGTGTTCGCGTACGTCCGTGAACTGGTTGAGCCGGCCGTCGCCGCGACGGCCGTTGCCTTCCTCACGAGCGTCGGCCTCGCGGGGGCATTTATTTCACCCATCGCGGCCGGGCGACTCATCGACGCTACGAACTACGAGACGGCCTTCCTCGTCGCTGGCGTCCTTGGAGTGCTTGGAGCGCTCTTAGCATGGTACGCGCCGGAGTCAGAATCGGCGTAACTACAAACGTCAGTAGGGTGGCAACTAGGGTAGTCTGGACGACGGTCGCCCTTCTTGAGCCTAGTTCGGTGTTGGCCGCGTACTCCGTATTCAACACGGCCTCAAGAACAGACTATCAATTGAGGATTTTGGCAGAGCTGGATTGGTTTAGTCCCACAAATCTACACGGGAGCGATTTGTTTTAACCAACGCAGAAGTGGGTATCATTCGCATGTTGGTTAATCTATGATGCATTTATATTTCTAGTCACCAATATTATATTTTTATATGTGGTGTATTCTCTAGTTACAAGCTCTAAGTCAGCTAACCTCAATTTTAAATAGTTTTATCCATATGTTAATTTTGATATTAATTGTATATTGTAGCCTTCTATAGTCGTAATAATACCCGTTCTAGCATTTCCTTTTATATATTAGTTCGAGTCGAGATTAAATGTGGAAAGTACAAATTGGTCTCTCTCGGACATCCGCTCGGCCCCACTAGTTTGTATCGAGTACTCTCTGGAGGATCAGGGAACACGTCGAATCCGCTACGAATACCGGACTGATGGACCGGGGTGGTGGCGGGTTGAGCAACACCAACGTGATGGCGACTGGCGAACCGTCGGTCGTGAAGCTGTAGCGAACGTGCAGTGGGCTGTTTGTGAGGGTGGTGATAGCCGACCAGCTATGACTGACCCAACTTCCACAGGATACGAACTGGAACTGTTCACGCTTGTTGCCCGGCAAGACGCGTGGTGGATTCTCACGCTTCTCACCACGCTTGAAGAACCCGTGAGCCACGAGCAGGTGGCACAGTTCCTCACCGCGTTCGATCACGGCACTCCCGCCGCCGTAGAGACGGATGCCACATGCACTGAGACGATTCTTGTGACGATCGCCGAACTTGATGAGGCCGACGTCATCGACGAGACAGCGAGTGGGCTGATGCGGGGTCCACGCTTCACCGACGCTTTCCAGATGGTCTCTCTGTCGTGAGACCCCTCAACTCGCCCGACACTGGTCGAATGGCCCGACAGATCGCTCGTCCACTTTCGCTCCGGGGCGAGAGACTTACATCCACCCTGTCGTACCCAAAGTTCCGATCTCGCTGATGTCTACACTCCGCCTCCACACGACTGCACAAGACGCTGCCTCGCAAATCTCGACCTACTGCGGCGAGGAGGAACGACTCCTCGAGCGTGCTGACCGCACAGCGACGCCGACAGAACTCGTGTTGGCACCGACCGAACTCCACCGACGGAACCTGCAACGGCGGCTTCGGGAGCGTGCACGGCCGCAGAATGCGTTTGAATTCGTCGATCCAGAGACGGTTGCAGAAAAACTGCTTACAGCCGCAGACACGACGCCGACGAGCCTCGATCGCGTCGATCGGCTTGCACTCTTGCAGTCGCTCCCGTCGGAGCCGACGGACCAGCCGCTGGGACTCCACCCACTACTCTCCACACAGCACGACACCGGCCCCCAACAACTCGAACAGATCCGCGTGGAACTCGAATCGATGACGAACTTCCATCCTGACCGGATTGCGGCGCTCCGCAACGTCACCGATGCGTTTGCAGGCCCGATTGCGGACGAGGCGACCACACTGGTTGATGGTGGCCTCGCCGTCGAGACGTGGCTTCGCGATCGGACCGTCAAAATGGTCTCGAAGACGGCACTCCTCCGTCGAGCGACGCGCCGCCTCGACGGCGGCGACGGGGGATGGACCGACCGCTATCCCGATATCGAGCGGATCTCGTTTGTTGGTGTGAGTAGCATCCCGGCCCCAGAGGTTGACTTCCTCCATGGGCTCTGCACGGCAACGACGGCAGATATCGAACTCCACCTCCGGCCCGGAACCGCAGAGTACCTCACAACACGACTCCCGGACCTCCTGTCCATTGAGGACCCCGGGCAGGAGGTGACTCTGTGACCCACGCCCACCGCACGGGACTCGCTGGTGAGCTGTCAGCACCGTCATGTCCCGTTGTCGAACTTCCTGCACCGACGCGTCGCGAGGAGGCGCGTGCCGTGATGGCGACGATCAGCGAGGTACGCGATCGTGGGGTGAATGTCCGCGACATCGCCGTCGTGGCTCGCGATCTTGATCCATACGAACAGCCACTGACCCGGGCAGCGATCCAATACGGGGTGACGCCAGTATTCTGGACACAGTTACGCGTCACCCGCACAGAGCCGTACGCGCTGGTGAAGGCACTCTGTACGCTCTTTGCCGACGGCGACGTCGCCGCCACACCCCTGTTGGCACCGTTGACACAGCGGTGGGCACCGCCCACAGACGCAGCCGGGTGGCCGCTCGAGCAGTCGACGATCCACGCACACCTCGAGGCCCTTCCCTCCGGACGTCGATCGATCGCCGAGTGGGCCGCGACGATACCGACACACACCACCGACGAGCGACTCACAACCTACTGTGACTGGCTACAGGCGCATTGTGAGCCCGAACCCACGCCCGAGACAGTTGGAGCCGTTCTGGGGCCTTCGATCGACGCGTACCGGGAGACAAGCGTGCCCGCCCGCCAGCAGGCGGACGCACCGGCGCTCATGACGACGGAGACGGCCGCGCGAGCAACGGTCAGGGTCACACGGCTCGTCGAGCAAGTCACGCACAAATACGACGAGTGGCTTGCTGATGGGACCGTCTCGCGGTCGTGGGACGCGGTCCGGGAGCTGTGTGAGCTGCTGGCGACACAACGCCCGGGCCGCCGTGAACACTCAAACGCACGCGCCATCGACATCATGGAGGCCAACGACGTGTGGGCGCTGTCTGTCCCAATCGTTATCGCGGTCGGTGCGACAGCTGCTGAGTGGCCGGCCCAGACTGACAGCGTCGTTCCCGCCGAGTTGCAGGAAGCCGTCCTCTCTGGGGCTGGTGAGACAGACATCGTTGCGCCGCGAACCATGTGGGGCGAGGGCCGCGATCGCGATCACTTCGCCGACGCGATGCGTGCCGCCGAGCGTGGGGTGATCGTGACACGGTACACACAGACCGGCGACGGCGACGATGTCCACCCCTCGCCGTTTCTTGCATCACTCAACATGGAGACCGTCTCCGGGCAGGCCCGTACCCAACTGGTGAGCACGACACCACAGCTTCCCCCAGCGATTGCCGCGCTCCTCCCTGCGAGTGGGGACTCTGACCCAGCACCCAGCGAGACATCTCATGAGTAACGACGACCCACGCACGCTCCGGAACGCACAGGCAACAATCAGGGATCGCTTTGTTGACGCCGAGTCGGGCCTCTTCGCGATGAACTGTGTCGCCGGCGCTGGCAAATCGATGACCGTCCAGCGAATCGCGGCTGAAACCATCATTCGGCGGTACGCCAGCGGCGATCGGACACCCGCCCAGAGCGTGGCCGTCATGTCGTTTACCACCAACGAGGCGGCCGCGATCGGGCCGGCGGTCTGTGAACACATTCGGGAGATTGTGGATCATGAGTTGATCCCCGAGGCGGCGTCCCTCACCGAGTCAGACGTCGCGTATCTCGTGACGCGGGTCCGACACGCGCCGTTTATCGGCACTGTCGATAGCGTGTTGCGTGATGTCTTCGGCGAGCTGGCCACCGATCTCGGCTTCGAGGAGACACCAACAGTTGGGAATGAGGCGTTGCTGGCAACGGTGCACAAAGCGTGTTACGACGCCGTCGCGAGCGATCCCGCCCACGAAGACGCAATCGCCGCGTTGGAAGCAGCATATCCGGATGACGGCTGGTCAGCTACTCCTGAGGAGATGCTTGCTGACGCCGTGCGGTACTGTCGCGATCAGCGGCTCTCGACGGCGGCCTTCGAGCGCAAACTCCGTACCACACAGGACTCGGTGTATCCCGAAGGACGAACGACCGGTCGCGAGGATATCGTGGCGACGATTGCAGCCGTCGCCGACGCCGACATCGCGGCCGACACCGACGCCGCCCTCTCAGCAGCTGAGTGGGAGGATATTGTGGCTGCTGACCAGCGACTCTACGACGCGTGGGACGGGACGCTGACAGCGTTTGGTGACGTCCTCGAGGCGTATCGCGAGCAGTACCGAAGCCTAATTCGTGAGTATGGCGTGGTCTCTCACACCGACGTCGCCTTTGCCGTCACAAGCGTGTTCGAGGGTGACTGGCCAGTCGATGGCGATGGGCCGACCACCGACCAGCACACAGCCCTTCGTCAGCGGTACCACGCGCGGCTCGATAGTGTGATCATCGACGAAGCACAAGATGTCTCCACCATCCAGCATGCGGCGCTGTCCCAGCTTGTCACTTCCTCGATGCGCGTCCTCGCGTGCGGCGATACACTCCAAAGCGTCTACCTGTGGCGACACGCCGATCCGTCGCTGTTCGCGAGCGCCTCCCAGAAGGGCCGGTATCTCGGTATCGACTGGGACACCCATGCGACGGTGACGGCCGCAACGACCTACCGGGGGACCCCAGACATCGCCGCCGGCATCAACACCATCATGCGGTCCGTCTTCGATGACCCGGAACGCGGCGGACTCAGCGACTTCGAGACGACGTACCCCGGCCTCGACGCAGATCGAAACCCCACCGACGATCCAAGCATCCACGTCGCAGCCTTCACTGGTGGTACTACCCCGGATTCTACGCAGTGGGTCAACCCTGACAGGGGTACTGGTGAGGCAAACATCCTTGCGAAGTATCTCGCTCGTGGGATCGCTGATGGGACCTTAACGGATGACACCGGTGAGCCACAGTCGATCACCGTCGTTTTTCGAAAGCGAACGCGGATGGAGGCGTATAAGCACGCGTTCGAGGCCGCGGGCTTGACCGTGCAAAACGCGAGTTCGAGGCTCTTTGCGTGTCCCGTGGTCAAGGCGGTCCTTGCTGTCTGTGACTGGCTCACTGCACCAACTGATCGAGCCCAGACACGCGCGTTGTTGACGGACTCGCCGTTCGACTTCACAGCATTTCACGACCGGTTCGAGCGGGCGGATTACGACCTCGACGCCATCTGTGCCGCCGACGACCTCGACGCCGACACCCGGAACGTTCTCTGTGGCCTGCGCGATCTTCGCGATCAGCTGGGGCGGTTTCACCGCGTTCCAGCGTCGACATATCTCGAAGACATCATCGAGCAGCTCGCCCTTCGAGCCGATCCGGGCGACCAATTCACCGAGCTGTCGGCAGCACAACGGGTGGCCGCGCTCGACGCGCTCACAAATACTGTCGAAGAGTGGGAATCTGACACGCAGTATGCACCGGGCGACCTCGGTGATCTGCTTGCGCCGTTTCGGGCGGCCCCGCACAAGGGGCCAGATATCCCGAGCGTGACCGACGATGCCGACGTCGTTTTCAGCACGGTCCACCGGTTAAAAGGCGATCAAGACGACGTAATTGTGCTTGCAACGCCGGGGTTCAAGCTCTGGGACACTGGCCCGTTCTCCCAGCGGTTCATCACACAGGGTAACGTTGCGGCGTTGGCCCCGCCGACAAACGTCGAGACAGCACCCGAGATCGAACTGCCACCATTTGATGGGGGACTCTACACGCCAAGCGGTGGCGGTCGAGATCGACAGGGCGTCGCATCACGCGATGTCGGGTTGCGGTGGGCGACCGAGCACTGGCTCGACGACACTGCCGGTGGGGGCCCGCACCTGCTTGGGCCCGACCATCTCCAGTCCGTGGCGGCCAACATGCGTGGGGAAGCGTGGCGGCTCCTGTATGTGGCGCTCTCTCGGGCGCGTGACCATCTCGTCATCCCGCTTCCCAAGAGGTTGCCCGGCACGGCCCAGCCGCGTGACCGCTGGCTCGATACGCTGGATGAGACACTCGGGTTTTCACCCGGACAGACAGCCACATATCCGATCGACGAGCCGTCCAGTGCCGGCGATCTCACGATCGGCGTGAATGACGTCGACGGCGGTGTGACGCGTGTGACGCCCGACACGCCGCGATCGATGACGAGTGTGGTTCCACCCCGTCGCGACCAGTTGGAGCCGTGGGTCCCGCGCTTTCTCGATCCGAGTACGGCGTATCCGCTGACTGACGACGTCGCCGCCACCGTGGGTGCCCACCTCCTCGACGAGCCGATTCACACGGAGACCGACAGCGTGTCTGCGGACCTCCCGATCACGTTCGAGACGCTTGGGCCAGAAGCCGTCGGAACCTGTCTCCACGACGCATTGCTCACCCTCACCGAGATAGACATGCCGGCCGCCGAGATCGATATGTGGAGCACCCCCGTTCTGACAGCACTTCGGGACGCGATGAAACAGGTGACGCCGCAGTCGATCGAGATGTTGCCAGATTCTGAGCGTGGTGGCCTCGTCAGCTTCTACCACGCATCAGTCGTGTCGGACTTCCTCGCGTCCGACCTGTGGGCACAGATCCAAGCGGCGGAGGCTGTCTACGTCGACCACGATTTGAGCGGACTCGTGACCGCTGGTGGGGTTGAGGTTGAAGTTCATGGTGAGGCCGACATCCTCATCGATCTGGGCGATGGTGAGTGGCAGTTGGCCGATCTCAAAATTGCGTTGAATGAGTCACTCGACGCAACGCAATCGCGATACGAACTCCAGATCGCCGCCTACGAGCATATTCTCCGTCAAGAGCTCGGCCCGGCAGCGACAATTCACACCTCAGTCGAGACGTTCGGGTGTGTCCGAGAGACAGTTCATGGCCAGTTGCCGTCTGCGGTTCTTGCACGTCGAGTTCGCACCCTCATTGGGTCTGGTGAGCCGATTTCTAGCCCTTGAAGCCGGTGATGTTTCCGATCCACGTCTGCAGGGATTGCGACCGCTCTGAGAGCTCATAGAGACTCGTCGTTGATTCCCGTACGTGGCCTCATCGAAGCGGGAAGCTCCCGGGCTGGCCACGAAGCAGTTCCCCCGCTCTGCGTGTTTCTGGTAGGTTCACGACGACTTTTGAGACGAATGGAGCGAGTGGCTTCACTATCAATCAAGAAAGATTTTTAACTGTTACCGGATTATTGGTAAATATAAGATGTATGAGGTATTAAACAACACGGCGGCCCAGACTCTCCTTGCCATCCAGAGTGGCGACTCCATCCGCCGTGTCTCTCAACGCCTCCACATACCGTACGAGACGGTGAGACAGGCCGTCAATCAGCTGGAAGATGCAGGCTATGTTTCGTATAATGACGGCCTCACCGTCGTCGACGAGCGCGTCCGCGACGCAGCGCGCGAACTCGTCGCTGCCAGCGCCGGTGTCAGTTCCCCCTCCATCGACGAGGCCTACGTCATCCCACAGTTTGGTGAGTGGCCGTTCGCGTTTACGCGGATCGACGCCGTCTACGTGTGGACTCAAGGCGGCTACCAAGTTGGGCGGAACCCAGATGACTATCCACTGTTCCTCGCTGTTCGTGAGCAAGATGTCGACGCGTGGGAAGCGTTTTTTGACTCGTTTGGCCTTCCCACCGTATTTGAGCGACAGCCCCGCGACGAGCTGGACGGGGCACTGCAGATCGTCCTCGAGCCACGCCCCTCGCTCGATATTGAGCATGTCGAGGGATACCCGGTAATTCCACGGACTGAGTCCATCGAGTATATGCACGAGAACTATGCCCAGTTCCAGTCAGCGCTGGCGATGCTCAACCGGATGTACGAGGACCTCAACCTCGATGTCACGTATCGAGCAACAGAACGAGCTCGAACATGAGCTTCACCAACCGAAGTGATGCACTCATCGAACTACTTGAGGAGCTCACGCAGAAGGGTCACAAATACGTTCTCGTTGGCGGCTACGCAGTCTCAGCGTTCAATGCTCGTTTCTCTACAGATCTCGATATCGTCGTCGCACCAGACTCAAAGTCCGAGTTCGTTGAGTTTCTTGAACGGGGGGACTTCGAAGAAATGGACAACCACGCCAAGGAGTGGTTCTACGACACCGAAGTGATCGAGTACGAAAAACGGCTCACACCGCAACAGCCAATTGGCTTCGACCTGCTAGTGAACGGGCCCGGGTGTCGCCAGACAGAGGCACAGTGGTCGTTCAGTTATCTCTATGACCACAGCCACGAGCAGGAAGTGAGCGGCAGAACGGCGACGACAATTGCCAGGGTTATCGATGGAGCAGTCCTCATCGCAGCAAAACTCCACAGCGCTCGTGAAACAGATCTCCGAGATGTCCTCGCAGTGGCCGAAGAAATTGACCTCGACGCTGTCACGCCTCACTTGCAGCGAGGGGATGATAATGCACTCAGAGAGCAACTTGAGCGTGGACTAGAGATCTTAGAAAGCGATGAACTCAAACACGGATTTCGGAGTGATTTCGGGGCCTCAGCTGTCTCGGAAGAAACAGTCATCGCCCTCCAAGAATACCTCTCCTCACAGGTTACCCACCTAAGCTGAGGCCGTTGTGACCTAGTTGATTGAGAAGCAAGCTACAGTTCTCTTCGGGTATAATGAGCTACGTTTCGACGCGGCTTGAGTCCGGGTGAAGGAACAGGAAATATTTAACCAACTTCAGGCAAAATGGGGCGAGTTGTTGGTTAAACTACCTTCGCGAATAACGGCCTACAGAGAACAGAGGAGAGAGCCCACGACTTCAGTCGTGGGAGGAAGTCAAAGAGGAAGAAGGCGAGTAATTCGGGGTCAAGCCCCGGAGCGGTTCACACGTTGTTGCGACACTCCGGCGATGGACAGCTGCCGTTGTGGAGATAGATCAGCAAGTCTGTCTCCGTCTGGCAATCCAGACACAGCGCCGTGGCATCAACCTCAATGCGCGGTGCAGGTCCATCAACATCGCCCTGTTGGATCAGCTGGGTCGTCGTGTCCCGGGACACCTTCGCCACGCGGCCGTGGAGGTTACGAAGGTCGTCAATCCGTTGGGACTTGGTCTGGACAGTCTCCGGGTACTCAATGTCACGAACCTCCCGCAGGTACGTGTACACTGTTTGGTAGGTGACCAGATCCGTTTTGACCGCACTCAAGTCGACATCGTGATCGCCAAACTCAGTCTCTGTGAGGGGCGCGTCACTTGCCGAGAGTTTTTCAGCGATTGATTCAACGACTTCACGATCGAGGATGACGCCTGCGTTCCGGAGAGCGGTATCTGTAACGCGGAAATTGACGTATTCCGCGAGTTCGCGAACCGATTTATCTGGACCGTCGCCGACCCAGTAGGTGACCAGCTCGTCTCCAACCTCTTCGAGGCCGTATTTCTGTGCAACACGTTCGATCTTCTGCTGTTGTGGTGTCTCGCTCATGGGTGTGTACGAGTGGGGCCACCGCGGCGCGCTCGCACACATACCCGTTGGGACCCGTCAGTACTGTCTGTGCGGCGCACAATCCCCTCAGAATAGTTTTACAAACGGGAGAGTGGCCGCTAGTGAGAGCGCTGTGGACCGCATTTGTGGTGCTTGATTGGTGGGCTCGTTTCGCCCACAAAAGACAATGAACAAACACGATCAGGCCGGTAACGGTCTTCAACAGTCGTACACACCCCCACTGCTTTCTCGGGCAGTGATCGCAGATACTGGCTTCGAACTGTCGGTTGAGCCACCAACTGGTCCAGCCCGCAAGCTCCGTCTCCGGCCACACACCGAGAATCAGAGCTGGTGGCTCATCGAACATACCCAGACGACAGGCGGCTGGCATGTCGCTGGTGTTGAACCGCTCGCTAACGCCGAATTCACCGCCCTCGCTACATCCAATGGCAGTACCAACAAGTAACATCGATTCCCGTGATCAGTCCCACCTCACATCGGATGCCGACATCCACCAACTGCTCTCGAGTTCTCGCCGCCGCCAGATGATCTGGTGTCTGGCGACTGCCAGCAGATGGGAGATGCCACTGCAGGATGTCGCATCACACGTCGTCGCCTACCAGCAACAAGAGCGGGCGGTCGAAGTGCCACGGAGTGATGCAACCGAGATGTACCACAGCCTCAAGCGGTACCATCTCGGCCCGCTCGTCGAGCTCGACGTGCTCACAGTGGATGAGGGCAGCGTGATCAGTCCCGGCCCACGCTTCTTCGACATCCTTCCGGTGCTCGTTCGCACCCAAGCGTGGGAATACAATCGAAAAATGGACTGACAACCTACTCTCGGCGACTGAGAAGCTACTGAGCGCAGAGGTGGATTACTCAGTAGCTTCTGCTAGGCGGTATCTGAACACTCCGGTGACGGACACCCGCCATGCTCAAGATAGTCCAGCAGGTCCGTCGTGGTATTACAGACTGGGCACAGTGCGGTGACATCGATGTTGAGGTTCGGTGCAGGGCCATCGACATCCTCCCGGGCAATGAGTTTCGACACCGTCTGTGCATCGACTGTTTCAGCGCGCCCCTGCAACTTCCGGAGGTCGGTGATCAGCTGGGATTTACTCCGGACAGATTCGGTGTACTCTTCGTTCCGGATGTCAGACAGGTAGTCGTGGACGGACTGATAGGTCACCAGACTCTCTCCGACTGTCTTTAGGTCAACGTCACGGTCCGTGAATGCCGATGCTGTGAGTGAGTTTGCATCATCAGCAAGCTGTTCAGCGATCGACTTGACGACATCACGGTCAAGCACGACCCCGGCTCCGCGAAGTGCAGCATCTGTGACTTCGACATTGAAGTCCGCTGCGAGCTCCCGGACCGACTTGTCCGACGGCTTCGAACCCCAGTTGTCGACCAGCTCGTCTCCAATTCCGACGAGCCCGTATTTTTGTGCAACGCGTTCGACTTTGTGTCGTGGTGTTTGGCTGCTCATGGATACGTGCAAGCGAGATTGGAAGCGGCGCGCTCGCACAGAGTTTCCTTGGGCCTATTGTACCCTATCTGTGCGGCGCACAATCCTGTCTGGAAAATATCATACGTGGACCGTCTCGGAGCCAAGCCTCGAGGCACTCGGCCTGTTCCGCCTATAGATTCGGTTCGGCGTCGGGGAGATATCTCCCGACTGGAGATTGCTCGTCCAAGCCGCTATTGCGACCCAGAATCGACTCTTCGTGATCTTGGTGAGGGCCACCCGAGCCACGGGGAGGTCCTCCTGTCGGTTCTGCCGAAGCGGACTTCTCGTTGAAACGGTGGAGGTGATACACAAGCTACCGGCGAGGAACAGCAACGACCTAGGAGTTCAACTCTTCAATCAGTAACTTCGAGTCCGGCGGCTCTGTTGGAATCCTCTTCTTCGGACAGATTCTCATCTGAAACAGCCGGTCGATGAGAGCTGCGTACTAGGCATCGAGAGAATAGAAAATCCGCCTAATCAAATTGCGCAATATACGCTGAGATGGTACCAATAGACAATCTACCACAAACGGCTATCTCGATATTGTGTGAGAGAAAGTGGACGTGCTTGCTCGGCGCGATCACCAAGGACGGAGATCGCTTTTTTTTCCTCGATTTACAGAGTACATTACCGCCGATCACGCGAGACATTTCATTTTAGCACTATGTGAAGAATTTGAAGAGGATTTGATCATTGTGCTCGATGGAGCACCGTATTTTCAGGCATCGGCCGTCACAGACCTCGCGGCCCGTGACGACCTCGCCTTTGTAACGCTCCCGTCATATTCGCCGGAGTTGAACCCGGTTGAGGAATGCTGGAGACAGCTCCAAGCAGCGCTCAGCAACCGCTTTTTCGACTCACTCGACGAGCTGACAACAGCAATCGACACTGCTCTTGATCAACTCTTCATCCCCAAGGTGAGTAATTATTTCTAACGTCTACTATATTCAGACGGGGATTTGGCCCACTTGTGCTCCACACCCGGCACGGGATCCCCCAGCCAGTCTAGCCAATTAGTGATCTGAGATTTAGGGAGAAATATGCGTCGATTCCACTCCCCTACGTCGTAGCCAGCCTCGTTGAGCAACGATATCGCACTTTCACGAAACTGGCCGTCAGTTGCTGAAAAAGTCATCTTACGTTGGTCGTTATTGTGCCCAGTGAAGGAGATCGCGCCATCACAGGCGTACCACGGTTGCGCCGCTCGACGTGTCAAAACCCAATCTGACGGGACCTCAGTCGCCCACGTCCAATACCGGTCAAGATCTGGGTGCGACATCGTTCGGAGCCGGTAGAGATCGTCTCCCTGCCGTTGGGTCACGGTAACGCCGCGAGAGAGCCAACCAAGCTGGTCGTGCATCCATTTGATAAGATGTTGATTGCGAGAGTTCACCTCGATCATCGCGGTCTTATGTCCATCAACAGATCCGTCACCAAGTAGTAAACCTCGTATAAACTCGTGGAGGTTCTCATCGATGCTTGGATATTCGCAACTCGCGCTGCGAGACCAATGCTTGGACAACGAGCGGCGTTCCGCACCACACTGCGAGCAGACCGTCAATGCTGGCGGGAGAAGGTGGTCTTGATTTGCCATACTAGTTAGTTAATTATCAGTCGTCCGACTGACTGTCGACGGGTTCCGTCCCGTGAGGCTCGCCCAACTGCTCTTGTTCCAGCCGTGCGTTTCGGTGGCGAGCGTGTCGACCGCTCTCGCGACGCTTCCGAACTCTTCGGTTCGACGCGCGATCTCTCGGAGGACCTGCTGCTCGCCAGCTCGGAACGCACTCGGCTTCTCGACGACGACGGGGTAGACGACCGACCACGAGAAATCGCAGTTGGCGCGTGCGGCGTCGTGGTGGAGTGAGACGACGATCGATTGCAGGATGCCGTGCTCATCGTCCGGTAGGTCCATGACGTTAAACTGCTCGTTCCAGAAGTGACCGGAGTGATCCGCGAGAACCATGATACCGTCGTCCTCGTGGACAATCTCTTGGGCATCGACGTCGATCGCGTCTTGGTAGAGATTCCAGTTGTTGACGATGTATCCGTTGATTTTGTCAAGCACGTCTCGGATCTCCTCGACGGTGTAGGCGTCTTCGTGGTCGGGATCGTCCTTCTGTGCTATCGCGGCTTCAATTTCGGCGTCGGTGACAGATTCGAACATGATCTATCTCTACCCACTTGCGTATATGCAAGACAGCCACTTAATGCCTTTGCATATATGCAACCAAGAGGGAAGAGAGGTGTGGTGGTAGACTGAACCGTCACGTACCGAAAAATTGGTTAGTTCCGCTGCTGTAATCTTTACAAAGCGGCGCTGTCACTTGATTTATCGCCGCCTCAGCCCTGCGATTAAACATTTCAATACAGCTTGAAAACCAGATACAGGTGGAAAAATTAACCAACAAAACTGCTATTGAGATGGTGATGTTGGTTAAGATCGCCCACTCTTGATAACACTGCAGGAAATCTCTGCTTAGTGTTCACAGCGAGCGAGGATGTCACCAACTAAGTGGTGTGAATGGGTTGAGATGACATATGACTCTCCGCACCGACGGGAGGGGCGCTTCCCTATCGTCGCTCGACTCGACATTTTCTCACGACGAAGTGTCGATGACGCTTACTCGATGCGGCCTCCTCGTCGATCGAGCAGAGACGCTTGCTCAGTTGTACGCCAAGCACCGGGACTGGACAGTCGTTGAGGAGAAATGGATCGACGAACGGGTCGACCAACGGAGTACGCGCGGCAGTTCGAAAGGGATCTATCGCGCTCTCAGTTCCCGGTTCAAGACGGTCGGCAGTGAACTCCCGTCGATCGTCCAACTCCCCTCTGTGCTTGACCAGTGTGAAACAGTGCGCGACAAAGCGCAGGTACTGTATTTCTACTTACTCGAAGATGACCCCCTCGTACAGTACGCCGCCCACCGGTACGTCGACCGGCTTCTGAAGTCTGGTGTCGACGGGCTGAATTTCGATCAGGAGACGATTGAGCGCCTCCTGAATGAGTTTCATTACGATGACGGGAGTGAGTTTAGCTATGCGGAATCAACAACACGGCGCTGGGGAGAAGGCCTCCGATCGGTGATGCGGGAGATCGATGTGCTCGATACACAACAGACCCTGCAAGGACAAATTCCCAACCTCGGACCGACGCCACTACTCGTGGCGTCAGGCTACTCGTGGGAAACCCACGGCGATGACTGGCTTTCTCAACCGACTGGCTGGCTCTACCTCTTCCAGCCGGACCAGTACTGGGACTCCTTAGCTGAACGAGTGAGCGACGACTCAAGCTGGGAAGCGAGCGGCATTCACGGTGAGCTGAAACTCCAGCCGATTGATGACACATACAGCTGGGCTGACCCGTGGGAGGGCGAGATATGACGGACGAAGACTGGTACGCCGCCGACGTCGGGAGTGATTTCGAGGAGTCAGTCCGTATCGACCGGGAAGATGACGGTCGTGATCATCGGCTGGAATCGATCGACACCTACCACGTGACCGAAGAATCTGAGGAGTTCCTGTCTGACTTCTTCTCGCGCCTGCTCGGCCGTTCCGAGGACATGCGATCGGGCGCGAACTACTGGCTCTACGGGTACTACGGGAGCGGGAAGAGTCACCTTCTCAGTGTGCTCCGCGGGCTGTTGGATAGTGACTGGCTGCGACAGCGCGACGATGTCTGGACGCAGCTCACGGACGGTCAGGAACTGGATACACTCGAGTCCACGTGGTCATCGATTCATGATGAATACGAGGTCATCCCGATCTCAGTGAACCTCCTGAAACATCAAGGTCAAAAGAAACTGAGCTTCAGCGAGATCGTCCTCCGCGGTGCTCACACATCGCAACGACTCACCGGTGTCGAGGGTGGGCTCTCGTCGCAACTCGACGTCGCCTTTTTCGAAGATTGGTACCGCACGACCGCCGCATGGAACGACCGGACTGCCAACACTCAAACCGCACTCCAGAGTACGCTTGCTTCTCCCGAGAAGTACGACTGGGAAGACGTTCAGCAGTACAACGCGCTTGCAGACGTTGTTCTCCCGACTCTCTTCGAGCAAGAGACCGGCACGGTAGACGGGTTAGACGACTTGATGCCGTCCGATCTCGATCCACAGGCCATGGTTGGACGCCTCGAACAACTGCGCAGCGATCGCGAAGAAGAACTCGGACGCCCGGTCAAACTCGTACTACTGCTCGACGAGGTCAGTCTCTTCATCGGGACGGACTTCGATCGGCTCACCGAGTTACAGACCCTTGCAGAGAGCGTCGACGAGACTGGTGACGGTGATATCCAATTGGTGGCAACCGCTCAGGCAAAAATCGAAGACGTCCAACCACAGTTCGCAGCTCGTGGGGCTGATTTCAGTATCGTCAAGGATCGCTTCCCCCACCGATTTGGCCTTCCAAGCCGCCACGTTGGGGAGATATCGACACAGCGCCTCCTGAAAAAGTCTGACTCCGGAAGAGAAGAGACGGAACACGTCCTCAACCGAACCAGTAACGAGCCCGAGACATTACTCGTATACTCCGGTATTGAACAGAACACCGACCCACCGCTCGACAACATCGACCGCGAGCGGCTCATCGAGTTCTACCCGTTCTTGCCGTACCAGCCACCGCTGTTTCTCGAAATTCTCTCGAATCTCCGGCAGGAAGCCCACGATCCGGCGAAGTCGATTTTCTCGGGAACCGCACGGGCGATTCTGGCTCTTGTTCACGGTCTTCTCGAAGAGTGGATGACGGCTGGTAACGAAGATCACGTCATTTCGCTGGTTGACTTCTACGACCTCATCGAACCGGAACTCGATGACATCACGCCACAGGACGTGGGGGTCATCGAGGAGATCGAAGAACAGTACGAGGCAGGTGAACTGGAGAAGATCGACGTAGATGTCGCGAAGGCCGTGTTACTCCTCCAGCACATTCCGGATACGATTCCGATGTCTGAGCGGAATCTCGCAGTCGCCGTGTTGAGTGACCTCGACGGTCCGACGCAGTTCCAGATGGAGAACCGCGTTGAGGACTCGCTCCAACGGCTTCGAAAGTTCATCCGGCCGACGCACGACGAAACCGGGCCGAAGTACGCGTTCACTCATCCGGAGGAGCGTGAGATCATCGAAGCCTCCGAGAAAAACCTCGACAACCCGGACTGGCAGTCCATCATCGAAGCCGTGGACGGGTATCTCTGGGAGGACATCGTGCGTGACCTCTCACTTCCGACATCGGCTGAGTACCCGGATACCGGTGAGCAGTATCCGGTTCGCTACGAATTCAGTATCGACGGGAGCGAACTCGACACGACCGTCGACGCTGAGGACGCCCTCGATGTCGAGATCGCCGTCGAAGGGATTTCTCCCGCCGCAGCAGACATCAGCTACGACGGCGACCCGCTTGAGTGGACGATCGGACAGGATGGACTCGACGATCTCCGTGACAGTCTCATCAAGTGGTGGTCGCTCAGAGATGCCGTCGGAGACCACACACTCCCACAGTCCGTCGAGCGTGACCTCTCCGACCGCGCAGCTCGTGTTCAGAGCAAACTCGTCGAGGCGCTCAAGAGTGGGACGTTCGACGTCAAAGATCGCGGCGATCAGATCGGTGGCATGGTTTCGGGAGTCGAGGAGTATCTCGACGTCAACTACCCCGACGACTTCCATCCCGTAATGTTGCAGGTTGGCGACGAGCACTTACAAGAACTCCGGGGACTCTCTGCACAAGACCCGCTCCCTACGTGGGCCCAGCAGATCGATGTCGCGACAGAAGACCCTGAAACGCACGAGGGATCGATCCAGAATAACGTGCGCGCCTTCACCGGCCGACAGTTGAAGCAACGCGGCGGGAATCTCGCGATGGCAACGATTCTCGACGGCATCGTGAAGAAGAAGCCAATGTACGAGGACGCTCGCCCCGCGCTGTGTGCGATCATCTGGGGCCTCTGCCGGAAGGGGGACTTTCTGCCGATCGACGAAACGGGCGACTCCCTCGAACTCGACGCCGTCATCGACCTCAACAAATTGACGACGACGCGTCTCAAGATCGCGGGGAATGGCGATGTACGAGGCATTCTTCGCGAGGGGGGATTCGTCGACTCGACGGAGACCATTCCGGACGGAATCGTTAGACTCCAGTCCGCGAACGACACGCTCGCGGGTCGACTCGGGAGTCTCGTAGAAGACGTCAGACTGGTCGCCGAGAGTGACATCCAAACGCGCGCCATTCGTAACCTCTTCGAATCGTTCGTGGAAGCGCTCGAAGCCGAGAAGCAGAGCGCAACCGACCGACGAGAGGCCGTCAAATCACGTGACACTGACTGGGAAGACGTCGTCGAAGCTACCAACGACGCTCAGGAGTGGTACGACGACGCCAAGGAAGTGTGGAGCTTGCGTCTCCCGGCACTCACACGAATCGACTCGCAGTTGACTCTCGCCCAGCAGTCGTACGACTGGCTGACCGAAGAGTGCGAAACGGCCAGCCAGACGCTTCGCGAGAGCATCGACAGCTACGAAGGAGAATGGTGGACACACGATGGCTGGGATCGGTTCAACGACGCTCAAACTACCTCACCCGCCCTCGACGAGGCGATCGAGACCGCGTGGGGCTCGTTCCGAGCGGAAACCGAGGTCGATGCGTTCGTCGACGAGTTACAGGAGCATCCGTGGATCCAGCCCGCAAGCGAGTTTGGGTCGAACGTTCGGCCGGCCTTCGAGAGCAAATACATCACACCACTCCGTCGCGCCGCATCGTGGTACGAGGATGTCTCAGACGTGGTCTCGACGGTGACCGGTGGAACGACCAATACTGAGGCTGACGACTTCATTCGAGCGACAAACACACTGCTCGACACCGAACCCCTCGCCGTCGTTGCTGGTAGCGACATCGACGAATTACGAGATACGTTCGAGGAGCTACAGACACTCGTTGGAGATCAGTCTCCTACAGAGATCACGGCGATTGGGGTTCTCCCGTCGGATCGCGAATCGCTGGACTCGGAACTCGAACGGCTAGTCGAACGCCACGACCTCAGTATCGAGCGGACTGAATCGGGGGTGATCATCCGATGACGACCAAACGTCCCTTCCACGACTTCACAGAGCGTCTCGCACAGTTCGCCGACGGACGGCGCGGTATCCGAAATCCGTTCGTGATCGTCCCCGTCCAGCCGAAGTACGAGCGACGGGTCGCCGAACGGCTCACCGAGTGGGCGACGAACCCGCATCGTTCCGAGGAGTTCCCAGATGACGGAACCGTTCAACCCCTCCGGCTGGACGAGCTGTTTGTCGAAACCGACGTCTTCGAACTCGCGGTCGACCTCGGCGAGAACAGCCAGCCAGCGACCATCACCGAAACGATGCAAGACCGATTAGCGGAGGAACTTGTTGCGGTGATGGTCGAGAACATCGACGCGCCAGCCCAGCAGCGACACGTCGTTCTCCTCACGCACCTCGGCAGCCTCTATCCGTTCACGCGTGCGTCAGAACTGCTCGACGAACTCGATCGCCGTAACGTCCAGTCGACGATCGGTATTCCGTTCCCCGGAGACATCGTCGGCGGCAAACTGAGCTTCTTCGGTGAGGAATCGCGCAACTACTACCCGGCCCACCAGATCGACGGCCGGGTTGAGGGGGTGCATCTCCAATGACTAACACACGCATTCACGACATCTTCCAGCAGTCTCCGACTCGCGAACTAGAGGAAGTCCAGAAGGTCAACGCCAGAGCGCAAGCCAAAAACGACGTTCGCGAGTTCTACGAGACCGACAGCGCTCGCGACGTGCTCACCACGCTCGGGAATCTTGTCGATAAGTATCCACACGAGGAACCGCGCTTCCTCTACATCTCCGCGACGTTCGGATCAGGGAAGACGCACCTTCTGAAGCTCATCGGGTTCGCTGCAGACACCGAATCGGAGTTTGCCGATCTTGGCGAAGAGCTGGCGAACAGATGGCCGGGCTTCCAGTCCTTCCGAGAGAGCGTCGCTAACTCTCACGTTGACCGATTGAAGCCCGTCTTCTTGAACCTGCTCAACCGGGACGCGTCACAAGAGCCGCCACTCCCCTACCTCATTTACGAGGCAATCGGCCGCGAACTCGGGTATCCCACTGACCCGAATTGGCTGCTCGAGTGGGCATGGCAGCTCGACATGAACCACGGTGACTGCTGGGAGCAGCTACAGGAAATCGAACACGAGGGACAGACGTTCGAAGATGTGTACGACGAGCGAGCGTCGCTGCGGAGCTGGCTCTACGACGCCGTTCCGACACTCGATGACTCACCGTTCGAATCTCGGGAGGAGGTCAAGCAGTCGATCGACGACGCCATTGAGGAGGTCGACCCCGACGAGTTCGACCCGGACGAACTTGTCAACCGTGTCGAAGCAGCGCAAGAGTCGCTGAGTACGCCTGAGACCGAGACGGAATTGCTGATCGGGCTCGACGAGGTGGCGCTGTTCATTGGCGATGGCCGGCATCGCTACAGAGAGTTCCAAGAGACGATGGAAGCGCTGACGGAGTTGGGTGTCGGGCCCAACCCGCCAGTCATCGGGACTGGACAGTATCCGATCGAGCGCATCCACGGCGAGTTCGACGATACCGCAGTCACGGAGCGGCCGTGGTACGGCGCTCAAGAACCGCTCGAGGGTGCTGACACCGAGATCATCGTCCGGAAGCGGTGGCTACAGAAGGAGACCGAGGGTGGAAAGGTCGTCGAATCCGCGCTCCGGGAAATGCCCGACCTGACGCTCGATGCATACACCGATATTGCCGGGGCCGACCCGGATGCCGTTGAGTCGTATCCCTTCCGCGAGTACGATCTCGGGTTGCTCCGGACGGTGATTCAGCAACTGATGCCACGGGGACGCGTGACCGAAGAGGAGTACGTACAGGGTCGGGCGTTGCTCATCCTCGTCCGCTCGCTATTCACGCGGTTCGAGTGGGGAGACAAGCAGGTCGGAGCACTCGTCACGTGGGACGAGTTGTACGACCTGCTGGTGGAAGAGACGACGTACATTCCGCTATGGGTGCAGGAGATGGTCGAGAACAAACTCATCCCCTCGGCTGGCGGCGATGAAAGTGCGTTCTCTGTCCGCCTTGCGAAGGCACTTTACCTGCTGAATCAGATTCGATCTGAGGTGCCATCCACACCGGCGAACCTCGCCCGACTGATGATCAAGTCGACTGACGAGTCGTTCGGATCCGTTCGAGATGATGTCGAATCGGCGCTCTCCGATCTCTTTGATGATCGGAAGGTGCTGACGGAGACGAACGACCGCGGCGAGGAAGAGTACCTGCTGGTCTCTGAAGAACAGGAAGACATTCTGACGCGAGCAAAGACTCGCGCACAGCAGATCCCGTCACATCGGCTTTCGGCCAAATTAGAGAACACTCTTCGGGAAGGGAGCAGCCTCCTCCTCTCTGAGGGCAGTCGACACGAGGTTGACCTCGAAGGGGAGCGCAAAGTCCCACTCCGGTTTGGCTACTCAGTCCTTGATCCGGTTGAGCAAGCACCGACGCCAGAGTTTGATGCTGTCCGTGTACGACTGCTTGCTGGTGACGACGAGGTAAGCGATCAGGTTGGGGCATGGCAATCGACGAACGAAGGGCGGGATGGAGGGGAGCATGTTCTTGTCGCCGTCGATCTACAGGAATCGACGATCGACCGCCTCCGAGACGTAATTGGGATGCAGGAAGTCCTCTCAGAGGAGACGGAAACGTATTCTGAGTTAGAGTCTGACCACCGTGATGAACAGCAGGCGCTCGAGTCAACGATTCGCGAGCAACTGGCGGACGCAGACATCTATGTCCGAACCGGTGGGACGAAAGGCAGGTACGAAGATGTGTTCGAACAGGTTGTCGAACAACAAGTCCAGTCCGTGTTCGCTGGGACGCGCTTTGTCCTGACCAACGGAATCACGGAAGTGCCGGATGCCAAGCAGATGGCGCGGTTCTTCCGCGGCGTTGATGACTGGCCACTCTCGAGTAAAGACGCTGTTACGCTCGGTGTGGATACCGACCGCGCAGAACTCGTTGATGGGTGGTGTCACGAATTCCTTAAGAAGCACAATGACACCACGCTTCGTGCTGAAGACTTGCTTGTCCAGACTGTCCAGCGCGGCGGTATGTATCGCGGGTCACCACGAGAGTCCATCTCGGCTCTGTTGATCACACTCGAAGCAGCCAACGAAATCGCCCTCAGTCGAGATGGCAAACGAATTGAAGATCCGGGTGAGATTGGCCGGGCGGTCAGGAACAAGACGAGCCTGACTGACGTACAAATCCGGTTTGATCCAATAGAAACCGGTGACCCAGAGCAAATCCGAGACACCGTCGAGACACTAATCAATGAAGAATCGAATGGAGCTTCCCCAGATGAATGGCTTTCGGAGCTGGCTGATTGGATAGATGATAATAGTGTTTTGATAAAACGTGTCCTTCGGGGCGTTAGCAGAGAGTTCGGTGACAGTGCCTCGCTAGAGAAACTCGAGACGGCTCTCCAGCCCGCACTAGATGGCGAGTCTCTTCAAAAAGATGAATTTGTGTTCGATGAGATCGAACAGCAAACCGAGCGTTTCGACAGGGCAAGAGATCTATTCCAATCGAGCGAAGACAGCGAATCGCTCTGGGAACGTTTCAGCCAGCAGACGATAGAGATGCAGCGGCTCTACTCTGGAGCGGGCATTACGGGAGAAATGCAAGCGATCGTTGGCGGTAGTGACGTGCCCGAGGCCGATCAGCTTCGAGCAATAATCAACAAGGCCGACACCCATAGACGAACCGTCGTCGTCGAGCAGTACAAACGCATCACGGGAGAGTCGCCGCCGGAGGAGGAGCCCGAGAGCGTCGTTTCCAGTCTCACAACGTGGCTTTTCGCTCACGATGTGAGCAGCAAGGAAACTGCCGACCGCGTCGCCGTCGAATTCGACGGTGTCACCATCAACGACCTTTACCGACTCTTCGAGACTGCGTGGAATGGCGGTTCGCTCTTGGAGGAAGATCTCGTCGACCCGACTATCATCCAGCAAGCCAAGCGGTACGAGCGCGCACGGCAGCTTCTCGAAGCGGCCGACGGTGAGGCATCGCTGTGGTCACAGCTTCGGGAAGCATCGGAACGACTGGAGGAAGAGTATCCGAACCATCCGGTCACAACCGATGTGAGCAAGATGCTTAGCCGGTCGCAGCCGCCGAGTATCGAGGAGGTGGAACAGCTCCTCGGCGAAGCAGAGAATCCCTTTGAGGTTGATGAGCGACTTGAGGAACTCGCTAGTGAACTACAGTCTGAGTATCCCGACCACGAGATCACCCAAGAGGTCGTTAATTCGGTAGAGGGAACCAGCCCGCCGGGTGAGGAACGCGTGGGTGAATTGATCGAAGATGCCGAGCAGTTGCTTGAAGGTGTTGACGAGCAGCTACGGCGTATTCGGGAGGCCATGGATGAACTACCGGATGGCTCTGTGATGGTGATTGAGTCGCTCAACTGACGGAATCACTTCACGACGCCTTCCGCATCCACGAGGGGAGAACTGTCGAGGAGACGCTCGAGTGACGGCAGGTACGTGACTGGATTCGAGATGCTGGAATGGCTGAGCCGATACGGCTGAACGGACGTTATCCGATGGAATGGTCTGGTTTCAATTGCATGGCCGACGTCACGGTTTCCAACAACCAGTAGTTCCGGTATCTGACTCTTCGCGTTGATGCGGTAGACTCGAGCCTAGACCAGTGAACTAAAATCTGAGAGCCGGGAGGTGTATTTATTCGTCCCGTACTGGGGTTCTATGTGTTAGTGGTAGATAATATCGCACATGAGCGAGACAGAGTCTCGAGAAGAACCCGAGCACGCCCCGGTTTCTGAAGAGGAATTCAAACAGCACCTTTCACACCTGTTTGAGGCGATGGTGGCAATCTCACCAACTCGGAACTATGTGAGCCAGATGGTTCATTTGTTACCCGAAGAGCGCCGACAAATGCGTTACGCGTATCCTGAACTCTTCGAGCGAATGGAAACCCAAGAGTTCCTCACAGATGGTTTTGGACTGGAGATTAGTGAGGAGGAGGTGTCAACTAAGCACCGAGGCCCGAGTAGCGACCTGTCTTCTTTGATCAACGACATTATGGAGTTCTTCGATGATGAAGAAAGGCGGCGGCTTCTAAGTGAATACCTTGATCAAGAGATTCCGAATCCCCGCCGTGAATGGATCGACCACAAATTAAAAATGGCCGTTAGCGAGCCAAATTATGGTGAAGAAATAAGGTCGATCTTTAACGTGATGCGGAAGTACGGCGACCAGCAGAATGGCTACCGGCTCAACACGGAGCGTATCGAGGAACTCACCGATGTTGAGGATGGTCGAATACGGGAGATCAAGCGATTCTTAGTATCCGAACTGGATATCTTACGGGATAGCAACGGCGAGTTTCGGTTTGAGAGTGTGATAATGGAATATCCGGGTGTGGTGGACTCGAACCTTCCCAGCGATGACTAAGAAATCGGCGAAACGAACGAAGCATACTGAAAAGAGAAAGGAAGAAATTCAGCGCGATGATGTAGCAGAGCCAATTCCCGAGCCAAGCTATTCGGTGGGGTTCAAGAAGATCACTGCAGAAGCGATCGATAATGCGCAGAAACCCCAGCGCTTTCCATTCGGAATTCAGCCACACATCATCACATCAGAACCCCTCCCGGTAGTTCGGCACAAGCCGGGACTATGCGAGACTCTGAGGATCACCCCCGTTACGATTGAGACCGGCAGGAGTTTTCCCGAAAAAACTCACCCTGAGATTGACCCTGTCGTGCCACGTCTACGAATCTGGGAGTCAACGCGGATTCAACCAGTCACGCCCCTTCACAGCACCCTCGAAAGCGTAGAGGTCGGCCTCCCTCCTCGAAACCTCATGCAAGTCGAGCCTATCGAAGATGATCCCGAGATAACGCAGACCGAGGTAGATACAGCGATCAAGAGTGTATCGGAAACTGAAGAGAAACAAAAGGATAGTAGGGAGAAAATCAACACGCCTGTAGAGGATTCCGATGGGGGTGCTGGAAATGCTGGCTTGCGAACTCCACCGGATCTCTATGACCTTCTTTTCGAAATGCCAGAGGGCTCTATCGGCATGGATGAACCGGTCTGCATCGTGGCGGGGACGAGAAAGAGCGAGCGATATAAGCAAACACTGGAAACACTCTGCCGAGAGCAGTTTCGGCAAATCGTAGGTGGACGTCCACTCGCGGATCTGTTCACTCCCGGAGAGGCGGAATCAGTTGAAGCCACTCGGGTTCAGAATCGAATTTCGTCACTAGACGACTCGGACAGTGAATACTTTGGGTTCGTCAGTAGGGTTAAAAAAGAGGACGGAATTACACGAGAATTAATTGAAGAGAAGGGTGACGCTGATCTAACGCGTCTCCACTTTCGCATTGACGAGTTCTTCACACAGACTCTTGGCTATCTTTTGCTCTTTATCGATGAACGATTTGCTGGTGCTCTGTATGAGCACTTGTGTTCGACAAAAGATATTCGCGAATCGATCAATATTCGACCGCTCGGGGCACGCGACCTTCCTGACGATGCTAAGCGAGAACTCGTTCGGCTAGCGTGGGGTGAGGTCTATCTTGAGACCGATCAGCGTGATCTCGATACGCTATTCCACGCAGGTGAAGAAAAATTCAAACAGGAAATTGAGCCAGATCACGGTGTAATTGAAGAGATTACCAGTCACAATCAGGGAGAAGAATCACACCTCCATTATTTGTTGAAGTGCTTCGTCGTCGATTTTCTCCTCAGGCAGGAGAATCTGGATCCAGCGGGAGATCACCCTTGGGAGGATATGCGTGAGCGAGTCCAGACAGAAACTGAGCCTTGGGCCCACTCTGAGATTCGACCGGACGTTTACAATTCAAAGACAAAAGAGGTCTATGAAATCGAGACACTATTTGGTTCCGACCATCGGACCATAAACCGGACAGTAGAGAAGTATGAGGGAGTGAACGTCAAACGGATCAATATTGTCATTCCGAATCTGACCTGTCTTCGCAATTTAAAAACGATCAACAGGAAGACCAACGAGAAGTTCGGAAATATGTTCCAGAACGAAGTCGAGTTCTGGACGATAGATGTCAACCACCGAGAGCTGTTCCCGGTTCAACAGCTAGTGCGTAGACTCGTTAATTTGAACGAACGTGCCGACGACCTGACCTGAGAGTCTCATACCTCAAGATCGACCTGTTTCGAAATGACTGGTTTTGCGGGAAGGTTCTCTATGTGCGCAAGCAGGGTGGCCGATATGGACAATCTTCAAGACATCTTGCTGACTCTGCTTGTAACATCACGGATTCTCGTATGGACGGACAATCTACTCAACCCCGCAAAGCCCAGCTCGACAAGGAAGAGCGCGAGCATCTCGAGGATGTCGTCACCGAGATGCGCGACCGCGTCGAGGCGAACGTGCGCTACCAGCTCGAGGACGAGTACAATCTCGACGAGAAGCCGGACGACGACGCGTCCCTGAGCGAGGAGCAGGAAGACCTCGTTGAAGCCATCGAACTCGAAGCCGCCGATGGCCACAATTGGGACGAAGCCCACAAGCAGTACATCACTGGCGTCGGCTACACGATCGTCAATCGGCTGGCTGCGCTTCGCTGTATGGAGGTTCGGGACTTTATCGACGACGAGGTCACGGCCTTCCGCGATGACGGCCTCACACCGGCCGCAGACCGACTGGTCACCGAGGAGTTCATGCTTGAGGAGGAGGCTGTCCTCGAAGCCTACCGGAACGCATGCGACGACCTCGCCGAGGAGATCGAGATTCTCTTCGACCGCTCGACCGTCTACAGCCTGATCGATCCCGACGACGACACGTTCGAAGACCTCTGCGGGATGCTCGACAAGGTCTCCGACGAGGTCTGGCGAGGAGACGACGTGCTGGGGTGGGTGTACGAGTACTACAACCGTCCCGTTGTCGAAGCGCTCGACGCAAAGAACACACTCGAACCGGAGGACGTGGGCCCGGCGAATCAGTTCTACACGCCCCATTGGGTTGTCCGGATGCTCACCGACAACTCTCTCGGGAAGCTCTATCTCGAAGCCAAAGGACAGGAGTCGACGGTACCAGAGCCGGAGGCACTCAATCCCGAAGAGCGTAAGGAACGCCTAGTTACGCCGGAGGACAGTCCAACCGTTCCCGAACTCTGTACGTACCTTATCCCGGACGAGGAAGCCGGTGACGCCCCCGAGTTTGATCATCCCTCGGAATTGCGAGTCATCGACCCCGCTTGCGGGAGCGGCCATTTCCTCTTGTACGCGTTCGATGTGTTGGAACGAATTTGGTGGGAAGAAGAGGACGATCTCGACCGAGCGGAGATCCCCGCAAAAATCCTCAAACACAACCTCTACGGCGTCGACATCGACCTGCGATCGTGTCAGCTCTCGGCGTTCAATCTGTATCTGAAGGCCCGGACGCGTGCCGAAGAGGAAGACGGCCAGTTCGATATGCCCAACGTCGACATCGTCTGTGCGGACGCCCGCGTGGCGGAGGTCGAGGAAGGTGCAGAAGTGCTGGACGAGATCACTGGAGAGGGGACTGATCTGCGCGAGGCGCTGAGCGAGATCATCGATACGTTTCAGCACACGGAGGCACTCGGAAGCCTGCTCGATGTGAGTGGGACACTTGAGGACGTATTCGACTCTAGTAAGACACAGTCCGAACTCACTGACTACAACGAAGGGGCTCATCAGTCGTTGAACTCCTTCTTGAAGGCTCTCCGGCGGGCCGTCGAAGAACGGACGAGCGATTCGTTCGGAGAACAGAACCTCAAGAGCTTCCTGAATCTACTAGTTGTACTGACCCAAGAGTACGATGTTTCGCTGATGAATCCGCCTTACGGGTCACGTGGCCGGATGCCGAAGGAGGTTCGAAAATACTCTAACGATCATTACGATTACCTTCAAGAATACTATATCAACTTCTTCGAAGTATGTGACCGTCTTGTAGAGTCTAACGGACGGATAGGGATGCTCGTTCCGTGGTCGTTCCTATTCAACCAGACATTCGAGTCGTTCCGATCAGACTTTGTGGGACAGCGAGGCTCATTTGATTTCCTTTCCGAGTTCGGATATGGCATTCTCGACAATGCGACCGTGGGGACGGTCGGAACTGTCGTTCGTAGTGGAAATCGAAAAAGTACGTCAGGAACGTTCATCAGGCTCCACGATTGCGAGAAGGGAGAGAAAGAATCGACGTATCTGAACACTGCGTTCGGGAATGCACAGGATAACGTGGATCGTTACTTCGAAGTTTCTCTTGACGAGTTCGATCGGATTCCGGGAACCCCGATCTGCTACTCCCTTCCATCCGAGGTACGCGATCTTCATGATACCGATTTGAAAATAGACCCAGAAGTCCCCGGTATTTCGGGTGAAGGGATTGGTGATGTAAAACAGGGACTTGCGACGGCAGACAACGATAGATTCCTCCGAAAACAGTGGGAGGTAATGGGTGATGACTTCCGACCATTCACTAATGCAGGAGGTGACGTCTGGGTATTGCCAGAGGTAGATGAAGTAATAAATTGGGCCGGGAATGGTGCTGAGGTGGATCGTGCTCCAAACTCAGTCCTTCGCAATATGGATTACCAGACCCGGGAGGGATTGACTTGGGCTTACATCAAACGAACTGGTCGCCGCTTCGGATATTACCCACCCGGTGGTCTATTCGGACACGCGAGTAATATGCTATTCGCGGATAATGTTGACTCTTGGCTACTTCTTGGGGCGCTAAATTCCGACATCTTCCATAGTTTAATCCTATGTCTTACCCCCGAACGGAAGTGGGAGTCCGGATATATCGGGATGCTACCGTGGTTCCGGGAGCTTGAAAATCAAGATGAACTCCGTGAAAACGCAAAGGAGCAATATGAACTCTTCATAAAGCAGAATGTCCACAATATTGGGAGCCCCTATTACATCGGCCCAGAACTTCTCCCAGAGGATGTCGCTTCAGGCTTCTTCTATGGACATCCGCATACAGAGAAGACATCTGTTGAGCCAGAGCTACTCTTTGAAGCTGGAGATGTAGATCAATCTCTTGTAGAAAGCGCACGACAGGCGGAGAAGCGTCGTCGCCGAAATCAAATGCAGATCGAATCTCTCGCTCAAAGTACTGATAAAGCTATCACCGATACACTAGACATCAGCGAGTCGGCTCTCGAGAAGGTTCGACAGGAAATATTCCTTAGAACCGTCGAGACGCCTGATGACAGACAGGTACCAGACCCCAATGCCGTGACTGGGACACCAGACGATTTCGAGAAGATGGTCAAAGATCTAGTCCACCATCTTGTTCTCGATATTGTCGATAAATCCGACGACGGGGTCATTCCCCTCTCTAACATCGGCGGCGAAATTGACCTACTTGCCCATCTTGAGGCGGAGTTCGAGCGTGTCTGGGACGATTATGCAACTAACCGCCTAGCGGAAGCCGACGAGGTACTTGGAAATCGAAGCGCAAGCGATGAGGCGTACCCGAACCTTCGAGCGTGGCTCGAAGACGACCTGTTCGAGTACCACGTCTCGAAGTTCGACCGAACGCCAATCCTCTGGCGGTTATCGACCGAACGGCTCGTCTCTGACGTCAAGAGCGAGGGCTTCGGCTGTCTCGTCGACTACCATCAGTTAGACGCGAGCATCTTCGACCGCCTACAGAACCAATACCTCGAGCCACGACGGGCGCACCTCCGTGAACGACAAGCGGCCGCAAACAGCCGTCGTAACGATGAATCGCTTTCTACCTCGGAGCGCGCCGACGCCGCAGAGGAGTACGAACGGTGCGAGAGCGGCCTTGAACAGCTCAGCGTGTTTGAAGAACAGCTTGGCGAACTTGCCGAATCCAAGCCTCGCGAGTGGCCCGAAAAAAATCAGGAGCGCGCCGTTGAGGCGGCCGAACGCGTCGCGGATTTCCGGGAGCAGACAGCGTCGCGGCTGGACACTCTCGAGACACTTGCCGATCTGGAGGACGTGGATATGGAAGACCTGTTCAGCCCCTCGTTTTACGAGACTGTACAGAAGAACAAGGACGAGTGGATCGACGCGCTTGACGACCTACAGACCGCCTTCGAGGCCTATGCCGGGGATG